>CAJTFE010000044.1 GCA_910575725.1 Clostridia bacterium | reverse complement strand
GCTCCGGATAAAGCTTACCGCCTCATCCCAGTATCCGCTTATATAAGCCTCCTGCATGGGCGTATCGTATTCGTCCAAAAGAAGAATCACCTTTTTTCCATAATAACGGAACAAATATTCCGAAAGCTGCCTTAAAGCAGGAACCGCATCCACATCCTCCATGTCCACATTCTTTCTTAGGAAGGTATCCTTCTGCTGCTCATTAAGGACATCCCCCTCCAATAAAAACATATGCCTTGTATATTCTTCGGCAATCAGCTGGCACAGTGTTTTCCTCATCTTGGAAAAGCTTTTATCCTTTGCCTCCGCAAAGCTTAAGAATATCACTGGATAAGTTCCTTGAAGCTTTCGGTACTTCTCCTCCTCCCAGATGGCAAGACCCTCAAACAGTTCGCCCTGCCCTACATACTCTGTGGAAAAAAACCGCTCCAGGGTATTCATCATCAGTGTCTTTCCAAAGCGTCTTGGCCGGGTAATCAAGGTCACCGCATCCTGGTTTTCCCACCATTCCTTGATAAACAGCGTTTTATCCACGTAGAAATTATCATTTGTAATTAATTGTTCAAAATTCTGATGACCGATTCCTACAGTTCTTGCCATCCTTTTACCGCCTTTCATTCTACTCAACCGATCAGAACCTTCTTCCCTTCAAATGCAAACCCATACTTCCGAATCCGCTCCGGGTCGATTCCTTTTGCTTCCAAAGCCGCAGCATACTTCTTTTCTTCTATCTGTGCAAGGGCTGCCTGTACCGTGTCCTCCAAGGTCTCCTCCTTCCCCGGACGGAACACCTTGAATTCAATAATAATGGCTGGATCAGACTTTTGCAGAGGCTCCAGCATGATATCATAACGTCCGAAGCCGCTCTCCCGGTTGGAGGTCAGGACATAACGCCCCCTCAGATCCGAAAGCAGCCCCAGGACGAAGCCGTGGTAAAAACGCTCCGGTTCCGCCGCCCTGGAAGGCTTTTTGCCGGTATCGAAGGAACTGAAGGTCTCCTCTGTGATATCGTTCATGTATTTATTCATTTCTTCCAGGCTGCCTTGAAGCAAGGACTCCACAAATTCGCTGTATCCCGAGGTATCGCCTGCAAACCACTGGCGGAACATCCCTTCAAACATAGAACGCACTTCTTTATTTGTCAGCGCCAGTTCATACTCCCCGCGTCCCCATTCTTCATGGAACCAGAACCTTTCCATGCGCAGATATCCGCCGGCCAGCAGAAGGCTCCAGATTGCGCTTTCATTACTTGACAGCTGATTGAACACAATCTCCTCATCAATCTCTGTATGAAGCGGTTTTCCTTCCAAAAGATCCTCCATAATAAGCTTGATCCTTTTGCTTCCTTCCTGAATCAGCTTTCCTGCCAGGCTGTTGCTGCTGGTGTTCGCCCAATAGGCCGATATCTTCCCGGTTTTCAAAAAGTTCAGAATTGACCAGGGATTATAGATATCCCTTTTACTGCCAAAAGTAAATCCGTCATACCAGTTCTTTACCCTGGCCCTCTCTTCGGAAAGCCCGAATTCCTCCAGGGCCGCCCATACTTCCTCTTCTGTGAAGCCAAAACAGTCCGCATAGGCGTCGGAGGTGGTTGTGACTACCATCAGATTATTCAGATCCGAAAAAACGGACTCCTTGCTCACCCGGGTAATCCCTGTCATAATGGCCCGTTCCAGGTATGGATTCGTCTTAAAGGCGGCGTTAAATAAGCTTCGGGTAAAAGAAACCATTTCCTCCCAAAAGCCGCCTACATAAGCCTCCTGCATGGGCGTATCATACTCGTCCAGAAGAAAAATCACCTTTCTTCCATAATAACGAAATAAATATGAGGACAGCTCGTGAAGCGCATACGTTGCTGTTGCATCATCCATATCTACGGATACAGATTCAAAAAAGCTTTTCTCCTTCTCATCCAGCAGATCCCCCTCCATCAGAAATCGATGTTCCGAATAAAGCCCCGTTAAAATCTGGCAGATCCGCTTGCGTATCACCTGATATTTTGCATTCTTGACATTGGCAAAGGAAAGGCTGATTACCGGATATGTCCCTTGAAGCTTCCGGTACTTTTCTTCCTTCCAGATGGCAAGACCCTCAAACAGCTCGCCCTGCCCTGCATACTCTGCGGAGAAAAACCGCTCTACGGTATTCATCATCAGTGTCTTTCCGAAACGTCTGGGACGGGTAATCAGGGTCACCGCATCCTGGTTTTCCCACCATTCCTTGATAAACAGTGTTTTATCCACGTAGAAATTATCATTTGTAATCAATTGTTCAAAATTCTGATGACCAATTCCTACAGTTCTTGCCATCCTTTTACCGCCTTTCATTCTACTCAACCGATGAGAACCTTCTTCCCTTCAAAAGCAAACCCATACTTCCGAATCCGCTCTGGGACAATTCCTTTTGCTTCCAAGGCCGCAGCATACTTCTTTTCTTCTATCTGTGCAAGAGCTGCCTGTACCGTGTCCTCAAGACTCTGTTCCTTCCCAGGACGAAACACCTTGAATTCTATAATAATGGCCGGATCAGACTTTTGCAGAGGCTCCAGCATGATATCATAACGTCCGAAACCGCTCTCCCGATTGGAGGTTAGGACATAACGCCCCCTCAGATCCGCAAGCAGCCCCAGAACAAAGCCGTGGTAAAAACGCTCCGGTTCCGCAGCTTCTGACGGCTTTTTCCCAGTATCAAAGGAACTGAAGGTCTGCTCTGTGATCCGATTCATATATTCATTCATTTCCTCCAGCTCATCCCGCAGCAGAGCCTTAATAAATCCGTTATACGCAGAGAGGTTCTCTTTCAGCCACATCTGCAGTAAATGGTTAAACATGATCCACACTTCCCGGTTGGTCAACGCCAGCTCATATTCTTCCCTGCCGTATTCCTCGCAGAAGGTATAGCCCTCCATTTTCAGATAACCGCTGGCCAGAAACAGACTCCAGATGGCATTTTCATTTCCTTCCAGCGCGCTGTATACAATCTGCTCGTCCACTTCTGTCCGAAGAGACTTTCCTCTCAACAGATCCTCCATGATTTCCTTTACTTCCCGGCTGCCCTCACGAACCAGCTTGCCCACCAGGCTGTTGCTGCTGGTGTTGGCCCAATAGGTGGAAAGCTTCCTTGTTTTCAGATAACTTATAATGGACCAGGGATTGTAGATATCCCTTTTATTTCCAAATACAAATCCGTCATACCAGCTTTTTACCGCTTCGCTTTTTCCGGAAAGCCCGTATTCTTCCAGCGCCTCCCATACCTCCTCCTCCGTAAACCCGAAGCAGTCCGCATAGAGATCCGAGACCGTTGTTATTACGGCCAGATTGTTGAGATCCGAAAAAATAGATTCCTTGCTCACACGGGTAATCCCTGTCATAATGGCTCGTTCCAGATAGGGATTCGTCTTAAAGGTAGAATTGAACAGGCTCCGGATAAAGCTTACCGCCTCATCCCAGTATCCGCTTATATAAGCCTCCTGCATGGGCGTATCGTATTCGTCCAAAAGAAGAATCACCTTTTTTCCATAATAACGGGACAAATATTCCGTCAGCTGGTTCACTGCCAGCACCGCATCTACATCCCCCATATCCTTTGTCTTTCTTAAAAAGGAAGCCTTTTCCTCCTCTGTCAGACAGGAACCCTCCAGCAAAAATGCGTTTCTCGCATATTCCCGGGCAATCAGTTCACATATCATCATCCGCATATTGTAAAAATCACTGCTTTTTACATGTGCAAAGGTTAAAAAAATTACCGGATAAGTCCCCTGGAGCTTTCGATACTTCTCCTCCTCCCAGATGGCAAGGCCTTCAAACAGATCGCCGCGTCCTGCATATTTTACAGAAAAGAATTGTTCCGTCATGCTCATGGTCAGTGTTTTTCCAAAGCGTCTGGGGCGGGTAATTAGAGTTACGGAATCCTTGTTTTCCCACCACTCCTTGATAAACAGCGTTTTATCCACGTAAAAATTATCATTCGTAATCAATTGTTCAAAATTCTGATATCCGATTCCTACGGTTCTTGCCATATGCGTACCGTCCTTTCATGGCCGCTTAACGATAACAGCGGCCCTCCGTTGTCTCTAGTATAACAACTTCGGGCCGCCTGTTCAATGGCTATATAAAGAATGTTTTTCTATACTAAATGCTTCTGTTACTGTTCACTCCGTGAACAGTAACATGCTTCTTCCCCCCACTGTACAAGAAGACACTGAGGATACAAATAATGATTGCCTCAAAATGTTTCATAAAGCTGTATCAGCTTGCTGCAGGAAGCTTCCATGCTATATCCTGCCCTATAAAGGCTGTCGTCCTGCCAGCTTCTATCCGTATCTATCTCTGCATCAGCCAGAGCTTCCACCCAGGGCTCCTGTTCCAGCGGAAGGAAGCCTGCCAGCCCGGTCAGATCCGTCTCCCTGGTTACTTCTTCCGATATCAGACACCTAAGTCCTGCCGCCTGGGCCTCCACCGCTGATATCGGCAGGCCTTCGAACTTTGAAGGCAGGCAGAACACATCCATGGCCTGCAGAAAATCAGGGATATTCTCCATCCATCCGTAACAGCGGATGTGCTCTTTCATTCCAAGCTCTTCCACCAGTTTCCGGACTGCAGCGATATTTTCTCCCTGGCCTATAAGAATCAGATACAGCTTCGGATTTCTTTTATAAGCTTTCGTAAAGCAGCGCACTAAGAACTCCTGATTTTTGGTAAAGCTGTAGCGGCCCACATGGCCGATCACTACCCGATCTTCCACTCCAAGTTTCCTGCGCATTTCATTCCGTAATGCTCTGTGATACCGAAACTTCTTCACATCCACCGCATTGGGCAGTATCCGTATCCTGTCTCTGGGAATCTTCTCCGAAAAAAGCCATTCTGCCGCCGGCCGGGAACATGCACAGACATCCGTCGCATATTCCATGGAAAAACGCTCCCTGTAGTATTCATGATCCCTTAAAATCTCCTTCCGCCGGTTCTCGTCCACAAAGTCGATTCCAGAGCTGTGGGAATGAACAATCACTTTGGGAATTTTCAGTTCCATGGCTGTCTCTTCAATCAAAAAGCCTCTCCATGCGCTGGTATGTAAATGAATCACATCAAATCCCCGGCTCAGAATCTTACGAATCTCTCTTTCAAACTTCTCCCGGCCGTTTCGCTGGACGCTGTTCAAACGATATATGGGAAAATGATACTGCTTGTACTCCTCCGTCGCCTGAAGCTCCTCCTCAGCCTGTGTTAAGAACGAAAACTCATATCTGGTCTGATCGATAAAAGGCATATGGTTAAAAATGTATTGGTATACGCCGTTTTGTACCTCCGGCGGCGTCATATGCAGTATCTTCATCGCCTATGTCCTTTCAGTATTTATACTTTCAGCATTTATATTTTCACCGCTTATACTTTCATTGCTTATCTTTCACCGCTTTTTAACAACAGCAGCTACAATCAGCTGATAATTGGGATCGGATACCGCAAAGTCCTCCTTGTCCAGTTCCTCCCGGCTGATTCCGTAAAGAAAAGCAGCGGCCGTCTTTACATTTCCATAGGTAAACACTTCAACCAAATCTACATCTCCGTTTTCTTCAAACAGTCTCTTGAAGGAATCCTCCGTAAAGCTCCAGTAGTGGCCGTAATGGATTCTTTCGTATTGGATAATCTGTGAGATCCCGGCTGCCGTAACCAGTGCTGTACCGCCCTTTTTTAAAATCCGGAGCATATTGTCCGCAGCAGAACGAAGATCATAAATAAAGGGCAGCGTCTGGGTACAAATCAGGCAGTCAATGCTCTCCTCTGTCAAACCCTCTCCTGTGGCAAAATTCCCCTTTATCTGACGATTCTTTAAGTCCTCCCTGGCCACATGAAGAACAATGGAATCCGTCACTCGTTCTCCCCCAAATCTTTGGGTGTAGGACCGATCGCCGATCTCCATCACAGTTCCGTGAATGTATTCCCTTTGGGCCTCCAAAAACTGTTCTATATAATACCGGTCAACCGGAGTTCCCCGGTTCATGCCATAGGCATCGTCCAGAGGATATAACGGAAGTTCCTTTAAAAGGCCCTGCGCATCGGGATACTTGGAACTGACCAAAAGCTCCTGTTTCAAGTCCTCCAAATCGGATGGATTTGTTTGGATACAAAGCCCCTGCTTCTCATTCACATAGCAAATCTTTGCGTTCCTGAAAACCAGCCGTCCCCCATTTTCAAACAGCAGCTTTTCAAAGGTATTATAGGGCTCCAAAGCCGGTCCCAGAAGAATCCGTTCTTCCGATATCCCTAAGCTTAAAAGCTGTCCATACATGTCTCCCAGAGCATAGGACAGCAAAATCACCGGATACCCGGGATAACGGCCAATATCCGACGGGTGAATCACCGGAGCGCCTGTTTCTTCATCTGTCACCAGTTCTTTCCCGGGCTGTACTGCGTTATCCAAAAATGCCGCCGGTTCATACTGCTTAAAAAGCGCTTCTTTCTTCCGCTGATATACCATCCCTCTTCCAAAAAGAAGAACCTTTTCTTTTTGTTTCATATCCATATCTGTCCTCTCACATCCTTATCACTCTCGTACATCGCTGCACTAGTCATATTTATTCAGAAAAACCTTACGGGTTCTTTTGGCTGCCCGGTATTCCGAAAAAGAGGGGGCGAAGTATTTCACATCAATGACCTCAAGCTCTCCACACCTGTTATACGTATGAACCCCCAAAATCTCCTGCTCTGCCTCAATCCTCAGATCCTTTGGGCCAATCCGCTTTACCACATGCTCCCGATACTTCGGCCATAAGGCGTCAATCTCACTGAATACCAGGCCCTCCCCGTAAGAATTCTGACAGTTCTGGGATACCCGGTAAAGCTTTCCGTCCTCTCTTAGGATGTTTCCCCCCGGCCGGGCCAGGCTCTTATCTTCTGTCAGAATAAGGGGCTTTGTCAGGCTTTTGTCCCCCTGCTCCTTAATCAGAAGAAGCTTCCCCTCATCCCCGGAAAATGTCGGAGCAAAGGTAAAAATATAGCGTTCCCCTTTCTCTTCTAAAAATGTGGTGTCTACGTAGTGAACGTTTCGGAATAGACAGTCTGTCTGCTCCCATTTATCGGGAAATTCTAGGAGTCTGTAGATTCCCACTTCATTTTTCTGCCAGGACTCCGGGCATAGAAAGAGGCCGCCGTCCTTTGTATACACATTTGGATAAGAAAGATGCCAGTGCTCGTCCATAGCGATCTGCCATGTTCCAAACCGGCCGTTTTCATAAACGCAGCAGCCTATAACGCCATTCCGCTCCGAGCGGAAAAGGAACAGCTCTGCAAATAAATAGATCCTGCCCTGATATTCCACTAAAAAAGGGTCTGCAGCCCAGGCGTATCCAGGGTTCTCCACCAAGCGGAAGGGTTCCTCTTCGGAAGTCCGGTAGGCAATCTGCCAGTGCATATATCTTGGATTTTTCTTCATGCTCTTTTATTCCTCTATGATTTTTAAAATACGCTCTGTAACTGCTTTGGATGCCGTTCCCCTGTCAAAGCTTCCATAATCCTGCAGGAACCGGGACAGTGCTTCCTGATAGCGCCCTTCCTGAAATTCCTCTATTTTTTGACATATTTCTTCATTGCTGAACACTTCCATGTATGGCATGCTTTTAAAAGGCAGATAATATCCTCGCTCCTTTTCATAGCGGTCCAGATCCGGATGAAATAAAAAGACAGGCTTCCTTTGAAGAGAAAAATCCCACATAATTGAGGAATAGTCTGTAATCAGAATGTCCGCAGCCACAAGCAGCTCCTGCACGTCATGGCAGGCCGTCACATTCGTCCATTCTCCGTGCCAGGTATACTTCTTTTCCGGCTCCTTATCAAAAGGATGAAACCTTACAAACACCCGGTAAGCTCTCCCAAACCTGCGCTCCAAAGCCTTTTGTACCCGTATTAAATCCAGGATATCCTCTTTTTTTACTGCAAACTCCCGATACGTAGGAGCAAACAAAAGAATTCCTTCCTGGGGCTTTACACCAAAAAGCTTCTTGATTCTCACTTGGCGCTCCCGGCTCTCCCAGAACAAATCATTTCTGGGGTATCCGCACTCCAGAATCTCTCCCTGATAATGGAAGGCCCTCCGGTATAAGCTGCTGTTAAATTCTGACGGAGATATGAGCAGATCTTCCATTTCGGAATTCCTTTCACACAGATCCAGGTACGTGTCTGATAATCCCTCTGCGTCAAACTCAATCTTTTTCAGCGGCCCTCCCCCATGCCATGTCTGTATATAAATCTGCCCGTTCCTTTTTCTCGTGTGGAAGTTTTTATGCTGATTGTCCACCCATATCTGAGCAGTCCCAAGCTCATAATAGTGTTCATAGGTCCCATAGGAAACTCTGCGGATTCCTTTTGGCAGTCCCGGATCACCATCCCCGGTTATCCATACCAAATCCAGCTTTTTTTCACTTTTCATCAGTTCCAAAGCAATATATTTCGGGTTTCCCCCAAAGCCATATGCATCCCCGTTCCCAAGAACAATCTTGTTCTTCTTAATCGGCGTTTTCCATATTTCTTCATATATCCGATCCACCAGATACGAAGCCGTACAGTAATGGAGAAATCCCTGGGCCTTCAAGCTTTCTTCCATCTGACCCACGTATCGGGGCGCTGCCGATATAATGACATACACCTCTTTTTGCATGCTGCAGAACTCTGATATTTTTTTTACCGGATATCCCTTTAAAACACTTTGATTCTCCTTTTGATCCGATACCACAATACAGATTTTTTCTTTACACAGATAAGGATCCAGAAGACACAGAAGATCCCCCGTAACGCCCCCTGCTCCATACAGCAGCACATACCGGCAGGTTTGCAGAAATTCTGACAGCTTTTTTAAATACGCAGATTCCATATGCTTCCTTTCTACTTCTGTTTTACATACAGGCTATCATCCGTTCAAATATATCCGAAAGGCCGATCTCCGGTTTCCAGCCAATCTTTTGCAGCTTTGCCGTATCCAGGTTCATTTTCAGTACCGGCGCATACCCCAGCTTCTCCTGAAGCTCGTCATCCGGCTCTACCCTTACCTGAATCCTCCCTTTTGCATTCTGTTTTGCAACCAGCTCGGCCATCTGCAGGATACTGCAATAAGTGGATTCATTGGCTGCATTGTAAGCTTCCCCGGAAGCTCCCTCGGTCAGTGCCGTCAGGATCGCCGTACAGGCGTCCGCCAAATACAGATAACTGCGCCTGGTGTCTCCCTTTGTATGCAGGACAATGTCCTTTCCCTCAATGGCGCACCGGGCAAACTCGGCAAACACCCGGGGATCCCCGTATTCCACCCCAGGGCCAAAGGTCTGGGTCAGACGCACGACACGCGCCGGAATGTCATATTCGGAACAATATGCGCTGCACAGGCTTTCACACAGCCGTTTGCTCTCCGGATAGGAGCTGCGCACAGACATGGGATTTAAGTTGGTTCCGTTCCACTCGCAGATTTTTTCCTCTGTTTCCGGAGCCCCGTATACCTCCATCGTAGAAAGATATACAAATCCCTTGAGGGGATTTTTTCTGGCATACTCCAGCATCCGGCGTGTCCCTTCCACTGACGTATAGATCACCTCTGCCGGCTGTGTAAGAAAACTCCTGCTTGAAGTAATACTTGCTCCATGGATCATATAATCTACCGACCGGTCTTCCGCCTTAAGCTCTGTGATATCGGAGCAGATATATTCTATCTGCTGCTCCAGGTCTCCGAAAAAGCGCTGCGCCCTTTCCTTCTCCCGGACAACCGCAATTACCCTGCAGCTGCAATATCGGGCCAGAAAACGCACCAGATACTTTCCAATCAATCCGGTTGCTCCTGAAACCAGTACGGTACTTCCATCTATACAGGAATGGTTGATCCGTTTACGGATATATTCCATATCTTCTAATAGAATCTGGTTCATCTTTCCTTTTCCCACCTCTTTTCTCAAATATGCTCTAGGACAGCTGCCGGTTCTCCCTTGCATCATACAATGCCCGAAACATATGAAAATCATCGGGCGTAGTAATCTTAATGTTTTCGTAAGAACACTCCACCACATGCATCTTTTTCCCGTAGGCCCTCATCAGGGTACAGGAATCAATCATATCCGTATATCCGTCCTTGAGCGCCTGCTCCTCCGCCGCAAGCAGCTCGCTCAGCCAAAAGCTCTCCGGCGCCTTTGCAAGACGGGAATGCTTTCTGCTCTCTACCTCCTGGATGTTATTGTCGTCATCTATGAGCACAAAAGTCTCCTGGGCAGCGGAGCAGGTGACTGCAGAACCGTACTCCCTGACTCCTGCAATGTTATCGCTAATCACTCTGTCCGTAATCAGCGGACGCACGCCGTCATGGATTAAGACAATGTTCTCTTCTGTCCCATAAAGCTCTGCTGCAGCCTTCACCCCATTGTAGATGGAAAGCTGGCCTGTGGGCCCTCCTGGAACAATCTTCCCGATTTTATCCAGACGATACCGGTATTGCATCTCCTCCATATAGGGAATCCATTCCTCCAGACAGGCTACAACAATTCCGCCAATCTCCGGATGGTATTGAAAAAGCTCTATGGTATGTACGATGATCGGCTTCCCATGAACCAACAAAAACTGCTTGGGCCTGTCCTTGGAATGCATCCGCTTTCCTGAGCCGCCTGCAAAGATAACTGCTATGTTCAAAACTGGTTCTCCTTTGCTCTGTTTGTGTACGAATTCTTTTTCGGTTAACTATTTCCCCTGCATTCAGTAAATGGGATAGTAATTCTTCCTGCCCTTTTCTTCCAGCAGCTCCGCAACGGGCTCCTGATTTTCACTGCTCAGACAGAGAACGATTCCCACATCCTCCTCCACAAGCTCCGACAGATACAGCACCGGCTTTCCATGAAACTCCTGCTTTTTCGGCTGCCCATCCGAAACCACAAATCCATCTGCATCTTTGAGCCATCGGAAGCATTTCTCTGCGATTTCTCCTGTTCCGTAAACATACCATTTTTCATGCTTTTCCCTGCATACGTCCACTGCTTCCTGCACATGAAAGATTTCCTCAAATTCATGGAGATAACCATGAGGGCCGTATCTTTGGGTAAACCATTCTAAAAATGTCCGCAGGTAGTATTGGTAATTGGGCTCATTTAAGGAAGCATAGAAGGCGCTCTCTACAATTCCAGTTAACCTGCCGGCATCCTGAACCAGATAGGTCCAAAGATACCGAATGTTCTTTTTTGTCATTTTATCCGCCTTGCCAAGGGCAGGAAACCTCTCCTTCCATGCCTGTATCACTTCTGCCTTGATCCAGAAATTGTCCGTAATATGAACGGGAGGAATCCGGCGGCTCAAAACTGCCTCCAGGCCGAGCTCTTCCACATCCTTTTGAACCTCATCCCAATGCTCTCTCCATTCAAAGCCCAATTTTCCTGTAAAAATGCTGAAAACCGGAACCGGATGCAACAGCATTCCTATATAAGGCTTTTCTTCCAAAAGCTTCGCAACCGCACTTACATATGAAGCGTTCCGTATCAGATTTTCCCATATATTAAAGAAGTAGGATTTTCCGGTACAGCTTGGAAGCTGATCGGAGGATACATCCGTATCATGAATCAGGCAGATATAGGAATACCGCTCTGTGTCAATCTCCTGTAAAATTTCAATATCTGTCTTTTGAGAGACAAGGGCTTCGAATCCCTGAGCCCGATAGCTGCCTGCCACACCCTCGCTGCCGGAAATGATCCAAATCTCACATGTGTCTCTTACCTTCTCCAGGTATTCGCATACCATATCCGCCGCATTCTTCCATTCTGTGCGGACACAAAGCAGTACCCTGGAATGCTTTTTCACTTCTGCATCCTCCAAAATATACTGCAGTCCCAGACTTCTCTGCAGCTCTGTATGATTCTGGGTCCGAATCAGATTTTTCCAAATGAGATTTACATCATAATCCGTATTCTGCTCAATGTATGTAAGGCTTAAGATCGGATTCTCCTGGGTCTGTGCATAAAGCGTGTTATAAGCCATCTGCTTCCGCTTTAAGAAAGGAAACTTCCTTTTTGACAACATCTCATAGGACAGATAATCACATTGAAAAAACTGATTCTTCCGGTTCCGGGTCTCATTGGGGGCTGTATCTGCATAAGCATCATAGGTGTATCCAAGAGCTGCAAAATGGCTGGTGAGCCGGCGTTCATACTCCTTGACCGCAGACATATAGTCTCTGTAATAGGGCATAGCTTCCCAATAGGAACGAAACTCTTCACTGTGCAGCAATGGTGACTGAAATACACAAAAGAAGGACAAAATATGCTCCGGATCCTTCCCTGTCGTCCCATACTCTCCCGGCCCCCGTTTCATCAGTCCCCAGAAATCCAGAGATCGGGATTCCATTTCCGTAAAAATCTTTTTGATATCCTCAAAAGGGCCGTAGAAGGAATCATTGGCCAAGATAAGCTCGTCGTATTCCCTGATCTTCTCCCAGCCCAAAAACGTGCATAACGCGTCTTTAAAGCCTCCGGCATCTAAGCCCTTATTCTCCCGATAAAAAATATGATCTGCATAATCAGCAAGGTTATGAAGCCCTTTCCTGATTTGAGGCATGTTGCACACTACTGCAATGGTATCCGCCAAAGGACGCATGCTGCCAAGAAAGTAACCAATATAGTCATCTATGATGCTTTGTCTGTCGTAGAGCAAATAGACGCATAATCTTCTCAATATAAAGCCTCCTTCTTTTAAAGATCAAAGACCTTATCCTCTTATCTCTTTTGAAAATAATTTACAAAGCTCTTGTCCCCTTTAACATTTTTAATGCATATATTTGCTTCATTTACAATTCTTCCAACTTCTTCCTTATTTCCCAGCCACTCCGCCATTTTCTGTACTGTCAAAAATACTTTTCCATTCTTATTTTTTTCAATCTGATCTGCTACATTTCCGCTTGTATCAAAAGCTATCACGAAGCATCCAGCTTCAAAGGCCTCATGATATGTATAAGAGTACGTTTCTGGCCATATAGAACCAATATATGCAATATCAATGCTATTTTCTTTTAATCCATCCACCATCGGAATACTGTCTTTTCCAATATCAATATAAGTAATCCCCTCTGTCCGCAAATTTTTGTCACATTTCCCAAGACAGAAAAAGCGATATCTGCCCTTTAGGATTCTCTTCAATTCACAGAATTCCTCCCATCCTTTTATATCGCTTGCAGATCCTATATAAGCAATATTGGCCACCTTTTTAACACCTTTGGCATATTCCTCAAATTTATAATCTAAATGAGGTACTATATCAATTTGTATCCCTTTAAAAAATTTCTCCGCAATTCTTTTTGTTGATTGGGACGGCGCTATCAAAATAATGGAAAATGTTTCAAAAAGCCTTTTATGAAATGCCGCATTCTTTTCTTGTATCCTTTTATTTTCACAATGTCTGCAATGAAAATTTTGCATTTTATCCAGACAAGTCTTTCCCTTATGATACAAAAAACGATTTTTACAGATGACATAAAAATCATGGAGATAATATAAAATGTTACTTCTCACAGAAATCTGGCTCAACAACCCTTCCAACACCCAGGGCTCCCGGTACAAGCTATGAATAATTACCCCTTGAAACTCTTTGTTTCTTTGCAGAAATTCTTCCAGACTTACAATCCCACAAAAAGCCTCGTCATAGCGCACAGCCAAATAGCATTTTTTCTCCGACTTCTTCGTATAATATGAAACCGGCGCAATCTCTACGGTATGAAATCCCTCTTTATATAGTACGCTATTTTGGTGCATAATAAATTTATTTGCACCATTTACCTCCCAAAGCATCTCAGCTCCAACACATATTAAAACCAAATCTGCTCTATCAGCTTCAAAGGTAAGCTCTCTACTCTCCAATCTTAGTCCATGCAGCAGCTGATAATTAACAATATCCAGTGCGTCAAAATTACCATATTTTTCAATATCAGAGGCTACTTCCTCATATGCCTTACAAAAGATTACAATAAGGCAGGTTTCCGGATTTTCTTCCTTTAGCTTTTCAGGTAAATATGTAATTAGACCATACTTTTCTGTGCCTGTCTTTGTACTGTCCTTATCTACAATATAAGATAGGCGATCTGTCAATATCTTATGATAATAATCAAAATAGCCTCCTGCTCCCCAGGCTATTATTTTATTGTAACCATTTACAATCTCATCAATGTGTCTGTATTGGACTTCTCTCACAACAAAATCTCCCAGTCTATACCCTATGGATACCCCATAAGCACATATCCCTTCAGGATGAATGTGCTTCACCCGGTAAGGTATAAAAGAATCACCCTTTTTCTTCCGTTGTCATTTCATAGATTATATCTTCCAATGCCACAATTGGACATTTTACCTTTTTGCAAAGACTTGTTTTTATTTCATCAAAGCACATTATAGCTGTTACGATTACTGCATCAACGGTTTCCAGATTGTCACCCGGTAAATATATCTTTAAATCTGCATAGGTATCGTTCCTTTTCTGGTCAATGGCATATCTGACATCAACCTCTTTCTCTAATTCGTCATATAATCTCTGCCCTATATATCCCATTCCATAAATTGCAATATGATTATAATTTCTTTCCCGTAAATATTTACCTATACAGCGCTGCTTCTGTTTCAGTGCCATCCATTGATTCATAAGCTGAAACATAAAAAGATGCTTTTGGGACAAATTTTTCCACTTAAGCGCATCCCGTCTCTGCTCAGATAAACTTGTACAACACTCAAAACGTTTTTCATACTCTTGAAGAATTTGTTCTTCTTCCCACAGGCTCAATCCACGGTTTCTATACTTACCGCTTACTCCCGAAGTATCATAATAACTAATCACTACAGGCATGCTCTTACATAAACTTCCCTTGCTTAAGGAATAGACAAGCCATTCATAATCTGCCCTGATTTTATACGTTTCTCTAAAATAATGATCAGCCAGCAGCCTTCTTGGTGCAAAAATACTTTGATGACATGGCATAAAGCCATCCAGTACTTTTCCCTCCAGGCTCCCCTCCCATTGAGAAAAATCCTCTATGGATTTTGAGCCATCCGGAAAAACCAGGCAAACTTTTCCATAGTGTATTGCCTCCTTATCTTCTTTCAGATACAAACAGACGTCTTCCAGAACATGGTCATTATAAAAAGTATCGCCTACATTGAGAAAAAATATATAGTCTCCCCTTGCTCGGGCAGTTCCCCGATTCATTGCATTATATATTCCAAAATCCCTTTCACTGAAAATACGAATATTCTCATAGTCTTTATATTCTTGTATAATATCGAATGTTCCGTCTGTTGACGCGCCGTCTATAATTAAATATTCCATATCCGGATACGTTTGACGGCATACACTTTCTATTGTTTCTCTTATTTTTTGCTTCTCGTTATAACATACCGTAATAACTGTGATTTTTAACATTTTATTTTCCGCACTCTTTCTTTTTTGTACAATGCCGCCTTAATTACGGAAGCAGCCAGATATCTCTGTTATATCCAAACCCTTTCTCTTCCAAATCTGCAATCGCCTGCTCTTTTCCCTGCTCAAATGCAATAAAAATATAATCAGCCTTCTGCAGCTCTGCCTGTTCTGGATGAATAATGGGAATACCGAGATAATTACCTGTTTTTATTCGGTCTATATATGCTATGATTTCTATCCCCTGAAGCACTGCTTCCAAAAGCTGTTTCGCATACTTTCCATATTTTCCCGCTCCCCATATGTATGCTTTTCCACATTTTAAAATTTCACCAAGGCATGCATAATAGCAGCATTTTGACAAAATATATTCATCCTCTATTCCCACATGCGTTAACCTCATATATACCTGTTTTACAGTACTTCCGGATATCTTATCTTCGAAGCGTCTCTTTGGACACTTAGTAAAATCACTTAAAATATGGTGATAATATTCATCTAATTGCCTTGTCACGACAGGGACAGAAAAATTCTCATTCCATAATGCTTCTGCCTGCTTATGGATAGCTTTGATGCTTCCATCTTGGTATGCATAAAAGCATCTTCTGATACAGTCTGCTATATCCTTTGCTTCATATCCACTGCTTAGATACGCATTTACTTCATCCTTCAGAAGCTCCGGCACGCCTGCAACAGGCGTGGAAAGAATTGTCAAATCATATGTCATGGCTTCCACAATAGAGCTTGGAAAAGACTCCTCTGTACTGGCACATAAATAACAGTCATTGCTTCTCAAAAGCGGTATGATATCTGTCTGAAATCCAACAATATGAATCAATTCATTTAATTTTCTTTCTTTTATATAGTCTTTACATTTTTGACCGTATTGACTATTCACATCTCCCGCTATAGTAAGTTCTATCTTGAAACCATCATAATTACATTTCTCAACTGCCTTAATCGCTGTCATTTGATTTTTTCGTTTTGCAAAGCCGCCAAGCATTAATATCTTTAGGCCTGTCCGGGACTTTCTTTTTTTCTCAATATAGGGCAGTATTGCAGAAGGCCGGATACAGCAGGTTTCCGCTCCCAGGTATTTCTCCCAAACATCACAATACATCCGCGAATCACATGAATGATATCTTGGAAAAATATCCATATACTTCAAAACAAATTCTTCTTTTCTTAACTGATAAACATTCATCAAATGCGGAATTCCCAGTTCTCTAGCTGCCAGTTCCGCTCCTATGTTCAGCTGTACACTGTGAAAGAAATCTACCTTCTCCTCAATCGCCATTTTTTGAATACTTTTCATAGCTTTCCAGCTATTCAACAAATCAATATTTTGTATCATATATGCGGTTGAATAAGCCATTCCTCTGTATCTGATATGTGCCTTTTTACAACGACGCTCGTATTCCGGATTTATCTCTCCATCTGCATTACATGGAATGATTACAAGCGCTTCATAGAGGGCGCTCATTAATTTCGCCTGTTCTAACAAAACATTGCCGGCGCCCCCCAAGCCTTTAGGTATATCCAAAAAATATGCTATTTTCATAACACCTTCTGCCGCTTCCTTTCTATTAAAATTTTGCTTATATATCTTTTTTAAAAGAGAAAATAATTTTCCAGATTTAATAGTTTTAAATTCCTCTTTGACAAATATTGATATATCGTTTCATTGGATGCTATAATCAGCCCTCCGCTTTTTAAAACGTCTTCTGTGCTGAAAATCCTGTTTCCATAATCCGTCCTGCCGCCTATATTACAGTTTTTTATGTCTGTAACTCCCCTTAAGTAAATATTCGCTTCATTACAGACTTGTTGAAATACAGTACCTCTATATCCCAATCCCCATAAAAAGAGCTTCTCCTCACCGGCAGAATCTTTTTTCAGCTTTTCTGCCGTCAGTCTAAGCTGATATAAAAAATCCATGCAGTCAGAAATCCATTTCCTGTCATAAGGCAATTTCTGTACTCTTTCCACGCAAACCTTCAACATCCTATTCTGAAAATTTACTGCGTGATTTGTAAAAAACCGGCTTAACGAATCATAAAACAGACGGTTATTATTCTCATAACTGCACTTATTTATCTCCTGCAATCCGTTCCTTACCAGAAGAACGCTAAGCTGTCTTAACAGCAAATTGTTATTATCGCCTGTGTTTTCTATTACTAAAATTATAGCTTTATATAAATCCAGGGGATTCGTGTTTGAGGATATCTGTGTTTTTGTATTCATGCGGTAAAATACCAAAGCCTGATCTTCCACACAGCACCTCTTAACCGCCTTTATCATAACCATGCATGAAAAAAACACATCATTGCAGGATGCAAGCGGCTGAAAATACAAGCTGTATTTTCTCAAGAACTCTGTTCTGCACAGTTTATTCCAGGCTGACGTAGGTATATTCAGCAGCCAGTCCTCTCTTTCATTCCCATTAATTTTATCTTCTTCTGGAAGATATTTACCGCCAAAGCGCTTCTTTGTATTTTCCATACAAAATACTTGATATCCGCATACGCACACATCCGCATGGTTCCTGCTGATACATTGATACATTTCCTCCAGAAAATTTTCTGCAAATAAATCATCCGCATCCAGGAAAATTGTATATTCTCCCTGTGCTTTTAAAAATCCGGCATTCCTTGCTTCCCCCGCTCCAAGATTATTTTGAAGCTTAATTACCTGCATATTTCTGTATACTTTCAGATATTCTTCCAATATATGTATCGTTAATGGATCGCTGGACGCATCATCTACACAGATTAATTCAAACTCTTGAAAAGTCTGATTAAATATTGTCTCTAAGGCCTCTTCCAAGTACTTTCCTGAATTATGTACCGGCATTATAATGGATATTTTTACCTGATCTATTTTTATAGCACTCATAGCCGCTTCTCCTTGACGCTCCTAAATCAAATCCCCTAATATCTGATCGTATTCTTTTGGATTCCATTCACAAAAGCCTGAATAAGATGTAAATGTCATCTCGCCAAACACGAGCCTGTCCGGAGGAAGGCTGTACCAATCTACACGCACATGTGAAAATCCTTTGCTCAGCCTGCGGCTCATTTCCAGCATTTCTTCCAGGCTGCCGGGCCTGGGCACTTCCTTCTCATACATTGGATATGAATAAACAAAAGGCATTTTCTTCCATTCTGTATCATAAAAAGCCATTTTTAACCCCGATGTAAGTCTGTCTGCCAGAAACATAATATATTTGGGTTCTCCATGAAAACAAAACACCTTATAGTCATATAATTCACCGTGGGTATTTTCCATATATTCTTCGCAGATTATCTTGGGTTTGATATTTTTATAATGCATTTCCAAAGAAAAATACGCAAAATTCAGTTTTCTCCACACATCCAATTTTTCACAAATCCGCTCCTTATCCATCCCGCCGCCGTTTACTATAATATTCCAGCCGGCTCCATGATTTAATTTAAAAACACAGCTTTCAGGTAAAAGAGAAAAATCTATATCCTTCGCTTTGTCCCATGCTCCATACAAATGTGTGAGATACTTGGCCCCTATTGTTTCTTTCACCCATTCTCTTACTAAATATTTATCTGCAAGTCTGGTTTTTCTCTCATCCTTGTCATAAATTTTCTGCCAGTTAATCTTTTCATTATATGTAGAGGGATTCTCCAAGTTCAGGTAATGGCCGAACCGCCGATAATACATATCCTGGATTTCCGCCCCATAATACGCTTCTTCTAGATCAGAATAATATTGATAGCTTTTTTCAGGGTAAAATATTGCAATTTCCTCCTCCTGTATACCCATTTCATGCAATTGTCTTTCCAATTCATCTTTATAATTTACACTGGCAATTATATAGAATGCCTTTTTGACGATGCCTTTCAGGTTCTTGGGATTTATAATTTTTATTCCTTCTATATCTTTCCCGCAAAGTTCCTTGTTATTATCATAAAAAGCTTCTATATCAATCTTTTCATTCTGAAGATACCTCATTAATTGTTTTCCTGACCTTGAGGCCCCCACTATAATAACCCTCTGAGCTTTTCGGGCTTTTTTTATCATATAATCCAGAGACATTTTATAATCGTACATAAGCCCTCCGAGAACAAGCCTTTCTTTTACAGCAAATCATCCAATGTAAAAATCAAACAGTTTTTTTGTTTTCTCAACTCTTCTTCGATTTTCGCACTGTCCAGCGCAGTGCAGATTACGATTGCATCCACATCAGGCAATTCTTCCGCTTTTGAATAGACAGGCAGAGGGAGCTTCAAATCCTTACGCTCATCAATAACTCCTGCCACACAAATGCCTGCTTTTTTCAATTCATAATACAAAAGTTCACTCATTTCATTCCAATAATACAACGCAGCATGCTCCAGACGGTTTTCCCTGAAAAAAGTGTCTATCGGGTTTCCCACTTGGATTCTTCTAATCCATCTGAACAAAAGCTGTTTATTATAACGCAGTAAATCTATCCGTTGTTTTAAATCAATCATCTCGTTCAATAAACCCTCTCCATCCTTTCTGCGGTGCAAATGCAAAACTATTTTTCTTATCAATTTTCTCTCCGCAAAAGCGTCTGTCATTGGAACGGAATACCTGCTGCTTTTCCCTCTTTGCCAAGGCATTATACAGCACCGGAACCCTCGTATATTCAAATCCCATCAGCTGGCACAAAAACAAATCAAACTCAACGGGATCATCTGCAAAAAGAATCCCTCCTACTTCTTTATAATCAGGTGTTAACGGTCCTTCATCATCGCCGCATACGATCATATCTCCAATCGTAATCATCTTTCTTTGAACACGTTCTTTCATTTCACCGCTTCGATTTGTATAGAATATTGCATGATTCATATCTAATACCGTTCTCCAAATGGTGTCATTTCCCTTCCATGCTCCAAAATCAATCCCGTTGTTTACCGTTTTTTTATATTTCTCTAAAGCCCATGCCTCCTTTGTTATTTCCAAGGCTTTTAATTCATTTCCCTCTTTATAATATTGATTTCTTATATCAAACAGTTTATACTGCTGCTCTCTTGCCTCATCCTGATAGGGATATGCATCTCCCCCTTCTTCCTGCGCCCCCATTGTATAATGAGGCAGATACTCCTTTCTTGCAGATATTCCAATCATATTTTTTAAAGCCCCGGTCATACCTGCCAGGCGATGCGTTTTAGGTTTAGGCAGATTTACAATTACATCCGCCTGCAGGCAGGCGTCGCTGATACAATATTGCTGTACCTTTCCTGTATGTCCCTCTATGGTTTCCTTTGAATCAAAATTCGTAATCCTCAGCCTTTTTGATTCTTTTCCGTAAAAAAAGGATTCTTCTCCTATATTCACCACTTTATAGCCAAATTCTGTTTGTTTCCGAATCTGCTGGCTGTGAATTTCATCGTAAACCTTCATAATAGAATGCCGGAAATCTACAAACCGAACCTCACAAGGCAGTCCTTCTGCCTGGCTGTAAAACTTTTCAATTCTCCTATATCCCCCCACATCCAGCAAACGTTCAAAAATGCATTCCTGTACTGGAGCGTCGCCGATAATAATCTTTCCCTCTCCCTTTAATGCGATCATAATGTAGTCTAAAACACAACGAATTACCGAAGGATGTGTCACCATGCATTCCAGTCCATTATGATCCGGAAAGTTTTTATGGTTATGGTGGTATACCAGATTTGGCTTAATCAAAACAGTATCTCCTGGTGTTATATAAGTCCCCAAGGGATTCCAGTCAGATTGTCCATAATGCTCCTTATCCAGACCTAATTCGTAAAACAAGCTGCGAATCATCCGATACACATCATTGTTTGTCTCCGATAATCCATATTTTTTAAAAGGATATTCTGGATAATCTTCTGAGGGCCTGTAATAATAATCTCTTGGGTACTGGCTGTTATGAGCATACTCAAAAAAATTCATCTTTTACCTTTCTCCTACCATATTTTCCTATACAACCCTTTTGTCATAATAACCAAGCAGTTTTCTTGCGAGTTTATTCCTTAGCCTGGCTGACTGCATAGAACAATAAGAATAATAATTATTTATACCCATTTTTAGAAGCTGCTTTCCAATTTCTTTTTCATGGTCCTTATTTGTAATCAAAACATCCACTTTATTCTTATATTTCAAAACTTCTTCCGGTTTCTTAACCAGATAGCCTTTCATGGATGTATTCTGTTTTTTTTCACTGTTATCAACCAGAAAAAAAATGTTGCCCTTCCACGCATATTTATCCATATATTCTTCTGCTGCCGCCCCTGCCCCAAAAAGTACAATTGGTTTTTTTCTTTTTAAGAATTTTCTCCAATTTTGACCTGCACATTTCTCTGTCTTTTCCAGCAGGTAATCGCTGTCCAGCAAAAATTTGTATATGAAATACTGAACTATATATTTTCCTCTGTTCTCTGACTGCATAAGCAGATGCAGCACAGGCATTATCGGATATTGAAGGGCAGTATTTTTAATTACACCGCTCATAGGCAAAAATTCAAAATCCTTCTGATACTGCCGCATATAGTTTTCAAGTTTTATCCAGTACCTTGTCTGGATATAATTTCTGTATTTATTGCTGAAATGTATCGAATTAAAGTTGCTTTCGCCTGCCTTGCATACATACCTGTAAGCTGCTGTCTTCTCATCAAGCTGATAAATATCTCCTTTTAGCAGCATCAGCATATAGCTCGTTATATCACCCATCATTTTGTCCGCCTGGTAAATAATCCGATAGGCATCTTTATCAAAATAATTCCTTGCAAATAAAGTAATTGTCATCCCTGGTTCACTTAGAGAGCGAAAATCCTCCAAGGTATAAACGTGATTATCTTTCTTTTTATAAACCTCCATTTCTATTTCAGCGCCTTGTTCATTTACAACCGTCAAATCCGTCACACATGCAGAATACTCTTTATGCCTCTCTAAAAAATCATACTGCTTTTGAATCTTCTGTTTATCTGTCCAGTAATCATCACCCTCTATGGTGGCAAAATAGTTTCCTTTCGCTTTTGAAAACAAAAAATACCCGTTTTTTGTGGGATGTCCGCTGTTCATTTTTCTTATATATAAACGGATTTTCTCTGGATGCTTCTTTTTATATTCCCACAATATCTTGGGCGTATCATCAGTAGATGCATCATCCAATATAATAATCTCATATGGAACATTTATTTCCTGCATGATAATGCTGTCTAATGCTTTTCTAACATGCCTTTCATGGTTATAAGTTAACAACAAAATGCTGATTTCCATATCCTACCTGCCTATATCCTTTTACAATAATTACATAAATATCATTCTTCCGTTCCTTTTGCTTTTGCACAATCACCTTACAGTCTTGAATATTCTTTCAATCAAATCCTTATTTCCCAATAAGTTCTCAATGGGCATCAAATTTGCTTTATATTCCAATCCATTCAGGTCATTTGTAATTTCCTCCAGCTTCATCAAAGGCGTTACAAGAATATGAACCTCTTTATCCAAGGCTTCCGTCTCCTGCAAATCATAAACATCGACATCATTGAATTGACAGCACGGCTTATATTTATCCAATATATAAGCCGGTTTCATACCCTTTTTACAAAATTGTTCAACTAATATTTTTCCAACAATCCCCAATCCATAAACTGCAATTGGACTTCCGTCTGTAAACTCCTCCATCCGCCTTATCATCTCATCTGTATGGGATAATATTTCTGTCACTATTTGTTCTTTAAAATAGGATAGTTTATACGGGAATCCTGTTACATTCACAGTGTCCAGTCCGCCGCTCCAATCATGAACACGGGGATGCTTGAAAATTTCATCTTTTTTCATTTCTTTATATTCATTGTAGTAAGGATGCCGCGGATTTCTGATATCCATAAACCATTCTACTTCCGGTTCCTGGCTCCCCCAGGGCGCATACGGACGAAGCCGGACATAATCCGCCCCAAATTCTTCTACGCATCGTCTTGCAAATTCCGGAACAGTTCTGAAATTCCGCTCCTGTACAACTGTCGCAATCTCAAAATAATTTACTATGCCTTGTTCTCGCAGCCTTTTTACAAAATGCAGATTCTTTTCAATCTGCGAAATAGGCAGCTTTGTGCCGGATAACAGCTGATATGCAGATTCATCAAAACTCATAACTGTAATGGCGACACTTAAATGATACTTTCCAAGATTCTCAATCTGTTTCCAATGTTCTTCATCAAATAAAGCCCCGTTTGTCTCAAGGCTGACCGATATCTCTTCTGCAGGGGCCAATGGCTTCCATTCTGATAAAAGCTTTAATATTCTTTTACTTACAAAGAGTTCCCCACATCCATTCGCTCCAAGGCGCTTTACGTAAGGCAAAGCCTTTTTTAATTCTGCCTCAATTTTGTCATAGCCGCTTTCCAAGTCTTCTGAACGATTCTTCAGCATGATGTCATGTACTGTACAACTCATACAGTGATAGTTGCAGACATTCTCATAGGCTAGGTACAGCTCTTGCGGATATTCTGGAATTTCATCTATTTCAACCATATGATTTTCTATATCTCCCATAGCAAGGTACGGGCATGCATCTACGTTACATAAGGAATAATCTTCATTCATTATTTTTTGTCTCAATTTATTAGCATGCTCACCGTGATAGATTTCCTTCATGCTTTGACAAGATAAGGACCCAATTATGCCGTCACTCAACCACCCACAAATTCTTACAGTACCGTTATAATCTATGATTTGAATCCAATTCAATGCTCTTTCACAAATCTTTTTCATTATATTTAACCCATTTCTTAAATTATTTTTGTCTTTTAAAACTTTACTTTAGTACCTGTAACCTTCTCTTATTGACTGTTCGTAACCATAAACATTTTCATATAATTCAAATTTTCCATAAAATCTATTCTCATATTCAATCACCTTCATTAATTCTCGAAATCCTATCCCATTGTATGGAAATACATATTTTGAAAGGCCTTTTTGATATAGACTATTTAACACCTCTAAATGATATTTTTCATGTAAACCCAATATAATTACAGAACAATCCATATTTTCTATTTCAGACAATTCAATTACATCATCACATGTATTCATCTTTTTATCCGAAATAATATGACCCCTTATCTTTTTTCCATCAAAACAATTTCTTATATATTTCTCTACCTCTCTGCCTATTTTTCCTGCTCCGTAAATATATATTTTTTCTGCTTTTTTTAATACATTTTCAAATTCATCCTTTACTGTTTTTAAAGGTATTTCCAAACCTTGTCTTCTATATAAAGAAAACATGTTGCATTCTATAGCCTGCTCAAACATTTGATAATACTGCTCATCATATTCCTTTTTAATTCTTTGACGATATTCCTCTAAATGTCTAATATCTGGAATATAATTCCAATTAATAAATAATCCCAGAAACAGATTATCTATACTGCATAATATTTCTTTATTTAATCTCATACCTCCAATATTAGAAAGGCCTGCTATTCTACTATGATCTGGTAAAATGAATTCTTCTCCCATTGTTGTCGCTAAAGTAACTAAACTAGCATATTCGAAAGGAGCTCCATTTATATTTCCAATGCCTAATTGTGACTGACCTATATCGTGAAAAATAACTACTGCTTTTTTGTCTAAAGAATGATAAAGCGAAATAAAATCTAATAGCTCGCCCGGAAGCGAATGCATTGTGTCCAATATGACAAAATCAATATCTCCTCCAATTCTGTCCAAAGCTGCTGCAATTGTGTTTCCTAACACAAATTCATGCTTAACCGTATCAATAAGTTCCTCTTTTAACATTTCCTCTGCTATAAATCCCGTCTTTTTTGATATGTCTAAATAGCATTGCTCACATACATCAACCGAATATATCTCGCAAATACAACCTATAGATTTTAAGCAATTTAAAATTACAGCTGTTGTTCCTCCAGCCGCAACACCAACTTCAACAATCTTTTTAGGTCGAAATGCCTTTATTGCTCCACATAAAAAAGCCAATTCAAAATCTGACATTCCTGTATATCCTTTATTCTCGAATCTAGCCAATATCTTCAAAGGTTCTTTATATAAATCTATTTTCTTTATCACTTCTGTATTGACCTCCAAATTTGTTCCCCATATTCTTTTTGATTATCATTTTCTAAACAATTTGATAAAAACTTCAAATCTATATAATGTCCTATTCCAACAAAAGCTTCTTTATAACATCCATCCCAAATGTATAAATTCTTATGGATAACATTCTCAAATTTTATATTTATTCCATTTTGACCCTGCACTATTTCTTCTATCAATTTATCTATATTTATTCTTAAATCAATTCTTTGAAATTTGTCATCAGCAGAACTATAAAGTAAAAGAAATCCTTTTTGAAATGAGGCGAAAATCATATTGTTTTCTGAATATAATTTTGTAAATCCATTGCTCCCATTTTCTAACATTTCCTGTGATAAAACTTTTTGTGACAAATGTCTTGTGTCCGTCTCCAATTTCAATATCCTGTTGCCTTGAAATGGTATAAAAAATAACGTATCTTTATACACTTGTAATTGTTCATACATACATCCTGAATCATATAATTCTTTCATTGGAATTTCTTCACATTCTTTTGTATCTAAATCCATACAAAGAATAAAATCCGAACGAATAGGACTAAACCAAAGTTTATCTCTATAACACGTTATTTCTGCAAATGCCTCAAAAGGATATTTCCACGGATATTGCTTCTGAGTATTTGTTTTGAGATTCACTTCCTTTAAAATATTTCCTGAATAAGACAATAAATATACAGATTCCTTTGCATATGCACCAAAAAGAAAAAATTCATTCTCTGTTGTGACATCAAAATATGGATACATTTTTTTGTATTCTAAATCAATTACTAATAAAGCATCTATATTAGTCGGTACTAAATACAAATACTTTTCTTCAATTATTCTGCCCGAATAATAAACCGCATTAATTTTAGTAATTGCACTTTTATTAATTTTTTGATAAGGAGGTTCCAAATAATCTATTTCCAGTGTTTCCAAATTAACAATCGCAATGTACCGCCCATGTTGAGGAATGAACCAAGCTTCATTTTTATATAAAAATGCTGCTCTATGAATCGCATATTGAGGAATTTCTTTTGAAAAACATTTAATATATGTTAATATATGTGTATTTAAATCTATAGAAAATAAACCATTAATATAGATTGCTGACGCAAAAATTTTTCCTTTATATTCAACTCCAGCATTAAATCTTATTTCAAGATCTCTCATTTACTTAAATCCTCCTGCCTTTCTGAGCAACCTCTTCCTCAAACCATCCCCATCCCAATAAAATCCAAACTCTTTATAAAAATCCTTCCAAGAGTTTCACTCCAACACAATAGTTCTAACAGCTCATCCGTACTACTCTCTCACCACTGTCCCATCAGGAATGTCTTTCATTATGCTGCACCCATTATAAATCACAACATTCCTTCCTATTTTTGTTCCCATATATACACTCACTCCCTGGCCAATCAGTGAATTTTCTCCAATTGTAACTCCTCCGGCAAGAACAGCTCCCGACGCTATGTGGCAATGGTCGCTTATAATACAATCATGGCTGATTGCTGCATTTACATTTACAATAATGTTATTGCCTAATATGCTGTCTGAACCAATACAAGCGCCTGTACAAATCAAATTGCCCTCGCCCATCTTAACTGTAGAAGAAATCCTTGCCCCACAATCCACTAAATTTATCATTTCATACCCGATTTTCTTTAATTTTTCATATGGGGGCTTTCGATATGAGCTCTGCTCTCTAAAACCTACTGCATTAAAAATCTTACGGTAACCATTCTTGTAAAAACTTTCCAGTTCATCATCGTTTCCGATTACTGGTATGCCGTATATTTCCGTATTTTCCGGATAATGAAACTCTATAATCCCGTCAAGCTGATATGCTCTGGTTTGATTTATAATGTCAACTGCATATTTGCAAAATCCGCCTCTTCCATAAATCAAAACATGATTTGTCAAAGTTTCTTCTATTTGATACGGTTTGGGAATCAGTTCCAGAATGTCCTGTTCTCTGATAATTCCATGCTCCGGAAGCTTTGTTATATCCAGGCCGGGATACTCTTTCAATAACTTTTCCGCTTTCTTCGTAAACCTCCGTGTTTTCCGTTCGTCTTTCCTTGAGGCCTTCAAACTTTCCGCTGCCGGCGTTTTTTTCTCTGAAATATATGCTATCTCTGCCCCTACCTCTCTTTCTTCTCCTTCTTGAACCTTGATGCATAGATAGCCTTCGCTTTCTGCCGGAATCTCTACGGTTTTTTTTGAGGTTTCCAATACAGCGACAGGTTGATTTTCCATTACATATTCCCCATTTTCTACCAGCCACTGACCCACCATAACAAAATCATCATTTATATCAATCCGAGGAATACGTATAGCTTCATCTTTCATAATAGAGCTCCTTTGCCTTTTCTATAATTTCCTTTTTACCCGGCAGAACTTTCTTTTCCTGCAGAATACTGTTTGGTATTGCGCAGGCAGGCGCTGTAACTCTTGCATATTTCTTTCCAATCTTGAGCTCATGCAGCAGCGCTATCGTCTCGGCACCTATTCCTAAGGCTCCGGTTCCCTCCTCTACCGAAAGAACCATTTCGATCGTCTCCTTAACCTCTATAAAATTCTCCGCAGGTAACGCTGCCAATTGTCCCAAGACAAAAATATTTACTCCTATCTCATCCTCTATCATAAGCTCCTCTGCTGCGCGCATACTTTCATCTACCATTCCGCTGTATGTTACAATGGTAATATCTGCTTTGTAATCCTTAGAAAGGCTTAATAAAAAGGATGGAGCAATTCCATATCTTAGAGGCCTGCAATAAAAATCCCCCAGCTTCCCTTTTTCATCTATCCGGCATCTCTGCGAATACAGTGCCTTATTTTCAATGATGACGACAGGAACCTGAACCCTGCTTACCACATTTTCATAAACCTCTGCCGGATTGTGCAGTATAGATAAGGCAATAACATAAATTCCCGGAATGCCTGCGATATATTTTTCAAGGGACTGGCTGTGAGTAGGGCCGTATCCTCTCCCTCCGCCCATCGGCGTCCTCAAAAGCATCGGCACCTTCACGGTTCCGTTGTACATCTGCTCATATTTGGACGCATGGTTTAAAAGCTGATCAAAAGCAAGGCTGATAAAATCGCCAAACATTATTTCGAAAATCGGGTAAATCCCATTCAGAGCCAGTCCCACAGATATACCGGCAAGCGCTCCTTCGCTGATAGGCATATTTATTACTCGATCCGGATATTTTTCACTCAACCCCTTTGTAGCTTTAAATGCTCCGCCATATGGATCTTTAATGTCTTCTCCCAAAAGAACTACTTTCTCGTTTTTCTCCATTACATGATTCAATGCTGAATTTATATCATCAATGTACCGTTCTCCCCTTGGATAACAGAAGTCCGGTTCCAATTCTGTTTTTAAAGGATTTTCGCAGTAATGAAATTCCTCATAAGCTTCACCTAATACTTCTTCAACGATTCCGTCTATAAATTCCCTTGCTTCTTTTCGGATACTCTCAAAGACATTCTCCGGCAGTTTATTTCTAAGCAGCACAATCGGATCATTCTTTTTATGGCTTTCGACTTCTTCATAACACCTGCTGTCATCCCCCTTGCTGTGTGCCGCAAGCCTATATGTATGAACCACCTGGAAAAAGGGCTTTTTCTCTCCCCTCACATAGCTGACCGCATTGCGAAACGTATTGCTTAATGCTTCTACATCATTTCCGTCTGCCTCATTCGTTTTAATACCAAAGGCTTCTCCCCTTTGTACAATGCTTCCTCCCACACCGTCTTTTGTACTGGTAGACATTGCATATCCATTTTCTTCTACAACAAACAATACCGGAATTTGTTTTAAGGAGGCAATATTTAAGCTCTCATATACGATTCCCTGTCCTAAAGTGCCGTCTCCCAAAAAAACAACGGCAATATTATCTGTCTTTTTGATCTTTTCTGCCCATGCCATTCCTACCGCATTTGGCACAATTCCTCCTTGAATCCCGTTTGAATAAAAATTTTGATAGTGGATATGCTGGCTTCCTCCCCTTCCGCCGCACATACCGCCAACCTTCCCCATAATTTCACGCAGCAGCATTTCAGGCCTATGGCTATAAGCAATAAAATGTCCATGACAACGGTGATTACTGAAAACAATATCTGTTTCTGTTATGTGCTCCATTGCTGCTACTGCTATAGCTTCCTGGCCAATACAGGTATGTGTAGTTCCAAATAATCTGTTCTCACTAAACAATTGCAGCAGCGCTTCTTCAAAGCAGCGTATTTTGAGCATTTCACGTAAATAATCTTCTCTTTTTCTCATTTTCTTCACTCTAATTTCATGCTTACGTTTTATAATTATCCCTTACAGCTTCCAAAAGAATTCCCAAAGAGAGTTCTGGATACTCTCTGCCCACTGCCAGAAATCCTTTGATAACTTCCTCCGAAAACTCCATTTTTAACATCTGCTTTGTTGTCAAAGGCTTTAAAAAAATTCCTTCTTGTCTTACCACCTTAAGACCTGCATTCCTGCACTCCTCAAGTATGTTTTTCAATGTATAATATCTTTTATGCCCAAGCCTTTTATCATGATCCGAAAGTGCATCCAAGGCCTGCAGCAGCCCTGCTTCTTTCCCGACACGCCGATTTAAGGCCTCCGCATTCGGTACTGTAATAAAAATTCTTCCATTTTCTTTTAATAACTCTTTATATTTATTTAATATTGCTTGAGGATCTTCTACGTGTTCCAGGACAAATCCCATAATAATGAGATCAAACGCTTCCTCTGTATCCCATGCTTCAAAATATGTCTCTATAATTTCTGTTTTTACATCAGGAAATTTTTCCTTGAACCTGCTGATAATGCCTCTGTCCCCATCTAAAGCAATATGTCTGCAAAAATACCGAGAAAATATTTCTGTTGTATATCCATGTCCAATCCCTAATTCCAAACAAGTATTTCTGCTGTTTGTCAGGCTTATAACCCTTTGAGGGTAATAATGCATCATAATATTATTGTCATATTCATAAATATTGCTTTCTTTATATACATCTAAATCCTGTTCCATCGCATCACCTCCAACGAAAGTTTTATTTCTGCCAAGGTTCTTTTACAACGTATATTGTTTCAAAAAGCCCTTGATTTCTTCTTTTGAATTGAACATCATAACATCCAAAATAGAAAGCTCCTGCTGAAATTCATTATCAAATTGCTTATACACGACAGGATTTGAAGCTAAAAATTGCAGCTTTACTCCTCTTTTTTGAAATTCGCTTGGGCAGTATAACTTTTTACCGCCAATCGGATTATAATATTCGTCCGCTCCCAGTAATGTACAAATTTCCAAAATTTTTTCCTGGCCCTTTAAACTGCAATTTTTATTTATAGATGAAGAACGTATGAACTCTGTCCTTATGTCAAGATAATTACAAATAAGACAAAAGGAATCTTCTATATAAGAAACCAAATTTTTTTTACGATTATTAAAAATTTTTTCTGCTAAACACATCGTTTCCTGATAATAGGGAGCCCTTCTATATGTACATTCAATCGTTTTCAAATTTTTTTTTAATAATCTGGATGTATCATCTATTTCTATTTCATTGATTTTTTTATTTTGACTTGCTCCTGCCAGTGGAAGTGTTATATATCCGGGCCGTCCATTCAATAAAATTCGATTTCGATTTACCCAGCCTCTGTTGATATAATTTACATCATCGTAAATAACATATTTGTCCACCGCATTCATCAGCTGCCAATATCCTATATATGGAATAAAATACGGCTGCATAATTCCTAATTTCACAATTAACCTTCTTCCTAAGCTTTTATCATGTCTGTAATTATATCCGTCTTTTCTATCTCCAATCCTTCATACACCGGCAATACCAACACCTGCCCAGCCAGCTTTCTTGCACTGTCCAGCTCCACATCCCGATACCGATTCATAAAGCAGGCCTGATCCGAAGTCAGCGGATAAAAATATTTCCTCGTATGTATCCCCTTCTCCTTCAGCCTCTCATAAAGCTCATCCCTGCTCAGCGGATATTCCTCCTCCACCAATATCGGAAAATACCCGTAATTGCGCTCCGTCTCCGGCTTTGTCTCAAACAAACGAATCCCGGGAACTTCCCTCAGCCCTCTTTCATAAGCCTCACTCAAAGCTCTTCTTCCTGCAGCAGCCTCCTCCACATGCTCCAGATTGCAAAGCCCCATAACCGCGCAGAACTCATTCATCTTCCCATTGGCTCCTACTGCCGTCACCAGCTCTTCCCCTCGGATTCCGAAATTCTTCAGATTATAAAGCTTCTCGTAAAGCCCGTGATCCGAAAAAGAAGCCGCCCCGCCTTCTATGGTATGAAACACCTTCGTAGCATGAAAGCTGAACACGGAAGCATCCCCATAGCTTCCGATTCCTTTTCCTTTGTAGGTAACACCAAAGGCATGAGCCGCATCGTAAATAACCTTCAGACTATATTTATCTGCAATCCGCTGTATCTCTTCCACATTGCACACGTTTCCATACACATGCACCGGAAGAATCGCCGCGGTACGCTCTGTAATCAGATTCTCAAGCTTTGTCTCGTCTATCGTCCCATCCTCCGGCTTCACATCGCAGAACACCGGTTTCAAATGACTGCGCACTATGGCGTGTGTCGTTGAGATAAACGTAAAGGGAGTGGTAATCACCTCCGCCCCTTCGGGAAATCCCATGGCCTGGATGGTCAGCTCCAGAGCCGTATGCCCGTTCACCATCAAGGACAGCTCGGGCACATCCAGAAATTCTCTCAGCCTGTGCTCCAGCTCCCCATGATACCGCCCCATATTCGTCAGCCAGTGGCTGTCCCACAAGGGCTTGATTGCTTCTATATATTCCTCATAAGAAGGCATGGAGGATCTTGTCACAAATATTGTTTCTCTGCTCATTTTCGTCTCCGCTCTGCCCTCCTGTTCAATCGCTTCCATAAATACATTCTTATTTTTATAACCGATATATTGGTCACCCAAAAGCTCCACAGCTCCCAAGGTGATGCGGCGGCAGCCTGCCTCCGCTTCGCTCCCTGCTACCTCACGCTCTGCGTGTTCACAGGGTCCTGGCCTACCCAATGCGCAGGTCTTCAAGCTTCCTTCAAGCCCTGCCTTCTAATGCCGTTCTTTCTTTTTATATCATGAACCTGCCTCTTAGTCCTTCCGGTAAAGCCCGGCTCATCACCGGCGCTTATCTAAACGGCTGTTCTTATGATCTTTCCAATCCGCCTTCTCCCTGCCCACGCTTCTTAGCGTTGAGGGCGGTGTTAGTCTTTTCCTCTTCCTCATAGCCGCAGGAGGGACAGATAAACCTCCTGTCCTGCTTTCCCCTAGCGCTTCCTCCCGGCCTGCTCTCGGTAACAAAACCGCACCGGCTGCACTCCCTGCTGATATCCTTTCCCTGAACTTCCACAATCTCAACGGACTGTTCTTCACACTTCTGGGTCAGTCTCTTGCGGATATAGCCCCTCTGCCACAGGCTGACGGAATGGTTGATTCTCTTATTACTCCCCTTTGCCTGTGTTCCCGGAAGCTTTGCCATATAAACCGTCCGGGGCTTTTCGGTGCTGAGAAAGCGGTTCAATTCCTGGTTGATATAGCCGTGAAGCTGTTCCTCCAGCTTCCTTTTCCTGGCGTAGTACTTCTTCCGGCCGGGATTGCTCTCCCGGCTGCGCTGATAGCCTGCCGTCTTCTCGCGGATCCAGTCTGCATAAGCTGTCTGATACGTCCCAAGCTCCTCCCCGTACCGGTGTCCCTCATGGGTTGTGAGCATGGTGTACATTCCAAAGGCAATGCCGGTTCTTCCCGTATAATCGGGATGCTTACGGACGGCCGTCTGGATCGGCACATGAATCTCCAGGGCGCTTTCTTTTGGATCCAGCTTGATATAAAGCTGGGATTTATACTGGTTGCCGTCCGTCAGCGGTATAAAGATCCGTTTTCTCTTTTCCTTGGTGGAGATGTATATGCCCCCGTCCCCATAGCGGTAGGCCCTCTCCGAGACGGCAAAGCCCAGCGTGTTCTCTGTATGGGGCTTTACGTGGCATTTTCTCACCTGTCTGCACAGATAGCGGTGAAGCCGCTCTGTCTCCAGATGCTCTGCAAGCAGCTCATGCCGGGCTGTCAGTTCTCTGGTAAGTTCTACGGGCTTTTGGTTCAATACCTGCTCAAAGGCGGTGCTCACTTTTAATAGAAAGCAGAGGTAATGCTTCTCTTCCTCCGTAAAGCCTTCATTCTGGTTTACATTCTTCTGGACACGGGCCTTGGTTCTGGTCCACTGGGCCTTGAGTTCTCCCAGGGTGTCAAAGACAGCAAGATAAAAGTATACGGAAGGCATTCCTAAGGTATCCCTTAAGCCGCTGGCCGTCATCTCATTCTGCACGGTGTAGCCGGGATACAGCTTGGACAGGCCTCCAATTCCGCCGAAGCGTGCATACACATAATTCTTTACCTTCCCGTAGTCCTCTGCGATTTCCAGAAGCTTCTGCATGTCCTCCAAAGGAACGGGGCCCTTGCTGTATTGGCGTATGATTTTGTAAACAGTCTTTGACGGCATGGACGTCATCCTCAAAAGGTGTACTTTTGTAGAATGAAAATGCAGGGGAAAAATTTGGAACTTTAGCACAAAAAAGGAAGAAAAAAAGGTTGCAGATTTAACTAATGTTATGGTAGAATGATGCCGATAGAAGTATAGACAGACAAAAACAAAAAAGTACACATTATGAAAATAATTTTTTCATAACGTGTACTTTTTTCTGATAATTCACGCACTTTTCAAATCACTGAGCCGCTCTCAATCCAAGAACTATGCTCACCCGATGAGAACCTTCTTTCCCTCAAAAGCAAACCCATACTTCCGAATCCGCTCTGAGGCGATCCCCTTTGCCTCCAAAACTGCGGCATACCGCTTTTCCTCTATCTGCTTCAGCGCAGCGCATACCGTGTCCTCCAATGTTTTTTCCTCATCCGGATCATGAACCTTGAACTCCAGTATCATCGCCGGTTCTTCCTTTCTGCGCGGCTCCAGCATCACGTCGTATCTCCCGTAGCCGCTTTCCCTGTTGGAAGTGAGAATGTAGCGCTCCCGCAGCTCCACTAAAAGCCCCAGCACAAAGCCATGGTAAAAACGCTCCGGCTCCGTATATTCGGAAGCCCTGGCTCCTGTGTCAAAGTAACTGAAGGTAGACAGCGCAATTTTATTCATATAGATATTCATGCCTTTTCTGTCATCGCAGAGCAGCGCCTTGATGAATTCGTTGTAAGACAGGGGATCTCCCCCGAACCAGTCCTCGATCATTTCTTCAAACATCAGGCGTACTTCTTCATTGGTCAGGACTAGCTCGTAAGTGGTTCTTCCCCCTTTTAAGACATAGCTTTTCATTCTCAGATAGCCGCTGGCCAGCAGCAGGCTCCAGACAGCGCTCTCCTTTCGATCCAGCTGGCTGAATACAATCTGCTCGTCAAACTGGACATGAAAGGATTTCCCCAGCAGAAAATCCTCCATAATCATCTTGATATTGGGATTTCCCTCCTGTATCAGCTTTCCGATGAGGCTGTTGCTGCTTGTATTCGCCCAGTAGGCTGAAAATTTTCCGGTCTTCAAGTAGTTCAGGATCGACCATGGATTGTAGATATCGCTCCTTCTTCCAAAGGTAAATCCGTCATACCAATTTTTAACCTCCCCTTTTTCCTCCAAACGTCCGAACTCCTCCAGAGCTGCCCATACCTCTTTTTCTGTGAAACCAAAGCAGTCCGCATAGGCGTCGGAGGTGGTTGTGACTACCATCAGATTATTCAGATCCGAAAAAACGGACTCCTTGCTCACCCGGGTAATCCCTGTCATAATAGCCCGTTCCAGGTATGGATTCGTCTTAAAGGCGGCGTTAAATAAGCTTCGGGTAAAAGAAACCATTTCCTCCCAAAAGCCGCCTACATAAGCCTCCTGCATGGGCGTGTCATACTCGTCCAGAAGAAAAATCACCTTTCTTCCATAATAACGGGACAAATAGTCGCAAAGATATTTTAAGGAATCAACTGCCAGATAATCCTCCATTTCGGCAGAAATCTTTCGATAAAGCTCCTTTTCCCCCTCTCGCAGGCAATTTCCCTCCAGCAGGAAATCATATCTGTCATAAAGGCGCCGGATGTTCTGACATATTCTTTTTCTTGCCTGCGAAAAACAATTCTCCTTGATGTCCGCAAAGCTTAAGAATATCACCGGATAAGTTCCCTGAAGCTTCCGGTACTTCTCTTCCTTCCAGATGGCAAGCCCCTCAAACAGCCCGCCCTGCCCTGCATACTCTGCGGAGAAAAACCGCTCCACGGTATTCATCATCAGTGTCTTTCCGAAACGTCTGGGACGGGTAATCAAAGTCACCGCATCCTGATTTTCCCACCACTCCTTGATAAACAGTGTTTTATCCACGTAAAAATTATCATTCGTAATCAATTGTTCAAAATTCTGATGCCCGATTCCTACAGTTCTTGCCATCCTTTTTCCGCCTTTCATTCTACTCAACCGATGAGAACCTTCTTCCCTTCAAAGGCAAACCCATACTTCCGAATCCGCTCCGGGGCGATTCCTTTTGCTTCCAAGGCCGCAGCATACTTCTTTTCTTCTATCTGTGCAAGAGCCGCCTGTACCGTGTCTTCCAATGTTTTTTCCTCATCCGGATCATGAACCTTGAACTCCAGTATCATCGCCGGTTCTTCCTTTCTGCGCGGCTCCAGCATCACATCGTATCTCCCGTAGCCGCTTTCCCTGTTGGAAGTGAGAATATAGCGCTCCCACAGCTCCACCAGAAGCCCCAGCACAAAGCCATGGTAAAAACGCTCCGGCTCCGTATATTCGGAAGCCCCGGCTCCTGTGTCAAAGTAACTGAAGGTAGACAGCGCAATCTTATTCATATAGATATTCATGCCTTTTCTGTCATCACAGAGCAGCGCCTTGATGAATTCGTTGTAAGACAGGGGATCTCCCCCGAACCAGTCCTCGATCATTTCTTCAAACATCAGACGTACTTCTTCATTGGTCAGGACTAGCTCGTAAGTGGTTCTTCCCCCTTTTAAGACATAGCTTTTCATTCTCAGATAGCCGCTGGCCAGCAGCAGACTCCAGACAGCGCTCTCCTTTCGATCCAGCTGGCTGAATACAATCTGCTCGTCAAACTGGACATGAAAGGATTTCCCCAGCAGAAAATCCTCCATAATCATCTTGATATTGGGATTTCCCTCCTGTATCAGCTTTCCGATGAGGCTGTTGCTGCTTGTATTCGCCCAGTAGGCTGAAAATTTTCCGGTCTTCAAGTAGTTCAGGATCGACCATGGATTGTAGATATCGCTCCTTTTTCCAAAGGTAAATCCGTCATACCAGTTCTTTACCCTGGCCCTCTCTTCAAAAAGCCCGAATTCCTCCAGGGCCGCCCATACCTCCTCTTCTGTAAAGCCAAAGCAGTCCGCATAGGCATCGGAAGTGGTTGTAACCACCATCAAGTTATTCAGATCCGAAAAAACGGACTCCTTGCTCACCCGGGTAATCCCTGTCATAATGGCCCGTTCCAGATAGGGATTCGTCTTAAAGGTAGAATTAAACAAGCTCCGGATAAAGCTTACCGCCTCATCCCAGTATCCGCTTATATAAGCCTCCTGCATGGGCGTATCGTATTCGTCCAAAAGAAGAATCACCTTTTTTCCATAATAACGGAACAAATATTCCGA
>CAJTFE010000043.1 GCA_910575725.1 Clostridia bacterium | reverse complement strand
TGGGATCCATGGCCTTTTATATTTCAGGAAGGAATTCATGCTCTGGCAGCGTGCCATATTTTCGGTAGGATTGTGCATTTACAGACAGCACTGCGCAGTCAATTGGATAAAGGTTGGAAAAATAATTCGTCATTTGCGTCTCCCTCAATTCGCCGTCCGACACCCTGATTATCCGTAATCCTTGCATAAACCACGCAGGATTGATCCGGGCTGATGCTAAAGGTTGTTTTGTCTGTATTTCCGGCTGTCCAACTGTCCAGCGCTTTTACTTCGTCCTCTGTCAGCTCACCGTCTGATATGTAATAAGATACAGAAGCCACGCCGGATTCGTTATCCTGTGCAGTAATCGTTACCTGCTCCGTTTTCTTAAAAAACAGCCCGAAAGTAATCGTATGTAAAAAGCTGTTCCAGTGGTTTGTACTTATGCTAATTTCCCCTGTCGGCGCACCCGCATCTTTCAACAGTTCTCCATATTTACCTCCACATACTGTACATATGGCTTTTTCCGTATAGGTGGCAGTACCGCCGGTACAATTTTCTGTTTCCGTGGAATCACAGCCAGACCTCTGACAGCTATGGGTATGCGTCCCGTTTCCGGTACTCTCCCATGCCCCGTATTCATGCCCTTTGGCGGAAATTTTTGTATCCGTTATTTCCTGTTTCCCGTCAGAATCGGAAAACAGCTTATTACATACGTCACAGCTCCAGTATTCTATGTTTCCGTCTGTAAGACAGCCTGCTTCCCGCCCTTCATGGTGAGTCAGCGTATGTGCTTTCACAGCAATTACAATATCAGCGTCTGCAATTTCTGTCTTTCCGTCCTGATCTGAAAATTTCTTCCCACAGATAGAGCAGTCCCAATACTCCTTATTTCCTGCCGCTGTACAGGTTGCCCCCTGTTCTGCATGATGAATCAGTGTGTGGTCAGTAATCGGAATAATTATATCTGTAATTTCCGCCTGCCCGTCTTTATCCGAAAATATTTTCTTACATACAGAACACTCCCAATACTCTAAAGTTCCCGTTTGCGTACAGTCCGCATCAACCTTTTCGTGATGGGTAAGTGTATGGGCGGCAATCGGTATTTCCGTATCTGTAATTTCGTTCTGCCCGTCCTGATCTGAAAATTTCTTTCCACAAACAGAGCACTCCCAATATTCCAAAATCCCCGTATGTGTGCAATCCGCTTCCACCCTGTCATGATGGGTAAGCGCCGCACCGTTATTGTGGATACATGGAAGAATTATGACGGTTTTTGAAATAGTTCCTTTGTCTGCATGGGTATAAGTGGCAGTATATTCCATATCAGATACTTTTGTAACACTCAATATCCAGCCACTCGTATCCACCGTAAAATCCTGATTGCAGATTGTAACATTCCCCGCAAGGGTTACTTTCCCCTTAATCTCCGCCGCCATGTCCGCCGAGGTATAGTGCATATCCGAAGGAACAGAAATCATGTCTGCTGTAGGTGCGGATTTAATATTATAGGTTCCCTTAGAGCCAAGAATTGTATTGCTGTCCAGCACATTGGCAGAACTGAGAGTCAGTAAGCCATCGCTGCTTGCTTCTGTTGAACCGCCGATACCGGGAGCATCGGAGATTCCATCGAAGCCTCCCTTTGCAACCACTTTACCGCCATTAATAGTGATATTACCACCCTTACCATCGTTAGTAAAATCCCCCGCTGCACCACCAATTCCGGCGGACGCATAACCTGCACTTCCACCAGTAGCTGTGATGTTTCCGCCATTGATTATCACTGTTCCACAGTCAATATCGCCGTCATTATTATTTAAATCATAAAGTGAACCACCAATGCCAGCACTATATGGTCCAGAAACATCCAATGAACCTGCGCTCTCTGCGGTAATTACTAAGGTTGCTCCTTTCGGTACATAAATTCCACATTCAGAACCCTTTATTGTATTGCTGCCCTCTAAGGTCAGATTCATGGTCGCGTTGGGGGCGATGCCTACATATGCCGCCTCGAAAATATTTAAGCCGGAAAACGTCACATTATGGGTGCCGCTTTCCACAGAAATCATTGCAGCTTGGCCTGTGCCGGTAAAGGTATGCCCCGGACAGCCGCCGTCTTCTGCGGTTAATATATTTTTAAGAGTTTGAGATATGTTAATTTCTTCCGCAGTCTGCACCGGTGCGTTGGCATTGTCAAGTGCCTCTTGCAGTTCGTAGCAACGAGACAGGTCAATCTCCTCCTGTTCGTCCTCGTTCAGTTCCCCATAGAGAACAAGGATTTCTTCAAGCTGCGCCCGCACATCCTCTGCATTATCCTCCGTTACCTTATCCGGCAGGGCAGCAATCAAATCCTCAACAGGACAGATGCGGCACTTATAGGTACACAGGCTGCCTTCCCCGTCCTCCGATTTTGGTATATAGCCGCAGTCCGCATCATGCTCCTGATGATGTTTGCAGATGCCTGTATCTTCCTGATTCTCCGTATTTTCTTCCGGCGCTTTTCCTTTGCAGTCTAAGAGACTGGCATCATCAGCACCGCACACAGGGCAGTCCCCGTTGATGCTGTCCTCCGTGCATAATGTCTCACAGATACATTTGGCGGTATCTGTTCCCGTATCTTCGGTATTCTCCCCGGTATCCTCCGGCTCCGTGCCATTACAGATTTCACAGACATAGCCGCAGTCCTGCGCTTCTTGATAACCGCAGCTTTCGTCATGCTCGTGATGACAGTCCAGCACCTTTGTGACACAGCCGCTTTCCTCACTGCATACATGGGTACAGAGTGACGGCTCCCGATTCCCTGCATCAGAGGGCGTAGCATTTCCCTCTCCCATGCTTTCCTCCGTTTCCCCCGTTTCCGGATAGCACCCGTCCGTATGCGTATGCACACACTCCGTAACAGTTTTATAACATTCTTCCGTATGCTCATGGGTACACGGCTGTGCTTCCCTATAACCGCAGTCCGGCGTATGCTCCGTGTGATGTTCACAAAGCCCCGCTTCCCTGCCCGAAGCAGACACGGCAAGCCCGCTGGCAGGCAGCGTATTGAATATTAAAGCCGCCGCCATCAGGAAGCCCATGCTTTGACGCAGCCTGCCCCCTTTTCGTTTTCTTCCCTCTTTTTCATCCAGAAAATCCCCTACAGGGTGTTTTCTGAAAGAAAATAATCCTTTATCCTTTTCCATATCGTTCCATTCCTCCTTGCTTTTCCGAAGGAAAAATGCTCCTGCCCCTGCGGGGGCAGAGGAATTTCCCTCCGTTCCGAAACATTTCCTTCACAGATATCCTGATAAACCGGGGCTTTCACAGACCATCTCTGCCATATGGCAATATCTCCTTCCTTTATCCTCCTAAGCGGCTCCCTGAACCTCGTTTCCTCCAGCGGGCGCACGATAAAGTCGAAACTATGCGTCCGTATCGCCTCCCTTGCAAAATAGGGATCGTCCGTAATCCAGATCACCAGCGTATTTCCATACAGTTCCCGGTATTTACACACCAGCTCCATCCCCTGTGCGCCGTTTATGCCCACTACCACAACATCATATTCCCGCTCAAGATGGTACTCCCTGTCAATCACGCCCCGGCTTACCGTAACATCTGACAGTTCATCCGCAAGTATCCCGGAAAGCATTTCATATTCCGGTATGCTCTTTGTATAGATGACAGCATCCATATCCCACTCCTCCTTATCCTGTTTAAAGACGCAAAAAAACCGCCGGGGAACGGGTCATTCCACAGGGCATAAAAGCCCCGCAGGAAATCCCCGCCTCCGGCGGTCTTATATTTAATAACACGATATATAAAAAGATACGGCAAAAAGACAGATTTATAATGTCTGTCTGTCTGTCTGTCTGTCTGTCTGTCTGTCTGTCTGTCTGTCTGTCTGTCTGTCTGTCTGTCTGTCTGTCTGTCTGTTAATTATCAGGCATTCCGGCATATCCTGTCAACCTCCTTTGGCAAAAAATTTCACTTTATTATAATAGATTTCCGAAAAAAAACAAGACTTTTGGCAGGAACGTCAATTTTCTGGCAAGAACGTCAGGCAGATTTTATAAATCAGGTCTTGACAGGTTTGAAAAATGTCTTTTTTTGTTGTATGATTATATTTGATTTTTTATGGATTTGAGGTGAAACCAGTTTGAAGATTGCTTTAGTAGATGATGAACAGAACTATCTGGACGAAATGGCAGGGCTTGTCTGCGACTTTGGCGCACAGCGCCACTGCCATGTGGAAACTGTCCCATTCCTGAATGCGGAAGGCTTCTTTAAGGCATTCGGGGACGGCAGCTTTTCTGCAGGCGGCTGTTTTGATGCCGTTTTTATGGACATTTACATGGACGGCATGGACGGCGTTGCCGCCGCACAAAAAATCCGGAGCATGGACAACAGGTGTGTCCTCGTGTTTCTGACTTCCAGCTCGGACTTTATGCCGGACGCCTTCTCCTGCCATGCGTTTGAATATATTATCAAGCCTTTCTCCCCGCAGCGTATATTCAAAGTCCTTGGGGACATTCTGGAAATGCTTCCCCCACTGCAAAAATACATAGAGGTAATAAACGGCAGGAAAACCATTCATGTATTCCTTGACGAGATTTCCTCCGTCATTACGGACGCACATTATCTTGACATCGCCCTTTCAAACGGGGAAACCCTGCACTGCCGCATGACCATGCCGGAATTTGTAATGCTTACAGATGGGGATTCCCGCTTCCTTGCCGTCAATAAGGGTATCATGGTAAACGCTGGCTGCATCCTTGAATTTACGGACAACTGCTGTGTGCTGGAAAACGGCGCAAAGCTGCCAATCCGTGTGCGGGACCGCCTGAAAATCGAACAGGCGGCGAGGGATTACAATTTCAGGAAGATACGGGAGCGTCAGGCACACTTTGCCGGACGCCCTGTGCCGGAAGGCATCAGGAAGGGGGACTGAACATGGATATGGAAAAATGGTTATCGGCGCTGCTGGTGCTTCTGGTACTGCTTCCTTCGGGGGCATCCTGCTATTATGTAATGAAGAACCAGATGAAGTACACCCTGCGTAAGACAGCCGCACTATTCATGGCTGTCCTGCTCCCATATGCTTTTCTCTGCTCCGCTTTAAGCGTCTTACTGCGGATTGATGTAAATATCATCCTCCTGCCGTCCCTCATCCTGTTCTTTTTCCCATACCGCTGCACCGTGACAGCAAGCCTGCCAAAATGCCTTGCCGTCTATGTGGGTGTCTGTGCCGTCCATACCTTTCCGGCACAGTTCGCCTATGCCTTTGACGCTTTTCTTCATCCGGCGTCGGGTGCGGCGGACTTCTCTGTGGAAGCGGCTTTTTTCCGGCTTGTGCTTTCCTGTCTGGTTGCCGCCGCTTTCGCACAGCCTGCCTGCGGGCTTTTTTTCAGGATTATCGACTGTCTGGACACTCCAAAGATATGGTACTCCACCGTCATATTGTCCTCTGTCTTTCTGTTCTTCAATATAGCGGCTGTCCCCCAGTCCTACAGCACCCTCCATACAGGGCGTATGTTTTCCCTTTTCCTGCTACTGGAGGGCTGCCTGTTTGCAATCCTTACAGCAATTTATGTGCTCCTTTACCTGGGGACAAGCGTTATACTGGAACACGCCGAGCTGAAGGAACACACACAGCTTCTTGAAATGCAGGCACGCCAGTACCGGACATTGCAGGAGCATATGCGTCAGACTGCACGTCTGCGGCATGACTTCCGCCATTCCGTGCGCCTGCTTTCTTCCCTTGCAGAAAAAGGGGACATCGGCAGCATCCAGACACATCTTGCGACATACGAGGTCAGCCTTGCGGAAAATGCACCCTCAAATTACTGTGCCAGCGCTGCCCTCAATGCGCTGTTTAGCCACTATCACGAGATAGCTGTTTCAGCAGGCATAGACACAGACTGGCATATTGAACTGCCGGAGCTTACGCCTGCCAATGAACTTGACATCGTTTCCCTGTTCGGGAACCTGATAGAGAACGCCATCGACGGGTGCCTTACCGTGCCGGAGGGCAGGCGGTATTTCTGCCTGACCACGGAAATCCGCCATAAAAGCAGTCTGTACATCGTTTCCACCAACAACTTTGACGGCAGGGTGCGGAAAGGGAAGGACGGCTACCGTTCCACGAAGCACGGCGGAAACGGGATCGGGCTTGCTGCCATTGCAGCAGCAGCAGAAAAGTACGGCGGTTCGGCACAGGCTTCCAACAGCGGAACGGAGTTTTATGTAGATGTGGTGCTGAAAATATGAGTGGGTTCAGAGGGTTCAAAAATGAACACGGGTTTTTTATAACCAGTAATTTTAGCAGTGGCAAGCAATGGATAACGATATTCTTTACGAATATCGCTATCCCCGCTCCGGCACCTTACGGTGCCTCGCTATGCTTGTTGGGGACACCCCAATCCCCGGCAAAAATCACTTTCGTTCTTTTGCGAACACGCCTTGCGGCGTGGCTTTCCACTCATGCACAGCCTGAGTTTTCTCCCATGCGGTCGCTGCTTCCCGCACCTCCGCGCAGGAAGGAAAAACTTATGTTCCTTTTATAGCACAGGCAGAATCAAGTCTGCGGTTTCTTGCTTTTTTCCCAATCCACCATTATAATAAAGCCTATCATACATGGGAGGAAAAAACATGTTCACTTATGAAGATTTCAAATCGTTATCCGGGATAACCGACCGTGATGAACTTATGTCCGCCGTCGCACAGATTCCCGAAGAAGATTTACGGACTGCCCTCTTTATAACGCTCCTTTCCTGGGGCAAGAGCATAGAGATAAATGAAGAATTGTGGAAGCGGGAGCATGAACGCGCAGATAAAGCGGAAGCAATACTAAATTCGCAATCTTCCGAAAAATGATACCATTCCCCGCAGCCGCCATTTCCTGAAAAAGAGCAATAAAAAAAGAGGAAACCAAAAGGGCAATCCCCTCTGGTTTCCTCTTTTTTTACTGTCAGCGTTCCGTTTCTTTTTTCTTCTCCGCTTCCTGCGGTTCCAGACCTAAAATAATATCAACATTGTGCTTCGCCGTCTGGTAATCTACCATTTCTTTCCGCGCCGCCTTATATTCCTCATAGCACTCTTTTTTCTCTGCCAGGAGCGCGGCATATTCTTGAGATAATTGTGCCACTTTCGGTATCGGCTTTCCATCCAGCGCATCAAAGGCCGCCTTTGCCGCCTCATGCTTTTTAATTTCTTCCGCGTGTCCGGCAAGGTATTCTTTTTTGTGGCGCGACTTCTTATATTCCTTATAAACCTCCCGCGTTTTGGAGTAATTGATGATGTGCGTTTTTAACTGCGCGTTCCCGGCCATGCGCCCCTCAAGCTGCCTGATGCGGACAGAAAGCGCATCAAATTTTTCCCCGGCAGCATCTGCCCGCGCCGCCAGTTCCCCATAATCGGCCACGCCGTTCTCCACAAGGAAATTTAAAGTCTTTGCCGCTTCTTTCAGGTTGAAAACTTTCGCCCACCGTTCATAGCCTTTCCCTTTTCCTGCCTGCATTTTTGCCTGGATATCCACAAGGAGGTTGACATCCCTTGCTGCTGTCTGGCCTTTTGATTTTGTCTCCGTCCCGGTGCGGGCTTTGCCGATCCGTTCCTTTAATGCGGCCTCCGTATAGTCCTCCCCCAGACGGAAAGAACGAGTGAAATTCTCCTGCCCCGGCGCACGGAACTCCAAAGACTTTCCCCGGCGCTTGATCTCATATCCCTCTGCCCGCATACGGGATAAAAATTCTTCAAAATCCCTGCATCCGGGAAGCGCCCCGTCAATCGTCTGCCGCAGCCTTTCCTTAAAGCTGCGCCCCCGTTTTGCCGCCGCTTTTTCCTGATACCGCTGCCCTTTCGCTTTCGGGTTTTCGATCACGGAATAACCGTGTTCCCTGCATATCTGGTCATTGAGCCTGCGCAGGGCGAACGAGGAATTTTTATAATTGTTGAATTTGCCGTCACACTCTAAATTGGTGCTGTTAAACTCCACATGGTTATGGATGTGGGCTTTATCCACATGGGTTGAAACAATAAACTGATGCTTCCCTTTTGTAAATTTCATCGCCAGTTCATACCCCAGCTTATTCGCTTCCTCCGGCGTGATCTCCCCCGGCTTGAAGGACTGGATGATACGGTAGGCAATGATATCCCTGTCTTTCGGCTGGCTCCGCCCGGTGGACGTTTCGTAGATCAGTTTGCTCATCTCAAATTCTTCAGCGGCGGTTTCCGGGCAGCACATATAGGACGATACCAATTCCCCGTCCTCGGTCTTTTCCTTTTTCTGGTCATAATCCAGCCGGTCATGGAGCGTCTGCCCCCGCGTCTTGCTCCCCATTGCCTTCCGTGGGAGCAGGTCTGAAATTGCCATATCCGTATCCCCCTTCCTTTTTATTTTTCCATGCCGCAGCCCGGCTTTGTCTTTTCCCTTTTTGCCGCCGCATACCTGGCGGCTGCTTTCTGCAACAGCTCATTATAGTCTTTCCCACCGAAATCGGGCGGCGGGTTATCCACGACCACCCTGACGCGCCGGGAAAGTTCTGCATCTTCCTTTAGCGCCTCCCTGATTTTCTCCATGCCGGAAAGCCCTGCCCTGTCATTATCCAGGCACAGGCTGATGCAGTTGACAGCCGGATGGTCATGCAGGAACCCAAGCAGCGCACGGGGAGCCGTGCCGCCCAGGGAAAGGTAATGGTTCTTCGTCCAGTCCTCCCCCTGCATTTTAAGTAAGGACGCTACGGAAAGCGCGTCAATGGGGCTTTCCGTCACGGCAACATAGGGGCTGTCTTTCTCCGCAGAGGGCAGCGAAAAACTGTAACGCTTATCGCTCCCGTCCACATCATTTTTAAAAGTGCCGTATATCCCGCGCAGGCAGGCATAACGCGCTTTCCCCGCACTGTCTTTTCCCACAAAGACACAGTTATGGTAGCCGCGGGACTCATACAGAATCCCTTCCCTGATGCACTGGCTGATCACTTCCGCATCAATCCCCCTGCCCAGCAGATAGGACACTGCCGCCGTCCCGCACCGGTTTTCCTGCGGCAGTGTAAACGGCTTTCCGGGTTTCTCTCCGGATGGAATCTCAGAGGGCGTCCGGACAGCCGCACCCCGTTCCCCGCAGAGCGTCTCCACCGCTGAAACAAAATCCATGCCGCGCACCTTGACCAGATAATCTAACGCCGTCCTGCCCCCGATCCCCCGGCTGTGCCAGTTCCATTTGCCGTTGGAGATTTTCAGGCTGTCATGGGTCACGGTCCGGTATTCCCTTCCTCCGCATTTTCGTAATTCCTGCGGCTCAAAAGCCTGTAAATAAGACAGTAAATCCCATTCCTTCGCCCGTGCGATCTGTTCCTTTGTCACTCCCGGCATATCCCTATCACCTCCAAATAAAAAAAGTGGGCGCAGAGAAGCTAATCCCTGCGCCCGTATGTCCCTACAGGCTTGCAAATTTCCTTAACAGTTCCAGAAGCCCCGCCTGTGCCGCCGCATAGCCTTTCCGCAGATCCTCTACATCCTCAGCGTAAAGGCTGCGCGTCTCGTTACAGCGGCGGGCAATCTGGTTTGTGTTTGCCGCCAGGGAGCGCAGAAGTTTTGTAAGCTCCTTCACGCTCCCCATATCCAGATTGACGATATAGCCGTCAACCGCCATCTTCCGCAGGTAGGCACGTTTGTTCTTTGTGCCTGCCTGTTCCATCTTTTTCCTGATCAGGGCCATTTCCTCCGGGCTTACCATAAAGTAAAGCCCGATGGTGCGCCCCTCCTCTTTCCGCATCAGATCGCCTCCCTTTCCTGCCCGCGCTCCGCTCCATAAGGAACCGGCGCAGGCCGCTCATATTCTTTTAAACTTTTCAGGATGGAGGGTTTTTCATTCCCCCGCCCCTCATCTTCCTCCAGCTTCCGCGCCGGTTCCCCGCCGCGCCCTTTTTCCTCGTTGTCAAGCACCGTGTTAAGTTCCGCCAGACGCGCGGATTTTTCCAGAAGTTCCGCCTCCTGTGCAAAGGGCCTCTCCGCTTCCTCTTTCGCGCTTTCCAGTTCTTTGTGCAGGCGCGCCATATTCTCCTTGTGGCGTTCCAGGCTCTGGGGGATTTTCTCCAGCGCATTGTTAATACGGGTAATGTTCCCCACCACATCATCGGAAAGTTCCGCCGTATGGGTCAGGTGCTGTTTCATGGTCACTTTGAATTTCGCGCCGTCAAAGCACAGTTTCATGGGAAAACCACGGTACTCCCCAAGTTCAATCTCCTTGCCTGGGTCATCCATCAGACGGCAGGCCGCCACGATTGCCTTGCCCGCTTCCTTGCGCTCCGTGTATGCCGTCCCCATAACAGTCATGGAAAAAGCATCTTCTTTGGCCGGATGTGCCTCCAGTACCGGCAGGTCGGCATTCAGGCAGTCGATGTAAAGCTGGGTTTCTTTTATCTTATTGGGGTAATAGCCCCGCACTTTATCCTGCATCTCGTACTGCTGCGCCTGGTGGTTGGATTTCAGCATTTTCAGCTTCGTCACCTGGATATCCAAATCCATTTTTTCCTTAATCCTGGTATCACCCGTGGCCAGCATCTTCACCTCCGCATAGGACAGGGCGGTGGCGTCCACATCCTCAATGGAGCGGGCCGGGCTTTTGGAGGTCATGATCTGGCCGATAAATTTCTGCTTCGACTCCACCAGCCCCCAGGTGTAGGCATCAAAGGTGCCCTTTGTGACATACCGGAAAATCCTTACCTTTTTATTCTCGTTGCCGCGCCTTACAATCCTCCCGACGCGCTGCTCCAAATCCGCAGGACGCCAGGGGCAGTCCAGGTCATGGGACGCTACGAGTTTTGTCTGCACGTTGGTTCCGGCCCCCATCTTCTGTGTGCTGCCGAGAAGCACGCGCACCTGTCCATTCCGCACTTTTGCAAACAGTTCCGCTTTCTGCGCCTCTGTATTGGCATCATGGATAAAAGCGATCTCCTGCGGCGGGATTCCCTTTGCGATCAGCTTCTTGCGGATGTCCTCATAGACGCTTGCCTCCATGATGGTTTCTTCCTCCGTTGCTGCGGCTTCCCCCTCAGCTTCCGCTCCCTCTGCTCCCTCTTTTGCTTCTTCCTTTTTCGGCTCCGCCCTCCCCTTCGGCGTGGAGAGGTCTGAAAAGATGAGCTGTGTGCCCTTTGTTTCCGTACTCTCCTGCCAGATTCTAAATACATTGTCCACGCAGGCGTTCACCTTGCTTCCGGGGTCATCAGGAAGCAACGGGTTCATAATGCGCTGGTCTAAAGCTAACTTGCGCCCGTCCGACGTTATCTTCAACATGTTGTCGATCCGGGGGTCTATTTTCTCCTTCCGTATTTTTTCCGCCCTCTCCGCAAGGGACTGTACCATCGCTTTCTGCGCCTGGCTAGGTTCCGTCTGTATCGTGATATACTCCGCTTCCGGCACCGGGAGCTTTAACATATCCGCCGTCTGGATGTCAGCAGCCTCTTTCCAGCGGTTAATCAGTTCCGGCAGATTATAAAAACGTGCAAACCGGGTCTTTAAGCGGAACCCCGTCCCCTCCGGCTTTAATTCCACCGCCGTCACCTGCTCCCCGAAGGTCGCCGCCCAGTTGTCAAAGTGTTTCAGGCTCCGCACCTTCCCCGTGCTGTCCCGGTATCCTTCCTCCAGCATACTGTACTGGAGATAGCGCATCATGGTATAAAGTTCTACCATTGAGTTGCTTACCGGGGTGCCGGTGGCAAAGACCACGCCGCGCCCGCCAGTGATTTCATCCATATAGCGGCACTTTGCAAACATATCGCTGGACTTCTGCGCGTCCGTCTGGCTGATGCCCGCAACATTACGCATTTTCGTATGCATGTAAAGGTTTTTAAAACTATGTGCCTCGTCTACGAAAAGACGGTCAACGCCCAGCTCCTCAAAGGTAACGGTGTCATCTTTTTTCTTGTCATAAAGTTTCTTAATCTTAGCTTCCAGGTTCTTTTTTGTTTTTTCCATCTGCTTGACCGTGAATTTTTCCTCTTTATTTGCCTTCGCTTCCGCAATGGCATCCACGATCTCGTCAATCTGTCCCTGTATGATGGCCGCCTGCCGCTCCGGTGAAATAGGGATTTTCTCAAACTGCGAGTGGCCGATGATAACCGCGTCATAATCGCCGGTGGCAATCCGCGCGCAGAACTTTTTGCGGTTCTTCGGCTCAAAATCCTTTTTTGTGGCTACAAGCACCTTCGCGCCGGGGTAAAGGGTTAAAAAATCGCCGCCCCACTGTTCCGTCAGGTGGTTCGGCACAACCATGATGGATTTTTTGCACAGTCCAAGCCGCTTGCTCTCCATCGCCGCCGCTATCATCTCATACGTCTTTCCCGCGCCTACCACATGGGCGAGCAGCGAATTACCGCCGTACAGGATACGCGCGACCGCGTTCCTCTGGTGCGGCTCCAGCTTTATCTCCGGGTTCATCCCGATAAAATTGATATGCCTCCCGTCATATTCGCGGGGACGGGTGGAATTGAACAGCTTGTTGTAAATGCCGCATAAATCCGCGCGCCTGTCCGGGTCTTTGAAAATCCAGTCATGGAAAGCCTCTTTCATGGCATCCTGCTTCTGCTGCGCGATGGCCGTCTCTTTCTCATTCAGCACACGGGTTTCTTTCCCTTCTATATCCGTGTGCGTATCGAAAATCTGGACGCTGCGCTGGTTTAAACTGGCTTCAAAAATCTCATAGGCATTGATCCGCTTTGTGCCGTAGGTGGTGTGGACGCGGGTGTTCGTGATGCTGTCCTCCGATTTTCCCTTTATCCTCCATTCCCCTGTCACGTCTGAATACATCACGTCTATTCTCCCGTTCTGGAGCCGCCCCGGTGTCTGGAGCAGTTCAAACAAAAACTGCCTGTAATATTTTGTATCTATCCAGGGTGCGCCGATGCGGACGCTTATTTCCGGCGCAGTCAGGTCTTTCGGCTGCACCGCAGTAAGCGCCTCTACGTTGGCGGCAAATTCCGGGTATTCCTCCGCTGCTTTTTTTGCCCTTTCCAGTTTTTTCCGCACATTGCCGGAAAGGTATTCATCCGCAGTCTGCCAGCCCTTTTGCCAGTCCGTATTTTCCTCCGAAATGACAGCCGGGCCGCTGTCCGGGTCTTTGAAGATAATGCCCTTTAAGTCTGAAATGATCTGCGGTATTTTATCGCTCCCGCCCATCAGGGATGCCATGAATCCCAAATCCACACAGGCCCTCTCCCCGATGGAAACGCCCAGCGCCTCCACCGCCGTATCCACGCTTGTAACGCTTTGCCGGTGCTGGATTGTCCGCTTTGTGAACATATCAGCCTTGCGCTTTAAATTCCCTTCCTCGTCCAATACCTCCAGGGAACATAACAGCGGGTAAGAGGAATCCTGTCTAAAAGCAAGGCGGTTCCCGGCGCTGTTAAGCAGGCCGTATTTCTTCTGGAAATTGTCATAGAGTGTATTGAGCCGCTCCTGCTCTTTCCCGATCTGTGCATCATCCGCACCGTTAAGCTGTAAATCTATGAGCTGCCTTGCGCTGTCCCGGATCGCGATCATGCCCCGGATGCGGGCGGCAGGCATTTTCCCGACTTCCATGCGCTTCATGCGCGAGTTTTCCCGGAAATAGAGTTTCCCGTCCTTTTCGGCAAAGCTGAAATTGCGTACCTGCGGGTCTGCCGGTATGGTTTCCTCTTTTTCTTTTCCTTCCTGCTCCGGCGCGTCCATGTGCAGGAGTTCTTGATCCGGTGCCCCGATATGCGTTACCGCCTCTGCAAGCTGCTTTTTCAGGTCAGCCCCTTCAAGCGGTATACATGCCGTTTCCGTGGCATTTCCGTACATATTCTCCCAGAAAGCCATCCTGCCCAGCACCATCTCCGGGTGCTGCAGATAATAATTGTTTAAGGGTACGCCGTCCTCTGTCTGTCCTACGTTCACCCAATCCGGGAGCTTTTCCGGCGCGCTGCCCCGTTTCTGGAAAAACAGGATGTCCGCCGTCACCTCCGTACCCGCATTGGCTTTAAATGCGTTATTCGGCAGGCGCACTGCCCCCAAAAGGTCGGCTTTCTGCGCCAGCGCCTCCCGCACCCTGCCGTTTGCCTTATCCATTGTCCCCTTTGAGGTAATAAAGGCCACAACGCCGCCCGGACGCACTTTGTCCAGTGTTTTTGTGAGGAAATAATCGTGTATCAAAAGATTCTGCTTATCATACTGCCTGTCATGCACCTTGTACTCCCCGAAAGGCACATTCCCCACCGCAAGGTCAAAAAAGTCGCCCGGATGGTCGGTGGTTTCAAACCCGCCCACGGTAATATCCGCTTTCTGGTAAAGCTGCTTTGCGATGCGCCCGGTCAGGGAATCCAGTTCTACGCCGTAAAGGTTCGATTTTTCAAATTCTTCCGGCACAAGCCCGAAGAAGTTCCCGATGCCGCAGGACGGCTCCAGGATGTTCCCCGGCTTAAAGCCCATGCGTTTTACCGCTTCGTACATTGCCTTAATCACAACAGGGCTTGTATAGTGGGCATTCAAGACTGTGCTGCGCGCCGATTCATATTCTTCCGGGGTCAGCAGTTCCTTTAGTTCTCCGTATTCCTTCCCCCATTTTTGATTATCCGCGTCAAATGCCTGGTAAAGCCCGCCCCACCCTACATATTTTGATAAAACCTCCTGTTCCTGCGGTGTGGCAAGGCGGTTTTCCGCTTCAATCTGTTTTAAAGTCCGGATTGCAGCGATGTTATTCTGGTATTTTGTTTTCTGCCCGCCCTCTCCCAGCGAATCGTCCGTGATGCGGAAATTACTGCGGTCAGGGCCGGTATGGAGCTTCTCCACAACAATCTCATAAGGAAGCCCCTTACTGTAAACTCCCACCGTTTCTGCGTTGATAACCTGCCCGCCCTCAATCTCCACCATCTCCGGTGGTTCTTCTTCCTCCCTGTCTGCGCTTTCAGGTTCCGTAGGGAAAACGCCTTCCCTGGCTCCCTGCATTTCCTCCCACCGGATTTTTTCATTCAGGCCGGCCTCCAACTGTTCCTGTATATGTGGCTCCACATAGATAAGCTGGTCATAGTCCAGAAATGCCAGTTCCCCGTCAATCATCTCCCGCAGGCTGTCATACTGCCGTTTCTCCACACATTTCCCGTCCACAAACTGGCTGAAGGAAAAGTGGATCAGGTCAACATTCACCTGAACCTCAAAGCCGCCGTTTTCCGTGGTGCCGTAGGCAATCCCGACTTCTTCCAGGTTGGTAAAATCCACGCTGTCCTCATTGTATTCCTCAAGGCAGAAATCTTCGATCAGGCGCTTCGCTTCCTCCATATCCCGGCTGTCCGGCACCTGCGTTTCCGCTTCTTCTCTGTAAACGGCGTCTTTTTCCGGCTCCGGCGCTGCATGTGCTTCTTCCGCCTGCCCTCCGGCATCCATCCCTGCCTGTGCCATATCTTCCGGGAAATTTCCATGTTCTAAATCATTCTCCCACTCCTGTTCCACACATTCCCGGACAAAGGGGACAGATTCCTCCCGGAAAATCGGAAACCACCCCTGCATATCCAGATCTTTCAGGCTGACACGCCCTTTTTCATAGTCAATGCTGTCAACCTCCATGTGCCGCCCGTCAATGGTCAGCTTCATCCCAAGAGGGATGTAGTCGGCAATGTCCCTCTCCTTTACAATCTCATAAGGGGCGTTTTCCCCGCGCTCCGGGTCCGGTCTGGCAATGACAACGCTCTGCCCATGCTCCAAAAGGTCTTTTACTACCGCCTGCCATACCCTGCCCCCGGTAACGGAAGTCTCCCCAAGCCCGTCAATCTCTCTTGTAAGCAGCTTTGCGGAAAGGGCAGGGGCTGCCGCCTCCGCGTCTTTGCCGTAAAACAGGATGTATTCCCCCACCTGTACGCCCACCAGCTTATCCGGATGTTCTGTTTTGAGGTTTAAATATTCCTCCACATTGGGGGCAAGGTCTGTTTCTGCCTGCACGGTTCCGGTATCTTTTTCTGTTCCTTCCAAGACCGGCGCGGGTTCCTCCTTAATGACGGGTTTTCCGTCCTGATAGAAAATCTCTTTCCGGTCTCCATCTGCCTCCATAACGGCCCGCTCCGGGCGGTACCTCTGTTCTTCGATGTTATGGAACCATTGGTTGGCAAAGCGGTTTAAATCTTTGCGGAGTTTCGGAATCCATCTTCCGGGTTCGGGATAAACCTGCTGGTACATCCCCATGCTGTCCTGCTGATAAGTAAGCGGCTCCAATGTCCCTTTTTCGTGGTCGATCCGGAAGGTCATCTCCGGGTCAGCCATAGAATCACCGTTCTGCCGGTAATAATGTGCTATGGAGATTTCATTGCTGCCCACAGCCTCTATGTGCAGCGGCATCATGGCCTCTCCCGCCCGTAACTGCATAGCGGTGTAATGCTGGCCGGTAAAATCAGGGAACAGCCGCATAAATGCCCGGTAATTCAGTTCCGGTAACGTCCTGCCCTTCTTCTTATCCTGTGTCTCCGCCTCTCCCGCGCCGGCTTTTTCCTGCCCTCTGTTTTCTTCCGTCAGCAGATTGTCCGTATTTCCGGATTCTATCGGTTCCGCATCTTCCGGGGCGGCCTGTCTCTGCACAGAAGCTGCCCCTGTTTCCTTTGCCCATTCCGGCGCATCCGGCTCCCCGGCATGTCTCTCTATCGCGTCCCTTCTGTCTGTCACCACATCCTGATAGGTGCGCTCTAAAATATCCTCCACCATCCACGCCCTGAACATGGGAAGGGACTGGAAAGCATCATATAAATCCGGCTGGCTCTCCACAATCTCATTGATAAAAAATCCAAGTTCATTGTCCAGTTCTGCCGCTGCGCTGTCATAGTCCGTCTCACGGTCACGCAGGTAAGAATAGAAACTGCTCTGCCGCACCACGTCACTCAGCATGGAAAGCGCTTCCCTGTATAACTCTGCCGCAGATTTCCCCGCAGGGGACGCTTTTGTATCTTCCTCCGCCCGTATTTCCGGTTCCGCCTGGGTTGGTGTAGAAAATACAGGCGTCTCCTGTATGGCGGAAATATTCGTCTGTGTCTCGGCCGCTACTTTCCGTATCTGTTCCTTGATGGCCTCCGGCAGACCTTCATCGTAAAATGTCACACTCCTGTCAGCGTCTATATGGGCAACCGTCTTATAATCCCCATGTTCTTCTTCCAGGCGGTTCCACACGGTCAGGCCGTTCCCCAGAAAGCCATAGCCAATATCGTAATGGGAAAGGACGGCTTCCTCCTGCTCCTTTATCTGTTCCAGGTCAGAACCGGTTTTACTTGAGGCAGTATCCGCCTGCCCTGCATCTTCCTCATTTACAGCCATAAAATCAAAAGTAAGCTGGCCGTCCGGCCTTTCTTTCACTTTCCCCGGCTGTTCTTTTGCAAGGTTCTTCTGTTTTTTGGCAAGGGCGCGGGCGGCGGCTTCCAGTTCCCCTAAAGGTTCCTTTTCCTTTCTGGATGCGTCCTGCTTCTCTTTTGCTTCCTTTTTTGCCGCCTCCCTTTTCTGCCTTTCCGCCCGCAGGGTTTCCTCCGGCAGCGGCGTAAACAGGGAGTATTCTCCCCTCTGGTATGCGCCCATATCTTCAATAGCCCTCTGCATGATGCCGTAACTGCGGCTTTCTTCCGGCGTTACGGTGGCAAAGGATTCCAGCATATCCTCATACAATGCCGCGCTGATTTTGGCATCATCCAGCATAGGCTTAAAATCCCGCTCCGCCGCATCCACATCCCATTCAATGGAATTGCTGGGGTTCGGGGTATTGGGGCAGTAAAAATAAAAGGCGTATATGCTCCGCGCAAGCCGTATCTTTTCATACTCGGAGGTATACGCCATTTCTTTCGGGTTTAAGTATCTTCCGGCATCAATCAGTTCCCCGATCCGCTTCTGTGCCTGGTTCCAGTTCATTTTTACCGTGTCATACCCTTTAAAACCGGAAGCGTCATCACAGCGGGTGAATTTTATCCCTTTGGAATCATGCCATTCGTCATATCCAATGTTCCCACCGCCACCAGTTCCGTACTCATTTTTCAGGAAATCCGCCCGCTCCTTCGCATCGTGCCTCTGGCAGAAAAACGAATAAATACGCATTTTCCCCTCGGAGACACCGCTTCCGCGCATAAACATCCTGTCAATCTCATCTTCCGTGATAAAGCTGCCCTTTGCCGGCTCAAACCCCTCCGTGCCGTGGAACTGCCTCGGCTCTATGTCAAGATTGAAAAGGCTGTTTAATATCTCCTGCGGGTTATGGAAATGGAAACGCATAAGGCCACGGTCTGCCTCATAAGCGCGGACAAAATCGGTAAGTTCGGAAACAAAAATATCACGGCTCTCCTTTTCCTCCAAAAGCCCTGCAATCTTTTCCGTGCTGTCAGGGAATCCCCCGTACAGTTCTGAAACATGCGGCAGGAAACCGCCCTCCACTGCTTCTTCGCTTAAATCCTGCCGCAGATACCACAGCTTTGCCGCCAGTTCCTGGTACTCATTTCCCCTTGCGGTATCTAATATTTCCTGCGTGGCATAGATGCCTTCTTCCAGAAGTTCCGATACCTGCTCCGCCGCCTGTTCCCAGGTTACAAGGGTAGCGCCGGGGACATTGGCAGTGCGTCCGGGCGCGATCTTTATTCCTTCCTTATCAAACCATAAAGCGTATTTTTCCCCGGCAACCGTAAGCCCCTTGCCTCCTGTGCCGTACTCTTTTTGCAGGAAAGCGGCGGCGGCTTCGACAGAGGGGGATTTCTGGTAAAAGGCGGCAATCCGCATGGCGCTGTTTTTTTCATTCCCGCCGCTGGTGAGCGCGCGTCCAATCACGCCTTTTGGAACTTCCGGCACCGGCTTTTTTCCACGGGCGGCGGAATCTTTTGTTTTTTCTTCCGTTTTTGCCTGTGAAATGCGCTCTACCTGTTCCTCCACTGTTGGGAAAAGGGAAAGCTGGAAATATGCGGGCGCAGAAACGGCGGGTTCATCACCCGCCGTTTCCTGCTCTTTCTCATTTTTTTGTTCTTCCTGTCTTACCTGTAAACGATCTCCTGAAGCACCGCTTCCTCCGCCTGTGCCGTCAGGCTGTTGACTGCCTGCACCCACGCCATCTGATCGCGTTCTTTCAGGCTCTCGTCCACTCCCTGCTGTTTCATCATCTCTGCCACTGTCCGGTCTACCTGCTCCTGCGCCTGTCCGTCTATCTGCCGTAAGTGGGGGATCAGCCTCCCCGTCAGCAGCATGGAGGTGTACGTCCCGTGATGGTTCTCCATGAGGAAGGTCTGCCGCAGCATCCCGTACTTCCCGATCGGCATCTCCTCCAGTTCTTCCTCCCCGTCCAGCATCAGCTCCGGTATCTGATAATCCCCGTTCTTTATGTATGTCAGTGCTGCCATGATCTTCGCTCCTTTCTTTGCTTTCACGCTTTAAAGTGTTAAACTGCCCTGTGACTTTAGTATACTCTATGTCCGTGGATTTTGCAAGGGGATTTTCTGCCGTTTTCTGGATATTTTTCTGCCGGCCTGCCATTACCTCCCGGTCATAATTCCTGATCACTTTTCCAATCTCCTGCAAAATCTCCATTGACAGGGTGCTCGCCGCGCTCCCTAAATGGTGGAGGACAGCCGGCGTGGAAAATTCCGTGATGCCTGCCAGTTCCTCATCCTCCATGTAATCGGAAGGGTCAAGGTCGCAGCGGGTAAGGAGGGTGTACTGGACGCTTGCCGTCAGCGTATCCCGGAAGCATACCTCAAGGTTTAACTGGTCAAGCCCCTCCAAGAAACTTCCTTCCGCATCGTAGGCAAGTTCGCGCAGGTATTCCGGGCAGGCTTCCTCCACGGCTTTCGCCGCAATCTCCATCAGCCCGCCCCCTAATTCCTTCCGGCTTCCCTCCCCATAGCGGTTCTCTAAGGCGGCAAGGACAGGCGCATGGTGTTCCTCCCGCATCTCCCATAAGTATGGCATTCTTGCGCCGCGCACGGGCCTTGTGTCCGCCACGTCAAAAACATATTCCAGATGGGGCCTGCCGGTTTCCGCGCCGCGGATTAAGGCGATCCCTTTGGAGCCGGCTTTTACCCACCGGCGCATTTTTTCATTCCACAGTTCCATCTCCGCACAGGCCGTGGCATCAGGCCGCTGCGCATAGATTAAGAGCTGCTCGTCAAACTTATACTTGTATAGCCGTGAAGCCGTGTCAAGGTACTGCTTCCAGCCGTCCACATCCCGCGTGATGTTACGGGCGGTCTGGTTTGCCAGTTCCGAGACAAGCTGTAATTTTCTTGCCATGTGTTCCCTCCTTTTTTGCAGAAAAAAAGCCCATGACCGGCGCTCTGCCTTTGTCATGGGCTTTTCTTATTTTATGCTGTTTTTATAGCTTGTAGTTTTATACGCTTTCCCGGACTTTTCCCGCCGCATACCGTATAAATTCCTCCGGCGTGGGGATTTCCCCTTTCCGCGGCACCTGCCTCTGGTAAGCTGATATGACGCCGCCGTCCTTTGGCGGGTTTTGGTATGCCGCCGCAATCGCCGCCTGCATATCCCTTTTTACATCCTTTACGCTCACGCCGTTTTTCCTCGCGATCTCCCGGTAAATCTTCCTCATACTCATCGTAGTATCCCCCTTTATCCTGTGCATATACTGAAAATCTATATGTAGCCTGATTATAGGGAATTATATTCTATATGTCAAGTTCTTTAGAGAATACAATTCCCAATAAATACCTATCCTATGGAATACAATGATAGGAAAAGGAAGGTGATGCACAATGGAAGAATTTTTTCGGCAAAGGCTGTCGCAGCTCCGCGCCCAGAAAGGCGTGTCCGCAAGGGATATGAGCCTGTCTTTGGGGCAGAGTGAAAGCTATATCAACAAGATTGAAAACGGGAAATCCCTCCCGTCCATGCAGGTTTTCTTTTATATCTGCGACTATTTCGGCATCTCGCCGCAGGAGTTCTTTGACGCGGAAAACCGCAACCCCACAGCGGCCGGGGCGCTTGCCGACGATATCAAAACGCTGACAGACAGCCAGATTGCCAGCATTGCAGACATTGTAAAGGGGCTGAAGCGGTAACTGAAAAACCGTCAGCCCCATCTTTTTTTGTTCATCCGCTCCAGAACCTCCTTCTGCGCCGCAGACAGGACGCGGGGCGGTGCGATTTTCAGCCATTTCTTCGGGAGTGCAAAGGTAATCCCGCCATAGCCGTTATCCTCCGTCCGGCGCACCTGCTCCGGATGGGATTTGCACAGTTCCCCAAGCTGTTTCTTTAAGGCATCATTATAGGTGAACACGCTTGCCTCCCGGTCTGCCTCGTTAAATAAATAGATCGTCTCTTTCTCATAATTGGATAATTTCATAACGCCGTTTCCCCTTTCTCCCGTCCCCCTGCCGGAGCCACGGGGCGGGCAATTTCCTCCTGGTTCTTTCTCAGGCTTTCTAAGAGCGACGGGCGGTATTCCCTTAAATACTCCCGTTCCCCATCAGCCCGGTCATGGAAATTCTTTTCCGCCGCTTCTGGATCGCAGAAATATTTCCCCCAATAGAAATTTTCCTCTCCCCTGCGCTCATCCTCCTGCATGTTGCGTTCCCATGTGACATAGGGCTGCGGCGCGTTGGGGTTCTGTGCCAGGACAAATTCTTTATGCCCCACAACCTCACTCTCCAGAATCACATAATTCTGGTTTACGCGGGGCTTTTCATTGTTGGGGATTCCGTCAAGCATGTTCATGTTCTGCTCCGCTGACAGTTCTGCCGCCAGCAGGTGATCCCCGTTCCGGGGCTGCCCTCCGGCCTCTCTTTTTAATTCCCGTTCTGTTTTCATCTCCTATTCCGCCTTTCCTTTTTTCTTATCAAATTCCAGCCTGAAATTCACATACTTTCCGCCTGTGTCCTCCATGACAATCGTTGCGTCATACATGATCCCTTTCTTTTCGGAATACAACCCGGTCATTTTCACCTTCCCGTCTTTTAACAGGGCGGCGGCAACCTTCTTTGTCAGTTCCTTGCGCTTGCTCTTAAAATAGGGGTTCTCTTTCCACAGAGCAAAGCCGCAGGGCACAGCGTCTTTATAAGCGGAACAGAAAAAACTCTTTTTCCCCTCATAGACCGGTTTCCCGCACCGTGGGCACTTTCCGACCGCCTCCCTGCCGGAAGCGGATAAAGCATTCCCCGTGATCGGTGCATCGCCATAGGATTCCACCAGGCTGCGCACCATACCGGTAATCCCTTCCATGAAATCCTCCGGGGAGCATTCCCCGCGCTCCACCTCCTTTAAGGCAGCTTCCCACTCGGCGGTCAGACTGGCAGATTTTACACTGTCCGGCAATACCTTGATTAGTTCCATGCCCCGCTCAGTGGGGACAAGGAGTTTCTTTTTCCGCTCCACAAACCCGCCCTTTACCAGCTTTTCAATCACGCCGGCACGGGTAGCCGGGGTGCCAAGACCCCTGCGCTCCGCGTCCTCGATCTGTGCAAATTCCTCCGCCCCAGCGTTCTCCATTGCGCTAAGGAGGGAATCCTCCGTATAGCGCGGCGGCGGGCTTGTGGTTCCCTCATGCAGCACGGCTTCCTTTACTGCCACAGCCTGCCCCTCGCTAAATTCCGGCAAAAAGGGCTGTGCCTTTTCTTCCTCCGGCCTGTTCTTTAACGCCGCCTGGAATGCTTTTTCAAGCCCTTTCCAGCCTGCGGCAGTCTCCGTATGTCCCTTTGCCATAAATTCCACTCCGGCACAGGTACATACCACCGCCGTATCTGCATAAATATGTTTCTCCGGGCAGACAGCGCATAAAAGCCGCGCCGCGATCAGAGAGAGGATGTTGCGCTCCCCGGTGGGGAGTTCCTCTAAATTTGCCTTTGCCGCCTCTTTTGTAGGGATGATCGCGTGGTGGTCGCTGACTTTGGCATTGCAGACCACCTGCGCCGCTTCCACTCTGCCGTCAAAACCGGATGCAAAGGGGAAGGCTGCCGCCACCAACCGGCAGAGCGCAGGGAGGCGTTCCGCCATATCCTCCGTCAGATAGCGGGAATCCGTGCGCGGGTAGGTTGCCAGCTTTTTCTCATACAAAAGCTGGATATAGTCCAATGTCTGCTGTGCGGTATAGCCGTATATCCGGTTAGCCTCCCTCTGCAAAGTGGTCAGGTCATACAGTTTTGGCGGTTTCTCTGTTTTTTCCTGCCTTTCTGCCAGCTTCACCGTGGCATCTTTCCCTACGCACAGCTTCCGCAGCTTCTCCGCGTCCGTCCTGCTTTTAAACCGTCCGCTGGATATACAAAACCCACCGCAGTCCAAATCTACGGTATAAAATTTTTCTTTCTGAAATCCGGTAATTGCCTGTTCCCGGTCTGTAAGGAGCGCCAGTGTCGGCGTCATGACGCGCCCCACGTTCAGGGTCTTTCCCTGATACAGCGTTGTAAACAGGCGCGTCGCGTTGATCCCAACCAGCCAGTCCGCTTTGGCGCGGCACAGGGCAGCTTCATAAAGGGCATCATACGTTTCTCTGGGAGCAAGGTTTTCAAACCCCTTCCGGATAGCGGAATCCTCCATTGAGGAAATCCAGAGCCGCTTAAACGGCTTCCTGCACCCTGCCTCCCGGTAGACCAGACGGAAGATCAGTTCTCCCTCCCGGCCTGCGTCCGTGGCTTCTACAAGTTCCGTCACATCCGCACGTCCCATCAGCGACTTGATAATCCCAAACTGTTTCTTTGTTCCGGGGGATACGGTAAATTTCCACGGGTCAGGCAGGATCGGCAGATCCTCCCTGGCCCATCTGGAGTAGCGCGCTTCATAATTGTCGGCATTGGCAAGTCCTACCAGGTGTCCCACACACCATGAAATGATATATCCGTTCCCCTCTATGTACCCGTCTTTCTTCCCTTTCACGCCGAGTGCGGCGGCGATTGCCTGTGAAACGCTGGGCTTCTCCGCAAGGACTAAGACTGCCATGAGCGCGCACCTCCTTTCTTCCGGTTCCCACCATCCATACGATGCAGCTTAACGGCGCAAAGGAGGGCGGCTGCAAAACAGAGGATGGAAAGGGCATATGCCCGGACAGGGGGTGTCTGGCCCGTTTTGGGGATAATATCCTGCGGGTTTACATTTGTCAGGTCGATCTCGCTTGTCACCTCCGCTAATGTAATCTCTCCTTTTGATATGGCAAACACGATCCGGGCAGGTTCCACGCCATACCCGGACGGGGCTTTTCGCTGTTTCAGGTAATAATCACCCGCAGGCAGGGAGAGGGAGGCTGTCCCTTCCTGTAACGTAACTTCCCCTGCCTTTGCGCCATCCTTTTCATAGACTGCGAACACCGCGCCGGAAAGCCTCTCCCCGGTGCCCGCCGCAGCGTTCTGAATCCGCAGGGTGCCGGAACTTTTCATGGCGGCCTGCGTCTTTGCTTCCGCCTGCCCCGTCTCTGCTTCCTGCTTTGTTCCCTTCTTTTCCCCTGCTTCCGGGGACGTTCCCGTTTCCTGCTTTGCTTCCGATACTCTTTCATAATTAGCGCTTCCCACATCTTCCCCGGCATCCGCGGGCTTGCCCTCCATGCTTTCCGTCCATGTGGCAGGTTCCGGCTCCGGCGCTGCAAACGCCGTCATAGGGACAGACAAAAATATACACAAACATACCGCTGTCAATAATGTTTTGATCTGTTTCATTCTGGTTTCCTCCTCTCATTCTTCCACACGCAGCGCACGGACAAGGAGCCGGTGCGTTGCCACTTTCACAGGGGTGCAGGTATAAAGGGTAAGCTGTGAAGCCCCCTCTGTCGGTGCATCAAACACAGCGGGATCGTCCGGCAATACCGTCAGGATTTCACTTACAGCGAAACACATTTCCGTGCCGTCCGCCGCCGTATAAAATATCTCATCCCCTGCTTCCAGTTCCCCCAGGCGGTTAAAATGCTTCCCATAGGTATAGCTGCGGTGTCCTGCAATGACCGCATTTCCCCCGCTCCCGATCAATGCGGTCTGCATGACCCATCCCTCGGAAATTTTAAGCTGTTCTTCTGATACGCCCGCCGTCACCGGCAGCCTCGCATCAATTTTGGGGATAGAAAGAATCCCGATCTCCGCGCCTGCCTGCGGCATATCCCCCTCCGGCCTTTTTGCTGTCACCGGCTCTGCCGCCGCTTCATCCTCTCTTTCTGTTTCCTGTTTTTCCCCTGTCTCCGATATTTTTTCCCTCTCCGGCTCCGCTGCTGTTTCAGGCGCTTTATCCACTGAAACCGCTGTTACGGAAGCTGCCTTTACCGTTTCCAACGGTTCCTCAAAAGCCTGTATTTCCGGCACAGACAGTTCCAGCCGGGAAAGCATTGCCTCCTGTTTCTCCTCACACCTGTGCCGTTCCCATGCCGGGAACAGGGCGAAAACTGTCCCCGCAAGGGTGGCGGCAGCTAACACGGCAAGCAGGGCTGCTTTTTTATGTGTCTTTCCCAATTTTTGCATCTCCCTTTCCATGTTTTTTTGACGCAGGGAGCAGTTCTTTCATGCACACGCCTATGCAGGGCTTCCCGCTCCCATAAGGGCATCCGGCGCACCGGCTTTCCGGCGGATAAGGCGGCGGCCCCGCATCCGCCTCCTTTCCCGCATAGGGTCTTTGTGTCATCAGATATTCATAAGGGGAATCCGTAAAGCGTGTCATTCTTCCATCCCCTCCTGTTCCGGCTCCCCGTCCGGATCATCGTCCTCCGGGTAATCATCATAAGCGGCGGCATCCATATCCATTCCTGCCTCCACTGCCATATCCTGTCCGTCCGAATCCTCATTGACTTCCGCCTCATCTTCATCCTCCAGAAGTTCATCCAAATCCTCGGCATCATCCAGGTCATGCTTCGGCTTATATATCTTGAAATAATATCCGGCTCCGCCCACTGCCAGGGCCGCAAGCAGGACGAAAATAAAAGCGCCGCCGCTTCCCTTCTTTGTGTCCTCTTTCGCGGGTTCCTCTGTCTCAGGCGGTGCCTGCTCCTTTCCGGTGCAGGCCGACAGGTCATTTTTGCACACCGGGCAGGAGGTGTTTACCATGCCTGCCTCACATTTGTCCGTACAGGTGCAGACAATAACTTCCGGCACAGCGCTCTCCCCGGTTCCGTCTTTTTCCCCTTTCTCCGCAAGGGCCGCCAAGTCATCCTCCGTAACGGCATTTAAGAAATACACGTTTTCAGAATCCCGCTGGTTGTCGATCACAAGGTAAAATACATTTTCCTCCGGCGTGATGAAGGTATAAAACTCCTTGCCGTCCCCATCGGTGGCATTGTCCAGTACAGAAGCCTGCCCTGCAGGGGTAAAAGGGTTGGGTTCTGCGGAATTTTCCGCTTCCGTATCTGCCGTACCCTCATAATAGGGGTTCTTTACCTCTACCACCTCCGACTGGTTCCCGGCAAAATCAATGGCATAAACACCCACCGTTTCTGTTTCCGTCCCGGCATAATCCTCAAATTCCACGTCTATCGCATGATCCACGCGGTAGTTGATACGCTTCGTGCCGATATACACCGCATCCACGCCGGAATCCTCATCGTCTGCTTCAATATGGAGCGTATCCCCTGACAGTTCCGCGCTGATGGACGGCGGCGTGGTATCGCCGCCCCCTTTTGCGTATGCCGTCACAGGCGTAAAAAAAGCGCCTATGCAAAGCACAAGCGCCGGTAATGTGTACCGTATGCTATTCTTCTTCATTTTGATCTGTTTCCTCCTTCTGGGTCAGTTTGTTTTGGGGCAGTTCCTTCATGGACTGGATCATCCCCAGGATTTTTTGCAGTTCCTCCGGCGAGGCGGTGACGCTCCGCACGGCCTGTACGATTTCCAGGTTTTCCTGTTCCGTGATCTGGCGCTCGATATCCTTTATGCGCGCCTGCCACTCCGCCGCTTTCTGCTTTGCTTTTTCCAGTTCTGTCTTTAATCTGTCAAGTTTCATTTCGGTGCAATTCCCTCCTTTTATGGCAGCCTGCCGCCGCTGTAAAATTTTGCAGACCAATAGCTTGTGTTGATATTGGCGTAGGAGATCGGATCGCCACAGTGTATCATTTTCCCGTCCCCTATATAAATCCCCACATGGGTAACGGGGTTTGCCGTGGAGTAGGTCCCTGTGAAGAAAATCAAATCTCCCGGCTGCATGTTTTCTTTGGAAACCGGGGTACACAGGTTATACAGCCCCTGCGCGGTCTGCCTGCCCACATTCCCCACGCCGGAATGGTTGATCACCCAGGACACATAACCGGAGCAGTCAAAAGATGTGGAAGGGGACGAGCCGCCCCACACATAAGGGTATCCTAAGTATTTTTCCGCTTCCGCCAGCATAGCCGCAAAACTGCCGTCCCCCATAGCCGCGCCGGGGTCTTCCCCAAAATCAGGTCCTCCCGCCGCGCCTCCGCCCGGAAGGTAGCCGTCCCCGCCCCCTGCCACATAATAGTAAGGGTCTAAATACTCCCCGTTATGGGTCACTTCCAGATGCAGGTGCGGCCCGGTGCTGCTTCCGGTGCTTCCTACGGCGGCAATCACATCCCCGCGTTTTACCGCCTGCCCTGCGCTTACGGAAAGGGACGAACAGTGGGCATACCGGGAGCAGTAACCATCTTCGCCCTCAATCACCACGCACAAGCCGTAGTCCCCGGCATTTCCCGCCGATACCACGGTGCCGTCCTGTGCCGCTTTAATGGGCGTCCCTTCCGCTATGCCGATATCAACGCCCCTGTGCAGGTCTTTCTCTGCGGTAATGGGGTGTACCCTGTACCCGTAAGGGCTGGTGACATAGCTTATCCAAGCAAAATCAAAAGGGCTGCCGTAACACTGGCGGTTGCCGCAGGTCTGCATATATACCCCGTACCGGTCAGACGCATCCCCCGGCGCAAGGCTCCCCGCGATTATATCCGAAAGGGGCTGTACGGACAGCGTTGTCTTTAGCACATGCCATTCATACTCGTGTTCTTCCCCTTCGTCATCCGTATAAGTGCGTATCTCCGTGACTTCCTCCCTTGTAAGCTGGTACTGCTCCCCGAACAGGCGGCTTAACTCCGCTTCCACCTGGGTATAGGTGAAATCATCATAGGCGGCGGAAAGATAGCCCATCAGTTCATAGGGGTTGTGCCCGATCTCCCCGATGTTATAACGGTATTCATCATATCCGGGGTAATCTTCCTCCGTCCGGTCAATCTCCATCTGTAAATCCGTCTCCAGTTCGGTATACCTTAGTTCGCTCTGGTTGATCTCCGCATCATCCGCCACATAACAGGTGGATATGACTGCGGACTGTACGCCGGAAAGCATGGCGGAACAGGAAGAAAACAGGGAACCGAACATGGAAATGATCAGTATGCCGATCCCCACGATTCCCAGGACGGCCTTATGGGAAGCTACAGCCTGCGCCAGCGCCCGCACCACCTGTCCGGCAGCGGAAAGCACATTTGTGGTGTGTTTTACCTCCTTTGCCGCTTCCCTGGCCGCAGCCGCATATCTGCGTTTCAGCTTCTGTTTCTGAATCCACTTCGCCAGCGCTTTTTTCTCCAGTTCCGGATTCTCGGAAAGTCTTTTTTGGTAGGCCATATCCACGTTTGCCTGTGCAAGCCGCCCCTGCGCCTTCCTTACTTCACGGTAGGGTTTTTCCCGGAGACGCTGCCGCCTTTTCCGCAGTGCCGCCCCTGCGCCCCTCTCTACAGCAAACTCCGCTTTGTGTGAGGCTTCCACGCCCACGTTATCCGCTTCCGTTTCGCGGATTTTCTGGTGTACTTTCAGGACAGCCGCCGTGTATGCCGTGCGTCCGGCCGCCCTGCCCGCCCTTTTTATCAGGGGCGGTTTTTCATTCTCAGGGATGGTTTCTTTCTCAAAGCGCAGGCGGCGCTTTACCTTTCCGGATTCACTGTCATGCTCCTTTTGCAGACGCACACGGGTACGGGCCGGGAGGTTTTCCTGTGCTTTTATCAGTTTCCCTTCCGCTTTTTCCACCCTCCTTTGTGCTTTTTCATACTGCTTTATCCGGCGCGGCTTTGCCGCCCCCTTTTCCCCGGCAGCCTTTTCCCCTTCCGGGGCTTTCTCCCCGGCGCGTTCCTCCGGCGGTATCTCGCTTTTTTCATAATGCAGCCGTGCAGCCTTCTCCGGTTTTTCGCTGTCAGCGGAGAATTTTGCCGCCATCCGCTTTTTTCTGTCCGCCCGGATTTTGGAAGCATCTGCCGCCTCTGCCCTGTCTGCCTCAAAAATATGCCTGTTTTCCGGCAGATCGGGCATAGCTGTTTCTCCCCGTGCCGCTGTTTCCTCTGGCGCTGCCGGTTCCCCGTCCTGCCTTTCTTCCTTTACAGTTTCCTTTATCGGGCTGTGCCGCGCTGCCCCATACCGTTTCCTGCCCTCCGCCGCACTGCCGGCATCACGCACAGGTGCGCCGTCACCGCACATGGTTTTCTGCGTCCGGCTTTTTGCGCGGTGCCCTGCAGCCGCATCTTCCGCCTTTTCCCGTCCAAAAGATACATCCGCGAGCCTGCCGCTGATCCTCTGCTCAGTACCTGCCGTCAGGTTTTTCTCTGTCAGGCCGTCACGGGTCATTTTCTGGACTTTTTTATCCCGCGCCCGAAATTCCTGCCCCCTCATAGCGCCGCCTCATGGCTTTTTGTTCCTTTATCCGGCGCAGGGGAAGGGCGGGCGGCGGCCTGCGCTTTCTTTTCCTGCAAATCCTTCAGCACGGACGGTTTTTCTTTCCCTTTATCCGGGGACGGCTCCAGATCGTCCAGGTCAGCCGCCTCCGGATGTTCTTCCGGTTCTTCCTGCCCGGCTTCCGGGAGCGTATCCTCCCTCGTATGCCCCGCCGCCTGTTCCAGACGCTCCATGTTCCCGATTGCGGCAAGGGCCATGTTATTTAATTGGTTCAGGATCGTTTTTTCCATGCGCAGGGGTGAAAGGACAGCCGCCTGGAAGCGCCCCTCGCTCCCGCCGTCTACCGCCTGCTGTTCTTTCCCTATCAGGGCGCGGCCCGCATTTTTCATATGCCCGCCTGCGCTCCGCAGTTCATGCCCCAGGCTCTCCACCTTCTCTATGGATTTTTTTACATCCGCAATGGATTCCCCGATGCCCTTCTGTATACTTTCCAGCGCCTTTTTGATACCAAGCGCGGAAACTGCATGGTCTAACGCCTTTACGCCGGTGCGCTTAAAGCCTTCCACAGCTTCCTTTGCGCCCTCCACAATACGCTCTTTCATCTCTGCAAGACACGCCTGCATCACCTGAAGCCTGCCCTCCACCGCATCCGCTATGCGGGATACAAAACGCTTTGCCGGATTCTCCTGCATTTTTGCAAGTTGCCCTTTAACTTCGTGCAGTTCCGCTAATGCTTTGTTAAGCTGGTTTTCCATGTTGTCCATCTGCCAGAGCATCATGGAATAGTCCTGCCCCTTATCGGGACGGTTCTCCATCAAAAGCTGTAAAAACTGTTTAACCGCTTCATTCTCCTGAAGCTGTTCTGTCTGCACATTTTGATCGTTCATGTTCTTTTCCTCCTTCCTGCCGGCTTCTTTTCATAATAAAAAGGCGTAGCAGAAAATACGCCTCCCTGCAAAAACTGATTTCATTGTCCCTGTCTAAAAAAGTCTTAATCAATTCATCCCCATCGTTTAAAAAAGATTTATAATTGCTTGATTCTATTCTGTGAAGTTCTAAACCACCTGCTTTCTATTTCCACGCCTATAAATCTTCGGTTTAACTTGATACACGCTTCCCCTGTTGAGCAGCTCCCCATAAATGGGTCAAGACACACTTCATTTTCCTGCGTGGAACATCTGACCAGATGCTCTATCATAGCTACCGGTTTTTCTGTCGGGTGACGCTTTTCTTTTCCTCTCGGTATCCTTTCCTCTATGACCGTTGAACCCGCAAAATGCCCTTTCCTATAACTCCCTTTTCTATACATAAGGATAAACTCCGCCCTTTTGGGATAATAGGTAGAAGGCACCGTCATTTTTTTATCCAGCACTAACAATTCACAGAATTTAAAGTTACAGTCGGTGCAGGCTTTATGGATGGAAAAAAGATTCCTGTCATTGGTCATCACATAAAAATACCGTTCATTTTTCAATATCCGGTATATTTCCGGTATCCACCTGTTAAAAGCAATGTACTTTGTACTGAAACCGCAATTCCTGAATATTTCTCCATTCTCATAATTCAGCTTCCCATTTTTCATCCCACCGCCTGCCAGTTCAAAAGGCGGGTCAGTAAAGACCAGATCAATGCTGCCATCTGCAAAGCCGTCTGCAATATTCAAAAAATCGGCGTGATATAACGTGGCTTTTTCCGTTTCGTACATGGTTGCAGTATCTTTATCCATATCCCTCTTTCACCTCCTTCCAGCAGACAAAATAGTAGATTTTTATACATCCCCATCCTCTCAACATAAAATAGCTACCCTTTTTCTGTAATCGCCCGGATCATAGTCCTTAAAATCCTTTACAGAATAGAACAGCCGTTTATTGTTTACCCATCTCTGTATCTTCCGTGTTTCTTCCGGTGCGGTGGGTTTTTCGTACACCATCACATACGGGTCATATCCCATATCGCGCAGAGTATAAATGCGGTATAAGTCCTGTTCATGGGTGCTGCCATAATTGGTAAGGACATAGACACGCCTTTTCCGCTTATCCTTTACCTTTGTCAATTCCAAGAATCTCCTGAAATACGGTATCAGGTCATCTTCCGGGTTATCCCATGCAAAATGCAGCATTTTTGTTTTTACCTTATTTAATGCCGCTGCTTTTTCCGGCGTAACCAGCCGTACATCAAGCCCCTGCGTAAAGTCAACCATTGCACCGCTGTCCGCAAGCTGCCCTAAGAGCCTTTTCCAATCCGGGCAGGCTAAAATGTTAGCGTCTAAAAGTTTGATCTCTTTTTCGCCGCCCCAAAATTCTGACAGGTCAGCCACCGCTTCCGTTTTTCTTCCCTCCTTTTCCCCGACTATGCAGAATCCGCACCCACGGGGGCATCCTCTGGAAAGGAAGCCGTAGGCTGTCCCCGCATACTGCGGGTACAGCCCATAATCCGGGTGTGTATGCTCTATGGCGTAAGGCAGCTTATTGTCAAGGCCGTATCCTGTGCCGCCCTTTATGATGTGGTCTGCTTTTATATCTCCTTCGTAATCTTTTGAATAGGTGTCCGTGAATACCCTGCTCATATAAACAAGGTCATACCGCTTTCTGCCATCGTGCCATTCCACCAGATCGCCCCTTGCCTTATGGTAAGCAGACAGCTTCATCAGGCAGAGATTGGGAAAACGGTGCCCGTCCACGTCGATCAGCCCTATCCTCATTTCCCATCCTCCGCCAAATCCTCCGGCCTGGTTGTAAGCAGGTGGTACAAATGGGTGTCCTTCGGGAAATGGTCGATAAAAGGGATGATCACATTCCCGTAAAATAAAAGCCCCTCACCGGCATTGGAATTAGTGACATACGAAAGCTGGTGAGGGGAAATATTCAGTTGTTTCGCCAGAATCTGCCTGTCTCCTGCGGCCTGGTTGAGCATGTAGATAAAATCACTGTTCTCAAAAATATTCTCAATCTCCCGCGAGGAAAGCAGGTCTTTCACGTTCTGAGTGATGCCGGTCGGGACACCGCCCCATTTCCTAAAGCGTTTCCAGATTTCCACACTGTAAGCCGCCGTCTGTTCCTCTTTTAAAAGCAGGTGGAACTCATCAATATAGAGTCGCGTTGACTTATGCACTTCCCGGTTTACGGTAACACGGCCCCAGACCTGATCCTGCACCACCAGCATCCCCAGCTTTTTAAGCTGCTTTCCGAGTTCCTTAATGTCATAGCAGACAATGCGTGATTTTATATCCACATTTGTCCGGTGGTTAAAGACGCTCAAAGAGCCTGTCACATAGATTGCCATGCAGTCCACCACATGCCGCGCCTTATCTCCCCCGTACTTTTGGATTTCCTCATATAAATCCTGCAAGACCGGCATTTTTTCCGGGCACGGATCGTCAAAAAACCGGTGGTACACCCTGCGCAGGCACTGGTCGATGATACTCTTTTCGTCCGGCTCCACCTTCCCCATCATCAGCTCCATGAGTGACAGGATAAAATCACTCTTTAAGATCAGCGGGTCATCATCCTCGCTGTAATTCAAGTTAATATCCATCGGGTTAATGTACTGCGTGGATGTGGGGGAAACTTTGATCACCTGCCCGCCCAGCGCTGTCACAAGGGGAGAATATTCCGCCTCCGGGTCAATAATCGCTATATCATCCGTGGTAATCAGGAAAGAATTGGTAATCTCCCGCTTTGCTGAAAAGGACTTGCCTGCGCCGGGTGTGCCGAGTATCAGCCCGTTCGGGTTTTTCAGTTTCTTCCGGTCACACATGATCAGGTTGCTGCTGAGCGCGTTTACCCCGTAATAAAGGGCTTCCCCGCTCTGGAAAAGTTCCTGTGTCGTAAACGGCACAAAGATCGCCGTGCTGCTTGTGGTAAGCCCCCTTTGTATCTCCACCTGGTTTACGCCAAGCGGAAGCGAGGATACAAACCCCTGCTCCTGCTGGTAGGCGAGCCGCCTGAGGGCGCAGTTGTATTTCTGCGCGATTCCTGCCGTCTGGAACACATTGTTCTCCAGCTTCTGCCGCTTGTCCGCCAGGTTCATCACAAGGATTGTGACTAAAAACATACGCTCATTCCGGCTCTGCAAATCTTCCAACAGCGTCTTTGCTTCATTTCCGTATGTTGCAAGGTCGGACGGGATGATATCCATATCATACCCTGCGCGCACTGCCTTTTTCTGTTCCTCAATCTTCATTTTATCAATATCCGTCAGCTTGCGCTTGATGGTCTTGATCGCCGCGCTCTGGTCGATGGACTGGATATGCAGCGTCACCACCATGCCATTCTCCAGGTCAAGAAAATCCGCCAGCATCCGGTCAGTCAGTTCCGGCGCTAAAATCTGTATAAAGGACGCTGCGCCGTAAGTCCGCCCCACTTTGAAATACTGCCCATTCTGGAAAGTGAAGCTGTCCGGCGCAATAAAATCCTTGCTGGAAAGCCCCGTCCGCCAGATTGCATCCCACGAAAAGTGAAATTTCCTCTCCCCGGCAGGGTGGAACATCTGGTGCAGGATAACAAGGCGCTCATAACCGTCCAGGGATTTCGCTTTTACCCCAAGCACCTTGAAATTCGCCATGATGTCGGCCTCAATCCTCTCCAACCGTGTCTTTGCGGCTTTCAGGTTTTCAGCTTCCACCCCAAAGGTGATGTATTTTGTCTTTGTCAGCCCATTGTTGCCGCGCGAAAGCTGTCCCCGGAGCATCCCGGCATATTCACGCCGGATTTCATTAAATGCGTCCCCCTGCTCCGGTATGTCGATGGACTTTCTGAAACGCTCCATATCCGCCCTCTGGTTGATAAAGGAAAGCTGGAAGCGGATGGACGAATCAAAGTAGTTCAAGAAATCGCACCAGTTCTCAAAAATGATGTTCTTATCCTCATTCTGTGCAAGCTGATAGTTTATGTCAAAAAACTCAACCTGTTTTGTAAAATAATGCCCGTCCACGTCACAGATGCCGTCCCGGTGCATTTCCCGGTAAGGGATCGTCTCCTGTGCGGACTTCGGGATTTTCCCGTCCCGCTTCGCTTTCTTCACGGCGGCGACAAGCCTCTTTTTTTCCTGCTTTGCCAGTTTCCCCTCCGGCATAAGCCTGATCGCCTTTAAGTCCTCCTTATCTTTTCTGTACTGGTTTTTTGCGGCCTGCAGGTTTCTTTCCTGCCTTGCCTGCTGTCTTGTTTTCAATCTGCTCTGCCTCCTTATCAAAATCCGCCTGCCGCATAAGCGCGGCATAGCCATTATTCGTGCGGTAGGGCCTCCCCGGTGGCCGCAGGAAAGTGACGTTTACAAAGTTTTTCAGCACTTTCTCAAGCGGCTGCCCGTCCTTTTCATATATCCCAAATGCAAAAAAGGGCAGCATCAGGCCGATCATCAAAAGGGCGGCGGATTCATTCCCTATGCTGCCACGGGTAAAAAGATAGGCAGGGATTCCCACAAGGCCGCCCAGCCCGAACGTGACAAGCTGCCGCTTTGTCAGGTTGAATGCCACCTTCGTTTTTACTTTTGTCAAATCCTTCGGTACAGGCACAAACGGCATCCTACCTCACCTCCCTGTCTTTGTTTTTTGCAGTGGTTTTTTCTCCGGGGACAGGCGGCGCGGCAAGCTGGCCTTTAATAGACGGCTTTTCCTGCTGCTTCCTTACCGCCTCCCTTTCTTCCCGCACCAGGTCCACAAACCCGTCCAGCACAGCCGGATGGCTCCCTACTATAAAATCCAGCCCCCGGTCAGAACCGTGCATACTGCCCATATCAAAACTGCCTGCCCACTCCCTATTGCTCCGGGAAAAGCGTCCGTCATAATTAAGGTGCTGGAGGGTATTTGCCAGCACCCATTCCACGCGGTCAGGGCCGTACTCCTCCATGACCGGCCTGATGCACTCTTTTTTCAGGTGCATCCCGTCAAAGTTCTCCCGTATTGCCGCCTCAACCGCTTTCTTACAGGCAATATTCAGCTTGTGTGACTCCCTGAAAAGGGCTGTTTCTTCCCTCTCCCTTGCTTCTGCCGGGGATCGTTTATAAATCTGCGGATATTCCAATCCTTTTCCCTCCTTCCGATCTCATGTTCCATGCAGCCACAGGCGGCATATCACCGCGCCCCCTTATCCGCTACCCTCTGGCCCTCCGGGGCGGGGCGTGCTGCAACCTCCTTCGCGGCGTTCTGCAAGGCTCCGCGCAGGGACGGCTTCTCCACCGCTTTCTCATATTCCCCCAGGACTGCCGTATTTATGGCCTTGCGCATTTCCGCCGTAGTCGGGCAGCAGATATCATGGTATTTCCCATCGCCGCCTTTGCTGCTGGGCATGGCGACAAATTTCCCTTTTTCGCTGTCCATGATGCGGATTCCGTTGACCGCAAAACAGCCGCCGATCGTTGCACTGGCAAAGGCAAGCAGGTTCCCTTTGTCCTCCTTCATGGGATAGACTTTTACGTTAATTTCCAATGTGTTGTTCTGGTTCTCCATAGCATCCTCCTTTTGATGTTCCATTTCCTGTAAGGGCATAAGCGCCCCGTTTTCGTAGCTGTATCCTGCTTTCCTGGCCGCATTAAGCGTTTCATCCGACACGCGCCCATACAGTGCAAGGTCGGTATCTGCCGCAAACAGCAGCATATCCCGCTCATTAAATTCCTCCGGTAGTTTGCCGTTCCATGTACGGCGCATCTGCCCGGCTTCATCCATGCGGTATCTGGCAGGCATCCTTCTTCCTTCCATATACATCCGTCCCCCTTAGTGTGCATTGAAGATTGAGCGCGAGATTGAACTTGTCTTAAAAAGCGAGAAGCATAAAAGCAGCGTATACCCGGCGCACTTCCAGATTGCCCCGTGGATATTCGCCGCGCTCCCGATATTTGACACAAGGACAGAATAAATGGCTATACATACCATGATAAAAAAGCCCTGCAATCCAAGCGCCACAAGCCCCCGCAGGTAGTTGTTCCCCATCTGTCCCCACTCCCGGTTGGTCATGGTGGCAAAAGGGATTGCGCCCACGGAACAGTAAATATAGATTTCCACCATGCGCCCCACCAGCACCAGCATGACGCAGACAGACAGTATCGGGGTGGTAATCCGGATTAACACCGTTTCCACCAAAAGCCCGAACAGTTCCCCGTTCCCCATTGTCTCAAGCTGCGCCGTCAGGCTCCCCATGACGGCATCAAACTGGATGCTCGTATTCCCGGTGATCACCCCGGCGCTCTGGCGCACCACGTTCTGCGAAAGTTCAAAGATCGCCATTGTGATGTCAAAAGTGTGTGTGACAAGGTAGGTCGCAACAAATACCTTGAAAATCCATTTGAAAATATTGAAAGTGTCAAAATCGTGCATGTTATTTTTTTCAGTAATCATACTGATCAGTTCATAGCACAGGACGAATGTTAAAATAATTCCGGCTATGGGGACGATCACGTTATCCGATAAGGAGCGGATCATGGAAAACACCCCGGCATTCCAGTCCTGGGGTGTTTTTCCTACATCCGCCGCCACGTCCCCGACCGCTTCGTTTACCTGGTCGAACAGCCCGGAAAGGTTCCCTGTGATGCACTCAATCAGGAACTCTTTTATCCACTGCCCGATCTGGTCGAGGATATTCAGCATAGGCGCTCACCTGCCTTAGTTGAACAGGTTCGCAAGCAGGGGGATAAGCTGCATCCCGATCAGTGCCACGCCGCCGCCCGCCATGAGCTGTGTTATCCCCAATTAGTAGGAACAATACAGCTTTCTGGCGGGCGGCGGCACGTCAAGAAATATATATGGAGTTTTTAAAGAATCCCCCGGAACAGGG
>CAJTFE010000042.1 GCA_910575725.1 Clostridia bacterium | reverse complement strand
TGGGATCCATGGCCTTTTATATTTCAGGAAGGAATTCATGCTCTGGCAGCGTGCCATATTTTCGGTAGGATTGTGCATTTACAGACAGCACTGCGCAGTCAATTGGATAAAGGTTGGAAAAATAATTCGTCATTTGCGTCTCCCTCAATTCGCCGTCCGACACCTTTTTCTAAAATACGATAGCTGTATTGATAATTATTCTGCTTTACCAGCTCCAGAATCTCATTGTTATGTGCCAGCATCTGAAACGCCGGAAACATAAAGCAGACAGCCCGGGGCTGATGTTTTGATAGGAGGCTGTCTACAAAGTAAAGCTGCTCCCTGCTTTTATCTTGATAAGCTCGATTTACCGAAATCGAAAAATGGCCGCAGCTCAAAGATGCCAGGAGTATGTCATGGCTTGGGATTTTGTCTGCGGCATGGCTTAGCTCTCCCAGATAAAAAGGAATGTCTGGAAAATTGTAGCGGTGGATCTGGGCCTCATCCTCGGATTCTCCCTGGGCCCAGATTACCTCGACTCCCTGATTTTGAAATGCTCTTGTAAGTGTTCCTGTTCCTGCGAAGAGATTGACTGCTTTCATGTGCTTTGGATTGTCCTTTTCTGGTGTATTTCTGTTGTTCTTACTATAGCAAAAAGTGGGGGAGTTGTCGAGAAGGAATGTTGGATGGGGGGATGATTTAAGAAAAAGAAAATTTGGTGAGGACTGTAAGACAATCATATTGAAAGGTGCAGGGCTGGCTGGCAGAACATGACTTATGAAAAAGTTTAGAATTTGCAAAAGCAAATGAAAAGTTTATGTCTGGTTTATAATATATCTAAAATGAAACACGAGGGCGTAAAAAATTCTGGCTCTTTGTCAAGTTAGTTGAATAACCTGTTTTATTATGTTATCATAAAATGGGTGAATGATATGGAATTAAATGAACTATTAAAAGAACTGGATACAAATTTAGTTATACGAAAAATAGAGAAATCTGACAAAACATTATATTTATATTGTGATATTGATTGTATGATAGTCAAATGTAAATATTGCGGCACGAAAAGTCATTCGGTTCATAGTAAATATACCAGAACTATTTCCGATCTTCCAATACAGAATTACCAGGTAAAATTAATTATTACCGTACCCAAGTTTTTTTGTACAAATGAAAAATGCTCCCATAAGACATTCGCTTATCCAATCCCCTTTGCGGACAAGAATTCATTAAGAACAAATCGGCTGGATGATTATATCTATCAAATAGGTATGAAAAGCAGCTCTTTAGATGCGGAAAAACAGATTTCCGGCAGCCACGTATCTGTCTCTAATAATACGATTCTGAGAATTATTAAAAAAAAGCAGTCCCTGTCATCAATTATGAGGTGAAAAATATATCCATAGATGATTTTTCGCATTGCAAACGAAAACTATATTTTTCCATCCTGGTTGACAATGATACCAGAAAAAGGCTGGAAGTGGTTTCTTCCAGACAACAGCCGGAAGTGGTGGAAATCCTTAGAAAGTTTAAGAATGTAGAAACTGTTACAAGAGATTTTTCAAGGACTTATAAAGCTGCCATAAGTGAAGCCCTGCCAAACGCGAAACAGATTGTGGACAGATTCCATATATTAAAAAATTTAACGGAAGATATACTGGAATATCTGAAACGCAGGATGAAAGACAAGGTTAGGATTGCAGATCTGTCACCTGCTCCGATATCGGAAAAAGAAGTATTAAATATACGTGAACGCAGGAAAATAGAAACGGGTTTGAGAAAATGGGAGGTAATTAAAGAAGCCCAAAGATTAAAAAGAGCTGGTAAAAATAATACGGAAATAGCAAAAACACTTCAGATAGCCCGTCCTACAGTTATAAAATATCTGAGTATGACAAAACCTCCCATTGATTCCAGACCATGCAAACTGGATCCATACATACCAAGAATCAAAGAACTACTTTTAAGCGGATATGGGTATACGGAAATATTCAACCAGATCAAAGAAGAAGGATATACAGGCCAGATTTCCTTGTATAACAGTAAAATGAAAGAAATCCGCTGGGAAACGAAACATCGGGTTCATTATTTAAAAAGAAGTGACATAAAAAGGCTGTTATATGTACCACTTGAAGAAATCCCAGACGAACAAAAGCGGAAAGAGATAGAATATTACCTGAAAGGACAAACAGAATTGGAACAGGTACTAAAACTTGTGTCTGATTTTAAAATTCTCCTGTCAGGGAAAGATGAAACCGAACTGGACAGCTGGATAAAAAGAGCAGAAATCCTCCGAATCACAGAAATTAACAGCTTCCTGAAACTGATTCGGTCGGATCTGGAAGCTGTTAAAAACGCAATAAAATACGATTACAGTAATGTCCCTGCCGAAGGGCATAATAATAAGATAAAAATAATAAAAAGACAGATGTATGGCAGATGTAAATTTGATCTTCTTCGTTTAAAAGTATTGTGTTAATTCAACTAATTTGACAAAGAGCCAAATCTTTTTACACTACCTACGGAAAATGTCTGATGGCTTATTTTGCGGCAGTCCCCCTTTTTTCAGCAATACTGCCTTATTAAATTTTCACAATCCCAGGAATCCCATTCTCGCTACTCATACTTCAAAATCTCCTTCTTCAGCCTCCGTATAATCTTCTTCTCCAGCCTGGATATATAAGATTGCGAGATCCCAAGAAGATCCGCAACCTCCTTCTGGGTCATCTCCTGCCCCATGGGATTCTTAAGGCCGAAGCGAAGCTCCACAATCGTCCGTTCCCGGTCTGACAGCTTCTGGATTGCCTTATCCAGAAGCTTCCGCTCCATCTCATTTTCAATATCCCGGTATATCACGTCCTCGTCTGTTCCGAGGATATCCGACAAAAGCAGCTCATTTCCGTCCCAGTCCACGTTGAGAGGCTCGTCGATGGACACCTCCATACGGGTCTTGTTATTCCGCCTGAGATACATCAGAATCTCATTTTCAATACACCGGGAGGCATAGGTAGCCAGCTTAATATTCTTGCCGCTGTTAAAGGTGTTGATCGCCTTGATAAGGCCGATGGTTCCGATGGAAATCAAATCCTCCACCCCGACGCCTGTATTGTCAAATTTCTTTGCTATGTATACCACCAGGCGGAGATTATGTTCAATCAGAAGGGAACGGGCCGCATTTCCGGCCTCGGTGCCTAGCTCCTGGATAGCTCTTGCCTCTGCGTCCGCCTCCAAAGGGGCCGGAAGGACCTCTGCTCCTCCGATATAATGAACGTCATTCTGTTTTCCCACAAACATCGTGGAAAAATTCGGGACTAATTTTAACTGTACCTGGTTTGGAATTGCCACTTTAATCAGCATAATTATTTGTTTCCTCCTGCAATTGTTCTCGTCCTCCGGACGCCTTGTCATTCCAACAGCTCCGGATGTGCTATCATGTCATAATCCATTTGGGAAGAAAGTGGTTCTTTTGTAATCCCTATGAGAGGGCGCTCAATCTGCTTTCTGCTGCCGTCCTTTTGGTAAATGTACAGAACATCCGCAAAAAAAGCCGGCAGTATGCCATTTGGCTCTCCAAGGCTGTGAAAGGGAATCATCTGGTACATAGGCTCCTCACCGCCGCACAGCTCCTGCTTCCGGTTTTCTGTGAGAATGCTCACCGGCTTTCCAAAAACAGGATCTCTAAGATGGTTGCCCGTGTCCAGCAGGCCCTTTATATGAATGGTCCTTCCGTGATACCCCAGTTCCCCTTCAAAGACATCCGCCGCACGTTCCCGAAATCCCAGCAGCCAGCCCATACAGGCGGAAAGGATCCAGTAACTGATAAGCGTAAAGCCGGCAAAGGGATATAAGGGAAGCTTCAGCCGGCTCTGCACCCACTGGTAAATCCCTCCCAGCAGAAAGCTGCATATGTACAACAGGGCCACTGCCTTTTTGACAGTACGCAGGTCCTTGATACCAAGTCCGATTTTTACCATAACTGTGCTGAATATGACATAGATGAGCAGCTGTCCGAAAAAAGTGCTTTCCATGGAACATACATACAATCCACACACTCCGGCGCTCCCGATGGCAGCCCCAAGAAGCCTTCTTAGCCGTCTGGCCGGACATTTCAGAATCCACCTTAAGAGGCTAAGGAGCAGGTAATCTGCCAGAAGATTCTCAAGAAACAGCACATCCAGGTACAATTCATAGTACACAGTCCACCTTCTTTCTGTTCTTCATTATAGGGAAAAGCCTATGCAGAATATGTCAAATGGAGGAGCCTCCCATAAGGATTTGTCCCTGTTTTTTCGACAAAAAAAGCCCTCAACGAAGAAGGTCGCTTACGTGTTCCTTTCTTCATTGAGGGCAGTCTCCAAAAAGCTTACAGCCTGTTCTCTCTCGTATGCAGTTCCGATTGATTCCCCATCAATCCAGGGGTCTTTGGCTCCAATCCATCCGTCCCCGCTCACACATTCTCAATCTGCCAGTCAATGGGCTCCAGCCCGTTCTCTTTCAGAAACTCATTGGTCTGGCTGAAGGGCCTACTGCCGAAAAATCCCCGGTAAGCAGACAATGGGCTTGGATGGGGCGCTTTCAAAATAAGGTGCCTGGAATTGTGCAGCATAGCCGCCTTTTTCTGTGCCGGGCTTCCCCACAGAATAAATACAATCGGCCTGTCCTGCCCATCCAGAACCCGGATAGCAGCGTCCGTGAACTCCTCCCAGCCCTTTCCCCTATGGGAATTGGCCTGATGGGCCCGGACGGTCAGAACCGTATTGAGCATCAGCACCCCCTGCTTTGCCCATTTGGTGAGATAGCCGTTGTTTGGGATGTAACATCCCAGATCGTCGTGAAGTTCCTGGTAAATATTCACCAGGGAAGGCGGCACGTCCACATCCGGCTTCACGGAAAAGCAGAGCCCGTGAGCCTGTCCGTCGTTGTGGTAAGGATCCTGTCCCAGAATCACCACCTTCACCTCATGGAGGGGAGTCAGATGAAAGGCATTGAAAATATCATCCGCCGGGGGAAATACCTTCCTTGAAGCGTATTCCTCCTTCACGAACTTGAACAATTCCGCATAATAGGGCTTGCGAAATTCCGGGTTTAAGGGCTCCAGCCAATCATTCTCAATCATTCCCATAATCCTTATCTCCTGTTCTTTTTTCACTTCTACCGTATTTTATCTGCATATAAATATGGAAGATACCGCCGTTCTTCCGCTGCAGGCACGCTCCGCTACAGCCGCACCGGAACCTGGTGTTCTCTCAAATATTCTTTCAGTTCCCGAATCTCCAGCTCTTTGTAATGAAACAGCGAAGCCGCCAGCACTGCGTCTGCCTTTCCTTCCGTCAGCGCCTCCAGGAAATGCTCCTTCGTCCCTGCTCCGCCGGAGGCAATCACCGGAATCGACACATGCTCCGCAACGGTGCGGGTCAGCTCTATGTCATACCCCGCCTTTGTCCCGTCGCAGTCCATACTGGTCAGCAGTATCTCCCCGGCTCCCAGGCGCTCCGCCTTCATAGCCCACTCTACCGCATCCAGGCCCATATCCACCCGGCCGCCGTTCTTGTAGATATTCCACCCGCTTCCATCGGCCCTTCGCTTTGCGTCAATGGCTGCCACCACGCACTGGCTTCCGAACTTGTCCGCCGCCTCGCTTATAAGCTCCGGCCGCATAATTGCTGCAGAATTCACGGAAATCTTATCCGCTCCCTCCCGAAGCAGCGCTCGAAAGTCCTCCACGGTACGGATGCCTCCTCCCACCGTAAAAGGAATAAATACCTTCTCCGCCACCTTGCGCACCATGTCTGCCACGGTATTCCGGGAATCGGAGCTTGCCGTGATATCTAAGAATACCACCTCATCCGCCCCGGCCTTATCATAGGCCGCCGCAATCTCCACCGGATCCCCGGCATCCTTAAGATTCACAAAATTAACACCCTTTACCACCCGTCCGGCATGTACGTCCAGACAGGGAATGATTCTCTTTGTAAACATCACCAAGCCCTCCAGCTTTCTGTGAAAATATTCCGCCTCCAATGCGTCCATTCCACAGCCAAACGAAATCCCTTCTCACAGATCTGCAAAGTTTTTCAATATCTGCAGCCCGGTACTGCTGCTCTTCTCCGGATGAAACTGGCAGGCAAACACATTGTCCTGCTCTACCGACGCATGAATCCGGGTTCCGTATTCCGTAACTGCCTTTACAATGGATTCGTCCTCCGCCTTTAGATAATAGGAATGGACAAAATACACATAAGGCTCTTCCTCAAGTCCCTCAAACAGCTTTCCTTCATTCTGAAGCTCCAGAGAATTCCACCCGATATGAGGAATCTTAAGTCCTTCCTCTGCCGGAATCCGTAAGATCTTCCCTTTCAGAATCCCAAGCCCCGGCACGCCGGGAGCCTCCTCACTCTCCTCAAAAAGCAGCTGAAGGCCCAGGCAGATGCCTAAGAAAGGAATCCTTCTCTTTGCGATCTCCTGTATCACAGGCTCCAGGCCGTAGGCCCGAAGCTTTCCCATGGCGTCCCCAAAGTTCCCTACTCCGGGAAGAATCACCTTGTCCGCTCCCAAAAGCTCCTGCCGGTCCCTTGTCACAAGGGTCTCCTGCCCCAGAGACAGAAGGGCTTTTTCCACGCTTTTTAGGTTGCCCGCATCATAATCAATGACTGCAATCATCTTTTTCGCTCACTCCTCATATGAATTTCCACTCCTGCTTTTTATCCCTTTGCTTCAAAGGGGGCCGGCTCCTGGCTGTCTTCCCCCTTCCGGCTGCCCACATAGCTGCTCACAGCCTTGGCCCGCTTTATCTGTTTCAGCTTCAGCTCTTCCTCCGCCGTCATAGGCGCGGCTTCTTCCGAGGAATTCCCTGACTCTTTGATATCCTCCGCCTGATCCGGCAGAGCCTCATACTCCGGCGTCCTTGTAAATTCCTCTATCATCTCGGCCATCATAGACAGCTTGGTATCCTTAATCACGGTAAATTCCAGTTTCTGCTCCAGAGACAGTACGGAATTGCTCTCCACCACACTGATTCCAAGAAACAGCGCATCCTCATAATCCTCTTTGATCTGCCACACCTCTTCCTTGGATCTGCATTGCTTCACCTTTTCCCTGTATGTATCGATTTCCTGTTGGAGTAGTTCCTGTTCCATTCCTGCTCTCCCTCGACTTTTATTCTGAAAACCATTCTCAATCAGTTGGCACTTCTCTATAATAATACAAGTCTATCATATTTTGGGGAAAATGACCATAGAGCAAAATCAGATATCACAGGTTTTTCACAGGATGCCTGTCAAGGGCCATATTTTATTGCACAATGGGGCATATTTTGTTAGAATAATAGAAAAAGATTTTTCAATATGGGAGGTTTGACATATGGATTTTTTTGAAGAAGAACGGCCGCGCCTGAATCCCCTTCACGGGATTGGCCTGTTTTTGATCATTATGCTTTTGTTTCTCTTTGTATTCGCCCCCTTGCAGCTTCATTTCGGCATGGCGGGGCTTCTTCTGACGGAGCTTGGGCTTCTGGCTGTCACTTTGCTGGCAGTCCGTATCACCAGGCAGAGCTTCCGGGAGGTATTTCCCATCCGGCTTCCGCGGTTTGGACAGATTATGGGAACCATCCTTATCTGGGGCGGCTGTTTTCTAGTCGTAATGCTTGTGACGCTGGTTTCCATGATGCTGTTTCCCGAGGGCTTTCTGGATATCAGTTCCAGTATGAGCTCGATGTTTTCCTCCATACCGGCATTTTTCTCCTTCCTGATTGTAGCCGTGTCCCCGGCCATCTGCGAGGAGGCCATGCACCGGGGATTTATCATGCATACCTTCCGGGGGCTCAAAAAGGACTGGGCTGTAGTTCTGTGTACCGGGCTGATCTTCGGATTGTTCCATCTGGATCCCTATCGTTTCCTGCCTACTGCTCTTCTGGGCATGGGCCTGGCTTACATTATGCGCAAAACCAACAATATGATCCTCCCGGCGCTGTTCCATTTTATCAACAACAGCCTTTCCTTTCTGGCAAGCCTCTTTGGCGCCGGCGAAGTAACCGGGGAAGCGGAACAGGCAGCTGCGCTCCTGATGGAACCTTCCATGCTCCTTTTGAGCCTTGGATCTTATCTGATCATCGGCTGTCTGGCCCCTGTCCTTCTCTTTGCCGGAAGCTACCTTCTGTGCAAATCCTCGGGATGCCTCAAAAAGCGTTCGGATCTTTGCCTGGTGCTTACCATCGTAGGCGTCATCGGCCTGAGCTTTCTTATGCTGGCAGCCGGTTTTATCATCATCGTACAGAATATGGGGTCTGCCATGAATCTGGAGGATCTGCAGGAATTTCTCTGTCTCGTTCGGCCGTAATCCTTATACCGATCCGCCAAAAAGGCCTTCCCTGTATGCCTCAATGTATTCCAGACAGCAGCCTTCCTCCTCCCATCCAAGCAGCGCCCGTGCCGCATATACCATCCCGGCCAGATCCCGGTTTTTTAAAGGCGGCTTCACATTCTCTGCCCCGGCGCCCATGGCAAGCACTGTCATTGCCAGTTCCAGGGCCTTACGGCCCTCTTCCTCTTCGAAGCCCTTAAGCTTTGGAAATCCGCTCTTTTGCAGGCAGTTCTCTTTTACCGCATCCGAAAGCTGTTCCAAAACCGCTCCCGGAAGTCCCAGAAGCACCTCCGAAGCCTTGATAATGCCAGGCATACCCGGATCCAGCGGATCCAGGATTGCGCTGTCTAACCCGTAGGACAATGCCAGGACGATAAAGCTGTAATTCATATAGCGCCGGGCGGGCAGACTGTGGGATATATTGCTCACGGCTGAAGTAATATGCACGGCCGGGCATCTTCTGCGGATCGTTTCAATGACCTTTTTGTTCACAGCGATTCCCGGGCCGTCCTCCATCTCCGGATCCATCAGAGCTGCCGCTTCAATAATGGGATCGATATAAATTCTGTCCGGGGTGATCCCATAGAACGCAGCCTTTTCCATAATTGCGTCAAATATCTTCAGCCGCTTTGCAGCAGACCTTGGGATACCGGAATCATCGCAGAGCATGGCAATCACCTTCCATCCCGGATTTTCCCTCATAATACAGAATATTTGGTCTATCCGTTTCTTTTTTTCCATAGATACAGAGTTAAAAAGGCCCGGTCTTTTGACCTGTCTGTAAGCCTTGGCCAATACCTCTGTGTCAGGACTGTCAATGGAAATGGGTATCTCTGTTACGCTTTCCGCCAAACCGATCATCCATTCCATCGTTTCTGTTTCGCCTGATTCCACATAGGCACAGATATCAATAAAATCGGCTCCTGCATCTGCCTGTTTTTTTACAAGCGCCCTGATCCAGTCCTCATCCTTCCCTGCAATGGCCCTTGCCACAAAAGGAATGGAGCCGTTTAAATTTTCACCAATGATAATCATGCGATTCCCCTTTTAGAACTGTTTCCGGATACACAGCTCCCCCTTCTTCCTATTAAAAATCGCTGTGCGACAGCACGAAAGGGTAAAGCCGCTACAGCATGTCCGCCAGTTTCTTCGCAAGCTCTGCCGCCTCCGCCGCATTTGCGCTGTAGCCGTCTGCCCCGATCTCGTCTGCAAATGCCTGCGTAACCGGAGCGCCCCCTACCATAATTTTGATTCGGCTACGAAAAGGCTGGGCATTCAATGCCGCCACGGTATCCCGAAGGGACTGCAGCGTGGTAGTCAGCAAAGCGGAACAGCCCACCAGTACCACATCCGGATGCTCTTCCACTCCCCTGATAAATCTCTCTATGGGAACATCAATCCCTAAGTCAATCACCTCAAAGCCCACGCTCTCAATCATCATTCCAACCAGATTCTTTCCGATATCGTGCAGGTCTCCGGACACGGTTCCCAGAATGATCTTCCCGGCAGAGGCTGCCCTTCCAGCCGTCAGGTGCGGCCTTAGCACCTCTACTCCCTTCTTCATAGCTCGGGCCGCTGCCAGCATCTCTGTCACAAAAATCTCGTTGTTTTTGAATTTTTCGCCGATTACCCCCATGGCGCCAACCATGCCCTTATTTAAAATTTCTGTAGGATCGCAGCCTTCATTCAGAGCTTCCCTCACAAGTCCTGCCGTCAGCTTCGCTTTTCCTCTCTCTACGGCATCTGCAACTTCCTGAATCTTTGACATCTCTAACACCTCTGTATCTATTTCATTTGCCTCGTGCTATATATCATCCCACAAATCACATGTTATTTCAATCCCCTCGGAAAAGAGAAGCTGTTATGCTTCCCCAAAGGACAGATACTCCATATAAAACTCCTGAAACTCCTTGCTGTCCGAAAGGGAAACCTCCTCCGCTGTCTTGGCAATCCTCTTTATCTCTCCCTCCGCCAAAGGGTCAAGCAGATACCTCACTGCGCCTTTTAAGCTGGTATTCCCCGCCGCCTCAATTTTCCCTTCGCATTCCGGCGGAAAAAGGCCGATCCCAACAGCCTTATGAATGTCCATCTGGCAGCCGAAGCCTCCGGCAATATAGATATGCTCCACTTCATCGCAGGTAATGCCGTATTTCAGAAGCAGTGTTTCCATTCCTGCCCGCACGGCGGATTTTGCCAGCTGAATCTCCCGGACATCCTTCTGGTAAAAGCGGATATTTCCTTCCCGGGCGATGAGAAAGCCTTCTTCAAACCATGGATCCTCCATGCGCCCTGTCTCATCTACCGCCTCTTCCTTCAAAAGCTCATAGACTGCAGCCACAACCCCCGTTCCGCAGATTCCGGAAGGCCTTGCGCTGCCGATGGTCTCCGGATACACGTCTTCTCCCTCTATGGTCAGTCCGCAGACTGCTCCGGGAACGCTGCCTGTTCCGCAGACAATATTTCCTCCCTCAAAGGCCGGCCCTGCTGCCGTAGATGCCGTCAGAATCCTTTCCCTGTTTCCGACCGCCATCTCTCCGTTGGTTCCCAGATCAATCAGAAGGGAAGGCTTTTCCCGGCTTCCGAATTCCAGCGCAAAGAGACCGGCTGTAATATCACCGCCCACATAAGTAGAAATACCCGGATATATCATAATCTCAAATTCCTGTATTACCCCGGACGCATCTCCAAACAGTTCCCTGACTGTCGTATGAATGGTTTGAAGATTCACCGGCACAAAGGGATATACCCCCAATGTTTCACAGGAATACCCCATCAGCAGATGCACCATGGTCGTATTGGCGCTGATGACCATACGGCTTATCTTTCCCTGACTGTTTTCTGCAAGCGCACGGATTCCATTTTCCAGATCAGACAGGATACTTCTTTTCAGTTCCTCTCCTCTGCCGGAATTGGATGCTTCAATACGGCTGATTACATCTGCTCCATAGGCACGCTGCCGGTTGATAGCCGTATAAACATCCACAGCCCTCCCCCCCGGAAGCTCCACCAGCTCCATGGCAATGGTGGTAGTTCCGATATCTGCTGCAATTCCGTAAAGCCCCTCTTGCTCCCGTTCATTTATAGGCTTCCTATCTGTTCCCTTCTCCTCCATATCAGTCGGGACATAAAAGCGTTCTTCCTTCTGCTCCATCAAAACAATGCAGTCCTTTTGCGGATATGCTTTGCAGGCCAGCCTCCATCCCTCCGCCAATTCCTTCCCTGTAAAAAACTTTTCGTCCTCCCTGGACGGCTCTGCTGCTCCTTCCAGGAACCGCACCTTACACTTTCCGCAGGTTCCCTTTCCGGCACAGACAGCCGGCAGATAGATATGGTGCTCCTGAAAGATATGAAGAAGGCTTTCCGACTTTCTGGCCCGGATACTCCGCTCCTCCTCCCCTGTCCGCAGCGTCACCTGTACGGCTGGCAGGTTTCGATGCTTACAGGTGAGATTATCGCACCTGCTGCAGTCATGCTCCGGATGGTAACGCTTCACATTCCCGTCCAGAAGATACACCTGGCAGACGGTTTTCACCGGATCGAACATATAGCTTTCCCGGATGCCGATGCCCTCCTTCTCTGCCTGTGTCGTATCGTAAGCCTTTTTTTGAATACTCATGGGAATATCCTGGGGCGCCTCCGCCCTCCCCGCGATTCCCTTTCCCTGTTCCCTGCAAAGCCGTACCACAGTTTCCGTCTGCTGCGTATCCATCTGAAAAAGATAATCATCTGCAATGGCATCCGCCAGCATTCCTTTCAGATAATCTCCCTCGGCAAAAAGCCTTGCAGACCATTCTCCCATCTCTCTTCCGATAGAAAGAACCCCGTACAAAGCCTCTCTGGCCGGTTTTCCGTCGGCCTCCACCGAGTATCCTTCCAGATCTCCGAATTCCAGAAGCGCCACCGGCTTAATCTTCTCATAGGCCTCCGGCAGCATCTCTTCTAGCTCCTCCAGAACCTCCTCGTACATAGGGCTGTCTTTTCCCACGTCCAAAAAGGCACACACGCTTTCCCTTGATATTTCTATATTGAATTCCGTTCTTTTTTCCATCACTGCCTCCACAAGAACCCTTATAGAGAAAGGAGCTGTCAGGAAATATAGCATCAGGCTTTTCTGATGTTATATTTCCCTGCAGCCCCTTCCTCACTTTGCTTCTTTCCTATTATACATCCTGTTCCCTGTTAAAAACAAGCGGTTTCAAAAAATTCAGCCGGCCGCTCTTTTCTCCAGCACTACTTTCTTTGCAACCTCGGCACAGGTTGCCGCATCCGGTGTGTAATAATCCGCGCCCACCTGCTGACAGAAGCTCTCATTTACCGGAGCTCCGCCTATCATCACGATGTATTTATCCCGAAGGCCTCTCTCCTTCAGATTGTCAATGCAGTCCTGCATCTTCGGCATAGTTGTGGTAAGCAGCGCTGACATGCAGATGATATCTGCGCCTACCTCTTCTGCCTTGTCAATGAGCACCGCCGGATCCACATCCACGCCCAGATCGTAAATCTCAAATCCGGCGCCTTTTAACATCATCACAACCAGGTTCTTTCCGATATCATGAAGATCTCCCTGGACGGTTCCGATAACAGCCTTCCCAACCGGCTCATTCCCTACCTCCACAAGCTTGGGCTCCAGCACAGACAGCCCGGCGTTCATAGCTCTTGCCGCCACCAGGACCTCCGGAACGAAGACCTCGTTATTCTTAAACTTCGCACCTACAATCATCATCGCAGACAGGAGACCGTCATTTAAAATCTCCTTGGGGTCCAGGTTCTCATCCAAGGCCTGCTGTACCAGGGCTTTCACGTTCTTTGCCCGGCCTTTCTGTAAATATTCCGAAATTTCCTGAATTAATCCCATATCCTTTCCTCCATTCCTTTACCGCATTTTATGCATTGTTCTGCCAACGCCGGCCGCAAAAGCTTACAGCCGTTCTTTATATCTCCCATTATAGGCTTTGCCTTTTTTGAGTTTTTGTACTTATTTTAGATTTTTAAAATATTTTTTACTATTTGTACTCTTTTCCGGCCTCGTACAGTGCGCATACATTTTCCGGCGGCACATCTCCTTCAAAATCCTGGCTTCCGCAGAGGATATATCCCCCTGCCTGGCCATTTTCATGGAGGGCTTTGATTACGCGTGTCGTCTCGTCATATACTTCCTGGGGCGTTCCGTGAGGAAGGATGTTCTGTGTATCAATCCCCCCCTGGAAGCACAGATCTTTTCCAAAGTCCTTCTTAAGGCCGTCCACTTCAAGTCCTGTAACCTTCTGGAGCGGTTCAATTGCATCAACGCCGCATCTTATCAGGTTCGGGATAATGGAACGGATGGCGCCGCAGGAATGCTGCATATAATAGGCGCCGTGCCTGTGGGCCTGTTCTACAAACATCTTTGTATTTTCCGCAAAGAATCCATCCCACATGTCCGGGCTGAATAAGGTACTAAGCTGCGTGCCGTAATCGTCACAGCATCGGATAAAATCCACCTTGTTGTCTGCCGCCTCATACATTCTCTCATAGATCTCATAGCTTGCTTTACAGTAACGGTCAAGCATTGCTTTTATCAGTTCTGGTTCCTCGTACATATTCACGTAAAATTCTTCCGTATTATAGAGCAATGTGAACACCTGATACGGGCCGGGCCATCCGATACGGATTGCCTTGTCCTCATGCTGCTTTACAAACTCCGTCACCGCATTGTAATCAAAGTTATCTGGATTGAACCATCCGTCGAATTTTTCCAGATCATCAAATGTTTTGATCACATCGTAGGGAGTTGTAATAATATGCCAGTTATACTCTACGCCGTTCCATTTATTGATATATTGATATCCGAAAGGATGAGTATGTACTGTCTCCCCGTCTTCATTTATAAAAGGCTCCACTACAGGCCCGGTATAAGGAGGAATGTCCATAATGCGCGTATCAATCTCAAAGTGCTGCATTACTTCTTCTTCCGTCTCAACGTTTAAATATTTTTTCATGTTATCCCATGCCGTCTCCACGCACTGCATGGTTGTCGGCACGCGGTCTACCGCTTTATGTGCCAGCGCTGCACGAACTCGCTCTTTTGGTGTCATTATGATATCGCCTTCTTTCTTTTTTTGTCTGCAGCAACAGAGTGCCTGCTGCTTTCCAGTCATCCCTCAGTCCAAATGGTAAATTTCTTCCATGTCTGACCAGAATTCATCTTCTTTCCGGTCTTCTAAGGGCTGCATCAGGGGTTTTACCAAATCCCACCACTTCTGTGTGGCCGGATCCGCCGCCATTTTCTCCATATCAGCTTCAAAATCATCGCCCGTATATTCAAAATATGTAAAGAGATAATCCCCTCTGCTGTAGATAGAATAATTCTGAAGATTGCATTCTTTGATCATTTCATTTACGCCCGGCAAAGGATTTGCATGGTATTCTTTATATTTTTCCAATCCCTCTGGTTTTATCTTAATCATCTGTCCAAATCTTTTCATTCCCTGTCCCTCCCTATTCATCAACTGCCTGGGCTTCATCAAATAACGCTTTGATATTCGCGGGAGGTACATCCGGCATAATAGCCTCGTGGCTTGGCGAAATAATAAGACCCGTAGGAAAGATTGTACGTAATTCTCTTACTTTTGCTTTCACATCCTCCGGTGTTCCGTTTACCAGCAAATCCTGCGTATCAACTCCGCCGCAGAATGATACTTGATCTCCGAATTTTTCCTTTAAGCTTTCCGGCTCCATGCCTGCTGCAAGCGCCTGGATCGGATGCACAACATCCACGCCGGCCCCAATCAGATCCGGAATGATATCCGCAATCGAACCGCAGGAGTGATAAATTACTTTGAGCCCGTAACCGTGTGCCTGTTCTACTAGTTTTTTACATCCCGGGATAATGAATCTTCTCACCATATCCGGGGATAACATAAGCCCCCTCTGGCTTCCCATATCATTTCCAATGAGAACTGCATCCAGTTCTCCCTTTGTCGCCTCATAAAATATTTCATTTGCTTTTAAATAAAATTGTATAATCTTTTCATCTACTGCTTCATAAATCTCAGGATTGGCAATCATATTCATAAGGGCCGTTTCCATTCCGAATGAAGCGCAGGCATCCTGGAAGTGTGCAGACCACATCATTCCCAAACGGACTTTATCCTTCGGCGCCGCCGCTATGCGGCGTCTGCATTCTTCCACATCAATATATTTTGCAGGATCCGGCCATTCAAAAAAGTCAAGATCCTCAATTTCTTCCGCATCTTTAAAACATCCGTCCGCGGTCAGAGTCCTCTCCTCTGCATCCACGTTCCCGTCCATATACCAGTCAAAGGCTGCATAAATCGCACTTGCCGACGGCGCTTCATAGGGCACCTCGATGGCATAAAAATCGTCTCCTACGGCCAGCTTCAGCTCGTGCATATTTTTTACGCCATAATGTTCAAACAATGCCGGCTGTGCATATATATCCGGCATGCCAAGCCATGCCGCCGGCCTGTCTACCGGCTTTCTCTCTACGGTTGCAAAAAAACGTTCTTTACTGTTCATTGCACATTCCCCCTATTCTAAGTCGCTGCGCGACAGCACTAATTAGTAAATGTGCACCGCACATTCCTGCATTCTGTTTTAAATAATGGAGGGAGGCCCTCCTCCCTCCATAAACTGTCTTATATTACCACTGTGTCGGATAGAAAGAATCTACGTTATCCGCAGTAATCATATCAGTTGTCAAGTATCCTACAAGCGGAACATCCTCGCCGTTAAACCAGGCTGCGACTGTTCTTGCGGAAAGGCCTCCGTCGCCTTCTGCAGACTGGTAATTGATAATTCTCACATCATCGGCCTTTACGGCATCCTGTCCTGCCTTGGAGTTTCCGGCAGCAACAACTACGATATCATCCCGTCCCGCCTCTTTGATGGCGTCGATGGTTCCTGTTACCTGGTCGGAATCATCTGCCAGGAAAATAGCATTTAATTCGTCGCCGTACTTTGTGATCCAGTCAGCGACCTGCTGCTTACATTTTGCAGCCTCAAATCCCGGAGACTGGATATCCAGGGTCTTGATGTCCGGATATTTTTCCTTGAACTCTGTGATTGGCCCATAAGTACGTGCAAAATAGGGAGATGTGCCGACATTATGGGTAATGTAGCAGACGCCGCCTTTTCCGCCTAACTCTTCCCCGAGTGTATCGGCCAGAATTCTCATCTGTGCCCAGTCATCGGGACCTGTCCAGGCGTTCATATAAGCAAGCGCGTCGGACTGTGTCAAAGTGTTGGATCCAAATGCCGGGATTCCTGCTTCCGTAATCCTTCTAAACTGCTGTGTCGCATTCTCAGCAGACAGCGGGATAACAACAATGGCATCCGGCTTGCTGTTGATGGCCTGGTCGATCAGCTGATCCTGCATCGCCTGATCCCAGTTGGGAGATAAGATTTCCACTTCCATTCCGAGAGCCTCTGCCGCCTGCTCCCAGCCCTTCATGTAAGCGTTTGTCCATGCATGGTCGCCGTGTACGATTACTGTAACCTTCTTGCCGATGCATCCGTCCGCCGGGCTCTTGGGAAGATTCGGAGACTGCTCTTCTTTTGCAAAATCCAGATACTCCATAGAGAAGTATTTGTCTTTGTCGTCATCTGGTAAGGAATCCGGATCGGCCGGAGCTTCCGGTACTTCTTTGATGATTGGATCAGCCATCAGCTGCTTGTTATCGGTTGTCATTTCCGATTCGACAGCTGCTGCCCATTTGTCCTTTGACGCCTGAAGATTATCGCCGCCTGCCGCTTCTTCGCCGTCTGCTGCTTCCTCCTGGCCGCCCGCCGGCTCTTCCGTGCCTGCCGGCTCCTCAGCGCTTGCCGGGGCATCGCCGCCTTTGCATGCAGTCATGCTGAATGTGAGCGCCGCGCAGAGAAGCAGGGCCAAAACCTTTTTCATCTTCATTTTTTGTCCTCCTTTGAGTTTTTTCTATTTTTAGGTCCTAAGACTCTAAAAATCCTCTTTTACTTACCTGTTTCCTCGTGATACTTGATTATCAGGTTCGGCCTCATACCGACCTCCTTCTGCTTGATATATTTCAGCAGTGTTTCGTAGAATACGCACAGAGCCAGCACAAAGCCTATCAGCAGAATCTGGTATTCAAACTTTCCAAGCAGGGACGTAACAACGCTGAACATTGCTACGATTGCCGTAATGGAAATAAACGTATCCAGAACCTTGCCTTTTCCTCCGGCAATATCCGTTCCTCCAATGATGGTTGCTGTCATGGCAATCATAAGAGGCGCGATACCCTTCTCGCCCAAAGTCGGTGTTGCCGTTCCCTGGAAGATGCCGAACAGCGCTCCGCCTAAGGCACAGGAGGCGCTGGAAAGCATAAATACAAGGATGGTCGCCCTGTCACTGTTGATTCCCGCAAGCCATGCCGTCTCCAGATTGCCCCCCAGCATATAGATATTTCTTCCAAAACGCGTATAGGCCAGCACAATAGAAAATGCAACAACACAAATCAATGTAATAATAAACAGCAGATTAAAAGGAAGGAACTTTATGGGCACAGAGCTTAGCATATCCGTAAGCCCGTAATCGCCCTTTACACTGATTTCTTTTCCCTCACAGTAAATATACATCCCACCCCTGATAACATACTGCATGCCAAGAGTTGCAATAAAGGAATGAATCTTCGCTTTTGTCACCAGCAATCCGTTGAGAAGGCCCACAACCGCCCCGACCGCCACTGCAATCAGAATGGAAACCGCCCAAGGAAGCCCCGTAAGCGTATGCATCCCCAGGACCACCAAAGCCCCGGCTGTCGCCATATATCCCACGGACAGATCCATATGCCCGGCAATCATGCAGACTGTAAATCCGATTCCGATGAATGTATATAACGACGTGCTCGAAAGGAGCGATTTAATATTAAACAGTGTAAAAAAATTTTCTGAAAAGCTTCCGAAAATAAGTACAATCAGCAAAAAGATATAGGATCTGTATGTATTGATTAAATTAATATTAAATTTCTTCTTTTTCATTATGCCCTACCCAACTTTCTTGCAGATTTTGTATTCAGCCATACAATCAATAGAAATACAATACCGGTCACCAGATATTGATTAAAGGTAGAAATGCCAATGAGCGTCATAACATTGTTCAGCATTCCCACCGCAAGCACGCCGCCGAATACTCCCACCATAGAACCTTTGCCGCCAAGGAGCGTCATTCCGCCCAATAATACTGCTGTCAAGCAGGAGAAATCATACCCCACGCCATTGTCATAGGAACCGATCTTCCGCATGGAGGCATAGAACAGCCCGCAGACAGATGCGCAGAAGGAACAGATGATATAGGATATGGTTATAATCCTGACCACATTGAGGCCGGACAGTCTTGCCGTCTCATAGTTTGTACCCACAATCTTCAGTTGGTTTCCGAATTTCGTATGGGTCATAATGAAATAGGAAACGATAAACATTACAACCATAACAATCATCATAAGAGAGACCGAGCCGCCGAAGAAATACGTCCTTGCAAGCTGGTTAAATGTCTCCGCAGTCATAAGAGCCCCTTCATTTCCCCCGGCAACCACATCGGGATAAATCTGGGAGCCGCCCCATGCCACACGGGCAATGCCGGACAGCACCATGTTAAATGCCAGCGTCCAGATAATCGGGTTTGCCCGAAGCTTGCCGATCATCAGGCCGTTGATGATGCCTACCAGGGTTCCCGTAAGAAGTCCGCCCAGAATACATACCACAATTCCAAAAGGAACTAACTGAATGGCCACCATGCCTGAGATGGCAATCGTCATGGGCAGGGACATATCATTCATGTTTGAAGAGTATACAATGTATGCCAGTCCCGCGCAGCACATACCCGTCAGGGATATGGCCTGTAGAATAGAACGGATATTACCCACTGAAAAATAATCCGTAGGATTGATGATAAATCCGATTGCCATCAAACACACAACCAGAATCCAGACGCCTGCTTTATCAAAAAACAGAAGTGATTTGCTGATTTCCGTTTTACGGCTGTCTGCCTTTGCCGCCGTCTTGTTTTCATTTGCTTTCGTCATGACACATGCTTCCCTTCCCCATTTGCCGCCATCAAAAGTGAGCTTTCTGTGATTTCTTCCCCAGTGATTTCTCCTGTGATATAGCCCTCGCGAAGAATGATCGCTCTGTCTGCAAGACCTACAACCTCCGGCAAATCACTGGAGAGCAGAATCACGCCGTTGCCTTTTTTCGTATATTCCAGAACAGCTTTATGGATTGTTTGTTTTGCACCGATATCAACGCCTCTGGTAGGCTCGTCTAAAATCAGCACATCTGCGTCTGTGGCGAGCCATTTTGCCATAAGCACCTTCTGCTGGTTTCCGCCGGACAACGCATTGACCAGCCTGCCTGGCTGTGGAGGATAGATTTCCAGCTCTTCAATCTTCTCCTCTACGATTTTGCTGTGATCCTTGGGATTGTACAACCCACCCTTGGATAATTTATCAATAATGGAAACCAGAATGTTATCGGAAATACTCTGTGTCAGCGCAAGCCCCATAACCTTTCTGTCCTCTGTCAGATATCCGATCCCACTCTTAATGGCCATGGTCATATTCTTGTATGTACCTTCCCTGCCGTCTTTTACAATCGTTCCGGCATCCAAAGGATCTACGCCAACGATAGAACGTGCGATCTCCGTTCTTCCTGACCCTGCAAGCCCGCAGATGGCAAGAACCTCGCCCCTGTGAAGCTCAAAGTTCACATGGTGGAAAAATCCCCAGCGTGTGAGATCCTTTACCTCCATCATCGTTTCGCCTACATGGGATTCCTTGTTTGCATAGAACTCTTTTACCGACTTTCCGACCATGTCCTGAATCAACTGCTCGTTCGTCGTTTCACTTACCGGGTAAGTCTTGATCTTCCTTCCGTCGCGCATAACCGTGATTGTATCCGCAATCTCAAAAATCTCTGCCAGGTGATGTGAGATATACACGATGGCCAGGTTCTGCTCTTTTAAAGCCCGGATAATCTTGAAGAGTCTCTGCACCTCCTCACTTGACAGCGCAGAGGTAGGCTCATCCATAACAATGATCTTCGGATTGGTTCCCAATACCTTTGCAATTTCCACCAGCTGCGCTTCGCACTGGCTGATTTCCGAAATCGGCTTGTTGGGATCCAGATAGCCAAGACCGACTCTTTCCAACAGCTCCTTTGCCTGCCTGACGGCCTCCTTTTTATCATAAAACAGGCCGTTTTTCTTCGGCAGCCTTCCCACCAGCAGATTTTCCACGATCGATATACGGCGCGCTACCGACAGCTCCTGATAGATCATTCCTACACCATGTTCCTTCGCCAGCATAGGAGTATGCAGCTTGCAAAGATTTCCGTCAATATAGATTTCTCCGGTATAGTCATTGAACAATCCCGCCAGCATCTTCATCAAAGTTGATTTGCCCGCGCCGTTTTCTCCCATAAGCGCATGCACTTCTCCTTCTCTTACTTCAAAATCAACTCCGTCGACTGCCAGTGTACCCGGAAATCGTTTGCTTACGTTTTTCATCTGCAAAGCGATTTTCTTTTCCACGTTCCTGTCTCCTTTCCTATTTGTAGTCGCTGTGCGACAGCACTAAAGGGCAATTAAGTAATATTGCTATGGTCAAAGCCTTGCATCTATGGCATAATATTACTTGTTTATCAATGCCTTACTGGTTTCTCTCTATATTTATCATTATAAATCACAGGCAATCTTTTGAAAAGTTAAATTTAAAGTTAAATTTAAACGTTTAACTTTCTTATTTAAATTTATTGCACTTTAAATATCTTATAAGGAAATGAAGGAGGGGCGTCCATGTCCACTTTAAAAGATGTCGCCAAGAGAGCGGGGGTATCTATCGCAACCGTATCTTACTGTCTGAATAATACAAAAACCGTAAAGGCTGCCACCCGGGATAAAATTATGCAGGCAATTGAGGAATTGAATTATATCCCCAATGCATCAGCCAAAAGTCTGAAATCAGAATCCTCCAAGATGTTCGGGGTTATTTTCCCGGATATCGATGATCTTTTTTACTCCGAGATTCTGGAAGGAATTGTTGCAAATGCAGAAAATAAGGGATATTCTCTCAATATCTCTTTTTCTTATAACAGTCCTAAACAGGAGCGGAAGCTCATTAACCAATTTATAGGGAAAAATATTGACGGGCTGATCTTAATCACCTGCCAGCCGGGCAATTCTGAATATTTTGAAAAAAGCATTGTACGCAACAACATACCAACTGTATTCCTGGAGCACTTTCCCAATAATATTGATGCCAATTTTCTGGGGTTCGACAACTATAACACCTGCTACTCCCTGACAAACCAGCTCATTGAAAAAGGATACTCAAATATTATGCTGATTTCCGGATACAAAGAGTTCTTTTCCGAGCGTGAATGTATCCGCGGTTTTTCCGATGCCTACGAGGATCTGGATCTGGCCCTGCCCTCAGGCCGTATCGTTGAGCTGCAGCGTACAAAGGAGGCCGCTTTCCGTAAAAGCATGCTCCGCATTGTAAATGCTCCCCCGGAGGCAATCATCACATCCTCCCAGCAGATTGCAAAAGGGATTGTGGAAGCCTTCAATCTGTGCAATATCAGGATCCCCCAGGAAACCTGCATCATCACCCTGGGCGAAGAATGCTGGAATGAATCAAACTATCTGCCCAATCTGCTCCATACCTCCAGAACAGCTTATACCCTGGGCAAATACAGTGTGGAGGTTCTTATAAAAAATCTGGCCCACCCGACTTTTTTCGAAAAAGCGTTTATGCTCTTCAAAGATAATGTGATTGACAATCCTCTGCAGATCCCGGAGGCCCCCAAACCGGTCTCCGCAGTCCGCCCGCCCAAGAGAACCTTACGGATCCTCTCCCCTTCTCTTCCGACCATGTTATCCTTACACGCCATTTCAAAAGAATTTGAAAAGCAGCATGATATCAAGATCGACCTTGATTTTGTTGATTACCATCAGATGATCACCAAAACTGTAGATGATGCAAAAACCAGACGCAGCGATTACGATCTCTATCTTTTTGACGTTTCCTGGATGGAATACCTTGCAAACATGAACGTGCTTACGGATTTGACAGACTTCATGCTGTCACAGAAGATTTTCCAGAAAAACCTGATCCCCGAGAATCTTTCCAACGCCTGCTACAAAGGGCGCTATTATGGTTTTCCTATCGTGGGCGGTTCTTATATCCTATTTTACAGAAAAGACCTGTTTGAGCAGCCTTCCATCCAAAAACAGTTCGAATCCCAGCACAGCCTGCCCCTGCGGCCGCCGAAAACCTGGAAAGAATTTAACGGGATTGCCCAGTTCTTTACAAAAGAATTCAATTCCTATTCCCCCACCTTATACGGGACTTCCGTAATCGGAAATATCCACGAGGAACTTACACTGGAGCTTTTGATCCGCTTGTGGAGCTTCGGGGGCGGATTTTATGACAATACCGGAAAAATAAAACTGAATACGCCCCAGAATATAAAAGCATTCCAGAGCCTTTTGGAATCCTGCCGCTTCAGCGAGCGGCCGTTTTTTGAAACGTCCATCGACGACAGCTTCCGCGCTTTCGGAAGCGGGCGCACTGCCATGCTGCTATCCTTTACGGAATATGGTTCCCTGATTGACAGCTCCCTTGAAGGAAACATCATTTCCAAAATCGGTTACAGCATGCTGCCGGGAAATACGCCTGTAAAAATCGGCTGGAACATAGGCGTCAGCAAAACAACCCCGCACATGAAGCTGATCTCCGAATACTTCAAGTGGATCTGCAAAAAGAAAACAAGCTACTATATGACTACTCTGAATGGGCAGTCTACGGTTTCTTTTCCTTATGAAAACCACGAAATCCTAAAGCTGTACCCCTGGATGGAAATCAATGATCAGTGCCTGCGCCGCACCTCTCCCAGGGTCTATCCGTTTCAAGGACGAAACAGGCTGGTTCCTCCCTATGAGGTGGAAATGATACTTTATACTATCTTTCTCAAAATGTATCATCAAGAGCTGTCCATTCCGGACGCCCTGACCGAAGGGGAAGGAATGTTCCGGGAGCTGTTCCGCTGAACCCGTTGGAGACAGAAAAAATGCAGCTTTTACAGCAGGAGATTGTTTTCGTAAATGCAGCCCTTTACTTTTGGTATTTATTTTAGATTTTTATTAATAATTTTATATTTTTACTGCTTTTTGTGTAAATATTTCTTAAATATGTTATAATTTCAAAAACTCACAAAAAGGAGGCTATCTGCGTTGACCCCTGTTTTATATAGCATTGTTCCGGAAGAAACCCTTCGCTCCATGCTTCACACCTTTTACGGCTGCATCGGGCTTTCCATACAGATTATCAACGAATATGGCCAGATTTTGATCTCCGAAGGGGAACGCACCGGATTCTGCACCCTGTTTAAAAAGCATCTTCCGCCCTATGACAGCTGTGAAAAGCTTCATATTTCCGCCGGGAAAAAGGCTGTTACCTTCGGAGAGCCTTATATCTTTGCCTGCCATGCGGAGCTGAATCACATTGTATATCCCCTTATCAGCAAGCAGGCTTTTTTAGGCTCTATCCTGGTGGGCCCCTTTCTTATGGATACCCCTGACTCTATTCTAATCTCGAACATTAACAAGCGATACCATCTCTCCACCGAGGACGCCCTGGAGCTCTATGAAGAGACCGGCAGCCTGCCTGTGGTTCCCCCGGCACAGGTCAATCATATCAGCCGCCTGCTTTTCTACCTGTTTTCCAACCTAATCACAGACAGCAGGCACGAGCTTTTGGAAAATAACCGGAAGCTTCTTCAGCAGTCCCGGATCAACGAATCTATCCAGCGCTACAAGGAGGAAGAAATCCACATCTCCTCCTATCCCTACGAAAAGGAAAAGGAGCTCCTTGTAAAGGTAAAGCTGGGGGATGTCCGGGAAGCCAATGCAATTTTAAATGATCTTCTGGGCTACGTGCTTTTTTCTCAAGGCAGCAGCCTGGATGTCGTCAAGACACGCGCTTTGGAGCTCTGCTCCTTACTCTCCCGAACCGCCATAGAAGGCGGTGCGTCCACGGACAGCATTTTAAAGCTGAATAACCATTTTTTAAAAAATCTCCAGCAGATTACCTCTATGGACACCCTCTGCCGCAAGCTCCAGGAGATAGTGGAAACCTTTTCCGAGAGTATGTTTAACTACATCCCCTCGAAGAACCATGACCTTATCAAAAAGGCCATGCTCTACATATCGGATCATTTTAATACGCAGCTGACCCTGGAGGATACGGCCGCCTACGTCCACCTGCATCCCTCCTATTTCTCGACCCTGTTTAAGCAGGTAACCGGCTCTTCCTTCAAGGAATATCTGAACATGGTGCGGATTGAGGAAAGCAAGCGCCTGCTGAGCAATACGGATTTTTCCATTATCAATATTGCGGTTTCTGTAGGCTTCGAGGATCAGAGTTACTTTTCCAAGGTCTTTAAAAAATACACAGGACTGACGCCGAAGCAGTTCCGGTAATGAAGCTCCTCTTTTTCTCCTATAGCCGAAAATATAACCGAGAAAAGGCTGTCAGGAAATAGGCATCAAAAGCCTGATGCCGCATTTCCCGACAGCCCTTTCTCTATCCGCTTGTTTTTAATAAACTGCTTCCTATACCCTCATTGAACAAGGGGACACGGAAGGTATCTACTCCTGATAAAATTCTTCTACCGCATCAAAAAACGCCTGGATATTCTCCATAGAAGTCATAGGCGGAATATCACATCCGCTGGCAATCACAAAGTTGGGATATTTGCCGCACCGCTTGAGAAGCTCCAAGGTTTCCTCCCGGATCTTTTCCGGCGTCCCGTGGCGGAAGGTTCCAGCCGGATCAATATTGCCGATTACCAGGCTGTCGTCCGGCAGAGCCTTTAAAGCTTCCTCAATGTCGACCGCATTGCCGATACTGTAAGCCCCCGGATGGATTCCTTTGATCTGATCCAAAAGGGGAACCACGCTTCCGCAGTTGTGATACAGCACCGCAAAGCTGTCATCCTCCACACTCTCAATCAATCTCTTTACATAGGGCATGGAAAAATCACGGATGAGATTGGGCGAGAGCAGCCCGGCTGCAGGCTCTGCGATGGCGATTCCGTTAGCTCCAGCCTCCTTAAAGGCTTTCCCATAGTTGATAAGGAATTCCGTGGCTTTTTCCAGAACCGCCTCTACCAACTCCGGTTCCTCGATACATAAAATCATGATCTCCGTCATATCCAGCAGCCTCCCCGCCAGGGAGAACGGCCCAATAATTCCTGCCAATACCGGACGATCCGTAATTAGTTCCGTCACCTCACGGATTGCCTTAATGCATTCTCCTGTCCGGCCTGCCCCCACTTCCGGAATCCGGAGGGCTGCAGCTTCCTCCTCATCATGTATCAATGCCGCCGTCACGGTAGGAACCTCATCCGCACTGTAAAGAACCGGACTTCCAAAAGCCTCGGCTTCCACGGACAGATCCATCAGACTGAATGCCGCTCCCATGTCAAATTTCTTTGCAATTGCTTCCATGCAGAGCGCCTGCAGATGTCCGTCCTTTACCATCTCCTCTACCGTATTACCTGTCAGCTGGATTCCTGGAAAGGATAGGATTGGCATGGCCTTTTTTTTCGGCGATCGGATGCATTCCTGTATCCAATTTTTCATATTGATCTTCATGTTATACCTCCTGTAATATGTACTTTTTTATGAAGTATAACATTTTTACAATTCATTTTTGGTAATAGGGTAACATTTTAGGTGATTTTTTAGGATCTTGCACAAAAGGCTATACGAGGCCTGCAAGCTTTCTTCTCGCCATATCCAGATAAATTCTGCTGTTCTGGTGGTTAAAATCATACTCCAAAGCCTTCTCGAACTGCACTGCAGCTTTCTCATAATCCTCGAACCCTAGACTGGCAAGTCCCATAAGGTAATAACAGTGAGCTTTGTTCCGGCTGTCCATATCATCCTCAAAAATCAGAAAATCCGGAAGGGAAACTGCAAAGAAATCATTTTTCACCTCATCCGTCAGGTGCCGTTCTCCATAATCCATCAGCTTGTTATAGCAGGCAAAAGCCTCCTTTTTCTTTCCAAGCTTCTCCTTCGCCTTCCCTTTATAGAGAATCATATCTGCAGGCTGATCGTAATAATACATGGCGCCGGCCGGTTCATTTTCTCCAAGCTCTGCCAGACGGAAGTATTTTTCGGCCTCCTCTTTCTTTCCCAATGTCTCCTGCACAATTCCCAGATAATAGTACAGATGATTGTCTTTCGTTCCCTCCAGCCTTCCCTCTCCCAGATTTTCCGGATAAAGCAGAGCCTTGTGAAGAAGCTCTTCCGCCTCCCCGTAAGCCTTCTCCCCTATCTTCTTCCTTGCCATGGCAAGCAGCGCAGTCTTATATTGTCCGGAAATCCGTCCCTCTGCTCCCTCCCATGGGCGGAAGGAATGACCCATGATGGATTCATAAGCTTTTTCCGGCATTCCGGCCATATTGTAAAGGGTAACATACTCCAGCATCACGTCATCTCTTTGTACAATTATCTCCTTATAAGCCTCATATCCGGAAAGACGCTCCGTAAAGCTTACGCCCAGTTTCTTGTAGAGCTGATCCAGTTCCAGGAAAACTCTTGCATCCGTCTCGTCCAGTGCAAAGGCTTTTTCCAGTTCCGTTCTTGCCCTTACCATATCTCCCTGCTTATTATAATAGGCAAGGCCCAGATTCCGATGTGCCGTAGGATATGTATCATCCAGCCGGACTGAGTTCTCCCACAATTCAACGGCTCTCTGAAACTGCAGTTTGTCATAGAACAAATTCCCCAGATAATAATATGCCTTGGCGCCTTCCGGATTCTCTGCGATGGCGCTTTCCAATACCGCCATATCCTCCAATTTATTGGGGAAACAATACAGCGGTGAGATCTTTTCTGCCTTTTGGAACGCTTCAAGCGCCTCCGCCTTTCGTCCAAGCCCTGACAGATAGTATCCCTTATAATAAAACAGCATCGGCTGTTCCTTTGTACAACAGGACAATATCTCCACTGCCTCCTCATAGAATCCGGCTTCACCATAATCACGGGCCGCCTGCAGATAACTCTCATAGAAATTCCGCATCCGCAGGTTCATCTGTGCTTTCAGCGTTTCTGCTTTTTCCCTGTTTAACCAGCCATCCGGTGCTTTTGCACTTTCCATGAACTCAGCAAGCTTCACCTGCTCATAAAAAGATACATAATCAAATGCATCCAGCCCGAGATTCTTTTCCACCCATTTTTTTGCATCCTCCATCCGGCCAAGCTTCCTAAGAATCACGGCTTTCAATCCCCGTGCTTTAATGTTATGTGCATTTTTTATCAGGCCTTTTTTTGCAAAATCCAAAGCCGCCTCATAATCCCCTTTCCGGCAGGCCAGGACAGCCAAATAGTAGAAAGACATTTCCTGCTGCTCATTTGTCCATGTTGCTTTATAAAACTGTTCAAATGCTTCCTGATATTTTCCCTGGTAAAACTGTGCCAGCCCAAGATTGTAGAAGGTCTCGCTGTCATAGGGATTTGGGCTCCTCCAGGTCAACCGCTTTAAAGCCGTCTGAAAACAGCTCTCTGCCTCTTCAAAGCATCCACGGCGCATCAGAAGAACCCCATAGGCATTATTGATACGGATATCGCAGGGATCACGCTTCAATCCCTCCAGATAGTAAGGATCCGGCAGATATGTTGCGTGGCGGTGCTGCTCTATATGCTGAGCCGTAAGCAGAAGTTCCTCATTGGTCTTAAGCTCCTCCGGCTCCTTTGCCGCCTCCGCCGGACTGGCAGGCTTCGGAATTCCCTCCTCCTTAGCCTGATAGTCCACCAAAAGCCGTCCATCCGCATAAACAGATACCTGAAGTTCGGAATCCCTGGTTTCTCCTACCGGAATCTCTTTTTCAAAAATATCTACAGGAGAGATACGGGCCGTTTCCCGATAGATCTCCTCTCCCCGCTTGTTCACAACAACCTCAGCCTGTTCATAGCAGCTCGTTCCGTATACCACTACATGGAGCTCTTCCCCTTTAAGCTTTGCATTCAGCACCGCATGTATGGTGGCATTTTTCACGGCGCCCACTTTCTTATAGGGCATAAAATACTGTTTAAAGGTTTTCTCTTCAAAAGGCTTCAGCCATGTAAAATCCGGCTGGTTTTCCGTGTATACGCCAGTCATTAATTCAATATAAGGACCGTCCTCATCGGTCAGATTCCTATCCCATGCCTTTCCGAAATCCCCGCAGCCCCAGGTCCATTGCTTTTTCCCGGGAGAGATATGATGATCTGCCACATGCAGAAGTCCCGCTTCTTTCTGATAGTCATAGCCTCCCACAAAGTCGTATTCCGACTTTTCTGCCATATAGGAAGTTGGAACCGGAATATTTTTATACCGGGAAATATCCACACCCTCACTGTAGTCATGCTTATAATAAACACCCTTTGCAATAGGGAATCGGGAGACATCCCTCTTTCCGTGATCCATCACCGAATGTACATCCGGCGGAAAGACGGACTGGGTATAGTCATTTACCGCCACTGCAGGATTGGCCCACCAAAGGAAAGTCTGAGGCAGGGGAGTCCGGTTGTAAAGCTGCCCCCGAATCTCTATAAAAGCCCGATCCGGATACAGGGTAAAGGCCGCAATCCCCTTTGTTCCGTACATCTGATCCACATCATTTACAAACAAAGTCTTACTTCCGTCCTCATTTTCCTGAATCACATGATCCACCGGCATATAGGTGGTGGGCCTGTGATGCTGGGGCCAGTTAAACTCGATCCCTCCTGAGATCCAGGGCCCTGCAAGTCCCACTAAGGCCGGCTTGATAACATGGTTATAATACACAAAGTCGTAATCATTTGTCTTATCATAAGCTCTCTGAATACGTCCTCCCAGCTCCGGCAGGATCATCACTTTCAAATACTGGTTTTCCAAAAATACCGCCCGATATTCCTTATCCTTTTTTTCTCTGCTGATTGTCTCGGTAGTCGGATAGGGATACACCTTTCCGCTGCTTCCCTGATAAACTCTCTTCTCCAAAAACATGGGATTTTTATCCGGTTCACCTACCTCGTAGGTAGGAATAACTATGGTTTCTTCCCAGATCTTAACTTCCTTCACGGCTGTTTCCTCTCTTTCTATTTTGCCCGCCTGACACGCTCAGGATTTACTTTTATTTATCTTTCTTGTTCTACTATAACGTACATTTTTCCTCCATTCATTAGGTTTTTTTGCTCTTCCATTTAAATAAATTGCCGATTCATTTTTCCAAATTGACAACCCTTTCCGCCTTTTTTATAATCAAAGGGTAACCGGCACTTCATCCATATAAAATGGGCCTTGAGCAGCTTTCACGGCCTTTGGAGGTATCCTATGTACACGCAGGAAGCAAGAATTGACCCCACATCCGATTATTATGTATATACCCCAAGCCTCACAGCTTCCAAATTATATCTCTATCCGGTTTCCGTGGGATATTTCCGCTATGAGGCAGATTACCGGATTAAGCGGAACCGCTTTGACAGCTTTCTCATCATGTATATTGCTTACGGTTCCTGTGATATCAATACTTTTGGAAAATCCTTTTCCGCCAGGGCCGGACAGTTCGTGCTTCTGGACTGCTGCCAGCCCCACAGCTATGGGCATCCAAAACCCTGGGCCGCCCTGTGGGTACATTTTGACGGACGGCTTGCACGGGATTACTATGAAGAAATTGTCTCTGCCAATGGAAATGTATTTACCCCGGAGGATCCCCAGTCCATAAAATATGAGCTGCAGAAGATCTATGACATCTTCCGGACCTCTTCCACCATTCTGGAAGGAAAGCTTTCCGGTTATCTCACAAAAATTTTAAATAATTTTTTATTTTCCCCGGATGAAAATAAAAAAACGAAGGTTTACAGCACTACCATGGCGGACGCAGTCTCTTATATCAACGAACATTTCCGGGAAGATCTCTCTCTGGAAAAGCTAGCCGCTTCCGCAAATATGAGCCAGTTCCATTTCACAAGAACTTTTAACAAGGAAACGGGCATGACGCCTCATCAGTACTTAATCAAAACCCGCCTGTCAGCCGCCAAGTACCTGCTGCAGTTCTCCGAAACCTCCATCAAAGATATTGCGTTCAGCACCGGCTTTCACAGCGAAACAAGCTTCTGCACCACTTTTAAAAAATGGGAGGCTGCCACCCCGTCCCAGTACCGCCAGAGTATCCTGGATTAAAGAAAAGCCCGGAGCATATCAGAAAGACAGCTCCAGGCTTTTTCTTTGACTTTTTCATTCTCTCTTTATATGGATTTCTGCTTATTCAGCGTCTTTCCCCATGACTTCCTTATAATCCTCAGGAGTAACAACAACTGCATCTACAGCCGTCTCCAAGGGAACATCCTCGCCATTAATTAAGCCAAGGAGCACTTCTACGGATCCCTCGCCCACGGCCTTTGCCGGGAAGTAAGCAGAAGCCTTCATGCAGGTTCCCTCCGCACCCTTGTTATTCCACTCATCCTTTGCCATATAAGCGCCAAGTCCTACCACACATGCATCCTTGTCAAGTCCGGAACTTTCAAGGGCACGGCATGCACCGATGCATCCCTCTTCGTTGGCACCGGTTACCAGCCAGGTCTTAATCTCCGGGTGGGCCGTAATAACGGCTGCGGCCGCAGTATTTCCCTTATCGGTTGTTCCGTCATAGTCTGCCTTGAAGATTCTTGCCGTATCAAACTCAGGCACCAGCTCGGTAAACTTATCATATTCACCCTCTGCACGGGGTACACAGCTGGATACGGTATCCATGGTCATAAGAAGAAGTCCTACATCTTCCTTGTCTGCAAGACTATTTTCTTTTACATAATCTGCAAGCCATGTACCGTTTGCCTCACCGATCACATAAGCATTGATTCCAACCCAGGGAGCAAGCTTTTCGCCCGCATCGTTCTGAAGGGCATCATCCGCTGCCACAATGGGAATCCCTGCCTCCTCACACTTTGTAATAACAGCCTGAGACATGGTCTGGTCCGGTGTACAAGTTACAATACCGGAAGCATTGTTGGCGATAGCATTGTCGATAGCCTTTAAGTACTCTTCTGGGTTCATCTTCGCATCTACATAGATGAATTCTCCGCCTGCTGCCTCCACGGCTGCCTGTGCCGCCGCACCCTCATCGATAAACCAGGTCTGATCGCCAGCCTTATAAATACCATACACTAAGAGTTTTCCGTCTGCTGCCGGAGTTTCTGCAGGAGCCTCCGCAGGTTCCTCCGCCTCTACAGGTGCTTCTGCCTCATTCGGTTCTTCCGCCGGTGCCTCTGCAGGTGCCGGTGTTTCCTGAGATCCGCATCCTGCCAGCATTCCAGCCGTAAGAGTCAGTGCCAGCAGCGTTGCCAATACCTTTTTCATCATGTTACATTTCCTCCTTTTTCTCACACTTTTTGTGTATCTATACAAAACACGGGTTTCGTGCCATGTTTCCTTACCGGGTTCATTATGCGTTCTTCTTGCTTGCCGCAATCAGTTCCTTTTCACGCCGCTCCTTCCGGATATAGTCAAAGGAAAGGGCAAACAGAAGCAATGCTCCTTTGGCCACGTTCTGCCAGAAGGTAGGTACATTTACCATAATCAAGCCGGTATTAAAGGCCTGAATCAAAAATACGCCGAGAACTGTTCCGAACATTCCGCCCACGCCTCCGGCAAAGGATACGCCTCCGAGGATAACTGCCGTAATGGCGTCAAATTCCAGATTTACATTGGCTGCCGGCTGTCCCGCATTCATACGTGCCGCAAAAATCATTCCTCCCATAGAGGTGAGCACACCAATGAGGATAAAACAGAGTGTTACAATGCGCTTGGGATTCAAGCCGGCAAGCCTTGCGGCTTCCGCACTTCCTCCGATTGCATAGACGCTGCGGCCAAACCGGGTCTTTGCAAGTATAAAGCCAAATACGGCGAAAGAAATCAGCATCAGCCACACGGCTAGCGGAAGCTTTAAGAAGCGGTAGTTGCCTATCTTAATGAACGTCATATTGCTGATGGCAATGGGCTTGCCGTCACAGATGATGTAGGCAAATCCCCGGACAATGGTCTGGGTTACCAGTGTTGCAATAAAAGCTTCCAGCTTAATGCCGTTTACCATCCAGGCATTGAACAGACCGAAGAGCACGCCGAATACCAGGGTAATCAGAACGGCTAAGATAATCGGAAGTCCCTTTCCCAGAAGAAGCGCTGCCAGCACGCCGGAAAAAGCGGCCACGGAGCCCGGGGATAGATCATTCTGGCCTGCGATAATCAGGTACGTATGACCAACGGCCACAACACCTACTAAGGAGGCTGCCACAAGCAGGTTTATCATATTCTGAAAGGTTAAAAAGTTCTTATTCAGGGAAGTAAAGAGAACGAATACAATAATAATCGCTCCAATCAATACCAGTTTATCCCCGCCAATCATGGATATCAGCTTTTTAAATCCATTTTTCTTTTCTGTATTTTCCATATCCCTCTCCTATTCTCCTATCATACCCATGCTGAGCAGCTTGGTCTCCGTGGCATCCTCCGCCATGATTTCTCCGGAAATCTGCAAAGATTTCATTACGATGATTCGATCCGACAGTCCCATAACCTCCGGAAGCTCCGAGGAGATCAAGATAACACCCAATCCCTGTTTGGCAAATTCACATATCATTTCATAAAATTCCGATTTTGCTCCCACGTCAATTCCCTTGGTAGGCTCATCCAGAATAAGCACCTTGGGAGATGTGGCAGTTCCCCGGGCCACAATACATTTCTGCTGATTTCCGCCGGACAGCTCCAGAATTTTTTTATCAGGAGAGGGCGTTTTGATACGGAAATTTGTGATTCCTCTCTCCGCTTCCTCCGCTTCCTTTTTTGAACTGATGATCCCGAGCCGGTTGGAGTTTTTGTCCATCAGAGAAATATTAATATTTCCGGCCACACTTAAGTTGGAAATCAGTCCCTGAAGCTTTCGATCTTCCGGAACCAGTACAATTCCATTGTCCATAGCCTCCTTGGGAGAACGGTTCACAATCTTTTTTCCCTCCAGATAAACCTCTCCGCTGCGCATGGGATCTGCTCCGATAACAGCCCGCATCACTTCCGTCCGGCCGGCCCCTACCAGCCCGGAGAAGCCAAGAACCTCTCCCTTATGTAATGTGAAGGATACCGGCTTCACGTAATCGGAGGAAACATTTTTTACCTCCAGAAGCACCTCCCCAATCTCCTTATTCTTATCCAGCTTTTCATAAATATCTCCCAGATCCCGGCCGACCATCATTTTGATCATTTCCTTTTCAGGAACCTCATGGGTGTTCACCGTATCCACATAGCATCCGTCTTTGAAGATGGCCACCTTGTCCGTAATCCGCTGAATCTCACTCATACGGTGGGACACATAGATAATAATCTTTCCCATTTTTTTCAGCTTTTCGATTACGGCAAAAAGACTGTCGATCTCTGCGTCGCTTAAACTGGCCGTAGGCTCATCAAAGCAGATAACTTTCAGATTGTCACGGCTGTATGCTTTCATAATCTCGACCATCTGCTGATAGGCAATGCTCAGATCCTTTACCTTGGCGGAAGGCGCTATGGGAAGCCCAAAGTCATCAATAATCTGCTGAGCCATCTGATTGGCCCTGGCTGTGTTAATCACCCCAAACTTATTGGAGGGCATCCGCCCAAGATAAATATTTTCCGCCACACTCAGCTCCAGAAGGATCTGGCGTTCCTGATAAATCACGCTGATTCCCGCTTCAATCGCCTCCTGCGGCGAGCGAAAAGCTTTCTGTTCCCCGTCCAGAAGATATTCGCCCACATCCGGCTTGTAATCCCCATTCAGCACCTTTAAAAGCGTGGACTTTCCCGCTCCGTTCTCCCCTAAGAAAGCAAGAACTTCTCCGCCGTAAGCCTTAAAGCAGATGTCGTCCAATGCCTTTACACCCGGAAAAAACTTGGAAATGTGCTTAAATTCCAAAACGCTTTCCATACCCTTCTCCCTTCTATTGGTCACTGTTCGTTTTGGAAACAGTAACATTTATTTTTCTTGTTATATCTTATCTAATATCTTTCCTATATTCATTAGCTTTTTTTGCTATCCTGTTTAAAAAAATTGATCCCATATTTTTTACTGTCCACATCCATGGTATACGCCGTAACCCATTGTCTTCTTACCTGCTTCTATATGTACGGCAGGCCTCCACGTAGGCCAGAATGTTTTCCAATGGTACCTCCGGCTCTATCATGTGAGTAGGTGCAGCAAACAAGCCTCCCTTTTCCCCTGCAATATCCAGATTCCTCCATACGGCTTCCTTCACCTCCTCAGGCGTTCCCTTTGGCATAACCGTCTGGGTGCCTATGGTTCCGTGGAAAGAGATCCGCTCTCCATACCTTCTATGAATCTCCTCAAATTCCATACATTCGCTCTGTATGGGATTTAAGACATCAATCCCCGCCTCGATTAAATGAGGGATCAGAGGCTCAATGAATCCGCAGGAATGATAGAAGATCAGAATATCCGGATTCACTTTTTTTACCTCAGCAATTATCTTCTTAAGCCTCGGCTTAATCCAGGTACAATAAAGCTGCTCGCTCATCATAATGGTGTGCTGCATTCCGATATCATCCCCCAAAAACAGTACATCCACCCCGGCCCGTGCATAGGAAAGGGCGCGGATCATGGACAGTTCCGTAACCTTATCAAAAAGAAATTCTGCCATCTCGTCTTCAGACATCATATCGCAGAATAATTCTTCCATGCTCCGCATGTACCAGGCACACTCCCAGATGGTCATCTGCATGTCGCCCAGAGCAATCAAATCCTGCTCCTTGATCTTTTTCACCTGCTCCGGCTGATGGGAGCCGTCTGCAGACGCATAGTCCGGATAGGGATACTCCTTCATTTCTTCCAGGCTCTCCGTATTTTCCAGGGGATGGCGCATATAGGTCATGTGCATGCTGTTGGGAGACTTCTCGTGTCCCACACCCCAATGGTCTATATCTGCTCCATCTGCCAGCGGCCTCTCGTAATATTTCCTGAATTTCTCCACATCCTGATCAAGAAGACGCAGATCCTCTACCCGGCGCCAGGGCATTCCGAAATAGGCTTCGTAGTCCGCTGCCCCCAGCTCTTCCCGGCAAACCTTCTGCTGATGGGGGCTTAATACGAATTCCACCGGAACACGTTCATATCCCTGACGGCGCAGCATGGATAAAAAATTTTCTCTGTTTGTCATATCCCATTCTCCTTCTCTAATTCTATCGTGTAGCGCTCTTCCGCCCGTTTCCCTTTCCATATATTCCGGTATTCCAAAGGTGTATGGCCGGTATACTGCTGAAATACCCGTGAAAAATACTGAGAGCTGTTAAAACCGGTAAGAGTCGCAATCTCTGTCACTGTTTTCGGCGACTGCCAGAGCATTTCCTTTGCTTTTTCGATTCTTACCGAAGTCAGATATTGACTGCAGCTGATTCCTGTCTCCTTCTGAAAGCATTTCCGGATGTACCTGGAACTAATGCCAAACTGCCCGGCAAGCTCCTCCACCTGAATGTCGTAAGCATAGTTTTCATTAATATAATTAATAATGTCAATAATCTTACTGTGCTTTACCGCCCTTTTGTTTTCCTCCACCTTAAGGGACAGCTCTATAAAAAGCTGTAGATAGAGCAGTTTCATCTGCAAAGCTCCGTAGGGATTCTTTCGGGTAGACCGGTAATGTCTGGAAATTGCTTCTATCAGCTCTCTTATCAGCTCGCAGTTGGAAAATTTGTGAAATTGTCGGAACTGAAAAAAAGAAAATTCCTGTTCCACTGTCTCCGGAACACTTACACAAAATTCCAGCTGAGCGATCTTACAGCTTTCTTTCCTGTCTACAAAAAACCAGTGGGAAACTCCCGGGTACAGAACGATACAATCTCCCTCTTGAAGGGGTACAAACTTTTCACAAACACCCATCATGCAATGGCCTGATTTTATATATACAATCTCTATTTCCCTGTGATTGTGCTTTTCAAAGCGGTAACTGGACGAGAATCGAAAAATTCCGGCATTCCGGATATCCAGTTTTAAGGTATTCTCAGTCAGCATCTGTGCAATTTTTTGTTCAAGCCGTTCCATCCCCTGCTCCTTTTTGTTTATCATAACAATTCCCCTTTCCCTTTTCTTGCATTTAATGGCATATTGATTTTATTTTTGTGTATTTTTCGGAACTGTTTCGGACAATTCTAACATATTTCCTCTTGTCAGGGAACGGTACTCTGATATAATAAATAGATAAAATACCTCTATGCACAAAGAGCGTGTGCGGATTAAGGAAAGGAATCTGGTATGAGTGGAAAAAATGCAATTTCTCCTACATCCTTCTCTCTGAATAATGATAATGGCATGGAAGTTACTATTATGTCAGCAGGAGCTGCAATCAGCCGTATTGCCGTTCCAAACCTATATGGAAAAAAAGAAAATGTAGTTCTGGCTTTTGAAGATGAAAAACTGTATTTGGGAAATTCTCTCTATGCAGGAGCTGTACTGGGTCCTGTCGCCGGCCGCATATCCGGAGGAAGGCTGCCTCTCTGCGGCTCTGTGTTTCAATTAACCCGGAATGACGGGAACAATCATCTGCACGGGGGAAAACACAGTCTTTCTTTCTTAAACTGGGAGCTGCAGTCCCAGACACAAAATCTGGATACTGGAGAATCGGTGCTTATTCTCCGTACATTTCTTGCAGACGGCACTGACGGATTTCCGGGAAACCGCCATTTTACCGCCTCTTATTCCCTGAATAAGGAGAATTGCCTGACCCTTGTCTATGAAGCTGTATCTGACAGAGATACATATTTTAACCTGTCCAATCACAGCTACTTTAACCTTTCCGGCGATTTTACTGTAAGCGGTCTTAATCAGGAGCTCTATATGGATGCAGAGCAATATGTGGCCAATAATAAAGAACACCTTCCCATAGGTTTTGAAAGGATAAGCAATACTCCTTTTGATTTTTCCACGCCCCATACTTTGGCTGCCCATATGGAAGCTTACCCAAAACATCCCCAGCTTCTGAATGCCAACGGCTATAACAACGCCTTTGCCCTCTCCTCCCCCAAAGCCCTGCTTTCCCACAAAAAAAGCGGACGATGCATGGAGCTTACTACCAATGCTCCTTGTATCGTCCTCTATTCCGGCGGCTATATTCCGAACGTTCTGCCTCTTGCAGGTGGCTTTCTTTCTTCTCCAGGCTGTGCAATTGCTTTAGAAGCACAGGATTTTCCGAACGCTCCCAACTGCCCTGCCTTTACCTTTTCTTTTACAAAGGCTCATGAGATTTACCGCCGTTTGATACAATATCGATTTTTTACTGCTAAACTATAAAAATCATAAAAGTTGTTGTGGCGGTGGGGAACAGCAGACCACCGGCACGTCTGCTTCACAGGATATCCGCAGCAAAAAAACAGCCTCTCATCAATAGAAAGACTGTTTCTATAAACATATCACATATGCCTTCAAAACTATATACTGATTTATCTCTTACACATCTTGGTTTTCTCTTAGTCTTTTCTGTTCTTCTCTCTCCTATGACGCTCTGGTCAAGCCCTCGACCGATTAGTAGCAGTCAGCTCCATGCATTGCTGCACTTCCACCTCTGCCCTATCTACCTTATCGTCTTTAAGGG
>CAJTFE010000041.1 GCA_910575725.1 Clostridia bacterium | reverse complement strand
CGAAAGCAGTAAGACCCCTTAAAGACGATAAGGTAGATAGGGCAGAGGTGGAAGTGCAGCAATGCATGGAGCTGACTGCTACTAATCGGTCGAGGGCTTGACCAGAGCGTCATAGGAAAGGAAGAACAAAGAAAACCAAGATGTGAGATAAATCAGTATATAGTTTTGAAGGTGTAATGGCCCGATGGCTCAGTTGGTTAGAGCGCCGCCCTGTCACGGCGGAGGTCGTGGGTTCGAGTCCCATTCGGGTCGCTTATATACGGGATCTTAGCTCAGCTGGGAGAGCATCTGCCTTACAAGCAGAGGGTCATAGGTTCGAGCCCTATAGGTCCCACTACTGCCGATGTGGCTCAATTGGCAGAGCAGCTGATTTGTAATCAGCAGGTTATCGGTTCGAGTCCGATCATCGGCTCTAGAGTAATATATGGGGGAATTCCCGAGTGGCCAAAGGGGGCAGACTGTAAATCTGTTAGCTGTGCTTTCAGTGGTTCGAATCCACTTTCCCCCACTCACAGCAGTAGTTCGCTGTTGTTGTAATTAAATATCGCGAGGTGGAGCAGTCTGGAAGCTCGTCGGGCTCATAACCCGAAGGTCACAGGTTCAAATCCTGTCCTCGCCACTCAGGCAGCACGAAGCATGGAGTAAGATGTTCGTGCTCCTAAATTTATAAGCCCAGATAGCTCAGTTGGTAGAGCAGAGGACTGAAAATCCTCGTGTCACTGGTTCGATTCCGGTTCTGGGCATTTTTCATGCCAATAGATAGTTATACCAGAAGGAATGCTGCAGCTTCTTTGTAAAAGGAGATCTGCAGTATTTTTTTGTCCGCTGGTTTTCACAGAAAGTTCACATAATAATTAGCACTCACCTCTTGACAGTGCTAACAAAAAGGATTATAGTACATTTGTAAACAAAAAAATTCAAAAAAGGTATCAACTCATAAAAAAGTGGAAAAATAAGTTGATAATCATGTTAGGAGGAATGAATTATGATGATGATGCCAAGTCTTTTTGGAAACAGTTTGTTTGACGAGTGGATGGATTTCCCCTTTGACAGCGGATTTTCTAAGGGAGTAAAAAGAGAGAGCAGCTTGATGAAAACCGATGTGAGAGAGTGTGACGGCGCCTACGAGCTTGAGATGGAGCTTCCGGGCTGCAAGAAGGAAGATGTGACTGCGCAGCTAAAAGACGGTTATTTGACCGTTCAGGCATCTAGAAATGCATCCAATGAGGAAAAGGATTCACAGGGAAATTACATTCGCAGAGAACGCTATACAGGCCAATGCTCCAGAAGCTTTTTCGTGGGAGAGGCAGTTAAGCAGGAGGATATCCGGGCAAGATTTGAGGATGGAATTCTGAAGCTTACGGTTCCCAGAGTAGAGGAACAGAAGCGGGCAGAAGAGAATAAATTTATCGCTATTGAAGGGTAACCGCCTTCTTTTAGCTTTGCCAAGACAAACTAAAAGACAGTGAAAGGCCTGCTATAGAAAAGTCAGAGCACGTTTCTATGGCAGGCCTTTTAAACTTCTATTAGAATATCTATCAAATATTTTCAGACAGGTTATTTGCCAGGAAAGGGTCGAGAAAAATTCAAATCTACATTTTGCACAAAGTTTTCATAAAGCAAAAAAGGTCCAATCGATATTCAAAAAGTTTCCCAAAAGTTATCCACATTAAAAATGATTAAAAAAAGCGTAAAAGAAGGTTATCAACAAAGTTATCCACATTATCCACATTTTATCCCCAGGAAAAGAGGGGTTTACATAGTAAAAGTAAAAACGTGCGTTCTGTACAAATCAGATAAATTGCTTTTTCACGGGAAAAAAAACAAAATAATGCTTGACATCATTGATGTCAAAATATAATGCAAATTGTCTGAAAATAACCTCGATAGACAAAGGCCGTCTCTTCTAAGCATCCCATTATCTGCTAAGGATATTTGTGAACCTTGATAACTACCCTTAACCGGCGGAGGAAAGAAAAGAATCTTTGCAGGCTTGGGATTTCTTTAACGAGCAGCAATTAATTTATAAATGGGGTTCCCTTGAGCGGAAAATTTTTCTTCATATTCTGTCATAATGTTACCCTGGTTCATATCAGGATCCCGGTGCAGATCCCGGGAACACCCAAGGAGCTTCCAGCCAGAAGCCTTAATACTTTCCAATGAGAAGTCAAATAAAGCTTCATTATCCGTCTTAAATTCCAATTGCCCCTCAGGGGATAAGACAGCGTCATAATGCTTTAAGTATACTGCTGAAGTCAGACGCCGTCTGGCGTGGCGGTCCTTTGGCCAGGGATCTGAAAAATTCAGATAGATACGTTCTACATCGCCGGGAGCAAAGTACTGTTCCAGACCGGCAGCATCCATGCATAAAAAATAAAGGTTCGGCAGAGGGTCTGCCTCCATTTTATGAATGGCTTTGATAAGGACGCTGGTGTAACGCTCAATGCCGATGTAATTTATCTGTGGGTTGGCCTTTGCCAGTTCCATAAGGAAGCGTCCCTTGCCCATGCCGATTTCTATATGAAGCGGATGTTCATTTTTAAACAAGGATTTCCAGGGAAGAGGAGCCTGCTCGCTGTGCTGTATCACATAAGGGCTGGCAGCCACAGCTTCATCTGCTCCTTTGATTTTGCGAAGTCTCATCTGTTCTCCTTTCTGACGTATATGCTGCGCCGGCTGGCGTATGATTTCTGGGAAAATAAGGAAATAGTTTCTCCTGAAATGTGGTTTACGCCATCAAAAATTGGTTATGTTTCACTATTTATGATTCGTTTTTTATTAAATCGTAATCATTTTATAAGAAAACGGGAAAAAAATCAAGAAATATAAAAAAAGTACTTGCATTTTATGAAATCATGCATTATAATAATTCTTGCGTCGAAAATAAAAGACCAAAAGAAAAAAATAAGCGCGATTAGCTCAGCTGGCAGAGCACCTGACTCTTAATCAGGGTGTCCAGGGTTCGAACCCCTGATCGCGCAGGCAGGGCACTGGTTTTGCGGATTAGCCGTGGGGTCGGTGCTTTTTTAATGCAGCTTGTTAATATAAAGTTAAAAATAGCTGCTTTTTTGAAAAATGACTTGTAATAATTAGGAAAATATACTAAAATGTGCTTATAGATGTGGCAGGGTAATCGTAAAGGTAGTTCCTCGGCCCAAGGTGGAAGAAACTTCAATTTCACCGTAATGTGCATGAATAATTTTCTGTGTAATTGCAAGCCCAAGGCCCGTACCATACGGCTTTTGAGATGAGAAAGGCGTGAAAAGCGTTTCGATGGTTTCCTGGTTCATACCGCAGCCGTCATCCGAGATTCGGATAATGATACGATCCAGATATTTTCTGGCAGACATAGAAACGCAGCCTTCTTCTCCAGTGGATTCAAAGGCATTTTTGAGAAGGTTCAGAAATGCCTGCTTTAGCTTTACAGGGTTTCCAAAGACTAAAGGCAGTTGAGCCGGCATATGTACGGAAAAATGTTTTTTATTCATGACAACATAGGGCTTCAGACTCTCTTCTAAAGAATGAATGACTTCTTTTAAATCCACCTCGCACATAAAAAAGCGCCGCTTGTCACTGTAAGCAGCCAGATCGTCCAGAAGCTGGCTGACAAAGGCCATATCCTCCAGAGTCTGGGACCAGAATTGGAATTCCTTTACTTCCGGATGCATAGATTCAATAAGCTGGAGTGAACTATTGATCAAAGTCAGTGGATTACGAATTTCGTGTGTTATTTTTGAAACAGTAAAAATTGTATCTTCCATAAGATTTGTCTCCCGATGCTTTAAGAGTGCGTGCGTATCTGCAGGCACAGACCAAAAATTGAAGATTCTGTTTTCAGTCCGGCTACTCTTGAAAATAAGTGTAACATGAGAAGACAGGGTTGACAATATAGAACCCATCGGCAAAATTCGACATAGGCAGGGCTTTTCCTGGCTGAATTAATAGAAAGAAGGCGAGCTATGAACAAGGACGACTGTATTTTCTGTAAGATTGCAAACGGGGAGATTCCATCATCCACGATATATGAGGATGAGGACTTCCGCATATTTCTGGATTTGAATCCGGCCGCACGGGGACATGCATTGCTTGTACCCAAAGAACACTTTAACGATCTTTTTGAGATGAACGACGAGCTATGCCAAAAGGCTATGGCTTTGGCGAAAAAGCTTGCGGGCCGGATGAAAGAGGCCCTGGGCTGCGATGGTTTCAATCTGGTGCAGAATAACGGTGCAGCAGCCGGTCAGACCATCTTCCATTTCCACCTGCATCTGATACCCAGATATGAAGGAGACAGCGCAGGATTCACCTGGAATCCGAAAAAAGCATCTTTGGAGGAATTGGAAGAACTGACAGGATTGCTGAGGAAAAACTAAAGGAGGTCGTTCGTTAGAACATAAGATGGTAAATACAAATGAGAAGTTTCGTGAAATATATGAAAAGTATAAAAATCTGATATTAAAGATAGCCTACGATATTACAAAGGACTATCACTTATCACAGGATATCTGTCAGAAAACCTTTGAAAAGCTGTATGGTTATCAGAACCATGTGGACGAGGACAGGGTAAAGTCCTGGCTGATCGTTGTTGCATCCAATGAAGCCCGGGATTACTGCAGAAAAGGCGGAAACTACAGCGTACTCCTCAGCGGAACGGCAGAGCTGGACTACCTGATGGAGAATGAGAATTGTATTGAACTGCATATAGAAAGAGAAGCCAAAAGAGAACTTCTAGGCAGAATGATGGACGGTTTGAGGGAGAAGAACCCAAATTGGTACGAGGTCTTTTTGCTGGCGGAATACCTGGAAGTTCCAAGAAAAGTAATTGCAAAGCAGAGAGGCGTATCCTTAAGTACTGTAGACGTATATCTGCGGAAAGCAAAGAAATGGCTGATTACCCAATATCAGAAAGAATATGAAAAGCTTTAAAGAGAAACATGCCAAAAGCCCAGCGGCTGTTCGTTCATCAGACAGCCGCCGGATCCGGATTTAAGATTAAGTATGTGAAACAGCTGCTTCAATCAGACCAATGATAGTTTGTATGGAATCCGTCTGACTGCTGAGCTTCATAGCCTGGACAAAGGAAGAACGGTTTTCATAGAGAGAATGGACGGCCTTAAGGAGGGATTCCCCCGTAATCTCTTCTTCCTCCAGCACCATACTGAATCCCTGCTTTTCAAAAGATTTGGCGTTCAGTATCTGATCGCCTCTGCTGGCGGCAGCGGAGAGCGGAATCAGCAGGCTGGGTTTTTTAAGAGCCAGAAGTTCACAAATCGCATTTGCGCCGGCCCTGGAAATAACAATATCGGCGAGTGCAAAAAGATCCTTCAATTCCTTCTGGATATATTCATACTGTACATATCCGGACAGATGGCCCAGAGAAGCGTCCAGCTTCCCGGAGCCGCAGAGATGAACCACCTGGAACTCCTTCAAAAGCGAGGGAAGAACCTTGCGGACAGCCTCATTTACAGCAACGGCGCCCATGCTTCCGCCCATGACCAGAATCACCGGTTTGTTGGCGGAAAGGCCGGTGAAGCGCAGGGCATACAGGCGATCGCCCTGAAGAAGCTCCTGGCGGATAGGCGAACCGGTAAGCACCGCCTTGCCGGAGGGCAGATACTGCAGCGTCTCCGGAAAATTACAGCAAACCTTAACGGCAGAAGGAATACACAGCTTATTGGCCAGCCCCGGCGTCATATCAGACTCATGAATGATTGCAGGCACATGATAGCGCCTGGCTGCCAGAACCACCGGAACAGACACAAAGCCGCCTTTGGAGAAAAGAACGTCCGGTGAAAGCTTTTTAATGATTCGGCAGGCTTCCCCATAACCCTTAATCACCTTAAAGGGATCACTGAAGTTTTTCGGATCAAAGTAACGACGGAGTTTTCCGGAAGAGATACCATAGTAAGGAATCTGGAGCTCTTCAATGAGCTTCCGCTCAATCCCGTTGTAGGAACCCATATAAGAGATTTCATAACCCAGTTCACGGAGCTTTGGCAAAAGGGCAAGATTGGGAGTTACATGTCCGGCAGTTCCGCCGCCGGTCAAAAGAATTCGTTTCATGATCAAACCTCCATAGAGACAACAATCTATGGATATTATGATAGCTTCCAGCCTGTCTGTCAATTCAAATTCTGTGAAAATAAAGGAAACACAATGGAAAACGGAGACTTAGAGGAAAAACTAAGACAGGAGATTGAGAACGAAGCGATTCAATTAGAAAGGAGAGTGAACACAAAAAAAGAGCTTGCATCCCTAAAGATGCCCGAGAATTCCTATGAAAGGCTTATGAGCGAGATTCACAAAAAAGAAAAATCAAAATCCAAAAAGAGCGTTCGTTTCAAAAAAGCCCTAACCACAGCAGCAACAGCCGCAATATTCATATCAATGGCCGGCGTGGGAGCGAGTGGGGCTAAGCTGTATGTGATGAAAGTTGCAGAGCAGCAAAGTGATGGGAGTTATGATATAACGACAGATAAAGATGAAAACTTTTATGTGGAATTAACAGAAGAAGAGGCTTATGAGAGGATTGAAGAAGAGATTGGGATTCTGGCTTTGAGGCTGGGGAGTAAACCCAATGGGATGGAATTGCAAAAAGTCTATATTGATATAGAATTAGGTGAAGCTGTGATGGAATATCATTATGATACTCACATTTTAAGCGTTTATGAAAATAAGCAAAATAAGGATGCGACTTTTAATGCAAAAATTGATGGTAAACTAATAGATACAATAGAAGCATTTTATTTGGGAAAGAATATTGATATTATGGAAATAGATAAAAATAATGGAACAATATTTTACCGAGCTCAAATTGAGCATGCGAATGCTTATTATCTTCTATCGAGCGATATGGATTTAGAACAATTTAAAGATGTTTTGTATGGTATTATTTTTCAAAGTGAATGATTGTCAATATGTTTGAGTAAATTTGTGTGTAATATTAAGGGAGAAGAAATGAAAAGGAAAATAATATTTCTAATTTTTAGCATGGTTTTGGTGGGGGCCTTGTGGAGCCCACAGGGATTAAAGGCAAATGCTGAAGTGCCTGGGTATCATGAATATGTAGAAACAGAAAACGAGTCAATTGATCATTGGTATGGAATATCTAGAGGAACGTATCTTAAGGAAGGAATTTGCGGAATTAAAGATGCAGGTGAAGGCAGAGTAAGTGTGTCTGGCACAACTTTTGCTCATGCTGTTTGTGATACAGTAAAAGTAGGGGTTTATTTGGATGAAAGTTCTGATGGTGGATCGTCATTTAGTCAAATAGGGAGCTATTATTTTTCGGAGAATAATACGGCAACTTGTCATGGAAGTAAAGCAAATATTTCTGTTACAAGTGGCAGGTATTACATGGCACGTGGAGGTCATAGTGCAATAAAAGGTTCCACTGTAGAAACGACTACGACTAAAACAAGAGCATTAAAGTGTTCTTAAATAATAAAGTATCAATAAAAAATATTGAAAAATAAAAATATTAACCCAAAAAGCATTAAACCCCCCAGGGTCGTTGCAAAATAGGAGAGCAGGCTTTTCCGATATCCAGTGTCCGGCTGTTCGCGTACAGGCGTCTGATATTGGCGGACTATCAGTCCGACAAGAGCAGACGTCTGTACGAGAACCGTCCGAACACAGGATATGGAAAAGCCTGCTCTCCTATTTTGCAACTGACCCGTCCCCATCCCCCTCCAAAGCCATCCGCAAAGCCTTAGCCAGCTGATCCGGACAAGAAGTAGGTTTCGAGCCGCAACGAATCCCTTCAATCTTATCAATAGCCTCTTCCGCCTTCATACCCTTCACCAGAACAGCCACCCCCTGAGTATTCCCAGAGCATCCTCCAACAAACTCCACATTCTGAATAACATGTTCAGAATCCAGCTCCACATGAATAGCCATAGAGCAAGTACCTTTCGTCCGATATGTCATAGCACATCTCCTTTCACGCATCCGCTATATTTACAAACCATTTTCAAACGTAGTAATTATAACAGCCTCCCCCAAAATCGTCAACAACTGGAATCACACATACACAGAATGATACAACCATAATACAAAAATAAATCTTCAAAAATTCCATTAACATAAAACAATTCCAACAATTATCAAAACAAAACCTACCCCCAAACAAAATATTGGAATAAAATGTAAAAACCAATTGACAGTCATATCCCTTTATGATAGGATAAATCCATCAATTACATTTCGGAATTCCGGTGAGTTCTCACCATCTTTCCCTAAATGATTGAAACAAATAAAGCAAATAAAACAAATTAAAAAAAGGAGGCAGAAAATATTTGAGTCAGAAAAAAACACTACCAAATTGGAACAGCACCAGACAATCGGAGAAAGAGGTGCTGAAAAGCTTGAAGGAAGTTCCCAGCCTGTATGGCCGCTATTTCCAGATGGACGAGGAATGGAGACAGAAGTTTATGGATTTCTGTTGTGGGAAAAAGACGCTTCCCTTAACTTATGACCCGTTTTTTAAATTAATCTTCCATCCCGACATTCACCCGGAACGCTTATCGCGGTTTATTTCCAGCCTGCTTAGAGTTAAAGTTAAAGTCAAGGGGATACTCCCCTCCGAGGACAGCATGATGGACGGCGAATCCCTGCTGATCCTCGATATTCTGGTAGAATTGGAAGACGGCACTTTAAGCAATATTGAGATACAGAAGATTCCCTATACATTTCCGGCTGAGCGGATGTCCTGCTACTCCTCGGATCTGATTATGCGCCAGTATACCAGAACCAAGGGAGAGAAGGGCCGCCATTTTACATATCGGGATATGAAAAAAGTATATACGATTGTACTGTTTGAAAAAAGCATTTCCGCATTTCACAGAGAGCCCGGCGTCTATATTCACTATGGAAAAAATACCTTTGACACAGGCCTTGAGCTGGAGCTGCTCCAGGAATATTGTCTGATAGCTCTTGACGTATTCCGTGAAAGCCCTTATCCTAAAGAGAGAAGCGAGCGGACGGCATGGCTGTCGCTTCTGGCCACAGAGGATATAGAGAAGGCAGAGAGACTGATAAAAGAATATCCCTGGCTGGAAGAAATCTACCGGGAAGCGGCAGAGATGCGGAAAAATCCGAAGGAGGTGTTGGGGATGTACTCAGAGGCGCTGCGCACCTTGGACAGGAATACAGTCAGATACATGATCGAGGAGCAGGAAAAAGAGATAAAACAGCAAAAGCTTCTGATAGCGGAGAAGGAGCGGCAGCTTGAAGAAAAGGATGCCGCACTTGAAGAAAAGAATACACTTTTGGAGCAGCAGTCCAGAGAGAATGCGGAATTAAGAAAGAAACTGGAGCAGCTTCAGAGAGAGAAAGCGTAAAAAGGTTGCAATTCCCTGTTGATATTGCTAAAATAGACAAAAACAGGCTGGCAGAACCGCTGTTGTAATTACCTAAAAGGCATCAAAAGAAAAAAAGAAAGCGAGTACTTATATGGGAAGAATCGGAATCATTGGGGCAATGGAAGAAGAGATTGCCCTTTTAAAAGAAAAGATGGAGATAGAAGTCATAGTAAAAAAAGCCTCCATGGAATTCTATCAGGGAACCTTGAACGGACGTGAGATTGTAGTCGTGCGCAGCGGAATCGGAAAAGTAAATGCCGGACTGTGCGCCCAGATTTTGATAGATGTGTTTCATGTAAACCGGCTGATAAACACAGGAATAGCCGGTTCCCTAAAAGCAGACATCGACATCGGAGATATCGTTATCTCCTCCGACGCTCTCCAGCATGATATGGATGCCCGGAACTTCGGTTACGCCAGAGGAGAGATTCCCCGTATGGATACCGTAAGCTTTCCGGCGGATTCAGACCTTATCTCCATTGCAAAGACAGCCTGCGAGGAGGCCAACCCGGATATCAAAGTATTTGTGGGGCGTATCGTAACCGGCGATCAGTTCATAGCCGAAAGGACTGTCAAAAATGAGATAGCCTCCTGGACAGAAGGGTACTGCACCGAGATGGAAGGCGCCGCCATTGCCCAGGCAGCATATCTGAACAAAGTGCCTTTTGTCATTGTAAGAGCCATTTCCGATAAGGCAGATGACAGCGCATCCATGGATTACCCCACCTTTGAGCAGCAGGCCATCCTGCATTCCGTAAAGCTGATAGAGGCATTTGTATCTCGGATTCCTGAGGATACCTATTAAATCTAAGAAGAAAAAAGACGAATTAGAGCGCCAGGCAGAGACTTTTGTCAAAGCCTGGCGCTAAACCGTTCTTTTCACTACGGGCTTCCCCGGGTATAATGTAAATCATAAGAGAGCCGAGACGGGCGCAGAATATGCGCATTCTCAAAGCTTTAGGAGCAAAAACAGGACAAGCAAGGGGGAAGCCAGATGTTTCAAATAGGTTTAACCATAGGCTGGGCGGCGCTTATGATACTGCTCCTGTGCATCCGGGCAGATATCCGGGAGCTTATGGCCATTATGAAGGAGAGCCGGAGAGAGCAGTTAAAAAACAGCTTCGGAGGAAGAACAAACGAAACCTATCCCAATCTCCGGGAGGAGATACATAGAGAGACGAGTGAGGAGAAAGAAGAGAGGCGGCAGAAACCATCTTTGCTAAACCAGTCGGAAGAGCAGGTGCTGAAAGAGGTTCTGACCGAATTTCTGGGTTAAGACAGCAGACGGAACTGTAACTTTCTGCCGGATGTTATAGGGCTTTCCGCTTCAAAATCCAGTGGATTAATCTGGATAAATATGTTACAATACCAGTAATAAAAAGCTGAAAAGCACAGGAAACTAAGGAGGATTCGTTTTATGATAGCTTGGAAAAATCTGGACACCCTGGGGGCGTATCAGGAGCTTGCAAAGACAGAGCGTGTAAACCTTGCGGAGGCCATGACCGGAGAGAACGGCGCAGAGCGCGTGAAAAAGTACAGCGTTCCCATGGCAGGCGGACTTACCTACAACTATGCTGCAAAGCAGGTGGACGATCAGGTGCTGACAGCTCTGGCAAGGCTGGCGGATGAAGCTCAGCTTACAGAGAAATTCGAAGCCCTGTACAATGGCGAAGTCATCAACACCGGAGAGAAGCGTCTGGTGCTGCACCAGCTGACCCGGGGACAGCTGGGAGAAGCCGTGGTTGTGGACGGCGTGGACAAGCGCGCTTTTTATGTGGAACAGCAGAAGAAGTTTACGGAACTGGCCAGCCAGGTTCACGCAGGACAGCTGACAAATGCGGCAGGCGAGAAGTTTACGACCGTGGTACAGATTGGTATCGGCGGAAGCGACCTGGGCCCCAGGGCCATGTACCTGGCTTTGGAGAACTGGGCGAAGAAGAACAATACCTTGAAGATGGAAGCAAAGTTTATCAGCAACGTAGATCCGGATGATGCGGCGGCGGTTCTGGATTCCATTGACGTGGCTCACTCCCTCTTTGTGCTGGTATCCAAATCCGGCACGACGCTGGAGACTCTGACCAATGAATCCTTTGTAAAGGACGCACTTAAGAAGGCGGGTCTTGACCCGTCAAAGCATATGGTTGCCGTTACCAGCGAGACCTCGCCTCTTGCCAAGAGCGACGACTATCTGGCAGCCTTCTTTATGGACGACTATATTGGGGGCCGTTACTCCTCTACCTCCGGAGTGGGCGGCGTTGTATTATCCCTGGCATTCGGGCCGGAAGTATTTGCAGATTTCCTGGCCGGCGCGGCGGCAGAGGATGCCCTTGCCAAAAATGAAAACATGCTGGAGAATCCGGCCATGCTGGATGCCCTCATCGGCGTATATGAGCGCAACGTTCTGGGATATCCGGGGACGGCTGTGCTTCCTTACTCCCAGGCTCTGAGCCGTTTCCCGGCACATCTGCAGCAGCTGGATATGGAATCCAACGGAAAGTCCGTGAACCGCTTCGGCGAACCGGTAGATTATCCCACAGGCCCGGTTATTTTCGGCGAGCCGGGAACCAATGGACAGCACTCCTTCTATCAGCTTCTCCATCAGGGAACGGATATTGTTCCGCTGCAGTTTGTGGGCTTTAAAAAGAATCAGATGGATGTGGATGTTGTGATACAGGACAGCACAAGCCAGCAGAAGCTGTGTGCGAATGTGGCCGCCCAGATTGTGGCCTTTGCCTGCGGCAAGGCGGACGAGAATCCCAATAAGCGCTTTGAGGGAGGCCGTCCTTCCAGTATCATCATCGGGGATCAGCTGACTCCGGCGGCGCTGGGAGCGCTTCTGTCACACTTTGAGAACAAGGTGATGTTCCAGGGCTTTGTATGGAACGTGAACAGCTTCGATCAGGAAGGCGTACAGCTGGGCAAGGTGCTTGCAAAGCGCGTGCTTGCCCATGAGACGGACGGAGCATTAAAGATGTACAGTGAGCTGCTGGACATCTAAAGAGGCTGCAGAATGAATCTGAAGATTGTATTTGAGGATGAGCACCTGCTGGTTTGCTGCAAACCGGCAGGTGTTCCTGTCCAGAGCGCCCGGATGGGGGTAAAGGACTGCGAAAGTATACTGAAAAACTATTTGTATGAAAAGAATCCGGAAAAAGGGGTGCCTTACCTGGGACTGATCCACCGCCTGGATCAGCCGGTGGAGGGACTTTTGGTGTTTGCCAAAAGTGCGGAGGCGGCTGCCGTCCTGAACCGCGATCTCCAGGAGGGCCGGATGAAAAAGTACTATCTGGCAGTCCGCAGGAACGTGGATAACTTTGTTAAAAACAGTTGCAAAACTGGAAAAGATGGTGGAAAACTTGGCAGAAATGTGGAAAAACCGGTGGATAACTGGTCGGAAAAAGTAGATTTTCTTCGAAAAAACGGGAAAGAGAATCGTTCGGAGATTGTGAGGGAAGGAACGGCAGGGGCAAAAAAGGCCGTCCTCCGCTATCGGATCTTAAAGGCTCTGGAGGGGCTGGAATTGGCGGAAATACAGCTTTTAACGGGACGCCACCATCAGATCCGGGTGCAGATGGCAGGAATGGGCACACCCCTTGCAGGGGATCGAAAGTATGGCGGAAAAGAGGCGGATGTGGATTCTGTGGATAAATCTTTTCCGGCTTTATGTGCATATCGGCTGGAATTTATACACCCAAAGACGCAAAAGCCTATGGTTTTTCGGACAGAACCGGAAAATCCGGCCTTTGCTCCCTTTTTCCCGTTTTCGGAGCTGCCGGACTGACACAGGGCAGGAAAAGCATTCCGTCAGTATCTGGATGAATGTAACAGGGTAAAATCTCCTCCTTGGACTTATACTATCCATGGAAAGAACAATGGACAGCCGGAGGATTTGGAACGGGAATGGAATGGATCAGGGAAAATAAAATACTTTGTAAAAAAATCGGAATCATAGTCGGTGTGTATCTGGGAATGAAGTACCTGGTGCCCCTGGTGATTCCTTTTTTGCTTGCAGGCGTTATTGTCTGTCAGAGCTGGCCTCTGCTGCGGTGGCTGAAGCGCCGGCTCCATATTCGTCCGCCCTATGTGATGGCGGTGCTGCTTCTGGTTACAGCGGTGCTTCTGTCAGCAGGCTGTTATACGGCCTTTCGCTGGCTGGGCAGCCTGGCCGTGCGGCTGGGCTCCTCTCCGGGAATCTGGGGGCAGATGGAGCAGGTTCTCTATGACTGCTGCGACAGCATCAGCGAGCTTTTTCATATGGAAGCATCCGGTGTGCGCGTCTTTGTGACAGATCAGTTGAATGTATTCCGCGACCAGGCCCGGCAGAACATCCTTCCGGGAGCTTTCGGCGGTTCCTGGCAGTTTTTAAAAGGAGCCGGCTCCTGGACAGCCGGCCTTTTGGTGACAGGGATCTCGGTACTCCTTCTGTCGGCAGATTTTGAGGAAATAAAAGAAATGGGGAAGAAATATCCTCTGTATGAAAAGACCAAGGCATCCATCCAGGGAATGCTCCATGCAGTCGGCGGCTATCTGAAAGCACAGAGTATTATTATGGGAATCATTATGGCGCTCAGCATTTTGGGGGTGTGGATTTCCGGGAGCACAAAGGCTCCGATTCCGGTGGGGATTGGTATTGGATTTCTGGATGCGCTGCCTGTATTCGGTACAGGGACTGTCTTTGTCCCGTGGATTCTGGTGCTGGCTCTCCAGAAAAGGTTCGCCTCCGCCGCCGTGCTGGCTGTCACCTACGGAATCTGCATGCTTACCCGGGAAATCCTGGAGCCAAGGCTGATTGGAAACCGTCTGGGAATACTGCCGATTGTTATACTTATGAGCGTCTATGTGGGGGTAAAGCTCTACGGCTTTGGGGGAATTCTTCTGGGCCCTTTGTCCGTTCTGCTCATCAGGGAGCTCTGGGAGCAGATTACCCCCGGATAAAAAGGAAGAAACCGCAGAAAGCCCCTGTTTTCCTTGACAAAGCCTATTGCCGGGTAATAGAATGATAACAGTCCGAAGCAAAGCAGGCTGTGAACGCTTTGTGCGCATATTTTGAAAATCAGGCATTGAGAGGAGAAAAGTGATGGCAAAGGATAAGAAGCTGGTAGAGGCAATCACGTCCATGGACACGGATTTTGCGCAGTGGTACACGGATGTTGTAAAGAAAGCGGAGCTGATAGATTATACAAGCGTAAAGGGCTGCATGGTGATTAAGCCGGCAGGCTATGCAATCTGGGAGAATATCCAGAAGGAGCTGGACAGGCGGTTTAAGGCCACGAGCGTGGAGAATGTTTACCTTCCCATGTTTATTCCCGAGAGTCTTCTGCAGAAGGAAAAGGATCACGTAGAAGGCTTTGCGCCGGAGGTTGCCTGGGTAACCCACGGAGGTTTGGAGCCTCTCCAGGAGCGGATGTGCGTAAGGCCTACCTCCGAGACCCTGTTCTGTGATTTCTATGCAAAAGAGGTGCAGTCCTACCGGGATCTGCCCAAGGTATACAATCAGTGGTGCTCCGTTGTGCGCTGGGAGAAAACCACACGTCCATTCCTGCGCTCCAGGGAATTTTTATGGCAGGAGGGACACACGGCCCACGCTACGGCGGAGGAAGCGGAGGAGCGGACCATCCAGATGCTGAATGTGTATGCAGATTTCTGTGAGGAGATTCTGGCCATTCCGGTGATCAAGGGCCAGAAAACGGACAAGGAGAAATTCGCCGGAGCGGAGGCCACTTATACCATCGAGTCTTTGATGCATGACGGCAAGGCTCTGCAGTCGGGAACCAGCCACAACTTTGGGGACGGCTTTGCGAAGGCATTTGAGATCCAGTATACGGATCGGGACAACCAGCTCCAATATGTGCATCAGACCTCCTGGGGCATGACAACCCGAATGATTGGCGCGATTATTATGGTGCACGGGGATGACAGCGGACTGGTGCTTCCGCCAAGGATTGCTCCGGTACAGGTGATGGTGATTCCCATTGCCCAGCATAAGGAGGGCGTTCTGGATAAGGCATTTGCCATCCGGGAGGAGCTTCTTAAGGCAGGCTTCCAGGTAAAGGTAGATAACTCCGACAAGAGCCCGGGCTGGAAGTTTTCAGAGCAGGAGATGAAGGGAATCCCTGTGCGGATTGAGATTGGGCCAAAGGATATTGAGGCGAACCAGGCGGTGATTGTGCGGCGCGATAACCGGGAGAAGACGGTTGTCTCCCTGGATGAGCTCACCGGAAAGCTTGGGGAGGTTCTGGATACCATGCAGAGGGAGATGCTGGAGAGGGCAAGGGCGCACCGGGATGCCCACACTTACGATGTGACAGACTATGAGGAATTTGTAAAAACCCTGGAGGAAAAGCCGGGCTTTGTAAGAGCTATGTGGTGCGGCGATCAAGCCTGCGAGGACAAGATCAAGGAAGATACCACAGCAACCTCCCGGTGTATGCCTTTTGAGCAGGAAAAGCTTTCCGATACATGCATCTGCTGCAAAAAGCCGGCAAAGGCTATGGTATACTGGGGAAAAGCGTATTGATGTGAGTCGTAAGCGCCTGCAGGCAAGAGGCCTGCAGAGGACGGCATGGCGGAGCAAGGAAAGGCAGAAACCTTATGACAATCAAGATACCGGAAAAAGCGAATCAGATCATAGCCCGTCTTACAGAGGCGGGCTATGAAGCCTATGTGGTAGGCGGCTGTGTCCGCGATGCGCTCCTAGGGCGCAGGGCGGCGGACTGGGATATTACCACCAATGCCAGGCCAAAGCAGGTGAAGGCTTTATTTTCAAGAACCGTTGATACGGGAATCCAGCATGGGACCGTGACAGTGCTGCGGGGCAAAGAGGGATTTGAGGTTACAACCTACCGCATAGACGGAGAGTACCAGGACGGCAGGCATCCCTCGGAGGTTATTTTCACCCCCAGTCTTCTGGAGGATTTGAAAAGAAGGGACTTTACCATCAATGCCATGGCATATAATGAGAAAGAAGGCCTCATAGATGCTTTTGACGGGATGGGAGATCTGGAAAAGGGACATATCCGCTGTGTGGGCGATCCCAGGGAGCGTTTTACGGAGGACGGACTGCGGATCTTAAGGGCGGTACGGTTTTCGGCCCAGCTGAATTTCGCAATTGAGGAACGCACCCTGGAGGCTGTGAAGGAATTTGCCCCCAGTCTTTCCAGGATCAGCGCCGAGCGGATTCAAACGGAGCTTGTGAAGCTTCTGGCCTCCGGCCATCCGGAAGTGTTCCGGACGCTCTATGATACAGGGATTACGGCGGTGATACTTCCTGAATTTGATGCCTGTATGGAGACGCCCCAGAATCATCCCCATCACAGTTATTCTGTGGGGGAGCATATTCTTCTGTCCGTGGAGGCTGTAGAGGCGGATAAAACGCTGCGGCTGGCGGCTCTGCTCCATGATATCGGAAAGCCGAAAGTGCGATTGAGGGATGCCCAGGGGATTGACCATTTTAAAGGACATGGGGATGTGGGAGCGAAGATGGCAGTGGATATTCTGCGGCGTTTAAAGTTTGACAATGATACCATCTGCCGTGTAAAGCATCTGGTGAGGGTCCATGACGATCGCCAAATCCCCCTTACGCCCAGAGGAGTGCGCAGAGGGATATTCCGGATTGGAAAAGAATATTTTTCAGATTACCTGAAGCTGCGCCGGGCGGATATTCTGGCCCAGAATCCGGCGATGCAGCAGGAAAAGCTGGAAGTCCTTGAGGAAGTGGAGCGGTTATACAAAGAGGTTTTAGAGGAGCAGTCCTGCCTTTCCCTAAAGGAGCTTGCCGTGACCGGAAAAGATTTGATAGAGGCAGGCATGAAGCCGGGGCCGGAGCTCGGAGCTGCTTTGAATCAGCTTCTGGAGCTTGTGATCGAGCACCCGGAGTGCAATACCAGGGAGTATCTGCTGGGTAAAATAAAAGAACTTTAGGGCGTGTTTGAAAATTCATATTTCACATACGCTCCGGTGCATAATTCCCCCCGTGCTTTCATAGATTTGAAAGGAACGGGGGGATTTTTGTGAACGAAAAGGCGCTGCAAATTTTAGAGCAGTATGAAATCAGATTACTTCGGAGCTATGGCGGCCGCGGTGCAATTATGCTGGAGACAGACCAGGGACTAAAAATATTAAAGGAATTTGCAGGCTCCAAGACAAAACTTCCCTACGAGCAGATGCTGCTGGCTGTGCTTGAGGAGGAAGGAGTCTGCCGGACAGACCGGGCTGTTGCAAATAAGGATGGGGAGCTGGTGTCTTTTGGGGAATATGATACCAGCTGGATGATTCGGAACTGGCCGTCTGGGAAAGAGTGCGATACCCGGAGCGAGGAGGAGCTGCTGAAAAGCATGCGGATGCTGGCGCGGATTCACAAGGCGGCCAGAGGAGTATGGAATGCGGAGGATGAAACGGTGAAGCGTCTGCTGGGAAATGATCGGCGGACAGAGCTGGATAAGCATAACCGGGAGCTTAGACGGGTTCAGAATTTTATCCGCAGCAAACGGAAAAAGGGAAGCTTTGAACTGCTGTTTCTGAAGTATGCGGAGGAGATTATAGAGGATGGCCGGTATGCCTTGAAGCAGCTTGCGGATTCCTGGTATGAGAGGCTTCGGGACAGGGCTCTGGAGGAAGGGCATATCTGTCATGGGGAGTTTGTACATCACAATATTTTTATCAACCGGCAGGAGACGGCGGTGGTGAACTTCGGGCGGTGTGAGGTGAATGTGCAGGTGAATGATCTCTGTCTGTTCCTGCGGAAGATTATGGAGAAGCAATGCTGGGATGAAAGGCTGGCCGGGCGGATGCTGGAGGCTTATGAAAGGGAGAGGCCTCTTTCCGGGGAGGAGCGGATGTATCTGGCAGTCTGCCTGTTTTATCCGGAGAAGGTGTGGAAGCTGGCGCATCATTATTATAATGCGAATAAGGCCTGGATTCCGGAGAAGAGTGCGGATAAGATGGAAGTTTTTTTGGAACAGGAAGGGGAACGGAAGAGGATGATTCGGAATGTTTTGGGGGTGGGGTGAGGGGGACGGTTCATCCGCAAAATAAGCCAGGAGGCTTTTCCATATCCCGTGTTCGGACGGTTCACGCACACTTTGTCTGCTCTGTACAGACATTACTCTTGATGCTTTTTATAGTGATTGCGGGCGGGGTAATGTCTGTCCATATCAGACAAAGTGTGCGTGAACAGCCGGACACTGGGATATTGGAAAAGCCTCCTGGCTTATTTTGCGGATGAACCTGGTTTTGGAGACGGTTGTGATGGAGGGGTGGGGGATTTGTGGGGAACTTTGGTTGACTTTTGGGGATAAATTTATTAGAATTAGATGTAAATGAAGGAAGATTCTTCATAATTTAGGAATGGGGTGTGTGATTATGTTTTTGGAAGAGTACAAGCGTTGGATGGAGGCGGATCTGGAGGATCCGGCTTTGGCAGAGGAGCTTAGATCTGTCGAAGGGAATGAGGAGGAGATTAAGGATCGCTTTGCGGTTGCTTTGAAGTTCGGAACGGCCGGGCTTCGGGGTGTGCTGGGGGCTGGGTCAAACCGGATGAATATTTATGTGGTGCGGCAGGCGACGCAGGGGCTGGCTAACTGGGTGAAGACTCAGGGAGGAAACCAGCTGGTGGCTATCAGCTATGACAGCCGGATTAACAGTGATGTGTTTGCCAGGACGGCGGCCTGTGTGCTGGCGGCCAATGGGATTAAGGTGCGGATCTATGATGCGCTGATGCCGGTGCCGGCTCTTAGCTTTGCGACCAGGTTCTATGAGGCGAATGCGGGGATTATGGTTACGGCTTCTCATAATCCGGCTAAGTATAACGGCTATAAGGCTTATGGGCCGGACGGGTGCCAGATGACGGATGAGGCGGCTGATATTGTCTATGCGGAGATTCAGAAGACGGATATTCTGACTGGGGCGAAGCTGATGGATTTTGACGAGGGAATGAAGGCCGGCCTGATTGCTTATGTGGGCGAGGATTGTAAAGAGGCTCTGTATGATGCGATTAAGGCCCGCAGTGTGCGGCCGGGTATCTGTGAGACGGCCGGACTTAAGCTGGTTTATTCTCCGCTGAACGGTTCGGGACTGGTTCCCGTTATGCGGATTCTGAAGGATATCGGGATTACGGATATTACAATTGTTCCGGAGCAGCAGTACCCGGACGGCAATTTCCCAACCTGTCCCTATCCGAACCCGGAGATTTTTGAGGCTCTTCGTCTGGGGCTTGAGCTGGCAGAAAAGTCCGGAGCGGATCTGATGCTGGCTACGGATCCGGACGCAGATCGCGTAGGGATTGCCATGAAGTGTCCGGACGGAAGCTATGAGCTGGTGTCCGGTAATGAGGTCGGGGTTCTGCTGCTGGATTATATCTGTGCGGGCCGTAAGGAGAAAGGCACTATGCCGGAAAATGCGGTTGCGGTGAAGTCAATTGTTTCTACGCCTCTTGCAGATGCGGTTGCGGCTAACTATGGCGTGGAGCTTCGGAGTGTTCTTACGGGCTTTAAGTGGATTGGGGATCAGATTGCCCGGCTTGAGGCAGCAGGCGAGGTGGAGCGCTTTATATTTGGATTTGAGGAGAGCTATGGCTATCTGGCCGGACCTTATGTGCGGGATAAGGATGCCATCATTGGCTCTATGCTCATCTGTGAGATGGCGGCTTATTATAGAAGCATCGGTTCTTCCTTGAAGCAGAGAATGGAAGAGATCTATGATAAATACGGGCGTTATCTGAACAAGGTGGACAGCTTTGAGTTCCCAGGCCTGTCCGGTATGGATAAGATGGCCGGCATTATGGAGGAGCTGCGTAAGAATCCGCCTAAGGAATTCGGCGGATATCCGGTTGTGAAGGTCACGGACTTCAAGAAGCCAGAGGAGACGGGGCTGCCGGCTGCCAATGTGCTGATTTACAAGCTGGAAGGCGGTGCGGAGGTGATTGTGCGTCCCTCCGGTACGGAGCCGAAGATTAAGACCTACTTTACGACTCTGGGGAAGGAGCTGGCAGAGGCACAGGCCCAGAAGGATAAGCTGGCAGAAGCCTTGAAGCCGGTTTTTGCATAGAGGAAGCGAAACATATGGAGAAACGATACACTTACCAGGAGCTTCTTGAAATTGTGGCAGAGCTTCGGAGCGATCATGGCTGCCCATGGGACAGAAAGCAGACCCATGAGAGCATGATCAAATGTCTGCGTGAGGAAAGTGAAGAGGTTATAGAGGCCATTGAAAAGCGGGATGACGAGAATCTTTGCGAGGAGCTGGGGGATGTGATGCTGCAGGTTCTGATGCACAGTCAGATTGCCGCAGAGGAGAACCGATTCACCATAGAGGACGTGGTTGACATGCTGGCGAAAAAGCTTGTGCGCCGCCATCCCCATGTGTTTGGAGACCAGAAAGCCTTGACTGCGGAGGAAGGGCTGGCAAGCTGGAACGCCGTGAAAGCCCGGGAGAAAGCTTTAAGGCAGGAGAAAATACGGGAAAATCCTTGACAAACAGCAAAGAAACGAGTATAAATAGGAAAGAAGATATGGAACACACACACAGACATATCCTTCAAAACAATAAGACTTTATATTTAGTAGGAGGAAACACCGATGAACAGAATGGAATTAGTAGCTGCAATTGCAGAGCAGACTGAGTTATCTAAGAAGGACGCAGAGAAGGCTTTGAAGGCTTTTACGGATGTTGTTACAGAAGAACTGAAAAAGGGCGGCAAGATTCAGCTTGTTGGATTTGGAACCTTTGAAGTATCTGAGAGAGCAGCGAGAGAGGGAAGAAATCCCCAGACCGGCAAGTCTATGACGATTGCCGCATCTAAGGCTCCCAGATTCAAAGCAGGAAAAGCATTAAAGGATGCTCTGAACTAATTTATGCGCTTAGATAAGTATTTAAAGATTTCCCGTCTCATAAAGCGGCGGACTGTGGCAAATGAAGCCTGCGATGCGGGACGAGTTCTGGTCAACGGTAAGACTGCCAAAGCATCTGTGAATGTGAAGGCAGGAGATGTCATAGAGATACAGTTTGGTACAAAGTCTGTAAAGGTGGAAGTTCTGGATGTCCAGGAGACTGTAAAGAAGGACGAAGCCAAAGAATTGTACAAATATCTTTAAATGAGGAATAAAAGAGACTGCCTCCTAATATATTTAACAACAGGTTGGATATATTAGGAGGTCTTTTATTGGAAGAGAAGCAATATGCAAAATCTCACCGGATTCTGCTGAACAATAGACGGACAGGTACTGTAAGCGGGGTGACGGATGTAATTTCCTTTGACATAGCAGAAATCTTATTGGAGACGGAGCAGGGTATGCTGACCATTAAGGGCGCAGATCTGCATGTGAACCGTCTGACCCTGGAGAAGGGCGAGGTGGACATTGAGGGCCGGATTGACAGCATGGCTTACTCTGAGGTGGCGGATTTCCAGAAGGCGGGCGCTTCTCTGCTGGGCCGCCTGTTTAAATGATGCCTATGAGTGAAGGGATTCTGTTTGAACTGCAGTTTTTTTCCAAAGCTTTTCTCCTGGGTGCCGTGATGATGATTTTGTATGACGGGGTCCGGATTTTCCGCAGAATTCTTCCCCATGGCGCGGCGGCCGTAGCGGCGGAGGATATTTTGTACTGGCTGTTCTGCGGCGTGTGCATTTTCCGTATGCTGTATGTGGAGAACAGCGGCGCCATCCGGGGCTTCGCCATAGCAGCGGTGGTGCTGGGGATGCTGTTGTATCTGCAATTTACAAAATTAATTAAAAAAATGGGAAAAAAATTGCATAATTCTGTTAAAAGAGGTATAATGAAATCTAAATCACGATAATGTGGGATTGTGGGACTTGGATGGGGGATTGCGGAACTGGAATAGGAGGCGGTGAAAGAGATGAGAATGACAAAGACAAGACGTGCTTTACAGAGAAGCAAGCGCATAGGACTGCGTGTCATTGCTTTTGCCATACTGTGTCTGCTGGTCGTGGCCTCTGTGGGAAAGATTCAGCTGCGGCAGAAGGGCGAGGCGTACCGGCAGCGTGAGGAGGAGCTTTTATCCGCCATTGCGGAGGAGGAAGCCCGGACGGAAGAGATTGAGGAGTTTCGAAAATACACCGAGACGAAGAAGTATGTGGAAGAGGTTGCAAAAGAGCGTCTGGGACTTGTCTATGAAGATGAGATCCTGTTTAAGGCAACCGAGTAAAAGGGTAATTACATGGGGCTGCTGCAAAATAAGCCATCAGGCTTATTTTGCAGCAGCCCTTTTTTAATCCTTCTGAGAATTCTTCCGGTACTGGATAGGGCTGATGCCCTGGATCCGGCGGAAGCTCTGGGAAAAATAGCTTGGCGAGGAGAAGCCCAGGGTCTCCGAAATCTGGGAAAGGGGCAGCCGGGTTTCGGAAAGGAGATAAAGGCTTTCTTTGATCCGGCAGGAAAGGAGGTAGTTGATAGGCGAGGTTCCGTATTCCCGGCTGAAAACGTGAGCCAGATAATATTTGCTCACATGGGCCACGGCCGCCAGGTCGTCCAGGGTCAGATTTTCCTTAAAGTGGTTGTCGATATAGCGGCGCACAACGGCGCATTCCTTGCTGGACTTCCGGGTGGAGGGGATAAAGGTTATGGTAAATTCGCTGCGGCGCATCAGCTGCAGGAGGATCACTTCCAGAATATCCTGGCAGATGATGTTGTAACCGGGAAGATGCGTTTCGATCTCACCGAGCAGGCTTTTTAAATAGAAGAGAAGCTGCTCGGTTTCCGATTGGAAATGGACAATGGAATAGCCCTTGCCCCCGTCGTCTCCGGAGAGAGCCTCCAGCCCGTCCACGCCCATGACGATATATTCCAGAGGATGCTCCTCGGAGCTGACCTCCGTATGCTCTACATTGGAATTCACAATGATAAAATCTCCCACATTAATAGGAAGAGTGCCGTCCGCCAGTTTTAAGTGGCCGTATCCGCCGGTGACAAAGAATACCTCCGCACAGGGATGGGTATGAAGAATGGAGTGCCATTCCGTACTGTAACGGGCGACACTGACATAGAGAAGCTTTGTTACGGAACGGTCGATGGGATTCACAGCCAGAGGATCCAGAACATAGCAATTTGTACTCATAAAAACTCCTTATATATTATAGATATTGCTATAAATGAGATAGAAAAGCAATATAAATAATAATTTGCAAAAAAATATTGTTCTATATCACATCATTATAATGCAATATTCCCGGTATCACAAGAAAGAAAATAAAAAAATATTCAAATAGTCAAGATGGTGAAAGATGATGTTAAAATAATTCGTTATCTTGTATAAGAAAAAAGTATAATTAATGTTAAAAATAAAGGAAATATCTAAAATAAGCAAGATGTATAAAAAAGTAAGCAACATAGGGGTTGGAAATAAAAGGGGATGCTGTTATACTTGGCTCATAAGTAACACAATCATTTTTATTCATTTTTTTACTAGGAGGTAAGAAGTTATGAAAAAGGTAATTAGTATCCTTCTTGCAACAGCTTTGACAGCTTCTATGCTTGCCGGCTGCGGAGGAAAGACTGAGGCGCCTGCAGCTGAGGCGCCGGCAGAGGACAGCGGGCAGAGTGAAGCTCCGGCAGAGGGCGGAGAAGAAGCAGCAGAACCGGCAGCGGGCGGAACCATCAAGGTTGCGGCTATTGAGACTGCTTACGGCAGCGAGATGTGGCAGGAGGTCTGCGACGCATTTACGGCTGAGACCGGTATTGCGGTAGAGCTCATCACAGACAAGAATCTGGAGGATGTAATCGGTTCTTCCATGAAGGCCGGAGATTTCCCGGATGTGATTCACCTGGCAACCGGACGTGAGGACGCTCTGACAGAGACCTTCATTAAGGACAAGAATATTGTTGATATTACAGATGTACTGTCCATGACCGTTCCGGGCGAGGACAAGGTGGTAGGCGATAAGATTGCAGGCGGCTTTACGGAGACTGCCCTGACCAATCCTTACGGCGACGGCAAGACTTATCTGGCGCCGATGTTCTACTCTCCCTGCGGACTGTTCTACAATGCGGGCCTGTTCGAGGAGAAGGGCTGGACGGTACCTGCGACCTGGGATGAGATGTGGGCTCTGGGCGACAAGGCTAAGGCAGAGGGAATCTCCCTGTTTACATATCCTACAACCGGATATTTTGACGCATTCTTCTACGCTTTGATGTACTCCGTAGGCGGAGCTGACTTCTTTAATAAGGCAACCAGCTATGAAGAGGGCATCTGGGACACAGAGGAAGCAAAGACCTGCTTTGATATCGTAGCAAAGCTGGCTACCTACACAGAACCCACCACACCGGCACAGGCGAATGACCAGGATTTCACCAAGAATCAGCAGCTTGTACTGGACAACAAGGCACTGTTTATGCCCAATGGTACCTGGATTGTAGGCGAGATGGCAGAGGCTCCTCGTGCAGAAGGCTTCCAGTGGGGCATGACGGCTCTTCCGGCTGTTACTGCAGGCGGAGACGGCTACAGCTACACTTGGTTTGAGCAGGCATGGATTCCCGGCGGCGCAGTAAATCAGGATGCTGCAAAGCAGTTTATCGCTTTCCTGTACAGTGACAAGGCTTGTGAGATCTTCGCTGCAAAGAATGCTATTCAGCCGGTTCTCGGAATTGCTGATAAGCTGGAGGGAGACAACAAGATGTTTTATGCCATCTACGACAACGGCGCAAAGGCTGCTATGGGTAACTTTGCGGCATTCAGCCCCATTGAGGGTCTGGACAACCGTACCGTATGGTTTGACCCGGTGAACTCTCTTGTTTCCGGAACCATGACACAGGATGAGTGGGTTGAGGGCATCAAGAGCGCAAGCGATCAGATGAGAGCGAATCTGATGCAGTAAGCTTTTCGATAAGGGTTCAGATATCTGGACAAATACCTTTCAAAAGAGAATTACAAGTGAATGAAGAAACGGCGGTGCGGACTCGGACTCCGCCGCCGTTTTTTTAAAAGGAGATCGCAGGCAGGGACTGCGGTTGACCGGAAAGGGGTTATGGCAATGACGAAACGATCGGGCCGCAGCAGATTTATTTTTCTGTGTCTGGCGGCGGCAGTAATTTTATTTACTGTTTTTATGCTTATTCCGACCATGAATATCTTCAGAATGTCTCTGTTTGTTCGGAGCGCGTATTCTACCACGGAGGAGTTCGTGTGGCTGCAGAATTTTTCCCGGCTGATGGCGGATTCCAATTTTATCCGTTCTATGCAGAATACCATTCTGCTGATTGTAGTGGTGACTGTGGTTACCTTTGGGCTTGCACTGATCTTTGCCGCAATTTTATCAAGAGAAAAGATTAAGGGGCAGAATTTTTTCCGGATTATTTTTTACATCCCGAATATTTTGTCTGTAGTAGTTATCTCGGCAATTTTCAGCGCCATATACGATACAAACAACGGAACTTTGAACAGCCTTCTGTCCCTGTTTAAGGGAGAGACAGTGACGGTTCTCTGGAAGGGAGAGGGCATGGTTATGGTCAGCCTAATCATTGCCATGGTGTGGCAGGCCATCGGATATTATATGGTCATGTATATGGCGTCTATGGCCAGCGTTCCCCAGAGCCTCTATGAGAGTGCCAGCCTGGACGGCGCCGGACGGCTGACCCAGTTCTTCCAGATTACGCTTCCGCTTATCTGGACGAATATCCGTACCACGCTGACCTTTTTCATTATCAGTACGATTAACATGGCGTTTCTGTTCGTCAAGGCCATGACCTCGGGAGGACCCAACGGTGCTTCGGAGGTTGCGCTTTCCTATATGTATAAGCAGGCTTACACCAATTCCACCTACGGTTACGGCATGGCCATCGGCGTGATGGTATTTCTGTTTTCCTTTGGATTGTCGGCGCTGGTGAACGTGGTTACAAAGCGCGAGCCATTGGAATTTTAAGGGGGGATTGGAATGGAACAAACAAAGAAATCATCGGGCGAGACTTTATATAAAGTGTTTATTTACCTGGCGCTTATTCTGCTGGCCGTTACCATCATTGTTCCGGTGGCCTGGGTATTCATGGCCTCTATCAAGCAGAACAGCGAATTCTACGGTAATCCCTGGGCGCTGCCTGCCGGCGTTTATCTTCAGAACTTTGCGGATGCCTGGAGTAAGGCGCGGATGGGCGAGTTTATGCTGAACTCCGTGATTGTGACGGCTTTGGCGCTTGTGATACTTCTGGCCGTTGCGCTGCCGGCGTCCTATGCCCTGTCACGCTTTGAGTTTAAAGGGCGTAAGTTTCTGAACGCATTGTTTATGGGGGGCTTGTTCATCAATGTGAATTACATTGTTGTGCCAATCTTCCTTATGCTGGTGGACGGAGATAAGTTCTTGAAGGGAATGATCGGCAGCGGGTTCTTTTTGAACAATATTTTTATACTGGCTGTGGTATATGCGGCAACGGCCCTTCCCTTTACCATCTATCTTTTATCCAGCTATTTTGCAACGCTTCCCCATGATTTTGAGGAGGCGGCCTACATAGATGGAGCAGGATATTTTTCAACCATGGTGCGGATTATTTTCCCCATGGCCCAGCCGTCTATCGTGACGGTGATTTTGTTCAATTTCCTGTCCTTTTGGAATGAGTACATCATCGCCATGACGCTGCTGGCAGATCCCAAGGGGGCGAAGACGCTTCCTGTAGGTTTGATGCAGCTCACACAGGCGCAGCAGGCGGCGACCCAGTACGGCCAGCTCTATGCGGGCCTGGTACTGGTTATGCTGCCCACACTGATACTTTATATCTGCGTGCAGAAGAAGCTTACACAGGGTATGACTCTGGGCGGACTGAAAGGATAAGGTGGGAATATGAATTATTGGAAAGAGCATGCAAGCTTGCGCATGACATTGATTGCATTATTTTTTATAATCGGGATGGTTCTGGTTGTGGTCGGATGGAAGATGACGGGAAAAATGACAGGCCTGGTGCTGATGCTTGTAGGCCTGGTGCTGCTTCTGGCTGCTTTGCTGATTTACAATAAGGGCTTTGATTAAGGACAAGAATAGACGAGGTATGTAAGATGAGCAACCAAGATAAGAACAGAGGCAGGGTAACGATACCCACAGATGTGGATGTGGTTCCTGCCACCCTGGAGCTTTTGGAGCGCTGGGGAGCCGATGCCATCCGGGACTGCGACGGGACGGACTATCCGGAAGGGCTGAAGTCCGTGGACGCCAAGGTGTATTCCACCTATTACACGACCCGCAAGGATAATGCGTGGGCCAAAGCGCATCCGGAGGAAGTCCAGCAATGCTATATTATGACGGGATTCCACATGGCGCAGGAGGAGGCTTTGTCCATTCCCCTGATGTCCGGCATCAGCAGGGAGCTTCTGATGGTAAATACCCGGGATGACAGGAAGCGCTGGTGGGAGGTGATGGACCGTACCGCCGGACAGCCGGTCTCTCCCCTGGAATGGGATTACTGCGAGGAGGAGGGCTGCGTGGTTCTGCCGAATCCGGTTCCCTATCATGAGTATACAGTCAGCTTCCTGGCTTATTTGATCTGGGACCCGGTGCATATGTACAATGCGGTGGTTAATGACTGGAAGGATTTTGAGCACCAGATTACCTTTGACGTGCGTCAGCCTAAGACACGTGCCTACACCATGGAACGGCTGAAAAGGTTTGTGAAGGAACATCCTTATGTGGACGTCATCCGGTATACTACATTTTTCCACCAGTTCACATTGGTTTTTGACGAGCTGAAGAGGGAGAAGTATGTGGATTGGTACGGATATTCCGCATCCGTTTCGCCCTATATTCTGGAGCAGTTTGAGAAGGAGGCTGGATATCCCTTCCGGCCGGAGTATATCATTGACCAAGGCTATTACAACAATCAGTACCGCATTCCCTCCAAGGAGTATCAGGACTTTGTGGCTTTCCAGCGCAGAGAGGTGGCGGCCCTGGTAAAGGAAATGGTGGATCTGACCCATGAGCTGGGGAAGGAAGCAATGATGTTCCTGGGAGATCACTGGATTGGCACAGAGCCTTTTATGGACGAGTTCAAGACAATCGGTCTGGACTCTGTTGTGGGGAGCGTGGGGAACGGAATGACCCTGCGTCTGATCTCCGATATCCCGGGCGTCCGCTATACGGAAGGGCGTTTTCTGCCCTACTTTTTCCCGGATACCTTCCACGAGGGCGGCGATCCGGTAAAGGAGGCAAAGGAAAACTGGGTGACGGCCAGAAGGGCGATTCTTAGAAAGCCCATTGACCGGATTGGCTATGGGGGCTACTTAAAGCTGGCCTGCCAGTTTCCGGAGTTTATCGATTATGTGGAAAGCGTGTGTAACGAATTCCGGGAGCTGTATGAGAACATCAAAGGCGCGGAGGGCTTCTGCTATAAAAAGGTGGGAGTTTTGAACTGTTGGGGACGTATGCGTTCCTGGGGCTGCCATATGGTGCATCATGCCCTCTACCAGAAGCAGAATTACAGCTATGCCGGCGTGATTGAAGCGCTGTCCGGCGCACCCTATGAGGTAGTATTCCTCTCCTTTGAGGAGATTCGGGAGAATCCGGAGGTTTTGAAAGACATTGACGTGCTGATTAATGTAGGTGACGGGGATACGGCCCATACGGGCGGATACATGTGGGAAGACCCCAGGATTACGGCTGCGATACATGGGTTTATTTATAACGGCGGCGGATTTATCGGCGTGGGCGAGCCCTCCGGACATCAGTATCAGGGGCGTTACATTCAGCTTGCAGCGGCTCTCGGGGTAGAGAAGGAGACAGGCTTTACTTTTGGTTATGATAAATATAACTGGGAAGAGCATCGGGATCATTTTATTCTGGAGGATTGTCCGGGAGAGGTTGACTTCGGGGAAGGAAAGAAATGCATGTATGCCCTGGATGGAACAAAAGTTCTGGTTCAGAGGGAGAAAGAGGTTCAGATGGCGGTGAATACCTGCGGATTGGGGCGCACGGTTTATATCTCCGGACTTCCTTACAGCTTTGAAAACAGCCGGATTCTCCACAGAGCGATTCTGTGGAGCGCCGGGAGCGAGGAGCTTCTTAAGAACTGGTTTTCGGAGAATTACAATGTGGACGTCCATGCCTATGTAAAGAACGGAAAGTTCTGTGTGGTGAATAATACATATGAGCCTCAGAGCACCGTTGTCTATAAAGGGGATAAAAGCAGCTTCGCACTGGATTTGGAGGCAAATGAGATCCGGTGGTATGAGATTTAGGTGAAGATAGAGGAAATAAATAAAGGTTATGCCATGAAGCATACGAGAAAAGCTGTTACCCTGGTGACAGCTTTTCTAAACGGATTCTATGTCCGATTTTGTCTGAAATTTCTTAAAATCATCTCCTCGGTTTGACAAAAAAAGTAATTTCTCTCCTCTATAATGCACAACTACACAGACACACACAGAGGATGAAGAAGTGCAAAACTGGAATCAGTAACATTTTTCTGGCGCAGTGGGAGAATGTTACGGAACTGGAATCAGTAACATTCTACTGAAGCACAGATCGATTTACGGGCACATGTTTTTGTGACCGGAAATTGATCTCAGGAAGGTGCTGCAGGAGAATGTTACGGAACTAAAATGGAGGATGTGAGGATATGAAACAGGAAGAAGAACGTAAAACAGGGCACTATGCCTGGCTTTACGGTGTGATTGCGGGCGGCTGTGTAGCCGCAATGCAGATTGGCGTGGGATTGCTGCAGGTGGAAGGGGAGTTTGCCATAATGCTGGGAGCGGCCCAGGGGCTTTTGGTATGTTCCCTTACCGTTATCTGCGGCAGCATGATGGAGTGGCTTCTGACGCCCCTTCCCGTGGAAGAAGAGGACGGGCCTCTTCATCCGGCCAGGGTAAGAGTACGAGAGTATGAGTCGGCATTTCACAGTCTGGCCGACAGCTTTTCCGGCAGATCTCTGTCAAAAGAAATGATGGTGGAAGGCGCAGACGGAGCAGCCGTATTGGACATGCCATCAAAAATGAATCTGCTTTTTCACACAAAGCTGGAGGAAAACCGGGCGGCAGTGGCCGTGCAGTTAAATGAGATGGCCCAGATTATGACGGACACCATAGAATATGCCTGGGACACTCAGACAGATGAGAGCCTGGAGACCCGTTTGAAAAAGAAGCTCCGCAGTATGGGGCTTTCCGTTCACGGAGTATTGGTATATCAGCAGGAAAATAAGCGCCAGGAGGTCTATCTGATGGTAAATACCAGGCGCAGGCGCTGTGTGGCGGTGAAGGACGTGGCCTCTGTCCTGTCCAAGATGATGAAAAAATCCATGATGCCTGCCCGGGACAGCCGGGCATTTGTGGGAAGTGAGCGGATTACCGTCCAGTTTGTGGAGAGGACGAACTTTGAGGTGCTTTACGGGATTGAAAAGGCGGTAAAGGAAGAGGAGGAAGTATCGGGAGATAATTTTTCCCTGTATCACTGCAGGGAAGGGCAGTTTGTCGCCGCACTGTCCGACGGGATGGGATCGGGAAGGACCGCCTACAAGGAGAGTGAACGAGTCATCGATCTGCTGGAACAGTTTCTGGAAGCAGGCTTTACCAAGGAGACGGCGGTGCGCATGATTAATTCCGCCTTGATCGTGGGATCTGATGAACAGGTATTTTCGACGATAGATATCAGCTCGCTGGACTTGTATACGGGAATCTGTGAATTTTTGAAGGTGGGGGCGTCAACTACCTTTATCCGGCGGGAAAACTGGGTGGAGACCATTTCCTCCACCAGCCTTCCGGCCGGGGTATTCCACAAGCTGGATCCGGATTCCTCAAGTAAAAAGCTATACGACGGGGATATGGTGATCATGGTAACGGACGGGGTGCTGGATGCGCTTCCGGCGGAATGCCAGGAGGCTTTGATGAAAGATATTATTATGGAGCATGATACGGAGAATCCAAAAGAGCTGGCATCTTACATACTGGGACGGGTGCAGCAGTATCAGGATAAGCAGCCTGCCGACGATATGACGGTAATGGCCGTATCCCTGGTAAAGTATTAAGAAATGTTGACTTTTTGGGGAAAACGCCTGTATACTGTGAATAAGTATTTCTGCCCGGGCAGGAGGAAAAGCGAGGTGTATGGAGAGGGTGCTTTCAAAGATCGGCGCATTTGTCAGAGAGAAACAGCTTATACGGCCAAAGGATCGGGTTCTGGCAGGCGTATCGGGAGGACCTGATTCCGTATGCCTGCTTTTGGTACTGCTGGAATTAAAGGCAGAGCTGGATTTTGAAGTGATGGCAGTTCATGTAAATCATGGCATTCGTGGAGAGGAAGCTCTGCGGGATCAGCGGTTTGTGGAAAAGTTCTGTGGGGAACGGGGGGTTCCCCTGGAATGCGTTTCCCGTAAAGTGCAGGAAAGGGCTTTGAAGGAGAAGCTGACTCTTGAGGAGGCGGGAAGAATATGCCGCTATGAGGTCTTTCGGGAGGAAGCCAACAGAACCAGCTGCAGCCGGATAGCCGTAGGCCATCATGGAGACGACCAGGCGGAGACCATGCTGTTCCATCTTTTCCGGGGGACGGGAATCCGGGGGCTTGCGGGTATGGAGCCGGAGAGGAACGGCATCATCCGCCCTCTGCTCTGCGTGGAGCGGCAGGAGATTCTGGAATGGCTTCGCGAGAGAAGGATTCCCTGGTGTACGGACAGTACCAATCTGGAGGAGGCTTATACCAGGAACCGGATCCGCCATACCATTCTGCCCTGTGCCAGGGAACAGATCAACGAAGGGGCGGTGCGCCATATGCTTCGGACGGCAGAAGAGCTGTCAGAGATTGAGCGTTATCTGGAGGAGGAGACAGGTAAGGCATACGCCATGGCTGTATGCCGTGAGGAAGAGAAGCGCCTGATTCTGGAGAAGCCCTTTGGGGAGCTTTCGCCGCTGCTGGCAGACCGGGTGATACGGCGCTGTCTGGGAGAGCTGGAGGGCGGACTAAAGGATGTGGAGCGGAATCACATTGATTTGGTGAAGAGCTTATTTGATAAGCAGACAGGAAGCAGCTTAAGCCTGCCGGGAGGGCGCAGGGCTCTGCGGGAATATGAGGGCGTAGGGCTTGGCAGGGAAGAGCCGAAAAGAGAGACAGACATGGAGACGGAGTTTTGTCCCCAGATTCCGGGCGTCTGTACGGTGAAAGAGAAAAAATGGCTTTTTTTCCTGGAAAAAGCACAAAAAATTCAAATAATTCCGGAAAAAACATATACGAAATGGTTTGATTATGATAAAATAGAAAATTATCCGGTGATTCGCAGGCGCAGGCCGGGGGACTATCTTGAGATAAACCGGAACCACGGAAGGAAGAAGCTGAAGGATTATCTGATAGATCAGAAGGTTCCGGTCAGAGAACGTGACGAGCTTTTTCTTCTGGCAGACGGAAGTCATGTGATATGGATTCCGGGCATGCGTATCAGTGAAGGATTTAAAGTGACGGAAGATACGAGACAGATTTTAAAAGTACAGATAGGTGGAGGAGAGGAAAATGGCAGAGAAGGTCCGTATTATGATACCGGAGGATGAGGTGGATGCAAAGATCCAGGAGCTGGGACAGAAGATCAGCGAAGATTTTGCCGGTCAGGAGGTACATTTGATCTGCATTCTGAAGGGAAGTATCTTTTTTGTGTGCGAGCTGGCAAAGCGGATTACCCTTCCGGTGACAATAGACTTTATGCAGGTTTCCAGCTATGGAGCAGAGACGAAGTCCAGCGGCGTTGTGCGTTTGAGCAAGGATCTGGATGAACCTTTACAGGGAAAGAATGTGATTATTGTGGAGGATATCATTGATTCCGGACGCACGCTGAATCATCTGGTGAAGCTTCTGGGGCAGAGAAATCCAAGAAGTATGACAATCTGCACCCTTCTGGATAAGCCTTCCCGCCGGGTGGTGGACGTGGAGGTGAAGTACACCGGCTTCCAGATTCCCGATGAGTTTGTGGTAGGATACGGTCTTGACTATGATCAGAGATATCGGAATCTTCCCTATATCGGTATAATAGAATTTGTAGATTAAACAGCAGAACATTATGAGGCTGGACGGTAAAGCCGAGGAGGCTTTACCCTTTACGGAACTGGAATAAGACTGGAATAGGAGGAAGCATATTGAACAACAGAACATACAAGGTATCATTTTTTTATCTAATCCTTTTAATGGTGCTCTTGTTTTTTGTATCTGAATTTGCAAAGAGAGCGGAGATGCAGAACCTGTACACATATACCCAGTTTCAAGAGGACATTGAATCGGGAATTGTAGAGCGGGCTGTGATTATCCAGAATGAGGCGGCGCCTACGGGAGTCGTGGAGCTGATAAGGGTGAGCGGAACAACCGCAAAGGTCAACGTTCCGGATACGGCAGAGGCCGGGAGGCTGCTTCAGGAGGCGGGTATTCCGGTAGCCTATGATAATGTAAGAGGCCAGGGCTGGCTTCAGAGCCTTGGAGTTCCGCTTCTGGTGGCGGTTGTGGTGGTGTTTGCCATGATGATGCTGATGAACAGGCAGTCTGGCGGCGGCAACAGTCGTATGATGGATTTCGGAAGAAGCCGGGCCAGGATGACGACCCAGGAGCAGATCCATACCACCTTTAAGGATGTGGCGGGGCTTCAAGAGGAAAAGGAAGACCTTCGTGAAATCGTAGACTTTTTGAAGATGCCTCAAAAATACATCAAGGTAGGAGCCAGGATTCCCAAGGGTGTATTGCTGGAGGGGCCTCCAGGAACGGGTAAGACGCTGCTTGCCAAGGCGGTGGCCGGAGAGGCAGGCGTGCCGTTTTTCAGCATTTCCGGTTCGGACTTTGTGGAGATGTTCGTAGGCGTGGGAGCCTCCAGAGTGAGGGATTTGTTTGCGGATGCCATACGCAATCACCCCTGTATTGTGTTTATTGACGAGATTGACGCGGTGGCCAGACGCCGGGGCAGCGGCATGGGCGGCGGCCACGACGAGCGGGAACAGACCTTGAACCAGCTTCTGGTGGAGATGGACGGCTTCGGCGCAAACGAAGGAATTATTGTGATGGCGGCTACCAACCGGGTGGATATTCTGGATCCGGCTATCCTGCGTCCGGGACGTTTTGACCGGAAGATTATGGTAGGCAGGCCGGATGTAAAGGGCCGCGAGGAGATTCTGCATGTGCATGCCAAGGATAAGCCCCTGGCGGAGGATGTGGACTTAAAGCAGGTAGCCCAGACTACGGCGGGAATGACTGGCGCAGATCTGGAGAATCTGATGAATGAGGCGGCGATCTTTGCGGCCAAGGAGGATCGGCAGTACATCCTCCAGAGCGATATCCGCAAGTCCTTTGTAAAGGTGGGAATCGGCGCGGAGAAGAAAAGCCGGGTGGTTTCCGAAAAGGAGAAGCGGATTACCGCATACCATGAGGCGGGCCATGCGATTTTGTTCCATGTGCTTCCGGATGTGGGGCCGGTCTACACGGTATCCATTATTCCTACGGGCATGGGGGCAGCAGGCTATACCATGCCTCTTCCGGAACGGGACGATATGTTCAATACCAAGGGAAAAATGCTGCAGGACATCCAGGTTTCATTGGGGGGACGGATTGCGGAGGAGCTGATTTTTGACGACATTACCACAGGCGCTTCCCAGGACATCAAGCAGGCTACCGGCGTAGCGAGGGCTATGGTGACCAAGTACGGAATGTCGGAGAGCCTGGGCCTTGTAAATTATGATTCTGATGAGGAGGTCTTTATCGGAAGGGACTTCGGCCATACGAAGGGATACGGAGAGGCTGTTGCCAGTAAGATTGATATGGAAATTAAGCGCATTGTCGATGAGTGCTATCAGAAAGCGAAGGATATTATTCTGGCTCACCGCAAAGTGCTTGATGAGACTGCGCAGCTTCTGCTTGAGAAAGAGCGGATTACACGGGAAGAATTCGAGGCTCTCTTTGAGAAGGATAAGGACAGTCCGCTTTTTGATTCATAGGAGCAGGATTGAAATCAGGGAATTCCGTCATTATGACGGAATTCTTTTGTGAAAACCTTACAAAAACGACATGCAATTTTTGTTAAGTTTGTGCACACTTATTTGAGAACTGTGCTATAATAATACTTGTAAAACCCCCAATACATTATATAGTTTTTGCTACACCCCATAAGTAAAAGAAATACCTTCTCCTAAAAAAGACAGCAGGACGTAACGGCTGTCTTTTTTACTGCCTATTTACGACCTATTTATAAGACAAAAAACTATCTTGTAATCTACAGCAGTGTATTATAAAATAGATCCAAGGGAGAGAAAGAAGATGAGTAAGATTAACAGAGACGCACTTTTTTCGGACGAAACAAGCCAGTACCGGATTCCCATGGAGGTCAATCCAGGAGATGTGGCAACCGTTGTTTTCCGCACAGCGAAGGATAATGTAGATGCCGTATATCTGATTAGCAAGGGAAACCGTCTGCCCATGAAAAAATATCAGTCAAACGAGAGGTTTGACTACTATCGGATTCAGCTGCGTGTGGGAACCCGCAGGATGCTTTACTATTTTGAGATTCGTTCCGGAGAGGAACGCGTGTTTTACAATAAGCGTGGAATTACAGAGGAGCTCCAGAGCGTATATTCCTTTGGGATTGTTCCGGGCTTTTTTACGCCGGACTGGGCAAAGGGAGCGGTGATGTACCAGATCTACGTAGACCGGTTCTGCAACGGCGACCCCTCTAACGACGTATTGACAGGGGAGTACAGTTATATCGGCCAGCAGGTAGAGAAGGTGGAGGACTGGAATCAATGTCCGAATGTCATGGATGTACGCTCCTTTTACGGGGGGGATCTCCAGGGGATTCTGGATAAGCTGGATTATCTGGTGGATCTGGGTGTGGAAGTGATTTATATGAATCCCATATTCGTATCTCCTTCCAACCACAAGTATGACTGCCAGGACTATGATTATATCGATCCTCATTTTACAGTGATCAAGAAGGACGGAGGAGATCTGCTTCCCCAGGGAGAGCAGGATAACCGGAAGGCCGGACGGTATATCCAGCGCGTGGTAAACAGGGAAAACCTGGAGGCCAGCAATGAATTTTTTATTCATTTTGTGGAAGAAGTACACAAGCGCGGCATACGGATTCTGCTGGACGGCGTGTTCAATCACTGCGGTTCCTTCAATAAATGGCTGGATCGGGAACGGCTGTATGAGAGCAGCGGAGATTATGAGGAGGGAGCTTACGTATCAGAGGTGAGCTCTTACCGTGATTTTTTCCGGTTTAACAATGAGCATGAGTGGCCCTATAATGAATATTATGACGGATGGTGGGGGCACAAGACGCTTCCCAAGCTTGCTTACGAGACGTCGCCGGAGCTTCGGGAATATATTATGAATATTGCCAGGAAATGGGTGTCTCCGCCTTATTCGGTAGACGGATGGCGGCTGGATGTGGCGGCGGATCTGGGGCTTAAAGAAGATTATAACCACGATTTCTGGAAGGAATTCCGCAGCAGCGTTAAGGAGGCCAATTCGGAAGCCGTGATTTATGCGGAGCACTATGGAGACGCTTCGGCGTGGCTGAAGGGAGAAGAGTGGGATTCCGTTATGAACTACGACTCTTTTATGGAGCCGCTTACCTGGTTTCTCACGGGAATGGAGAAACACAGCGAGTATTTCCGGGCGGATCTGCTGAATAATGAGCATGCGCTTCTTGGAGCATTAAGAGAAAATATACGTGCTTTTTACGGACCGTCGTTTCTGATTGCAATGAACCAGCTTTCCAACCACGATCATTCCCGGTTTCTGACCAGAACCAGCCATATGGAAGGGCGGCTGGGAAGCCGCAGCTCGGAGGATGCGTCCCTTGGAATTTCAAAAGCCGTGTTCCGGGAGGCTGTAGCCCTGCAGATGATATGGTCCGGTGCGCCTACGCTTTATTATGGAGATGAAGCGGGGTTGTGCGGTTTTACAGATCCGGATAACAGGAGGACTTATCCCTGGGGCAGGGAGGATCATGAGCTGATAGCATTTCATAAGGAAATGATTCGGATTCATAAGGAGAACCAGGCCTGTCGGACGGGTTCGGGGAAGATTGTTCTGGCGCTTCACGGAATTATCGGCATGATCCGGTTTGCCAAGGGCAGCCAGGTTCTTGTTGTGGTCAATAATAACGAGGAAGGACAGAAGGTTTCGGTTCCTGTCTGGATTGGCGAGGTGTTTGACGGGGTCTTGATGGAGCGGCTGATTCTGTCGGTGGAGGACGGTTTCACCACAGAGAACGCCTGCTATCTTGTGTCTGACGGGGCCATTGAGATTTTCCTGCCTCCTTTCTCGGCAGCGGTACTGCGCACGCGCAAGGCGGTAAAGAAAGAGAGCGTGCAGCCGAAAAAGAAAAAAAGAAAATGGTTTGCAAGGAGAAGGCAGTATGTTAAAGGTAGTACTTGGAAAAACAGGAATCGAGGCTCATAAAAACGGTTTCGGAGCGCTGCCGGTTCAGAGAATCGGTATGGAGGATGCAGTGTCCCTTTTAAGAAGAGCCCGCGAAGGCGGTATGAACTTCTTCGATACGGCCAGATTTTATACGGACAGTGAAGAAAAGCTGGGGGAAGCATTCGCCGGAGTAAGGGATCAGATCTATCTTGCAACGAAAACCATGGCTCAGACGGCTGAGGAGTTTTGGAAGGATCTGGAGCTGTCCCTTAAGAATCTTCAGACGGAGTATGTGGATCTGTATCAGTTCCACAATCCGCCTTTTTGCCCGAAGCCGGGAGACGGAAGCGGACTGTATGAGGCTATGCTGGAAGCAAAGGAACAGGGGAAGATCCGCCATATCGGAATTACAAACCACCGTCTTAAGACAGCCCATGAGGCCATTGACAGCGGACTGTATGAAACCCTGCAGTTTCCCTTCTGTTATCTTGCCACAGAGCATGAGCTAAAGCTTGTGGAGAAGTGTAAAAAAGCAGAGATGGGCTTTATTGCCATGAAGGGGCTGTCCGGCGGGCTGTTGACGAATTCTGCCGCTGCCTATGCATTTTTGGCTCAGTTTGATCATGTGCTTCCTATCTGGGGAATTCAAAAGGAAAAGGAGCTTGACGAGTTCCTCTCTTACATAGAGAATCCTCCCGGCATGACGGAGGAGATCAAGGAGCAGATTGCCAGGGACAAGGAAGAGCTGGGGCTTGATTTCTGCCGGGCCTGCGGCTACTGTATGCCCTGCCCTGTGGGGATTGAGATTAATACCTGCGCCAGGATGTCCCAGCTTATCCGGCGCTCGCCCTCAGAGCTTCAGCTGACGCCGGAGGTGCAGGCGAAGATGAAGAAGGTGGAGGAGTGCAGGCATTGCGGCGCATGCAAAAAGAAATGCCCCTTTGGACTGGATACGCCTGCGCTTTTGGAGAAAAATTATGCGGATTACAAAGAAATTCTGGCCGGGCGTGTGAAGCTGTAGAAACTGCCGGGTTTTGAAGCGGCTGCAAAATAGAGCGGCTCCTTTTAAAAATGTTGTAAGACACGGCCGGAAGGCAGGCTGTCAAAAAAATGTTGACAAATAATTAGTAATCGTGTAAAATAACATCTGTTGTGAAAGAGTGTCGCACAACAGATGTTATCTGCCCAGATAGCTCAGTTGGTAGAGCAGAGGACTGAAAATCCTCGTGTCACTGGTTCGATTCCGGTTCTGGGCATTGAAAGTTTCATATTTGTATTATGCGGGTGTAGTTCAATGGTAGAACACCAGCCTTCCAAGCTGGACACGTGGGTTCGATTCCCATCACCCGCTTTATTTTTTTGTAAAAAACATCGTGACGGTAATCCTAAGAGGTACATAAACTGACCGGCAGCATTTCTTGAAAAGCGAAAAAAAATCCGCTATAATCAAAAGCAATGGAAGGAAAGGGAGTTTTTTCTATGGCTCAATTTACAAAAAAAGCAATCGTCGAGGCGTTTCTGGAGCTTCTGAACGAGAAGCCGCTGGATAAGATAACGGTAAAGGAGATTGTAGACAGCTGCGGAATCAACCGCAATACCTTTTACTATCATTTTGAGGATATCCGCGCCTTGCTGACCTTTGTGATTGACGGGGAGGTGGAGCGCGTGGCTGCAAAGAACGCAGATGTGCAGTCCTTGGAGGAGGGCTTTATTGAAGCGGCCCGTTTTGCCCTTAGCAACAAACGGGCGGTTTACCATATTTACAATTCTGTCAGCCGGGAGGAGCTGGAGCGTTATCTGAACAGCATTGCGCAGGAGGTTGTCAGACGTCTGGCTGAGGGGCTTAGCGTCACCCGGGATGTGCCGGAGCCTGACCGTGAGCTGATCATCGATTTTTATAAATGCGGCCTGTCAGGAATGGTGATGGCCTGGGTGGGAGAAGGTATGAAGGCGGATCCGGAACAGATGATTCGAAGCCTGGGAGCTTTGCTGAAAGGAAGTATTGCGTCGGCCATGGAAAAAGGCCGTCAGAGAGCCGGAAGGAAAAAGCAGTAAAAGCATTGGGGGAGCATGGGCGTTTTAGGCAGATAAGCCCATGTGTCTGAATTTTGGTTAATAGGAAAGCGGTGTATGGATTTCATACACTGCTTTTTGTTTGCCCGTTTCAAGGGAGAGGGCTTTTGACTACAATAGAGATTGTAAAGAGAAGGGAGTGAAAAAAATGACAACTGTTCGGATTGCAAAGGGAGGTTATGCGGCGTCATCTGTGGCTTTTTGTATGGCTGGCATCTTGTTGATTCTTTGTCCGGAGATTTCGGCGGAGGTTATCTGTAAGGGAATTGGTTTTTTGCTGGCAGTGTGCGGAGTGTTTAAAATATGCGGTTATCTGTCGGAGGATTTGTACCGGCTGGCTTTTCAGTTTGACCTGGCGGGAGGGATTCTGGCAGTGATTATCGGAAGTCTGATGATGTTTCGCAGCGGCAGTTTTCTGCGGTTTTTCAATCTGGTCTTGGGCATTATCGTTATGACGGACGGCCTTTTAAAGATCCAGACAGCCATAGACGCCAGACGCTTCGGACTGAAACAGTGGTGGCTGATTGGAGGTGCGGCTGCGTTTGCCAGCATTCTGGGGCTGCTGATTATCATAGACCCCTTCGGAAATGCTGGAATTGCCGGGGCCATAGTGCTTCTGGGAATTACGCTCCTGACGGAAGGGCTGCTGAACTTGTATGTGGCGGTATATACCGTCAAGACAAAAAATCAGCACAGAAAAAAATAAGGACATTGCGGAACTGGAAAACAGCAGTGTTCCTCACGGTGCACAAATCAATTTACAGACACATGGTTCTGTGACTGGAAATTGATTTCCTAAGGTGTAGTGGGAGGAACATTGCGGAACTGGAATGGAGAACGTTATGATTAAATTTGGAAAAGGGGTTGTAAAGCTTCGCATCCCCATTTTGATTCTTACACTGGCGCTGATGATTCCGTCGGCCCTGGGAATGGCGGCCACACGGATCAATTACGATATGCTCACTTATCTGCCAGGTGACATTGAGACAATGATAGGCCAGGACATTTTGATGGATGAGTTTGGAAAAGGAGCATTTTCTTTCGTTATCATAGAGGGAATGGAAGATAAGGAAGTGGCAGAGCTTAGGGAGCGGATCGAAGAAGTGGATCACGTAGCTACCGTACTGTGGTATGACAGCTTTATGGATCTTTCCGTTCCCATGGAGATTCTGCCGGACGAATACTATGATATCTTCAATTCGGGAAATGCGACCATGATGGCGGTTTTCTTTGAGACATCGACCTCGGCGGACGAAACCCTGGACGCAGCGGCGCAGATTAAAGAGCTGGCGGGAGAACAGTGCTTTGTATCCGGTATGACGGCCATGGTAGCGGACTTGAAGGAGCTCTGCGAACGTGAGGAGGTTATCTATGTGGTTCTGGCAGTGGTGCTTTCCAGCGTTGTAATGACAGCCTTTCTGGACAGCCTGGCTCTGCCGGTCATTTTCCTAATCAGTATCGGAATGGCAATTCTTTTGAACATGGGAACAAATATCTTTTTTGGAGAAATATCCTTTCTGACCCAGGCTCTGGCGGCAGTGCTCCAGCTGGCGGTGACCATGGACTACTCCATTTTCCTGTGGCACAGCTACGTGGAGCAGCAGGAGCGGTTTGAAGGGGATAAAAAACGGGCCATGGCTCATGCCATCAAAGCAACCATTACTTCGGTAGTAGGAAGCTCTATTACAACCGTGGCAGGCTTCATCGCACTCTGCTTTATGAGCTATACCTTAGGCCTGGATCTGGGGCTTGTAATGGCAAAGGGCGTAGTGTTCGGTGTTCTTGGCTGCGTAACCATTCTGCCCTCCATGATTCTGGTTCTTGACAGATTCATTGAAAAGACAAGGCACCGGCCTTTGATGCCGGATTTCGGGAAGATTGTAAGATTTGTAGTGAAGCGCTATCCGGTTTTTCTGATTCTGTTTGTGCTGGTTCTTCCCGTATCCTATTACGGCTACAACAAGGCGGGCGGCGAGGTTTACTACAACCTGGGCGGCTCCCTGCCGGAGTACATGGGCTATGTGCAGGCTACAAACAAGCTGGAGGATGAATTTTCCGCAGGAGCTACCCATATGGTACTCCTTGATAAAAATGTCTCGGCCAAGGATGTGAAAAACATGGTGGCCGAAATGAAGGAAGTGGAGGGCGTGGAATTTGCCCTGGGCATGGATTCCGCTATCGGCTCCAGAATTCCGGATGAGATGATACCGGATAAAGCACGGGAGGAGCTGGAGAGCGAAAACTGGAAGCTTCTGCTGATACAGTCTAAGTACAGTACGGCTACCGACGAGGTAAACATGCAGATTACAAAGCTTCAAGAGATTATGAAGAAATATGACGAGACCGGAATGCTGATTGGGGAAGCGCCCTGCACGAAGGACTTGATTGAGATTACAGACCGGGATTTCCAGGTGGTGAATACCATTTCCATTATTGCGATTTTCGTAATAATTGCGGCAGTGCTCAAAAGCATTTCCCTGCCGGTGATTCTGGTGGCAGTGATAGAATTTGCCATCTTTATCAACCTGGGGATTCCCCATTTTACAGGAACGTCCCTGCCGTTTATCGCACCCATCTGTATCAGCACCATTCAGCTTGGGGCGACGGTGGACTATGCGATACTGATGACAACCCGGTACAAACGGGAGCGGTTCATGGGGCAGGACAGGGTGGGAGCCATTTCCACGGCTCTGGAAACTTCTCTGCCGTCGGTAATTGTCAGCGCTTTGGGGTTCTTTGCTGCAACCCTGGGCGTGGCGGTGTACTCGGATGTGGATATGATACGTTCTCTCTGCGCATTGATGGCAAGGGGGGCGATTGTAAGCCTTCTGGCGGTAGCTTTCATCCTTCCGGCCATGTTCCTGGTATTTGATAGATTGATTTGTGCAACCAGCGCCGGCTTCCGGCCGAAAAAGTCAGCTTAAGAGTTTGTGGAATCAGTAACATCAAAGAATGTTATGAGACTAATAGTGTTGTCGCGCAGCGACTTAGAATTGTCCAGCTAAGAAATGTCAAGTGTTTTTGAAAAATAATTTCTGCTGGACGGTAAAGCTGCAAAGGCGCACGAGAGGAACTTTTATGAGTGCTTTTTCGAATAAAAGTTTCTCTCATTACCGGTGTGTCGAAGCAGCTTTACCCTTTAGTGCTGTCGCGCAGCGAC
>CAJTFE010000040.1 GCA_910575725.1 Clostridia bacterium | reverse complement strand
TAAGATTTTTACTAACCTGCGAAGTCAGTAATCTTATTTTACTCTGAGGTATTTTTTTCTCAACCTTCTTTCTTGGAATTCCCTATATTTGAATTATACAGGAAGCTCCTTTCTTTTCTTTCCATGCTATTATAGGGATTTTAAATAAGAGAAAAAAGGGCAGGAAACAATTATAACCATTCTATCTGAAAAAAGGGCTTTACCCTTTTTTCGGATAAAGCCCTATAAATTCGTTTTTATTATTTTTCGTATTGTATCATAGGATAAGTGAAACTCCTCACAGAGCTCATCAATACAGATACCTTTTCCATAGAGAGCGACAATCTTGTTATTCCTTTGCTCATAGTACTGTCTGGAGCCACTGTTACTTCCCCATGATTTTTTCTGTTCCCTTGAAGGCACATACAAGAGCTGCCCATTTACATAGATGGACAGTTCGTTCAGAAGCTCCTTCGGAAGCACATCTGCTGCATTCAGATATTTCATAATTTCATTCCGTCCTTTACTTAATTTTATTAAATAAAGTGCAGAATCAGCAGACGATGCAACTTTCATTTAACCCATACAGACCGTTGCATTCTGCTATTCTGCATGGGGAAATTCACTATCTGAACAATTCTGATTTTTAAAGTCCATTACCAAACACCTCCTTATGTAAGTCCATGAACAATCAATCAACATGTTTTGACATTCTACCATATTTTTAAGGTAAATTCAATATTTAGTAGTAACTCGAAAATTGAAACTATATCAACCTCAGTAAAATCTCAATATTTTCTTCATAGAAAAGACGGTTTCTAACACAGGATTTATGGTAAAATAAGAGAAATATACCCTGCTGACAGGGAAAGTTCGCTTAGAGGCTTATCATTTCATGCACAAAAGCATGTACATATTACAAACAGTAGGAAAGGAGTATTTTATGCAAAAAGATAAATTGCTGATCGTTGATGACGAAAAAGAGATTGCTGACCTTATCTCTCTTTATCTTAATAATGAAGGCTTTCAGGTGTTTACCTTCTATAATGCAACAGACGCGCTTCAATGTATTCAGACAGAAGACCTGGATTTGGCAATTCTGGATATCATGCTTCCCGACATAAGCGGCTTCACTTTATGCCAGCAGATCCGGGAGGAACACCGGTATCCGATTATCATGCTCACAGCAAAGGGGGAGGGTATGGATAAGATTACCGGTCTCTCCCTGGGCGCGGATGATTACATGACAAAGCCTTTTGAGCCACTGGAACTGGTTGCCAGGGTAAAGGCACAGCTCAGAAGATATAAGCATTACAATGTTGGTACGGAGAAAAAAGAGGACATTATTGCCCTTTCCGGCCTGGTTCTCGATGTAAAGGCGCATAAATGCACGCTGAATGACCAGCCCCTTTCCCTGACGCCGACAGAATTTTCCATTTTGGAGATTCTGATTCAAAACAAGGGGAATGTGGTCAGTTCCGAAGATCTGTTCCACCAAATCTGGAAAGATGAATATTATACCAAAAGCAACAATACAATCACTGCACACATCCGGCATTTGCGGGAAAAAATGGGGGATTCCTATGAAAATCCGAAATATATTAAAACGGTCTGGGGATACGGCTACAAAATCGAGGACTAAAGATAAGGATACGGATTACTCCGCTTTTCAAATCCGGATCATGTGGCGGTTCTGTACCAGCGCACTGGTTTCTACTGCAATCGTCATCCTGCTGTATCTATTTTTGTGGAAAGAAAGGATGGGCGAATGGATTATCCGCTTGATCGAGTTATGGATGGATATTGACCATGAAGATGCCTTTTATGTATACAGTGACTATTTTCGTGGAATCAAAGAAGTTTTTTTTGCGGCGGCTATCGTTCTGATCTTTTTGCTCCTGCTTGTGTTTCTGTTCCGTTGGCTGACCCGTTATTTCAGAGAAATCAATCAGGGAATTGACTGTCTTCTGTCCGACCGCGAAGAACAGATCCGGCTCTCACAGGAAATGCAGCCCTTTGAGATCAAGCTGAACACGGTCCAGAATATTCTGATACAGCGGGAGCAGGCGGCAAGAGCGGCCGAACAGCGGAAGAATGAGCTGGTCATGTATCTGGCTCATGATATCCGCACTCCGCTGACTTCCATCATTGGTTATCTCAGGCTGCTGGAACAGATCCCGGATCTTCCAGATGAAGAAAAGGAGAAGTATGTCCATATTTCTCTGGAAAAAACATACCGACTTGAAAAGATGATCAACGAATTTTTTGAGATTACCTGCTATAATACGCAGCAGATTACCATTGCCTCCAAAGCGATTGACCTCTATTATCTTCTGGTGCAGGTGATTGATGAACATTTGCCGCTGTTTACAGAACATGGAAATTATATTACCTTCCATGCGGCAGAATCGTTGGAAGTATGCGGCGATCCGGAAAGGCTTGCCCGTGTATTCAATAACCTGCTGAAAAATGCGGTGGCTTACAGCAGCAAAGGAACAGAAATCACAGTGAATGCGGAAGAAACACCGGAGCATATCGTTGTAACGGTCAGCAATCATGGAAAAACCATTCCGGATGATAAACTGGAAACCCTGTTCGAGAAATTTTATCGTCTGGATGAATCCCGCACTTCAAACACCGGCGGCACAGGCGTGGGACTTGCCATAGCAAAAGAGATTGTTCTCCTGCACGGCGGAACCATCTCGGCTGACAGCAAAAATGGATTGACTACTTTTACTGTTAAGCTGCCCATTTCCTCAAAAATACAACTCGCGGAACATTCATAGTCCGATAAGCATAAACTCTTCATTTTTTCTTAGGAAAATAACGCTTTAAAATTCAAAATCAGAAGGCCCTTGTCCGGTAAAATAATTACCATACAAGGGTTTTTTGATGCATTCAATTATGTTTTATGAAAGGAGCTACTGATTTCATGAAAGAACAAAAAAATCTTCCCGTCCGCAGACATCGAAAACGCAGAAAGCATCGGCTATGGCTTCGTGCCCTTCCGCACGTTGTTCTTATAGCCGGCTGCCTTGCAATCATTGTTTCCATTACCGGTAGCGTGTTCGGTAAGGAAAGCATCCCCGATGAAATTGTTTCCAATGAGATGATTTCCGGTGAAGCAATACCCGGAAGTCCTGTAGTTGAGACAGATGATTTCCAGGTTGATACAGAACAGACAGAAATACAGACCATGGATACCGAGTGGTATCTCACATTGGTAAATAGTGAACATCCGCTTCCGGAAAATTACATGGATGATCCGATCTCCCTAGTGGATGTACCTGGGGGTGAGAAGGTGGATGAACGAATCTATGAGCCGCTCATGGAAATGCTGAATGATGCGGAAGATTTAGGACCCATCGTTGTTTCGGGCTATCGGACACCGGAAAAACAGCAGAGCCTGTATGATGATAAAATCAAAGAGTATAAGAAGCAGGGGTATTCGGAAAGCGAAGCCATAAATCTGGCACAGCAATGGGTTGCCGAACCCGGCACCAGCGAACACCAGTTAGGGCTTGCTGTGGATATCAATGGAGCCACTTACGACATTTACCTCTGGCTTCAGGAAAACAGCTACAAATACGGCTTTATCTTCCGCTACCCCGGAAATAAGACGCACATTACCAATGTGGCCGAAGAGGTATGGCATTATCGCTATGTTGGAAAAGAAGCTGCGGCAGAGATTCATGAGCGCGGGATCTGTCTGGAGGAATATCTCGAAAATCCTCAGAGCCAATATGTAAACGACCAGAGTTCTCAGGGACAGGATTTTCAGGAAACAGATTCTCAGGAGCTGCCTGTACAGGGTGAAACATCCTATGAACTGCGGAATGCGGAATGGGGAATGGGTTGTTATTGATACATCGTCTCCATAAAACAAAAAATCAAATACATTATTTGGTTTGCATTCAATTTAATTAGTATAATTTGTTTAAGAGCAAACAATGTTGTTCGCACCAACAACCTCTGTTTGCTCTTATTTGTTTCTCGTTCTGCTATAAGACATTTTTATTCATGTTTAAACTGAAATATATGTTCATTCCATTTTTTCATCTTCGTTAGTACAATTTTACTGGGAGGTGAACATATTGTGGAACATGAACATGAACATTTTGGATTAGCAATTAAGCGCGCACGTCTGGATTGTGGTTTGACACAGGAAGCATTGGCGGAACTGGCCGGAATTAGTTGTCGTTACCTTATCGCAATTGAAAACAATGGACGTATCCCCAAACTCCCTATCGTCTACCGCCTGATTCATGGTATGCATATTTCGGCAGACCAGATCTTTTATTCAGAACAGCCGCCAGAAGGGACTGAGAGGGCTCAACTTACTCATATGCTGGAATCCTGCTCAGATCGGGATATTCGTATCCTTCTCGGTACTGTCAGAACTATGCTACAAGAACAATAAGCAGAGAATCATTTCCTGATCTTCTCCGGGAGATTGGTTCTCTCATATCCTCGTTACTCTTTCCCCTCTTCTAACCATTCATCTTTTGAAAACCTCTTTGTTATCTCTGTTAATAAATCTTTGTTAGAGTGGGACCTTCAGGGTGGTCCACCATGACCCCCTCCTGGGTTCACCGGTGGAAATGGCGGCAGCACAAAGTATCTCTTGATGCTGCCGCTTCCTTCCCATACACGATATTTAGAAAGGCAGACTTCTCCCTTGGCGGATTTCTGAGATTATTTTTCCATTCTTTTTCAGCAAATCTCTTTTTAAAGAATGGTGTATAAATTCGAGGTATGACTGCCGTTCTCGCGATACCGGAATTCCTTCCTCAGATATCCTGCACTAACCAGGTCGTTCAGGGCGCGTTTGATGGTGCTGCGGGACATACCCAGTTCCCTGGCCATGGTAGGGATGGCAGGCCAGCAGCTTTTGTCCCGATCTGCCCGGTCATGGAGATACATATAGACTGCCACCGCCCGGTGGGGCAGTCCGGAAGCGTAGATGGTTTCAAAGTATCCCATATCCCCTCCTTCTCTAATCCGTCCGCAGCGGCGGCCTGCCTGCGGGTCTGTGGGGCTGTAACGGCACGGTACGCTCTGTCATCTGTCCCTGCCCCATACCGCCGCTTACAGGCGGTCCTGACGGTGCAGGCGGCTCTTCAAACTCTTCCAGGTCATCATCCATCCGTCTGCGCAGGATCTCCTGCTCCAGTGTCAGACGGTCCGCATAAGAGACTGCCCTTGCCGCATGCTGCTCCGCCACATATCCCTCTTCAAACTCAATCCCCCATTTAAAAAACAGGCGCAGTTCTGTCCGCATGGGATGGCATCCCGTTTTGGCCAGAATGAAATGTCCTTTTGGAAGGGATTTCAGTTCATCCGGGGTCATCAGCGGGCGCTGAATCATCTGCAGGCTCTGGCTGGGATCATTCTTCCCCCTGCTGATGGAGCCGGACAGCACTGTTTTATTTCCCAGAGCCTTTGACAAAACCTCCGCACTTTCTGAGTTGGGCGCAAAGCCTCCGAACAGGATGTCCTGGCAGTTATCGATGATGATCTCGCTGCCCTCTTTTCCATAGTTTTTCTGCAGCTGGGCAAAGGACTGGATGATGGGGACCATGCTGATGCGACGGGATCGGCCTGCGGAGAACAGCATCTCCAGGGATTCGATCTTGGGGATTGTTCCGATCTCATCCCCAAAGATCACAACCCGGTTGGGAAGCTTCCCGCCATGCTCATCTGCGATGGACAGCATCTCCCGGTAGATCTGCTGTAAGAACAGACTGACCATGAAATATTTTGTATTGTCCTCCTCCGGCAATACGATAAAGATGGCTGACTTGGAATTACAAAAGGTCTCCGTGTCCATGGAACCGTCAAAGCACAGGATCTGCTCCATCTCCGAATCCAGAAAAGCGTTCAGTCTGGACATGGCCGTGGAAAGCACGGAAGCCATGGCCTGGTCTGCGGTATTCAGAGCGGCCCCGGCAAACCATTTGGCCTTATGTTCCGGAGGCAGCTTCTGCATCAGCAGCTGGAACTGATTCTTTCCCTTTACCGGTGAGGGAGCCAGCAAGTCCTGAATGAGCTTGAACACACTGACAATGTGCCGCTGTTCCTTTGGACAGTATTCCGCAATCAACAGCAGCACACTGGTCAGGAGTCCTTCCGCCGCGTCATAGAAAAACGCGTTCTGTCCATAGCTGGAGGAATCTGCCCCGGAGCTGATGATGGTCTTGGCTGTGATCTTGGCATATTTTTCTGCTCTGGCCTTGTATGCCAGGTTCTCCGGATCCTCCAACCATAGATCCATGTATTTGTTCACCATGCCCAGGATATTGTCCCCATCAGAACGAGTAGGATTCCGCAGATCCAGGATGGATATCTTGTAGCCGTAATATTTTTCCGCAATCCCCGCGTAATTTCGGAACAGGTCTCCCTTTGTGTCCGTACATAGAAAACTCATGCCGCTGGCGCAGGCATATTCGATACAGGGGTAGAGAAAGTTCGCCGTTTTGCCGACACCGGCAGCGCCGATCATCAGAAGATGGATGTCGCCGGAATCGATCAGGGCCGTGACACCGCCATGGGAAAACTTTCCTCCCACCACGATGCCCTGAGTCTCCGGCAGGTTCTTCCCCTGTCGCCACAGCTTTGGTTCGTATGGGACATGGGAGTAGGTCTTTTTAATCTCCATATCTGTGGCGAAGCGGGCGGTCCCGTACTGCCCGTCTCCAACCGTCTTGGATTTGATCCCGTCCAGGTTGTAGTGGCTGGACAGGAAGGTGACCAGCCCCAGCAGGGCGAACATCCCCAGGCCCGCGCATACCAGGATTATGATCTGTGTGGTCTGCATTTTCACACTCCTCTCTCTTAATCTGTCAACAAGCACGATTTATCTTCTGTCATAGTTCCTCGTTGCAACAATAAATCATCAGGCCATCTGCAACATCCGTTCTTCCGTTATCTCCGGAGGCGGCTTTTCCTCTGCCGGTACCGCCTCCATCCCGTGCATGGCCTTGATATCCTCATTCCAGTCCTTCCATGTGGGCAGTTCCATCCTCACATCCGGATATCCTGCCTCCGCCAGACTTTCCTGTATCCGTTCCGCCGCTTTCATCCCTGCCAGGTCATGGTCTAAACACAGATGGATCTTTTTCAGTTCCGAGTGATCCTGCAGCAGCTGGAACAATGCCTGGGACCCCACTCCGCACAGCGCCACATAGCTGTGTTCCCTCCATCCGTTCTTGTGCAGCGAGATATAGGAAAGCATATCTATGGGCGCTTCGAACACAAAGACCTCACTGCTTTTCCCGTTCCAATGGAAACTGTACCGGGGATCGCTGCTCTCCAGATTTCCCCGGTAGCTTTTCCCCATGGTGTAGATTCCCTTCTTGTGAGCGTGTCTGGCCTTTCCTTCTGCATCGTATCCCACAAAAATGGCATTGTGGAACTGTCTGGTCTTATCCTTCGACAGTTCCAGACTCTCGTAGATCAGATTCTCTTTTGCAAAATCAGATACCACTTCATAGTCAAGCAGACGGGACCTTAACAGGTACGCGAATACCCGCCGCATATCCCCATTGGCGTCTGGCAAGGCAAACGGCTTTCTCGGCACTTCCTCCTGTTTCCGGCTCTGGCGGTAGGTCTGTCCCTGTTCCCCGCCCAGGAGCATGCTCACTGCATCCGGAAAGGTTTTTCCATAATAATAGATCACGAAGTCAATGGCTGCCCCGCCTTTGCCGGCGGAGCCATGGTCGTACCATCGGTTCCCCCGGATGGTGATGCTGTGGTCACTGGACATCCTCCACTCCGGCCCGGAGCGCAGGAGCCGTTCTCCCTGACGTTCCAGAAAATCTTTCAGGTCTACGGTATTGGCCCGTTCCTTCTGTTCTTCCGTAAAATGAACATATCCCATCCTTTCTCCTCCTCCTTACATACTCTGCTGCGGCTCATGATCATCCTTCCTGTGTCCTTGCGCCATCCGCTTCTCCTGCAATTTCCGTCTCCTCCTGCGGTCAATGTGCCCCATACCGGTACCTCCTGATGCTTTCCGGTAATCTTCATGAAACATCCTTGACAGATGGTGCATCAGTCTGGTGGCTGCCAAAACCAGATCCGGGTCCCGGAAGGAATCCAGGTTCTCCAGTAAAAATTGGGCGTAGCCATTTCCCTGGGCGGCGGATGCTTCCAACAGGGGGACTGCCTTTTCCTTATCACGGGGCATCCCCGGCTGGCCGTACAGAAACAGTTTTCCAAGCGCATACTGGGCGTACTGGTTCCCCTGATCCGCAGACAACTCCAGCCACCTTACGGCCTCCTCCAGATCCTGCGGCACATCTTCTCCCAAAAGATACAGACTCCCAAGACGGTACTGGGCGTACTCGTTTCCCTGGAGCGCCGTCTTCTGTAACCATGCAACTGCTTTCTCCATGTCTCTGGGTATCTCTTCCCCCTTCAGATACAGACATCCCAGCATGTACTGAGCAAAGGGTAGCTCCTGTTCCGCCGCTTCAGTCAGCCACCGGACAGCCGCCACCATATCTTTTGGGATTTCCTCCCCTTCCAGATAAAGTCTGCCAAGGCGGTACGCCGCGAACCCGTTTCCCTGCTCCGCCGCTTTCTGGAACAGCTCCACTGCTTTTTCCGCATCCGTTTCTCCCAGGCGGCCTTCCAGATAAAACTTCGCAAGCACATACTGGGCGGAAGTATTTCCCGCATCTGCAGCCTTTTCCAACCACTCTGCGGCCTGATGCACATCTCCTGTCCTGGTATCCAGCCAGAATTTCCCTAACGCATACTGGGCGTTCACATTTCCCAGTTTTGCGGCCTGTTGCCAGTACCGGACGGCCTCTTCCTCGTCTCTTTCCGTCCCGATGCCCTGATACAGCATCTGCCCCAGACGATACTGGATTTTGTCGTCATGGCTCTGCTCTTCCAGAACCAGAAAACCGGAAAAGGCATCCTGAAAATGCTTCTCCGCCTGTTCTGCCGACTTCACGGTTCCTGTTCCGTCCCGGAACATTTTCGCGAGCTCATAACTTGCATAGGGATTTCCCTGTGAGGCGGATGCGTGATACAGGGAAAATGCACGTTTCAGATCTTTTTCCACGCCCTGTCCTTTTGCGTACAGACTGGCAAGAGTATACTGGGCATACTTATGGCTTTTCTCAACTGCACGATCCAGCCAGAGAGCAGCAGCCTCATAATCCTGATCTATGCCAAGGCCGGCAAGATACATTTTCCCAATCCGGTACTGCAGATACGTCTTTTTTCTCTCTGGCAATTCCTTTTCAGCAGAGAGAAAGGCATCTAGCGCTTTCCGGTACCATTCCTTCGCTGCATCCGGGTCTGCCTCCACTCCAAGGCCATCCGCACACATCCGGCCCAGGTCATACATGGCAAGCGCATTTCCCTGCTCTGCTTCCAGACGAAACAGGCGCAGGGCTTCCTGAAAATCCTGGGGGACTTTTTTACTTCCGTACAGATAGTTGCGGGCCAGTTTGTATTGCTGGCTCCATTCGGCTTTTGCAGACGTTTTCTCTTTACCCTCAAAAGGGCCAGGGACATCCAGTTCCGGTTCTGACAGGAGCTCCTCAGCTTCCAACATGCTTTCTGCATCTGCGGGATCTGGTTCTGTTTCTGCTTCGATTTTTGCTTCTGCTTTCGTTTCTATTTCTATTTCTTCTATTTCTCCTGAGCCATCTGAGATTCTTTCTCCCTCCAGTTCATCCAGGCGGACTTCTGCCCGGTTCCTCTCCTGCCCGGATGTTTCCGACAAAAAATGGTGACCGCCCAGCTTTAATGCCTCAGCGATCACCATGTTCTTGATACTTTTTAATTGTTTCTGACTGGACAGGGGCGGCAGCGGCGGAGCCTTTGAGGAATAGGCCAGCCGGATCTGATCCTGCCATTCGCCCCATGCCCGATAGGCTTCCGACACAGCCGGGTCCTTTGCAAGCTCATCCACGATCTGATCTACCAGACGTTTCACATCCGCTTTCAGATAGCCGTATACCTTTTTCCCTCTGGTATTTTTGAGACGTCCGGAAAGCTGCAGCAGCTTCTCCCCGATGATTGGATTTTCACATACGCCCTGCAGCATGCCGTCCGCGAACAGGCACATCCGCTCCGCCGCTTTTTCTTTCAAACTGCTCCGCGCCAGATTCTGTCCTTCGTAGATCTGGGCAAAGTCCTGACGGAAGATATCGTGGGCCAGTTCCGAGCGCATGGCTTCAATGCCTGCTTTCGTCAGGAATCCGTCATTGTCCTTCGCGAAATAGACCATTAGATGTACATGGGGATGATGCCCCTCATTATGGAAAGCTGCATACCATCTCAGATCTGCGCTGTCGATCCTCATGTGCCTGGAGAGCATGGCACGTTTGGAGCGCAGGAGCGCCATCCACTCTCTGGCGGAGTCATATCCGAGCCTTGCCGCATCCTCCCGGCGCAGGCTGACCACATGGGTCCAGACAGGTCCTTTGTGGTCAGATACTTCTTTCTGCACTTCTGTAAGGATCACCGGCTTTCCCGCATCCGTAAACAGGCCATGCTCACCGATCCGTTCCACACGGGGGCGGTTGGCCAGGTAGTCCACATAGTTTTCTCTCATGGCGGCCATGTTCAAGTTCCGTTCCAGCGCCTGAGCGATGAATTCGGAGGCGTTGCCGATGGTGGAGCGCTGTCGATAGTCCTCATACTCCAGCATGTCTTTGGACTCCGGCATGTCTTTCAGAAGCTGCCGAATCAGATCCTTCTGGGCGGATGTCGCCGGTAGGTTCTTTTTACTCTCGTCCGCTTTTTCCACGCCTTCGCGGGTACTGATGTAGCGCACATAGTTCTGCAGATGCTCTGGCGGAGCGTCACGGATGTAGCGGCTGGTGAAGATCAGTTTTGCCATAGAACATTTCCTCCCATAATAAAAAGGCAGCCGTTTTTGACTGCCCTTTCCAAAATCCTTTCATACGTTTCCCTTTCTCATTCTTTCTAACACACAGTTTCTATCCAACTACTCTAATTGTTCCCATATCTGAAGTGAATTTTTTTCTATCTGCACCGATAAGTCCTTAGCTCGAATCGCAGAAATGTCATCTACAAGTTTTAATAATTCGGCCCTTAGGCCAACTGTAGAATTAAATTTCATGGTAAATGGTGCATCTGTTTCCAAGAGCAATCTATCTTCTGGAATCACCTTTATCAATTCCCTTCCAGACTTAGTCACCAACATTTTTCTGTTAATTGAAAAGAATGCTCCATTTTCTACGGCCCTATTGCGTTCTGTAGATGTTCCCGTAAACCAATGAAATATACACTTACAAGTTTGAAATATTCCCGCTTCTTCCAATTCATCTATAATTGTGCTGGCAGCCTTAACACTGTGGATAGATAATATTTTTCCCCCTTCATCAGCACAGGCTTTTGCAATTTTTCGAAAACATAACATTTGCTGAACCTTAGATCCAATGTAAGATGAATTAAAATCAATTCCTACCTCACCAATATATTGGGATTCCTTAACAAACCTTAGAAATAAATCTATCTCGTGCGCTCTTTCAGAGACTAGCTGCGGATGAAATCCTAACCCTACTTTTATATTTTTCACTCCACAACAGAACTTTTTTTCTTTTTGGAAGGCTTTTGGTGTAGTTCCCACAGCTATTATGCCAACATCTGATGTTTGAAACTCATGTATCAGCGATTGCATGTTATCCATCAAATCCAAATGAAAATGAACATCAATTAACATTTTCCATCTCCAAACTATCCTGAATCCACTGTTCAACTTCCATCAAACCTCTTGTGTATACATCGGCAAGCTCCGTAAGATATGTTTCATCGTTTTCAAGCGGTCCTGGTTTATGAATCAGTATTTTATTTGCACACGGGTTCTCTCTTAATCTCTTTATTGCATACTGAAATGAGCGTATCTGCTCACCTATGGCTCCTCTATCATCAATGAGCTCCTTAACCTTTGGATACAAATATGAAGACGGATCAAAGTCTCCAAATGCACCATGCATCGCTGCTCTACGGATAATACATGGCAGACAATGTCCACAGTGTTGTGATTGCCCACTACGAATATTTGCGCTATTGACAGATGAGCAGGAATATGACAAGTTTACTACCTTCTTAAAGAAATCTTTATTAAGACATTCAGCGGCCATCTCACCTTTCGTTTTGTTCCAATATGGATTAGAGATGGAAAATTTGAAGATCCCCCCTACTACCTCATTCCATAGCTTAAGATAAAAAGGATGAGTAGTTCTTGTGCTATGCGATCCAATCCGCATGTATTCCAGAGGAACATTTAACGCAATAAGCCCATTCTCTGGCATTAGTAATTGTGTACATCCTTTTGTTCCACTCATTGCCAAAATCGCTATTGTGATAAAAAGAAAAGATCTGCTTCTCTGATTCATATCCTTTTCTGCTTCAGGTAACTCAATATCGGCAAGATTGGTCCACAGATATGCATTTTCATGGGATACATTGCTATACTCACTATCGAGGGCAGCAAGCAAATTCATTTGCCAATGACGTACCCTGCCCTCTCCAGCATGACTAACCAACAGGGTTGGCTGTTTTTGCTCCATATAATTAATTGCCGCAATCAAGCTGTCCATACCACCTGAAAAAAGTGAAGCAATCCTATATTTATCTGTTCTTTGACCGAACTTTTCTTTATCAGCAAGAAACACCTCTCTCTTGGTAAACTGAATCTCCCAAATATCTCCCGTAAGAAATTTTAGCATTCGTTCCAAGGTAACCTTATACTCCTTCCACAAGCCATCAAATACAGGTATAGTAAGAGTTATTTCCCGCGTCCATGAGTTCTGAGATTGTTTATCTCTTGAAATCTTCATGTCTGCAATATAAACCATCAGACCAAGGATGATTGCATCAATACCGCTTTCTGAAGGATAAATGCTTTGTTTACTGAGCTCATTCATTGTTGTCTGAAGGCCATAGCGAAATGAGCTATTCGATGCCAAGAACGGAAGCCTTACAGAGATAGTGCTGGTATTTGGATATGTATCACAAACAAGACTGTGTAAGTCTTTATCAAATGACGCTATTAAATGATATCTATACATGGCCGTTACCTAATCCTTCCAAAATTTCGTAAGTCTTCTGATAAATACTATCCGTGATTTTTTGCGCTTCGTTATTCGTAATTTGTATATTACGATTTCTAACATCCACAAAAGCATCCGAAACACTTTGTTTTATCATTTGTTCCACTTTTTCCTCAATATGCGCTACTTCGTTAATGTTATTTGGAAGTGTAATCGTTTTATTGGCAATATCATTCATAAGTTGTTCCAAAACAACTTTGCTCATAAAATTCTGTAAAACTGACTCACACTCTTCATGTGTCAAACTCTCAGTTGGTTTGCCATATAAATCAGGATCATCCGCAATCGCATCATAGTATGCTGACCGGGCTATCCCTTCATCATTAGGTCCTCCATCTGGGCATATAAACGCCGCAATCTTTACAAAGAAATCAGATGCTGGAAGACCTTCTATATTTCCAAGTGAAAGCCGTTGTGCAATTTCTTTTGCACCGCCGCCTGACAGATTATTCAGGATTCCATATAATCTTGCGGCGCTCCCTCTTGCCGTTCCCAGTCTAGTAGTAGCTTTTAAACTTCCACCTAACGATCGATTAACATAACTCGATATGGTTCTTTTCATGGAACCACTATCGCGACCCCCTTCAGATATGTAATGAGTGAAAGATGTCCTTGGCCCTCTGAATCGATTTTCATCGCCATTTGGTGGAATCGTTGTTGTGTTCTGCGTAATTGGCTGAGCCGGCACAAACTGAGTATCCTCTTCAAGCCACGAAGGCACTAATGGTGTATGCCCAGATTGGCCTTTATTTCTCGTTGATGTACCCATTGGCTATTATACCTGCGCTTTCTTAGCTGCTGCTTTTATCATAGCATCTGTGCTATTAATTTCAATTTCTTTAAAGAATTGATTAAGTTTACTTCTCGCCATTGAGCTTTTCGGAATACAAGCATCCCATCCTCCAACAGCCCAGATACCAAGTTTCTCAAACGGAAGTGTAAGGAGGAACTCTGCAAGATCTTCCTGAAGTTCTACTCGGAATTCAACCAACTTCCTAACGCCTTCCACAACCTTTGGTGTTTTGTTTTCTGAAATATTTCTAATAAATATATCTTGAGAGACAATTTTAAAAAGACGTTTGGCATCCCCATTTTCTAATTTAAGGATTTCCTCTTTTTTGTTGGCAACATTAAATTTTCCACCTCTCACAATAGATATCAATTCCCGCAGCCTTTCCTCTGGGCTACTAAAGAAGAAATCATTCTTCTCTGCACAGGCAAAGAAATATGGCCTAAGATCCCTACCAGTTAAAGGGGGTTCTGTTTCCATCCATGCCTTCACATCTTCTTGCTCAAGGAATTTTCTGAAACTTTCATGTCTAACCACTGGCTTATACGGCTTTTCAACTTTCCTTCCCCCTGACCTTTTCTTTGGTTGAGGCAACTTAGCGGGATCTCCTTCTGTTTCTATGGCATGTTCTTCATCTTCAGCTATCTTTTCTGGAGTATCCTTTTCGGCACAAACTTCAAACGCTAAGCAGACACCATCCTCATTAAGTTCTGCAGCCAAAGCTTTATAAAATTCACCATTATATTGCTCTGCGAGCATCATTTTTGCCAGTACAGCCATCTCCAGATCCTCTTTTGCAAATCCACGGTTATATGAAACCTCTGTCCTCAGCAGAAGCATGTTTACAAACCTTTTTATATTTCTCGGATTTCCATTTGTATTCTCCGCTAAAATTTTATCAATACTTTTTGCAATCGCAATATTTCCGACCACACGGCTGTAGCTATCACCCAGTGCTTCCTTTATTTCTTTTGTAGATAGTTGTTCCAACGCCCAAGGTTTATGTAATTTGTTGATTACGATATTGACTAAAGACTTCAATCCATCTGATTCACTCAACTCAGACTCAATAAGCAAAAGCATTATATATAACTGTGCCTCTGCAATACCAATCCGTGGAATATGAAGTGGAATTTGAATGAGTTTCTCTAAATATTTATCAGCAAATCGATTATAATCAATTTTTGTTCCTATATCTTTGTTTTCAGTATCTTGTTCAATAATTCGAGGGAAATATTCTATTACAGAATAACGAATCATCAAATCATCTGCTGCAATAATAAAAGCAGCGTTATCCAATGACAAGAACATCCTTACTGCTTCCAATGTCTCTATCGCTACTCGCGGCAGGCATCTGTCAAGATCATCAATAAGCACCACTAGCTTCCCTGCATGTGCTTCTCTGAAAAGATCATTGAAATTCCTTCTGAATTCTTCCATCTCTTTGTAGCCAGATGTCTCTATTTCAGTATCTTTTATTAATCCACCTATAACGCCAATTAATTCCTCGACTTTCTCCCTATCAGTTACTGTTTCTTTAATATGATTGGCCATACTATTGATTATTGCCAACGGTGCTGTTCCAGTTGCAATTGATACCGCAGTTTTACCAATACTCTTTGCAATACTAAGTTTATCAAGATTGGTCCATACTTTTCCGCCAATCTCTTTAAGTTTTCTCAGCCCTCCTTTAATCTTATGTTTTTTATAATAATGCTTTGACTTTTTCTCTACTTGAGATACGATTGCGCTCATCAACGCAATTTTTGCATCCTCAAACCCTTGATACTGCCAACTGTTGAATCGTACAATTACGACATCTGTGGAGTCTATTTCTGTTTCCTCGTCACTTTCCCATTCTTCTTCCTCTGTTTCATCCCAATCATCAATATCACTATTTCCATCCAAAACAGAATTTGAATTCAGCTCGGCCTCCACCATAGCAAGAACACTGGATTTACCTGCTCCCCAGTCACCATGAACACCAATAGAAACAGACTCCTTGCTATCTTTTATTATAGAAACTATCGTTTTGGCTATGGCCATATTGTTCAATCGATCTATACTCGTTTCATTATCAGAAAGAATCATTCGTTTATCCCCTCTCTTCATCCGTATCAAGCAACTTTTTCAGATCATCAATATCAGGAAGAGCCTTCTTAATCTCATCTGACATATCCTTTGACGTTTTATAAGTTGCCACCCCCATCGGCTTACTATAATCCCTGATAACAAAATCCACAAAAGCTTTATTCATATCCTTGCATAGAATAATACCAATAGCAGGATTTTCATGTGGCTTCTTCTCAAATTTATCAAGTACGCTTAAATACCCTGACAATTGTCCCAAATATGATGTCTTAAATTTTCCTGTCTTCAATTCGACTGCTACGAGACAATTTAATTCTCGATTAAAAAATAAAAGGTCGATATATTGGTCCTCGCCAAAAGCATCAAGGTGGTATTGATTTCTCACGAATGTAAAGTCCTTGCCAAACGTGAGAATGAACATTTTCACATTGTGGATTATCGCATTTTCTACTACCTTCTCATCTATATCCTCTCTATCTCTAATGCCCAATTCCTCCACATTGATATAATCAAGCAAATATTCATCTTTAAAGGTATTAACTGCCCGGAATGCCTGATCCGCTGCTGGAAGTGTTTCATAAAAATTGTTTGGCAGTCTGCCCTGATGGTGATAATCATCCGATGCAATACTTCTACCCAGAGCTTCATAACTAAACCGCTCTGTCGCACACCTTTTAATATAAAAAAGTCTTTCATCTTCATCTTTTGTCTTTGAAAGAATAAGTCGATGATGTGAAAATCCAATACTCAAAAACTCTTCCATGGGGAATTCCTGCGTTTTTGGCACAAGCGTGTTCCAAATTTCATCATTACATTCATTAAGCAATTTGGCACATGTATGTGCCAAATTTGAACCCACATTATTCTCATAGTTCACAGGAGAATTATCCAATTTTTTCCATTCTTCATAAAATGTACGCATATATCGAAGATTACGCGCCGAAAAACCCCGAAGACCTGGAAGTTCTTTGTCCAGCCGCTCACTGATCGCATCTATTGCTCCTTTTCCCCAAAAACCATTCCGGGAGTTTAAAGAAATGTACTTTCCAATACCAAAATACAGCATCAGCTGTTTTTCATTCACAATTTTGGAAGCATTATATTGGCTTTGCAAAATAGCAGTCTTTATTGTTTGGACAGCCTCATCGTAATTTTGAATTTCACCCATGATCATTCTCTCCTAAAAAAGAGTCGTGTTTTTATAAGACTTTTACATTTGTTTCCTCTACAATTTCCCGCACACAATTTATCTCTTATTATATTCTCTGTGATGCAGTTTTGCAAATGTTTTATATATGATCCCGGATACCACGATACTTTTCTATCCAATAAAGCGCTCCCCGCAGCAAAGCAAACTACGGGAAGCAACTCATACCTTATTACGTTCGGCTTTGATTTGTTACGCTGCGAACATCGTAGGAAGTACCCTCCTGTGATTTTTCTACAGCACACCCAGCTTCTTCAGCAGCGCCACGCAATCCTTCGCTCCCTGCACATACAGATACAGGCAGTCGTGATCCGCCGCCAGCAGTGTCGCCTCCACATAATCCGTGATGGCTTTTTTCACATCCTCCGGCAGGTCTTTGATCTTCTCCTGCATCTCCTTGCTCAGTCTGGCCACCTTGTCCTGCAGCTCCTGCTCCTCCGGTGACTGCTCATTACGCTCCCGCACTGCCGTTTCTGTCATCTCCCGGATCACCATCTCATAGATCTCTTCTCTGTCCATTTTCATTTCACTCCTTTTTTCCATCAACATAAACGGAACTGTCCTCACAGTCCATATACAATACCAATAAACTTTTCCAACTGTGCGGTTGCAATCCGATGGCTTGTCTGCATGCAATTTATTGCAATGCAGGCGAGTCGTTGGATGCTCCCTGGAGCGTCCAACCGCACAGGTGGAAAACTTTTATCTTTTAGTTTTCACGTTTCTGATACTTGTATGCGTCATTCAGTTCCACCGCACCGTTGAGACGCCTCACTTCCTCCACGCACTTTGCATGGAGCTTCCGGAAGACACTTTCATCGATCCGGCTCTCCGAATGGTAAGCGATCATATGCGCCAGCATGGAAAGCTCCACTGCGATCTTGAAATCCATCCGGGCCAGACGGTTCTCCGTGTCCTGCACCGTGCTGGTCAGGACGGAGGACAGGGACTGCAGCAGATAGTCTTCGGCCTTTCCGGAATTCAGATAGCCGCAGTAGAACTTCAGTGCCTCCGTGACAAACTCATTCCGGGAGCGCACATTGGCAGCTGGCAGGAGGCTGTCCGCCATCTCCAGCACTTCCTTTTCGATGTAGAAACCGGCCCGCACCTTTTCCTTTCCCCTGGTCATCCATACCTCCCCTCCCTCTGACCGACACATTTCTGCCCGGTATTCAATTTCTTTCTGTAAAACTCCCCTGAATTGCCTCCTTTTCCCGGATTCAGGCATAAAAATTCTCTGTACCCTTGAAAAAGTTATGCACTTTTGCCTTTCCGCACGGCTTTGCCGGGCGGTGTTTTCCGGGTTTAGGCTGCGAAAGCAGCATAAACCCTTTAACCTGCACACATTTCGACCCGGATATCATGCTGCACCAGGCGCTGTTTTCGAACTTATCCAAATCGCCCCAACAAGGCGGATTTCCCTCTCATGGGTAACTACTGCCACTCCTGCCGGGAAACCGGCACACAAGGCCACACGGTGGCTCACAGGGGCGGATGCTGAGGTCACATTCTCTGCACCAGCTGTGCGGAAGAGACTTCCTGCCCGCATTCTTCCTCAACGGCATGGGAAAACTCCCTAACCTTTTCCCCGAAAATACGCACCCGTTCCTCCAACCGGAGTTCGGGATCCCGGTATGCCTCATCAGCTGCCCATGTGAGGATGTCCAGACTCTGTTCAGAAGCATGCCCCATCACACTGGCCTTCATCCGGTTTGCGTCCAGATCAATCTCATATACAGCCACGATCTCCTGCCCCCGCATCCGGCACCATTCTTCAAATTTTTCCCGCGTGAGAGGAAAGGAATTCCGGAAAGCTGTCTTCGCTAGTTCCTCACAGTCCATCCCTTCCGCGCCCGGCTGGCAGCTCTCACAGGCATGTACTGTCTCCACTGGGGTACGGTAGTCCTGTGTGAGCAGATGGCACGCTCTCCCGTCCTTCACTACTTTGATCAGGACAAAACGCCGCCTGCTCCACATTTCAGCGTCCGCTTCCTGTTCTTCCCGCCTGACAGTATCCTCTACCTTCCGCCTCTCCTCCGCGGGAACCGTCTGTTCATAGAGCCTCTCCAGCATCCGGGCCAGCTCCTGCTCAATGCTGGTCCCTTCCGGCAGACATTCGGACAAAGCACAGTAGACATGCTCATCCATCCACACGGTCACATCCCGTTTTGCCATCCGCTCCTTCTCCTTTCACTACACTGAAAACTCTCTACTCTGCCGCCTGGGAAGCCCCATTTCTCTGCCGGTTCGGGCGGGAGGATCTGGCATTTTCCTCCCTCGCGATCCGGTCGTCCAGGTATTCCCTGGTCGCCTGGGGTACATATTTCTCATAGAGCTTCTGGAGATAGTCCTTCAGTTCCTCCTGCAGGTCCGCCTCCTTCTTCCCCATATGGTAGGTCAGGGCATCCAGCCGTTCCGTATTGAAGCTCATGGTCAACGTAGTATTTTTCATCTTCTTCTCCGCCTCCGATCACAAATTTTTCTTTTCTCTGTCTGTTCCCATCTGCTCTTATTTACCCTTCCTGCATCACCGGAACTGCCTGCCCCTCCTCCGGATCATTCACCCAGTTTTCATAGTCCTCCACACTGCAATAGCCGGCCAGCATGGCAGAAAAAGCATCCAGCCTGCCGGCCTTCACCCCGGACAGTTCCATCTGCAGGCCGGAGTATCCCCGGAATACCCGCACCACTTTTGCGTCCAGTACATCCGCCCAGGCTTCCTTCCCTGCCGCTGTCAGCGTAGTCCCGTCCAGTTCCACGATGGTGTGAGGCAGACCGTAGTCGATCTCATCATGCACCAGATGCAGGTTCTCCCATCGGGCGCACAGCAGATCCTTCAGGCAGGCTTTCATGGTCTGTCCCTCATCTTTCTGTTGCATCAGTTCTCCGGGATCTCCAGCCTGCGAAGCTGCCCCCGCCAGGCTCTGATGGTCCTCCGTTTCCTTCTGGCAGTTGGGACAAAACTCCGGATGAAAACGTAGTTCCAGACAGTCGCTGCGGACATATGCCAGATGGACCTCCGGTCTCTCCACAAGCATGTCCGCCAGCAGTTCTGTCAGTGCCGAATTGTCAGAAAGAGAAAAATCACACCCTTCCTGTATCTGGTCCAGATAAAAGATCCAGTTCCCGTCTCTCGTTCCATCGGTCCCAGTCTGGATCATCTGGTCCGCCAGCCGGGACAGCCCTGCCCCGAACTCGGACAGGGATTCGTATTCCAGGGCGGCGGCATCCGGCACATAGGAGGCATAGCGGGCATAACCATATCCCTCAGATTCTACCAGGACACCGTCACGCCTTCCCTCTCCCGTCACAAGAAGACAGTGATAGATCCCGTCCCGGTCCTCCTGCATCAGATCAATATTTTCCTCAATACAGGGCAGCCCCTCCAGGGAATTTCTCAGAAACTCTTCAAACTCACCGGCTGGCAGGCACACCTTTTTTTCAATCTCCGCCTTCTGGAACTTAAAATCCGGCTTGTATAAAAACAGCATATCTACTAGATTGATCGCGCATCCCTCCTTCCTTCAGGTAAAGTCCACTTCGTAAAGGGTTTTCACCACTCTCTTGTATTCCGCGTGCTGCAGTGCCTCCCTGGTTCCATGGCGCACCTTTTTGTTCAGCTGCTTTCTCCGCAGGGCGATCCCCCACTTCAGTTCGCCCCGCATGCTGTCCGGGCCTCTTCCCCGTACCCAGTCGGCTCTCCTTCTCCTGGCTGTGCCGGGCATTGGTTTCTGTAATGCCATCGCTTCCTCCTATTCTGCCGTTTTATCAACCGGCTTCTGTTTTCTTTCAGCAACACACCATACCGGAACATCTCCGAAAAGTCGATACCCAAAACCCACAAAGATCCCTTTTCTTCTCTGCAGATCTCGGCTTCTTCCTCTCCTTTACGGGATCCCCGGCAGACGGCCCGTGGCGTAGTAATGGCTGCGCCAGTAGTTGGAATTCAGGTCACCAAAACCAATTGGGTCCCCCGCGTGAAGCATTTTTCCATCCCCCACATACATCCCCACATGGCTCACCGCGCCGGCCGATGCGTAGGTCCCGGTAAAAAAGACCAGGTCTCCGGGCCTTGCCTCCTCACGGGGTACGATGGCGCACTGGTGGTAGATCCCGTCCGCTGATGTCCTTGGCAGGTTGTAGACGCCGGACTGCGTATAGATCCAGCAGATATATCCGCTGCAGTCAAAGGACGTGGCCGGGGAAGAGCCGCCCCACACATAGGGATACCCGATATAACGGGAAGCCTCCGCGAACAGCGCCCCATAGCTTCCGTCCCCCATGGCCTCTCCCGCCGCAAAGCTGCCAGGCCCCACCCTGCCATAGACTGCCGTGGTATAGATCCTCTGGGCGTTGGCCCTTGTTTCCATGGCCAGGCTCCTCCCCAGGAGGCTTTCCAGATTCCGGCAGATCTCCTCCTGGTCGGTGAGGAAAATGGCCACCGTATAGGTTTCCTCCGTGATGCTCCCGTCCTCTTCCTCCACCTCCCTGGTCCGCTCTTCATAACGCAGGAAACATTCCAGAAAGTCCTTCTGCGCACGGCGGGAGGGCTGCTCCTCGCCAAAGTACAGGGCGTAGAACCATGCTTTGACCCGGCTGGCATCGATCTCCCCGCCCTCCAGGTCGTCCACGCCGGCGATCAGGCTGTCCAGATTCTGGAAACTCTTTCGGATATCCTCGATGTATTCCCGGTACTCCTCCGGCACCTTTTCTGACAGCGTCCCGCCATGGAAGGACAGATCCACAGCAGAGAAATTGTGCGTACTGGTGCCGTCCAGTGCGCCCAGGATCATGAAGGTCATCAGGATGAACGGCAGGAACACCGCAACGACCACGGAGGCGATCGCTGTCCTAGCCCGCTTGTCCGTGACTGCCACAGCGGCTGCCTTTACTGCCAGGGTAATGGCTGCGGATGCGGCCATCTCCATCATCTCCTTTCTAAATTATACTCTATATCGGTCTTTTTTCAACCGATTAGGATACTGTTTATTTGCTAAAATGTTGGTTAAACTACCTCTATAGCGAAAAACAGAGGTGAACCCATGGAAGGAACAGACGCAAAGGTGATCGGCAGCCGTATCCTGGAATGCCGTAAAAAACTGAAATACAGCCGGGAGAAGCTGGCAGAGGCCGCGGACGTATCCAATTCCTTCCTGGCGGAAGTCGAACATGGCACCAAGAACTTTTCCGTCCCGGTACTGGCAAGGCTCTGCAAGGCCCTCGGAGTATCTGCTGATTATCTCCTGTTCGGCAGGGAAAATGCGCCCGACACATCCGGCATCCTCCAGATGCTCTCCGGCATTGAACCGCAGTACCTGCCCCATCTGGAGGAGCTGCTGGCCGCCTATATCAAGACCATATCACTTGCTGAAACCCATTAGCTGTGCCGAAAAGCACAGCTTTTTATATCTGCAATACCTGATGCTTCCAGCAGCCATCTGCCATTTCCCTGTTGCCGCACCATCAGACACATATCTTTTGCCTGTGGTTACCTGCATGTCTGTTCCTGTACATACCTTCTTACATATTCATGCCGTCAAACATGCTGTACTGTTGAGGTGGCTCCTCAACCCGGTGGCTCCTCTCCTGCTTCATCACTTCTTTCGTTCTCATCAAAGCCGCCTTCAGCACATCCTCATCCATGCCGGCTGTCTGGTACCCTTTCACGATTACACTATAATAACCGCTGTGAGGCATGGCAGCCTGCCTCCCGTCATTCATCACATAGACCATGGCAGACACGTTTTTCCCTTCAATCTCCACCTCCAGGTTCTCCTTCCGGTAGAGGTGCGGCCACCCTTCATAGCGGTCCAGTGCCTTTTCATTCCGGGGAGAGATCTTCCATAAAAGCACAGGCACACTGGCGTTTTCCCGTGGCTCTATGGTGGCCACTCCCCGGAACAGAAGCTCATAGCCTTTGACCTCACCGGTCCCCACGACTGTTGCGCCGGGACACCGCTTCTCCATCTGGGAGAGGTTTAAGTTGCTCCCATATGCGATATATAACCGTTCCTCTTCTCTCTTCATTCCCATTCCTCCTGCTTTCTTGTCCTCTACATGGACATGGTAAAAGCCGGAGACTCCTCCCCGGCTTCCTGTCCCTCTGTATGCTGTTCTTCTGTCTGCTCTTCTGCTGCGGCCTGCCTTTCCGCAGCCTCCGCCATCTCCTTCTCTTTTTTCTGCCTCATCCGTTCCTTCTGCGCCAGGGCCTGGGCCGGATCCTTCCAGGCGATGCAGCCGTCCAGATGCTCCAGCAGGTGCCCCCTGGCGGTCTTGAACTCATCCCCGATGAGCCCCAGGCGCAAAAGCCAGGTACGGAAGGTGTATTTTTCATTCTCTGTCACAGTCTTTCTTCGGCTGGCGCAGCTCTGGTTCAGCGCCTGCGCCCCGATCGCCAGACAGAGCTGGATATACGCCTTGATCTTCCCTGCATGGACCGTGCCGTTGAACAGCCGGAACTCCACCGTGCCTTTCTGGAATACGCTGTGCAGGTTCAGACAATGATACCGGCTGTCATCATAGTGGGTGTCCCTGCGGCTGTTTCCGCCATACCAGATGCGCTCCACCGCCTCCATGCTCTTTGGCTTCCGGCTGTTCAAATCGTCCAGAAAACGCTGTTCCACCGGCTGGCACCAGCGGTGCTGCCTGGCTACCGAAACCTGCAGGGCCTTGTAGATCAGGTCCTCCTTTGCCGCCATGATGTTGGTGATGTTCCGGAGCGTCCGGGCATCAAAAGGGGATGCATCGATATGCACATGGATCCCGCAGCTTTTGTTTGCAAACGCACCCGCTTCCCACAGCTTCCGGATCAATTCCTGGACCGTCACGATGTCCTCATACCTGCAGATCGGGCTGACCATTTCCGTCCGGTATTCCGGGGATGCGTCAAACCTGGTTTTTCCTTCTTTTCTCTGGGCTTTGATACTGGCATCGCTCATAAATTTCCATTCCCGCTGCTGTTGGTCCTTTGCCGCATAGGTGTCATAATAGGTCCCCACATAATAGGACGATGTGCCAAAGTGTGCCGCTGCCACTTCTGCCGCTCGGCTTCGGCTGATCCCGGTCAGTTCGATCTCAATGCCGAACTTCTGGTCCTTCAGCTCCATGCCTGTACACCTCCTCTCCCGTCAGGATATTCCGGCCTCCATCAGCGCCCGCCTGCCTTTCCGAACAGCCTGGCCTTGTAATCCGGGGCTGTGACCATCAGGTTATACCGTTCATTGCCGCACTTATAGAGGCACACCCCTCTCTGGGGATAACGGATCAGGGAGAATTCACTGGGTTCCAGCTGCAGGGTGTCGATATAGAACTTCTCATCAATGGCACCGGCATTGAACAGGAACTGGTGGGTGGGGATGGAGAACAGGGGCTTGGTGTACTCCCGGATTCCCTCGATATTGAAGTCCTCCAGGTTCTGGCTGGCGATGATCACCGCCGAGTTCTTCTTTCGCACCCGCTTCATAAAGTTCCGCACATACTCCACGGCAGTCAGGTTGGAGAGAAATAAATAGAACTCGTCCAGACTGGCTGCCGTATCCCCGGTGGTCAGAAGCTCGTTGCTCATGTAGGACAATACATTGAACAGCAGAGCATTCTTAAGGCTTTTGCTGGCCTGTAAAAGCCCCTTCACCCCAAATGTGACGAAGGTGGAATCCGCGATGTTGGTATGCCCGTTGAAGAACTTGGACTCCGCCCCCTTACACATGGAATGCAGCCCCAGGAGGATGTTCTGCAGAAGCTCCGCCGTATAAAGCTGCCGTTCCTTTTCATCAAAGCCTTTGTATTCCGCCTCGATAAAATCGTACATCTCCGAAAGGGTTGGGTAATCCTCCGGCCCCAGCAGTTTAAAATCCGTCTGGTCACTCAGGCCCCGGCTCTGGTACAGCTTCTGCAGCATGATCTCGATCACATCGCTCTCCCGGTCCGTGAAGTCCTTGTAACTGCGGAAGAAATCCTTTAAAAAGCTGATGTGCTGGCTCAGACGGCTGCTGATCCGGAAGGTCTCCGGGGCATCCGGATCCTCCGGCCCGTCCCCCTCATCCCATACCTTCGGCTCCAGGGGATTGATGATATAACGCCCTCCCATCAGGTCAATGAAGCACCCCTGCAGGTTGTTGGTCAGATCCTCATACTCCATCTCCGGATCCAGGCAGATGACGTTCATGCCCGACTCCCGCAGGTTGCACAGGATCAGCTTCAGCAGATAGGACTTGCCCTGGCCAGAGTTTCCCAGGATCAGGATGGAGCCGTTGGTCTTATCCTCCGCCCTCTGGTTGAAGTCCACCAGGACATTGCTGCCGAACTTGTCACGGCCCACATAGAAGCCATGGGGATCCGTCTTTCCGCTGTAGTTGAAGGGATAGAGATTGGCCACGCTGCTGGCAGGCAGCACCCGCTCGAACTGGTCCCGGAACACATTTTTTCCGCTGGGCATCACGGACTGGAAGCCCTGTTGCTGCCGCAGCATCAGCCGGTCCACGTTCAGCTTGGAGCGTATCAGCTCTGTCAAGACCTCTGTCTGTAACAGCTTCAGACGGTCATAATCACTGGCCGACAGTTCGATGTATACTGCCGTGTGCAGCAGAGGCTCCCGGTTCCGGTGGGTCTGGGCCACGATGGTTGCCACATCCTGCAGGTTGCTCTCCGCCATCACGGTCTGCTGCAGGTCATTGGTATTGGCCCGCTCCATCCGGTTCTTACTGGCGGCATTGCTGATGATCTTCCTCTCCTCGGCGGCATTCACATGGCGGGTGTAGATCCGGAGCGTCACCCCGTCCTTCTCCCCCAGCCTCTTTAAGATGGCCTGTTCCTCCGTGGAAGTAGGGTATTCCCGCAACGCCCAGACACACCGGAAGGTGTTGCCGCAGATGAAATGGTCCGTGTTGAATTTGATCACCGAAGGGGCGATCATATCCAGAAACTCCTGCACGCGAACATCTCCCGGATGTCCGGGCTGGTCTGTATTTGTATTCCTCAACTTTCTTCCTCCTGTCCTGAATTTTTTGCATAAAAAGACGCCAGACGCTTTTCACATCTGACGTTTCACATTATTATAATCCTGTTTTTACAACTGCTGGCTCATCCCCTGGGCCTGCCGGGTCATGGCAAGATACCGGTCAAGCTGCACCTCCTCCAGTTCTGCGAGCATCTCTGCAAATGGTGAGATATCCCCCTCCACCGCATAGGCTTCCAACGCATTAAAGTAGTCCAGACGGTTCTCCTTTGCGATGGATATGGGCGCGAAGCCGTTTGCCATCAGCTGGTAATTCATGATCAGCCTTGATGTCCTCCCATTTCCGTCCGGGTAGGGATGAATCTTTACAAATTCCGCATGGGTCCATGCCGCCAGCTCGATCAGGTTCAGCTGCTGTCCCTTCCAGGACAGATCCGCATAGAAATTTTTTATCTGCCGGTACATCTCATTGGGGGAAGGCGGGGTGTGCTGTGCGCCGGAAATATACACATCCACATTTCGGTAAACTCCTCCTACCATGATGTTTTGCATCAGCATGGCATGGATATCCTTGATAATCTTCTCGTCCAGCGCATATCCTTTGCCTATACAGTCTTTCACATAGTGGAACGCCTTCTCATGGTTTAACGGCTCGTAAAGTTCCCGCAGGCGTTTGCCGCCCACGCTGATCCTGTCCTCCAGCACCAGCTTTGTCTCCATCAGCGTCAGGGTGTTCCCCTCTATGGCCGTGGAATGATGGGTATATTCTATCTCGAACGCCCGCTCATAGCTGGCAATGGTCAGCTCCGGTATGAGATGCTTTCCTTCCTGATACGCATCCCGTTTCCGCAATAATTCCTGATAATCCATAGGCTGTCCTCCCTTCTGTCCCTTCTTTCAGAGTATACCACACTTTTGCCAGGGTAGTAACCCACTATTTTTCCTTAATCGTCCGGGATGATCCACCGCTCCCCGTCAAAGTCCTCAAACTTCTCGCTGGTCACGTTCTGCTCGTAATACACAGCCATGATCCGCTTGATATCTTCGCTTCCCGCCCGGCTGGCGGAGAACCCCTGCTCCTTTAAGGATTTTTCAATGCGGTCCAGGTAGGAGAACACCTCATTCCCCTTCTCGTTGTGAAGTCGGATGATGATCAGGAATTCCCTGGCCGTGGCCATCTGCACCTGGATACGGTCCAGGAAGTTCTGGTCACGCTCCAGAAGCTTCCGGATCACCGGGTTCCTCTCCTCCTCCGCCCGTTTCCTTAAGAAGCTCTTGTTCTCTTCAAAATTCTCCCTGCTGTTTAAGCACAGCATCTCGATCTCCGCCACGCCTTTTAATACGTTCATCAGGGCGTACACCCTGGCCCCCACGCTGGAATCGGACAGCACCGACAGATTGGTGGGCCGGATCATGAAATACACCAGGTCATCTCCATCGTAAGTCTCCAGGCTGTAGTCGCTGACCGCCTTCGTGTTGATGAGCTGGCGGGTGGAGAGCTTCTGCTCCCTGGCCTTTTTCTCTTTTCTGCTCATTGGTGAAACCTCCATTCAAAAAATTGCTGCCGGAAAAAGAACGCGCTGGCATAGCAGAGGAAATCCAGGATGCTGGTATCCTCAAAGCGGATCGTCAGAAACCCATACACAGCAGTCAGGATCGCCGGGATGACGATCCCCGTCTGGGTAATGGCAAGGACAGAAAGAAGGACGCCCACGCCTACGATGGTGAGATCCCTAAGCTGCCACAGCCACATGGTCGCCTTCGCTTTCAGGTGATCCGGATAAATATACATTGTTCGCTCCCCTTTCTTAACATAACGTCATCGCCTCCATCCCTGCAGGTTCCTCCCGACGCTGTCCCTCTATCTGCTTCTGGAAGGAACAGATATCCGAAGACGGCACTTTCCGTATGGGAATCCCCAGCCTTTTAGCCTCCGCCTCCTCCGCTTTCATCCCGGCAGACATCCGTTCCCCGCACAGCCAGATTTCCTCACAAGCTGCGAGTACCCTCCGGCCCATCTTAAGCCCGGCCTCCCGTTCCTTTGGCACCCGGTCATCCAGAAACTGTGGATACATCAGGTGAACCGCTACCGGCGTATACCCCTGTGCCGCCGCATACCGGCAGGCCGCTTTCGCAAACGCCACATTCCCTTCCACATCCCCGGCGTAGGGGGATGCGATATATACCAATTTACCCTCTGTCATTTTGCCACCGCCTTTACTACAGTTCTGGTCATGTTAATAGCGCTCTGAGCCGCATAGACCGTACTCATGATGTTGGCCCTGGTGTTGGTATCCAGCCCGAACTGCCCGGCAATCCTGGGCACCTCCCCAGCTGAGAGCATCAGTCCAAGCCCCAGAAGGGCATGATCCTTTAACACCATAAGACCGGCGATCAGGATCGTTGCCTGCAGAAAAGCTGTCAGACACAATCCAATGACCTGCTTGCACCAGCTGGTAAAGCCATCCAGGTATCCCCTGGGGATGCTGAACATGTAAAGGCTCCCCACCGCAATCTGGATCACCAGGATCCCGCCCCGCTTTAAGTTGGCAAAGAACACCTTGATGGTGGCGTATCCCATCATGATCAGGATAAAGATCATCAGAATAGGGCTGGTGATCTCCGTCAGGCCGCCGAAAACACCGCCGCTGCTCATGACCTCCTCCAGACTCGCATCCTGCAGGGTGCCGATGATGTTATTGGCAAGCGTGCCTACATCCGTCCCAAAGCCCGTGATCCCTGCCGTAAAGCTGGCCTGCAGGGATACGCACAGCTGGTAGAGCCGCACCGGCACCACGGAAAACAGCCCCACTGCCAGAAATCCCTTGACGGCATTCAGAGCTGTATCCTTCACGCTGCCCCTGCCGGACTGGTATTCGATGCCGCACTCAAACACAGCCACCACAAGTCCTACTCCGTACAGTGCCCATCCAAACTGGAAAAAGAACTGCACGATTGCCTGGACCCAGGCCATCTCAAACAGCTCCGCCCCCATATTTCCCATGGCGGAAAAAAAGTTCCCAAGGAACCCGATGATCTGCCCGTAGATCCAGTCCACGATCTGCCCAAGAACCGTGTCCGCCACAAAATCCCATATAAACATAGGTCTGCCTGTTCCTCCTTTCTTTTCCGGAGACCAAAACACATGGACTGTCAGGACATGTCCATCCCCTGCCCGACACCATATTTCCAGCACAGCCTGGGAACGATCTCCGGCAGCATCTCCCTGTTCCAGCAGCTGCTGATGTCTGGTCTCAGATCCACTTCCGAAAGGATCTCTTCCTCTTCCTTTTCCTCTGCCCCAAGAGGATGTGCATCGATCTCCTGGTAGATATCATTTTTATATTCCAGCGTCCGCAGGTATGTCTCTGCGCTGGTCTGCCCTTCTCTTCCGATCCAAGTTAGATAGTCTTTCAGGACGGATGCCAGCCCTTTCGTCTCGATTTCTTTTTTCTGCCCGTAGGCATATAAGGCAACATATCCATAAGCTTCAAAATCCGCCCCTTCTTTCGGGATTTCCACCTCCGCCAGGGAATCCGGATCCTGGAGCACCTGCATATACACATCCTTTCCCTGGGAAATCAGCCAGGAGCGAAAGTCGATAAACCCGTCATCCGTACAGTGGGTACCCGTGGCCGCACAGGCCGCCCACAGATCGTTCCTGTCAGCAAGCTGCATATACACACCCTTGATCTCATGCCATCTGGCGATATCCACAGCAGAATATTCCATCAGTTTCCTCTGGGTTGCTTCCAGAACAGCCTCCTGGTCACCATCCTCCACACATCGGTTGACTTCCCCGATCACTTTCCAGAATGTCTCTTTATCCATACCAGCCTCCTTTCCGCAGCCTGCCAGAAAGACAGGCCGCATATAAACACAGTTTCCTTTCCTCAGATCCCGATGATCCCCCAGATATAAAGCGGGGCCGTCAGCATGAACACCAGGCAGGCGAACAGGATCACCGGTGGCGCCCATTCGATCTGTCCGTGCTTGCGGTAGTCCATATAGGCCGTCCCCACCTTCACGAAGAACAGCACGGCCAGGATCAGGTCGATGGCCGGAAACACCACCTTGTTGACCACCGTCTTGATCTGGGCCGATGCTGTGGTCCAGGTTCCTTCAATGGCCCCTGCCACATCCCCGGTCCCGGCTGCGAAGGCAGTGGTGGCAAACATCATCGCCAGGAGCATGCTTACTGCCAGCATTGCCATCCATTTTTTCTTTCTCATTGATTTTTCCTCCTTTTTCTCTGATGATCTGTTCTTTTATTCCATCCGAAGCTCCGGCCCGGATGTTCTCATTTCCAGGAAATCAGCAACCTCGAAGACCTCCGGCTCCCCATAAAACCTTAAATCTCCCCGGAATCCTTTCTTCAAAAAGCTGAATTCCTCTGCCAGATTCAAAAGCTCCTGCGGCGCATCCACAGGCATTGCCTGTCTCCAAATGACCCAGTCCCCACTCTGGTACCTGGGCTGCAGCTTCAAGATCACATACTCCTCCGGCACAAAAGGAGGATAGCGTTTCAGGATACCACCCATTGCATAGTAGGGCTTTCCTTCCTGCATCACTGTCAGCTCCATCAGCCGGAGCGTATCCTCCAGACAGCTGCACACCCAGCATTCCCGGTCCCCGAAACGGCGCAGCCTGCCATCCTTCCGGATCCCGTCCAGGTTCTCTCTCTTTGTATAATGGTAGACGGCTCCTTTTGGACGCTTTATCCTCTCATATGCCATGCTCCTGCCCTCCTATGACGGATCCTGCGGGGCGATATGCCAGTCCATCCACAGATTTCCCCGGATGCTTACACTGTCCGACAGGTTCATGGACAGCATCCCGGCAGGAGTCCAGCTGTCGATGAGCCAGGTGTAGGGGGTATAACTCCCGTCCGGGTACCAGATCGGTGTGAAATGGGTCCTCCGCTGATAGGTGCTGTACTCGTTTTCCTGAAACTCAAACCGTGCCTGGTACCCGCTCCCGGTCCGTTCCAGGAGACGCCAGAACCGCCCATACTGGAACTCCGGGAAATACGTCACCGCATTCTGGGCCGGAGTCGTGGCCGAACTCTGTCTGGTGCTTACCCTGGCCGTCACGGTCTCCTGGATCCCGTAACCGGATTTTAAGGTGCTTCCGGAAGCGGTGGGGTTCTTCCCATCCGGTGTGATCCCCATAGTGGCCGACAGGCTTGCATGATAGGTATCCAGGTCAAACTCCCACCAGCCATGGTCGCACCAGTAGCCGTCATCCTCCCCTCTGCTATGCCATACCCAGTGTTCCTGCCACCAGGGTCTCCATACGCTCCAGTCCAGGGATGTCTTCTGCTCATTCACCGGCATAGTTCCCGGCGTGAACCCATCGTTCCGGTCATCGGCTTGGGGATCCGGGGGCGGGTTCTGGTCCAGATCCACGATGTTGGCAGTGATCACGCTCTTTTCCGCATGCCCCCTGCCGGTTGCCGAGACGGTGATCTCCATCACCTGGGGTGTGGCCGGGGTGGTCCAGCGGATCCACACCAGCTGGCTGTCTCCGGAGGGGTAATACACGTTGTTCACCCGCATGGTCCGTCCGCCCACATGGAAGGTCACGGATACCGGATGGTCCGGATCCGCCTGGCCTCCCCGCACCATGACCGAAGTGATAACCTCCGTGTTCACCCGGTATTCGTAATCATAGACAGACACTGCCGGTGGAGTGACCACTTCATTGAACCGGACAATGCCAAGGCCCAGGGAGGATTTCACCTCCTGATTGGACCGGACGCCGGATCTTGGCCCTCCCCACGCCGGGAACCCCAGATCCCCGCTTTCCAGAAACATGGACAGCGGCAGGTTCTGGAAGGCCACGGTGGGCAGCACCCTGCGGACGGCTCCCCCGGTCACCTCATCATAGCAGGCGGCCTCAGTGGCGGTCATGGCCACATACACGCCCTGGAATTTCACATACATCACCGGTTCCAGGAACAGCTTGTACCTGCCGCCAATCAGGGTATCGAAGTCCATCCCCACCAGCCCGGCAATGCTGCGCACCACCTGCTCATCTGTGAAATAGCTCTTGATCGCTTCGATGCTGGCTGCCCCCAGGCTTTTGGAACTGATGATCCTGGGCAGGGACTGGCCGGGGTTCACATACTGGTAGACTCCGGTATCCGGCGCGATCCCCTGCCCTCCCAGGTAGGAGATCTTGCACACCTTCCCAAAGGAATAGGCGATGTTGCTTAAGCGCTTGTTGGTCAGGTCGATGGGCACGGTCACCGGAGTCCCTCCGCCTCCACCACCGTCACCCGCACACCCTCCATGCCCGGTGTCCAGCTGTTCTGGTTCGTTCCCTGCCCCATGCCTCCGCCTCCGCTGTCAATGTTTCCTTCCCCCACAGCATAGGCGGTGGAAGGGAAAAGCAGCAGACAGACCAGCAGACCTGTCAGCACCTTCAGAAAAATCTGTTTCATTCGGCTCCTTTCTGTCCGTAGACCGTATCATTCCTGCATCGCCGGACGATATTTTTTCACAAAATCCTGTCACGGAACATATACCCGCGAGCATACTTATTTGCCAAATCATTTGGCTCACGGGTATAACTCCCGGTGACAGAAAAAGCACCGCCACTTTGACGATGCCCTTTTCCTGTCCGATATTTTTCTTTCTGCCATGCCGTTTCTCAGTCCATGGCCCCGATCTTGTTCCCGTTCTCATACATGTCCCCGGCTGTGATCCCCGAAGCGCCTCCGCCCTGGTTCTCCACCCATCCGAAGCCGGGAATGTAGATCTGCCCTCCGGAAGTATCCCCGGCCTGCGGGGTACCCTCCGGCACCACCGGCTCTTCCGGCCTGGTTCCTTCCGCATGTTCTTCCGGCACCGGCTCTCCTTCCACCATCTCCCCATTCGGTTTCTTTGTAGGGTCGTGAAGGATCTCCTCCGAGACAGCCTCCGGCTTTATCACCTCCTCCTGGAGCTTCTGCTCTTCTCTGTCCGTCTGAGGCGGAAGGGCCTCCTGCACTGTTTCTGCAGCTCCCGTTTCTGTTCTTACGACCACTTCCGGCTCTTCTGCCTCATGATCGTCACTCTCTCCTTCTGTTCTTTCCAGTTCGATATCCACCCTGTGTGGAAGGTCTGCCAGGATAATCCGGGTATCCTCGGTATCCTCCGGCAGGATCACATTCCTCGACCCAGACTGTTTCCTGAACCGACTCCCGATCGCCACCGCCAGTACGATGCAGATGACGGCACCCCCTGCGATTAACATCCATTTTTTCTGTTTTGGATTCCGTTTCATGCTTCTCCTCCTTTTTCAGTGAATCTTACGTTTCCAAGTACCGGTATGCATCTCTTTGTACGACACAACATACCCGAAGTTTTTCCAAAAGTCCAGCATTATCGTATGGAATTTTCAGAATACTTCAATATATCCCACCTGTACCTTCAGACGCATCCGAAGAGACGGAAACACCTTCCCGGCAAACCGCACTGGCACCTCCAGCGTGACCATGGCATCCGCCTCGAAGCGCTGGGCATTCCGGGGATCTGACGGGGCCAGTGGCGCGTTCCGGATGGTCACCTGCAGGCCGGTGATCTTATATTCCAGCACGCCCTCCGCATATTTGACATGGGCACCGCCTTCTGAATGGGTACCCAGCACCCGGTCCAGCTCATAGTAAATGTCCCCGTCATCCACCGTGGCCTCAAAGCCGGAACCATCGCTTGTGTATCCCCCGGAATACCCTTCCCGCACCCCATGGTACACGTTGGCGTAATTGTCGTTGACCACCACCACGATGGCATCCTGCACCGCTTCCTTCACGCCGGCAGCCATCAGGTTCAGACGCAGATACTCCATGACCCCGCACAGAATCAAAAGCAGAGCCAGGGTAATAGCGATTACCAGAGGAAAGGACACTCCGCTCTCATCCCTGAAACATTCCTTCAGCTTCCTCATTTCCAGTACACCTCCGATTTTCCGGAGGCTTCTGCCTTCAGCGTCACCGGAAAGGAGCCGAAGCTGCCGAACAGCCCCAGGTCATACCGGTAAGTCAGCTGGATCCGCCCGCTCTTTGACCACTGGATCTCCGGTGTCAGGCCCGTCTGCTCCGTCAGCACCGCCGCCCGCCTGCTGGTCTCGCTCCCCACCCGCCCGGAAATCTCCGCCTCCCGGCACAGCTCCGTAGCATAAGTATCCAGCTGCTGTTTGGCAATGAATACCGGCAGGAGCTTTACGGACAGGGCCAAAACCAGAAAGACGCACAGCACCAGCACGGCGATATCGATGTAACCTTCCCCTTTTTCCTCCTTCCACAGTTTCCTCAATGCTCCCTCACCTCCTGTGCCTTTTCCTCCCCAGTCAGCTGACAGAGTTCTTCCAGCAGACGCTCCCTGCTCTTTTTTTCTTTCTGTTCTTCAGTCATTGGCCCTCCTTCCTTCACTCCATTTTGATTTCTATCTCTTCCCCTGGCACCTGCCCGGCTTCCTGCAGTTTTTCATTCAGGATCTCATAGTACAGCTTCTCCCCATCCATACATCCTGTGTCCAGGTCGAATCCCTGGAGCCTTGGATATTTGGGAAGTTCTCCTTTGTCCAGCCGGCTGATCCGGTATTTCGTATACCCCATCTTCTCCAGTTCCTCCTGAAGCATGGGCTTCCCATCCACCACATAGGCCCTCCTTGTTTCCTTTTGCATCTCCTTTAGGACAGCGAACACATCCTTGTCCTCGTTCCGACATTTCCGGGTATAGAAAGCACTTGCAGTGATGCCAAACTCCCGCAGGAGTCCTGCCATGGTCTTATAGTTCCTTCCCCGGATCCGGCAGTGGGGAATATAGTTCAGCATCTCCTCCTTCCCCATCCCCAGCCGTTCCTTCATCTGGTTTAAGACATCAAACTCCTCCAGAAAAGTAAGGGGCTGGCTCCGAAGCTGCTCCCTCACGCACAGGACTGAGATGCTGTAGGCCCGGCAAAGGTCGATCTGGCTCTCATACGCCTCCCCCCGATAGGTCACCTTATTTTTCTTTCCCGTCCCCTTGACAGGCCGTGTCAGTGCCTCCTCCAGATCCATCCCATATTCCAGACGGAAGTACACATTGGCCGGCTGTATCCGGTACACGGCACACAGGTCCCCGAAATGTTCATAGGTCTTTCCCTGGAATTGAACCGGTTCCGTCTCCAGCGCCTTCTTCACTGCTTCCTGGAGTCTTACCCCTTCCCGCACCTGGCTGACCAGATGATAGTGGCTGATGCCAAACACCATGGCGACCTGGGACAGGCTCTGATACTCCTTCCCCCATACCGCCATGTCACGGCTGGCATATCCTCTGGCATATTCCACGGACTGTCCGATATCCTTTGTCCGGTAGTAGGCATGCTGCAGGATAGAAAGCGGAAGGTCCAGTTTTTCCGCCATGGAGCTTAAAGACGGATACTGCACACCCTCATACTCTGTCTGGATCCCATTGGTCACCTTCTCTCCAAGGGCAGTCTCCACGGCCTCCTCAAGTGTCCACCCTGAACAGAGGCGTCCTGTCACCCTTTTCTCATCAATTCCATACTCCTGGCACAATTCTTTCCTGGAGCCATATTCCTTTCCCTTATAACTGACCGGCTTTGGCGGCATCTTTCACCTCCCCTAAAACATACTCCCCATGGATTTGATGATCTCGATCACAATGATCGCCAGGTACATGAACAGGAAACACATCAGCATCACAAAGCTGAACACCCGGATTTTCGGCGGGATCTTCTGGGCCTCCTTCTTTAACCGCTGCAGCTCCAGCTGCTTGAAGTCATGGGAGAGCATCTGGAAATACATGGCTCCGTCATCTCCCCGCAGCACCCCGATGAGCCCCCGGACCACATCGGAGAGCATGGGGGAATTGAGCCTGGCCTCGAACCGGGTCAGGGCCGCCTCATAGCTGCTGGAGCGCATGTCCGCCACCAGCACGTCCAGTTCCCCGGAAAACTGCTCTCCCGCGTTCTTCTTATAGTTCTCCACGATGGAAAGCACGTCCCGGCTGTTCTTCAATTCCTGCTCGATGGTAGATACAAACCGGGGCAGTTCCGTCTCGATGACTCCCCGCTTCTTCGCAAGCAGCTCATCCGCACGGTTGATCTCCTTAAAATAGACCATCACGGAAAGGAACACCACCATCACGGACAGCAGGGGGAATACAAGCAGCGCCGGGAGGATCCCCAGCATCACGGCACCTGCTTTCACAAGCGCATAGGCCTGATAGACCTCCGGCTCCAGGTTCAGCCCGCTGGCCTTTAAGATATTTTTCAGACGGCTCCTTTTATAGGCATCCATCCGGATATAAGGGGCAAATCTGGCCGCCAGTGTCAGTAGGTAGGTCTCAAGCGTCTTCGCCGCTGTCTTCTTCTCCCTGCCCGTATTGACCATGGCCTTTGAGGTCCGAAGGTAGGGAAGGCGCAGCAGATCCGCTGTCACAAAGAACAGCCCTCCTGCCAAAAACACCCCAAAGGCCGCCAGCAGCCCCATCATCAACATGGTTGTCACCTGTATCACCTCCTGTACTCTAACGGTTTGGTCAGACGGATGACCAGGGCCGTGGAAACAAAGATCAGGGCCGCCGTCACCGCCAGAATGATCTGCCCCACGGTTGTGAACATCAGTGTCTCATACCAGCTGCGGTTTAGAAAATACATCAGCGGAATGTTGCCGATCACCAGAAAGACCATGGTGATGAATTCTTTTCTCGGCTCCGTCACCAGAAACTCCAGCTCTGCGTTCACAATCCGCATGTCGGACATCTTGTTCACGATGGGAGTCAGGGTCGTCTTCAGACTCCGGTCCAGCTGGCAGTCGCTTAAGGCATCACACCATTCCTCGAACACGTCATTCTCGATCCGGCCCCGCAGAACCTTCAGCGCCGCCTCCACATCCGGGTTCACCATCTTTACCTGGGTGACAAACTCCCGGAACACGTTCTGGACGGGCGGATTTAAATAATGCAGATTTTCCTCCACCGCTGTCAAAATGTCTTCGTTGCGCAGGTATGCCGTAGTGATGATGGAGAGCGCCGTTTCCAGTTCCGCTGATACATTCTTTTTATAGTGATTCGCGGTCAGGCGCACATACCAGAATGGTATGAACAGAAAACCGCAGGCCATCACCGGTGCCAGAAAAAAGTTCCCGATCATGATGGCAAAGGAGCCGCCTGCGGCGAACAGGGCAAGACTCACAGCACAGACAAGAGAGAATCGATTTCCTCTCCCGGTCATCACAAGGATGTCCTGGGCTTCTGTAATCTCCTTCTTCAGGATCCCCGGCTTCTTCCTTCTGGTGGCCTCATTGATTTCCTCCTTCAGCGTCTTCGGTTTCCGCAGAAGAAAGGAAAACAGGTCATCCGTAAACTCCACCGGTCTTAGACGCAGCAGAAAGAAACAGCCGGCAATCATTCCGGCACAGGCTAATAACTGGATCATGGTCATTGCTCTCCCCCTCCTTTCAGGCGCTCCAGCACACTGCCGGGCATCCCGTTCTCGGTCAGCCTCCTGGCCAGTCCCTCCGAAATGGGATTGACCCTTCTGTGGCTGCCTTCAATGATAAATTTCCCCTCCTCCATCCGGTTCTCCGTGATCTCATACTGAAACAGAGGACGGTAATGGCGGCTCCCGTCCGGACGGATCTCACATTCCATGATCTCCATCAGGCGGCGCTGCCGGTTCTCCAGCTGCTTGCAGAAGGCCACGATGGGGTAGGCCTCCGTCACATAGGCCATCAGCGTCTCATCGCTCATGTCCACCGCACGCTTGCATAAGGACACCATCCTGCGGTAGGTGGCCTCACAGCTGTTGGAATGGATGGTGGTGATCACCGCCACGCCGGTTCTTGCCGCCTCCTGGGCCGCATTGGCCTCCGGCCCCCGCATCTCCCCCACCACGATCACATCCGGATTGAAGCGCAGGGCCATGTCTAAAAGGGCGATCTGGTCCACCCGCTGGCGGTCATTCTCACTGTCGCGGGTCAGGGTATGGATCACGGAATTGCTCACCTTCCCCTCTTTTTCCCGCACCAGGGCCAGTTCCCTGGAGCCGGATTCTATGGTGTAGATCCGCTTCTTATCCGGGATGGTGGTCAGAAGCCAGCCCATCAGGGTGGTCTTTCCGGAACTGGTTGCCCCTGCCACACAGACCGAAATCCCATAGCGGACACATTCCGTTAAAAAGTCCAGCATCTCCCCTGTCGCCGTGCCGCCCTTTACAAAGTCAGAGGCCTGCATGGACTGAGGATTGACGATACGGATGGAAGCCGCCACCCCGATGTCCTCATCCACCAGCGGGGTCTTCATGGCGGCGATCCGGATGTTTTTGCTTAAATGCCCCAATACTGCCGGGCTTGCGTTGTCCAGCACCATGCCGGAAGTATGCAGCATCCGGCGCACCACGTTGATGGCATGCTGGGGACTTTCAAACCGCTCTTCCAGCTTCTTCGTCTCCCCGCCTGCATACTGAACCTCGATGTCCTTCCAGCTGTTGATGTCGATCTCCTCGATGCCGGCCCCGAACACATATCTGGTCAGGAAGGAGAACTCCGCCATCTCCGTATAGATGGTGTCCACCAGTTCCTGGCCGCTCATGCCCTTGACGGCGATCCGGTAGTCCTGCACATATTTGGTGATATAGCGCTTGATCTGGGCCTTGGTATCCTCCCCGCCCTCATCCATGATCAGCGTGGAATATTTACTGGAGATGTACTCCTGTACCTCCTGCAGGACAGAGGAGAAGTCCCTGGCGTTGTCCTGCGGAGAGAAGAAAAGGTCATGGGGCCTAAGTGCCGTCCCGCCCTTCTGGAACTGCACCGCCTCATCTTCCTCCTCCACATCCAGGACAGCCGGAGGCTCCATGGGAGCTGCGTGTGCCTGGGCATTGGTCACGCCTACCGTTGCAGTCGGGATCCGGGAGCGAGAAGGAAATGCCGGAGCAGCAAAGTTTTCCTTTTCTGCCGGTTTTCCAGGCTCTTTTATCACAGATAGATCAGAATCCTTCTCCCTGCTTTTTCCAGATCCCCCATTTGCATCCAACATTCTTTCGGACTCTCCCCTCCCGTTTTTGTTTCCGATATGTCCCTCTGCCGTCCTGATATCCTGGCTGTCCCTTCCATCCGCCGTGCCTGCCCTCTGCCCATTCCCGGAAGCCGCCTGCCCCATTGCCGGGCCAAACAGTTCCTGCGATCTTTTTTCCCCTAACATCCGAACACCTCCCTGCTGACCGCTTCCAGTTCTTTGCGGAAGCCACGGCTGTCCCGCAGGGACAGGTCCGCCAGAAGGTTCCCGGAAAGGGTCTGTCTGGCAAGTTCCGGGGAATGGGGCAGGCGGAAGGCCACATTTCCAAGCACCTGTTCCGCGTGGTCACTGGCCTCATCCGTCCTTACATTGCTGGCCACCTTATACTGCTTGTCCGCATCCCATTTGTTGTCCCGCAGGAGAGGAAGCTGGCTGGACAGGTAGCTGATGCTCTTTAAGTCACAGTTCACCAGCCGAAGCACCGCATCCGATTCCATCAGGGCCACCGCCGAGAGGATGTCGTTGGCGATATAACTTCCGCAGTCGATGATGATATAGGGAGCGATCCCTTTCAGGCACTGGATCAGCTCCGATGCCTGGCTGGCCGTAAAGGGCGGATAAGTGTACTCGTTCTCTCCCTTTAACATCCCAAGGAAGGTGAGACAGCCGTACTTCTTATGAGTGACCAGGTTGTGCTTCACCAGGGATTCCGACACCCGCACCGCCGCCAGAACGCTGCCCAGGGAATGCTCGCATTCCAGTCCTCCGGGCGGGCAGATGCAGGGCAGCATGGGGGCGGTCATATCGCACAGCAGGAGGATGACGTTTTTCTTCTTCCCTGCCAGATATTTGGCCAGCTTCACCGCCACCGTGGTCTTGCCGCTGCCAGGGCTTCCCCAGACTGCCAGCACCTGGTTCGGGGAGCCGTACCCGTCATACTCCGCTTCCCTCTGGCCGCCATCCTCCCTGCGGCCAAAGATTCCATTCTTTTTAAAGTTCATCTACTGCTCCTCCCCGTCCCCGCTGGCAGGAGCCTCCCTGTCTCCCTCCGTGTTCGCTGTGTCCTCTGTTTTTTCGCTGCTTCCTTCTTTCTGCTCTGAAGATTCCTGTGTCTCCTGGGAATCCGCCTCATCTCCTGTGCCTTCCGCTTCCCCTTCTTCCGTTTTCTCTCCTTCTGTTTCCTCCCCTTCGCTATCCTCTTCCTCCGGGGCATACAGCGCTTCCAGCAGTTCGTCCTGGGCTTCTATGAATTTCCCCGCATTCTCCTTCGTTCCCCGGTACACCAGGGAAAGGTGCAGCTTTCCGTCCGCCTCCAGATCCGCCAGCACTTTGCTCTGTTCCGGGGACACCAGAAGAGTGACCGTTCCCGGAAGCTCCCGGTCCTCATCCTCCGCCTGTTCTCCGGTATTGGCATCGTAGCCGCTGTTGGCGGTTACCGCGATGACTTCCACATACTGCAATTCTGCCGGGATAACCGTGACTCCCTGCTTCTTATAGTCCGGGGCAATGACCGAGACGATGTCACCGCTCATCAGCTTGCCGGACAGGCCGTTGGCAAAGGCCTTGACCGTGACGGAGATAGCCTGCTTCTCCCCGTTCAGACTGTAGAGATAGGCATTCTCCGCCGCAGGGGCATCTGCGATCTTGGAGCTGATGATGTAATCGCCGGGAACCATGTCCGCAGAGGCGAACCTGCCAATCACCGTGGCCGTATCCTTCACCACACCTTCCGGAAGGTTGTAGCCGCCCACCTCCACCATCCGTACCATATCCTTTGTGATCTCATCCCCCAAATGGATCTCCTTCACCACCCGGACGATCTCCGTCTTCTGGCTCATGGATTTGTTGAACAGCGGCGTCACCGCAAAACAGATGACCAGGGAAAGGATGATGCAGATCACCCCGATCACCGTCCGATTCTTAAAAAAGCTCATTGTTTCCTCCTTCCGATACAAGGCTGCGGCAGCCTGTATCCTTCCGGCATGCCGCAGTCTTTTCCTTATTCACAGTTTCTTTTTAGCAGGGCGATCCATAATGCTTCTTACGGCGGCGCAGTACACAGAAAACTGCGGCGGACACCGAAGCAAGGGCACCTGCAACAAGCAGGATCTTCTTCATACGCATCTCCTCCTTCCTGAAAGAAAAACAGGCTGCCGGATCTGACAGCCATAAACAGTTTCTAAAATGCCCCCTGTCACAGATGGTTGACATTTTCCCGGAAGAAACACACTCCTTCCTTATGGGAGAACGTAAGCTGCCAGAAAGCCGGCAGACAGAAATGGAGCCATGGGCCGGGCTTCCTTCCCCCGCAATCCTCCTGAAACGACCAGGCAGGAACACAGCATCAGGAACAGCCCGATGAGGCATCCAAACATCGCATCCCAGAACCCCAGGACCAGGCCGCAGGCTGACACCATCTTCACATCCCCACCGCCCATCCCTCCTCCCATGGCCGCAACCAGGAAAGGTACCGCAGCCAGGAGTCCCCAGAGATTCGCTGGCCGGAAACACAGAAGCGCCGACAATGCGATCCCCAGGTTCAGGATATCTGGGATGATATGCTCCTGGTAGTCGATCCAGGCCGCTGCCAGTAACAGCGCCGCAAACAGGACCGCCTGTACCAGTGCCGGGATTTGTCCCAGATGGCAGACATCTGTACTCTTCAGTCCGGACAAAAGCCAGGGAGCCGGCAGGATCAGGGCTATACCAGCCCTAGCCGGCATAGTTGAACATTTCCTGCACACGGCGGGTCAGCGTGGGCAGGACCGTCTCATCGAACAGCGCGTACAGGCCTGCCAGCACCAGCGCCCCGATGACCACTGCCATCAGGATCTTGATGGCAGTATCCACGAACCCTTCCCCTGACCTGTTGGTGAGTGCCTGACGGATCTGGAATGCCCTGCGGGACACACGGTTTCCTAACTGGATCATTACTTTTCTCAAAATCGTCTCCTCCTTTTTCTGCTGATAAAACAGACGGAGGCAGGCGTACAGATGCGCCTGCCTCATCCGGCACCTCCCGTTCCACCGAGAGATTGCCGCATTTCTTTGGTCTCTTTGGTTTCTGATTCTCTCCGTTTTCTGTCGATCTCCTGCCTGCCGCTACTACATGGATATCCCGCCCATGCCCTCCTCCTGCTCCGGATCCTCCTCTTCCTGGAAGTTGGCATCGTCCAGGTCCGGTTCCTCCCCGGAAACCTGCCCTTCTCCCGCAGTCTGCGCTTCCCCGGAAGTCTGTTCCTCTCCCGAAGCCTGCTCCTCCTGCATGGCCAAAGTCTGGGTATATGCTTCCCTGACCGCCTGATCGAACTGTTCCCGCAGGCTCCGGCTTTCAAAGAAGCAGGCATCCTTGTATTCCCTGGTGTCCGCCATTTTCGTCCTGGGCATCACCACCGTCAGGTCATAGTCGTCCTCCTTGATCTTAACGTTTCGGATGGTGCAGATCCCGGCCAGTTCCACATCTGCTGTTGCCAGGAATTCTCCTCTCCGGCTGTCCGTGTGGATCGCCACTCCGGTTACCGGCAGAACCTCCGACTGTGCTGCTTCCTGCTGGGAAGCCTGTACGGCTGTCCTCTGTGTCTGGTCATCTCTTCTCGGCATTCTTTTTCCTCCATCTTCTTTTTTATCTAAATCCCCGTTGGGGCTTCAGAGCTTCTTTCCTGCAGAAAGCCGCCACAAAAAGCGGCGGCCTTCCCTCTCCTCTATGATGCTTCTGTATCTGCTTCCTGCTCTTCCCTGGCTTCTCCCGCCTCAGCGGTATTCCTTTCGGCTCCTTCGGCCTCCGTCCTATTTTCTCCAGCCGCTTCGGCCTCGTACCGTTCCAGTTCCCTCGTGATCAGACCGATCACAAACTCCCTCTGGCTCAGTCCCGGATGCTCTGCCAGGTATCCCTTTACCCGTGCGAACAACTCCTCCGATACCTGGAATGCCAGCGTCCTTGTCCCGTTTGCCATCTCTTTCCCGCCTTTCTTAAAATGTTCCTCCAGTACCATCTCCACATACTGCGCCAGGGTCAGCGCAAGGGCCTCCTGCTCCTGCTTCACCCTCCCGTGCAGTTCCTCCGAGATCATGGCACATAAGTTTTTCCGTTTTTCCATAACCGTCTCTCCTTCCTGTAAGCCAAGTATATGGAAAACCGGGCGGAATAGCTATGACCAATACCAACAAGGATTTTCCATAGAATGAAGCATATCCACTAAATTGTCATGCCGCCCATGCCCGGGGACAGATCCTCCCCCTGGAACATGGATGTATAACTGCCCACCGCATCCGCAAGGGTCTTATAGTCCGCCGCCGTGGGCTGGTAGACATACCAGGCAAAGTCATTTCCATTCTTCCAGATATGTGGAATGATCCCTTCCTTGAAGTTGGGATTTGTGGTCGGCTTCTTTCCCAGTACATCCGCAAATCTCAGCAGAAGACTGTCCAGAGGGCCTTCCCTCCGGTTCAGCAGGGTCACCTTCAGCGCGGAATACTGGTCCGACACCCCTTCTGTCGCAAACTCCATCCGCACCCGGACATCCTCATTCAGTTTTCCGTAGCAGACACGGCCAGCGAAGACAGTTTCCGGAAAATCCAGTCCCTGCCGGAACAGCTTTCTCATTTCTTTTTCAAAAAAGGTTGCCACGGCCTTCCTCCTTCTTTCACATGCTCATCTGCGGAGCCGCCTGGCCCTGATCCTGCACCGGCTGGTTCTGGTTTCCCTGATCCTGATTCTGGGACAGGGACTGGTGGTAGGCATGTAATACCGCCTCATTCAGCTGGCTTCTGGCCTCTTTGGTGCAGGGGAAACAGATATCCTTATACTCTCCGTTTCCGGTCCGGTAGCTTGGCATGGAGACGAACAGGCCGTTTGTCCCTTCCATGACCTTCAGTCCCCGGATGGCGAAGCTCCCGTTTAAGTTCACCGAGGCCGAAGCCCGGCAGCTCCCCTCCGGATAGAGGGAATGGATTTTTACATCATACTGGAGAGGGGCATATCCTCTTTCCTGCACGGCTGCCGCTGGCTGCACTGTTGCTGTTTTCTGTGTTTTTGCCATTTCCATCTCCTTTCCGGCTGTCAGCCTGAATAGCTGAACATCTCCTGCACACGGCGGGTCAGGGTCGGCAGCACAGTCTCGTCAAACAGGGCATACAGTCCCGCCAGCACCAGCGCTCCAATGATCACCGCCATCAGGATCTTGATGGCGGTATCCACGAACCCTTCTCCCTTCTGCTCTTTCAGTGCCATATACCCGGCAAAGATCCTGCCGGATGCTCTTTCCTTTAAGTTCCTGATCCTCTTTTTCATGGTATGGTTCCTCCTCTTTTCTTTCTGTCATACAGGCTTTATTTTCTGATCCCGGACATGCCGCCATTGCCGCCGCTACAGCTGCATGACAGGACTCTGCACCGGCTCCGGCCCTCCAAAGGCGATGGTCTGAAAGCCCCGCTCATCCACGTAGTGGAATTCGCTCCCCTCCCCGTCATACAGCTCGATCACGTCCGACATGGACAGAGAATGGCCCGTATATCCCGGAGGATGCAGGCCCGCGTTGAACTTGTTGTAGATCTCCTCCAGGTTATTGGTCTCGGCCTCCCCGTCAAACACCAGCTGGTAATCCTCCGGCGAAGGCTCCCCGAACCGCTCCCGCATCCGGTCATAGCCGATGAACTTCATATGCACGTCCACAGACGGCTTCAGCTGCCAGATCCGGATGTTCTTTAACACTGGGCCGTCCGACAGGTCATCCTGCCCGTTCATCAGGCGGTCATAGACGCCGTCCCGCCATTCCACCTCCCGGATCCCTTTCTGTTTCTCCAGAAAACGGTTCAGCCCGTCACCGGAAAAAAGCGGGTCCACCACGGCCTTGTTCCCGGTGACATACCCGGCCAGGTTCCCGAAGTACAGGATCCTTCCATTTTCCATGCGTATCCCTCGCACAGGGCATCCCTCCTTTCCTATGTGAGTTCCATGCTCCCGCCGTCCGCCTGCCCCTGCAGCTTCCGGAGTATCTCTTCATCCGGGAACACCATTTTCCCGGCCACCACCTCCATCACGCAGAAATCGTCCCGGTCACACAGCATCACTTTATGCTGGTAGGGTTTCTGCATTTCAACATAGTCCATGGCTTCCTTCTCGCTGCACAGCCAGACCCCGGCTGCATAGCGCCCGTCTTCCAGAAAACTGTATCCGGAATAGAGCGGTTCATGCCCTTCTAATGGGAGCGCCCCGATGGGGTGGATCTGGGACAGCTGCAGCTTTGCCTGTTCTGGAAGAAGCTGCGGCTTTAAGGTTCCCAGGATCTGGGAGCGCCGGAAGCAGGTTACCTCCCCGTTCTCCAGGCTGACTCCTGACACGGTATGCTCCACGGAATCCGGTTCCGCCCCGCTCCCTCCTGTGCAGAAATAAAGCTGGTTCCCGCAGCCGTCCGGAAATGCATCCTGGCAGACCACGATCACTTTCCCTGTCAGGCACATGCCGTATCCAGTTTCCTCACAGTCCTCTGCTGTATAGGCACGCTTTTCATCCTTTTCTTCTGTCGGTCTATCCATCCCTTCATCCCTCCTTCTGGCGCATCAGCCCGGACAGGTCGGAGATCAGGCTCAGGCGGGTATCGTCCGGCATGGTCCGGATGGCCGCCCGCACATAGGCTTCCACTGCCTCCGGTGACTGGTCCCCCACCTCAATGATGCTGACCTTCCGCACCGACACGTTTCCGTCTTTTAATCCCAGACCTACGATATCCCCATACTCCATCCCGGCTGCATTCCGCATTTCCTTCGGAATCAACACCCGCCCTTTATGATCCAGCAGCTTGTATACGGATTTACCCATCCAAAAATCCTCCTTTCTCCAGGATCTCCATGGCCTCTTTCTCTGTCATTTCCAACAATCGGAGCATCCCGTAAAAGGGTCTCCTCACCACGGATAACGGCTCCCTTTCTCCGATCAAGACTGCCCCTTCCATTGCCTGGACCACCAGCTCTGCATGTAGCCCAGCAAACTAAAGTTCCTGTCTCCCGCACAAAAACGTCAAATTTAATTCTCAAGTGTCAAATACTATCTACAAGAGCGTGCTGTAGGATGCGGCACGTTTCCCTCTTGACCATCCC
>CAJTFE010000039.1 GCA_910575725.1 Clostridia bacterium | reverse complement strand
GATCAGCTTATAGAACTTCTGACAGCTAACAGAATCCTCATATCATCACAATATATGGCTGATTTATGGCAGGGTTCCTCTGACAAGCCTTGTTTAACTTAATGACATTGGGAGTGAACAGTAACCGTTTTTCCCTTCAAATGCAAAGCCATAAAGATATGTAAGCCTGTTCTTTCCGCCGTTTGCCTCTTTTACATGCTATTGACGGAATATAGCTGAAGGAGGACTGTTACTGGGCACGGAGTGAACAGTAACGGAGGACTGGAAGTGTCTGAAAAAGTCTTTATTATTTCATTCTCAAACTCATTGTTTTATGCTATACTTATCTATAAAATTAAAGGTGGTGAAATATACTTGAACATCTATCTGGATAACTGCTGCTACAACAGGCCTTTTGATGACCAAAGCCAAATCAAAATTCATCTTGAAGCACAAGCAAAATTACATATTCAGGGAAAAATAAGAGAAGGCATCTACGATTTGACATGGTCTTACATTTTAGATTATGAAAACGGGAAAAATCCATATGAGGAAAAACGGATAGCAATTGCTCCCTGGAGAACAATCGCTTCCACATATATTTCAGAAGAAACAGAAGCAATTCTTACATTTGCAGAATCCCTTGCTTTAAAAGGGATAAAAACATATGATGCCCTCCACATATCTTGTGCTGTGGCTGCCCACTGCGAATATTACTTAACCACGGATAAAAAACTCTTAAATACTCCAATCCCGGAAATCAAAATTGTCAGCCCCATTGTTTTTGTAAATGAAATGGAGGAATGAATATGAAAACAGATACCATTATTAAGCAGGAAGGAATCAATGCATTAATTTCTAAATTGGGTTATGTTGATGCGGAGCGTTTTATTGTATTAATAACAAAAGAACCTTTCGATTATACAAAATGGCGTGAGCAATCCTTAGATGAAGGGCTCACTGTCCGTGAGCTTAGCCAAAAGGCTATGAACTATTCCCAAAATATGCAATAGGGGCTGTCTTATTTTGCGACAGCCCCATTTTTCAAGCCTTACACTACACTACATCCCTCATACTCTCCGCCTTCACCCTATCCGCAGCTCTGCGAAGCTCTCCAATGCTTCTTCCTTTTAAAATCAGCTGATACATCCCCAGAATCAGCTCTATAAGCTCTCCGCCTCTTTCCAGGCCGGAAACCTCGGCCAGAACATTCTCCGCCTGCTTCTGGGTCTGCTCCATCCCTTCCGTTTCTTTTATGTACTGCCACACGCCTGCCGCCGCTCCTACGGCTATGTAAGCCGGGACAATCTCCTGGGAGAGGGCCAGACGGGCAGAGCCTATAAGCCTGTCCTCCGGCGACAGCTTCCGCCCCGGATCACCGCCTACTCTCTTGCAGGTATCCTTTAAGGCTCCATTGGTAAACCGGTACAAAAGATCGGAAATATGCTTCATAATATCCCCAAGAGGAACTTCATACTTTGCGGACAGAGCCGCTGCGCTTTCCTCCATGGCATTGCGGACAATAATGTAAATCTCATCCTTATCAATCGCCTGGTAAATGTAATCAAGCTCCAGAAGATCCCCCAGATAAGCACAGACGGCATGTCCCATATTGTGGACATACAGCTTCCGCTTGATGAAAAAATCAAAAGGCTCAAAAGGAATCATATTTTTGATTTGCGGAATCTCACCTTTGAAGGTGGATTTGTCTACCGGCAGGAAGCCGTACCGCTCCACACAGACACGCAGCGGATCCCCGTCCTGCATTTCCTTTGTCTGAACCGGCACCATGCGCCCGATAGAAGCCTCCACCAGGCCCACCTGCTCATCAAATATCCGGCACTCTTCCTCCGTAAGCTGTTCCTTCAGCATCCCCTCCAGAATCCGGTCTGCATCCATAAGATTCTCACAGATAATAATGTTCAAAGCCCCTCTGCCCTCTGCCCACCGCCTGCGCAGTCCTGCTATCAGATTGGGAACAATCAGCTTTAAGATACGGGCCCCCACAGCCGTCGCCATAATATCGCACTCTGCAATGGCCTTTGCCGTCTGCTCCATATATTTTCCGTTTACCGCCGTAACCGGCCTCACTCTCAAATCCTCATGTCCCCGGCCGGACACATAACGCAGAGGATATTCCCCTTTTTTCTGCAGCTGCTCCACCACGGTCTCTGCCACGTCCACAAACGTAACTTCATAGCCGGATTCCGAAAATAGCATGCCGATAAAACCCCGGCCGATATTTCCTCCGCCGTACATGACTGCCTTCATATTCTTCCGTTCCTTTCATTCTCTATATTGCCGGCCTGTCTTATACAGGCCCCAAGCCTCATTCACGAAATCTTACCGCAGGACATACCACATATCCAGATACTCACGCACAATCTGCTTCATAGCCTCAAAAACCACATCCTGTCTGGCTGCTGTGGTAAAGGCGCTCAGCGCTTCCTTTTCTCCGGTCACGCAACGATCGGTCAGATAGCCTTCCTTTTGAAGATGCTCCACTGTCCCCGGCCCGGCCGCCTTTGAGGCATTGTGCACCAGGAATTCCATCAGCTTAGGAGAAGCATCTCTTTCCAGAGCCGTCCAGATGTTTACCTTGCAGACGCCGTCCGCAAAGAGCTTTTTTACCTGCTCATTGGATACGGAAGAGGTTCCGTGAAGTACGATTTTCGGCCCAATCAGTTCTTTGATGGCCCGGGCCGCCTCCCCGTGATACTGAAGATCCTTTCCCGAAGCCCGGTGCTCTGTCCCAAGATTGGCTACCACCATATCGACTCCGGTGCGTTTCATATAATCGGCACACTTGTCCGCAGTTGTAATATCGTTGTGAGCTTCGCCGCCTGCGTCTACAATCTCGTCACAGGCGCCTTCAATCACAATGTCCTTCCCCTTTTTCTCTACAAATGCCCTTGTCTTAGCAATATTTTCCTCCAGCGGCAGATTGGAAGCATCGTACATAATGGTAGAAAAACTGCTCAGATCGCTGTCACAGAGATCTGCGTCCAGATCATGCTGCACATGATCCAGGTGCAGCAGAAGATCCACATTTTCATAATCTCCTCCCTCACGCATCAGAACCTCTGCGTCTGCCTGGAAGAGCTTAAGCCCTGTGTCCCAGTTCCGGCTGTGTGTATAATTCCTGGACTGGGAACGGTGCTCATACTGAACCGTGATCGCCAGTGTTACGGGAACCCGTTCCAGATGGTTGTCCCTTGCGAATTCACTGGCAGCCGAAATAATTGCCTCGGTGGTTGTCAGATTTTCCGTGCAGAGACAGGGAATGACCCAGCCCTTTTCTGCTACACTTTCATATATTTTCACCACTTCTTCTCTTCTTGTTATAATCGCCATCGTTTTCTCCTTCTATCGAAAGTCTCTGGTCAAAGAGCCGCTACCCACGCAGATAAACGGCAGAAATATCTTTATACCTTCTGTATTTGTCCTCGTATTTTTTCCTGTTTGCTTCCTGGGGATAAAAATACTCCACCCCCTTTACCATTTTTGCAGCCGCATCTTCTGCATCCTGAAAAATACCGTTTCCAATCCCGGCCAGCATACAGGCCCCTATGGAAGGCAGCTCAAGATTCTCCATCCGTCCTACCGGCGCTCCAATCAGATCGGCCCGGAGCTTAAGAAGCTTCTCCGAACGGGAACCGCCTCCGCCGAAATGAATCCTGGTGAAGGGCTCCTCCCGGGTGGATCGGATATAATCAATACACGCAACAAATTGAAATGCCAGGCTCTCCAGAAGGCTTTCGAAAATCTCTTCTGTGGTTGTGCCAAGCCCCATGCCCAGAACGGCCCCGTGGAAATTCTCTACATAGGGTAAAAACAGCAGAGGATTCTCCCCATCAAGCTTTGCTGCTTCAATCATCTTCCCGATATCCGCCTTCTCATCCTTTAGGATCTTTTTGCAGTACCATTCCAGCAGGGCTCCCGCCGTGGGAAACGCATCCATGACTGTATACTTTCCTTTAAAAGGAGCGTTATAACAACAGGAAAAAATCAAAGAATCTTCAAAGTCATTGCAGCCTTCTACAAAGGTATCGGAAAAATACCCGATCTGCTCATAGGTTCCCATCAAAACGCCCATAGTATCTGAGTGCTCCAGCTGAACCCCTGTGGAGAGAAGGGAGGCCGATACGTCGTGGGAACCGATGGTAACGGGGATTTCGTACGGCAGCTTTACCCTTCCATAGGAACGAATGCTTCCAACCGTTGCAGCAGACTCCAGGATATTGGTCCCCAGCTTTTCTGCCGGAATTCCCATCAGCTCCAGCAGGGGCTCCGACCAGCGGCAGCCCTTTACGTCAAAAGCCAGTTTTCTGGCAGCCATTGTCACATCCTGTACGCCTGGAAATCCAAGCCGGTGCAAAATATACTGCTGGTTGGAGTAAAATCCTGCCGCCCTTTCAAAAACTTCCGGCCTGTTCTTCTTTAACCAGAGAATCTTTGACACAGAGCTTAGGGTGGATAAGGTGTTTCCTGTGATCTTAGCGTACTCCCCGGCTCCAATCTCCCTCTCCATCTGCCGGACCTCTTCCCCGGATCGGCCGCAGAAGCCGGGAAGCATCGGATAGAGGGCATTTCCCTCTTGGTCAACAGCCGTAATGTTATCGCCGAAAAAAGAAAAGGTAAGCCCGATGATATGTACTCCTTGCGGCAGGCATTTCAACAGCCTGGCAACCGCATGTTCGGAGGCATCCCATATCTCTTCGGCATGCAATTCGATCTCATTTGGTTTTGGCGTATACCAGCCGTACTTTTTGCTGGTTCCTGCGATTGCTTCTGCCGTTGCGGAATCAATCAAGGTCACATGTACGTTTGAAGTGCCAAAATCCAGAGCCAAAAATGCTTCTCTTTGCTTCAAGCTTCCAACCTCCCGTCATCCATGCATCACATGAGCCATCGCCTGTCCCTTGGCATAATTTTTTAAGTCCTCAAGGATAATCTCAATAGATGCGCTGAAGGTTCCCTGGCTGGTGCCCGCCAGATGGGCGGCAAGTGTTACATTTTCCATCTTACGTAAAGGATGTCCCTCCGACAGCGGCTCCTCTTTAAACACATCCAGCACGGCTCCGCCGATTTTCTTTTCCTGCAGCGCCTTTATCAAAGCATCCTCATCTACCAGGCCGGCTCTTGCCGTATTTACAAAAATTGCCGTGGACTTCATTTTGGCAAACATTTCTGCGTTGAACATATTTTTGGTCTGCTCGGTCAGTCTGGCATGAATGGAAACGATATCTGAGGTTTCCAACAGCGTGTCAAGATCGGCAGGAACACAGCCTGATTCCTCAATCTTTTCTGCCGGGCAGAAGGGATCATAGGCGAGCACAGTTGTGCCGAAGCTTTTTAAACGAACCGCTATCTTTTTTCCAATGTCGCCGAAGCCGATAAGTCCCACGCGATAGTCGCACATATTATAGGAATCCTTGGAGTTGGGGAATTTCTTGGCCCACCCTCCATGCTTAATGTCCTCGTCGGTCCTTGCTATGTTCCGGATCTGGCAGAGCATGGCGCCTACGGTAAAATCAGCCACTGCCGTTGCCGCTCTTCCGGGCGCATTGATTACCTGGATTCCTCTTCTTTCGGCCTCCTCCATATTGATATTTTCCATTCCTGTTCTGCAGGTGGCGATCACCTTTAAGCCGGGCGCTGCTTCCATCAATTTTTTCCCTACTGGCGCAAAGTGGGTCACTACGATCTCTGCTTCTTTCACTGCCTCAAATACGGCTGGATTGATGGGTGTTTTCTCTGGCCCGTTTACTTCTACGGAAAGCATGGATGCCTGGTAGGACAGCTCATCCTCTCCGGTTGTTTTTTCGATTAATTCTACAGAATATCCGAATTCCTCCATCTCACAAAGCTTTTCCATCATCTCCTTTGTGATTCCAAGGTCATAGATTCCTACTATTTTTTTTGACATGATTGTCTATCCTCCTCAATCGAATTCGTTTTATTTTTTTCGATTCTTTGGTAAATCCCACATTCGCTCAGTTTTCCGAACTGTTGCTGAATCTCTGCAATAATACAGCACAAATAATAATCAAACCTTTAATTACATCCTGCGGATACGACGGAACCGCCAGGAGGTTCATAATATTTCCAATCAAGGCAAGTATCAAGACGCCGATGACGGTCTTTATCGGCGATCCGGAGCCTCCGTTCAGACTTGCACCTCCGATAACACAGGCTGCAATGCAATCCAATTCCAGGCCGGTTCCTACCGCCGGGGATCCGATTGCCGTTCTGGAACAGGCAATAATTCCTCCGATTGCAGAACAAAAGCCGGAAATGGCATATGTTGATATTTTTACCGGTGTAACATTAATTCCTGCCAGATGAACCGCTTCTTCATTGCTGCCGATTGCAATAACCATTCTTCCAAAGGAAAGATAATTCAGCAGAAACCATGCAGCAGCTACCAAAACTGCCGCAATCACCGTAAGCCAGGTCAGCCAGGGAAATATCTTTGCCGTTCCAAGAGCGCCGATTGTTCCGCTCGGTGTTATGATTGGGGCTCCATTGGAAATCATATAGGCCGCTCCCCTGGCCATTGTCATCATAGCGAGGGTTGCAACAAAAGGAGCCATACCTGTTTTTGCCACTAAGAATCCGGATACCAATCCGCATACCACACCGGCGGCAATACTGATAAGGCATGCCGGCCATACACCCCACTCCCAGGATGTCAGCGCATATGCAGACAAAACGCTTCCCACTGCCACAATGGAGCCTACAGAAAGATCAATTCCTCCTGTCAGAATCACAAAAAGCATACCTGTGGAAACAATAATCGTGCCAGCATACTGCTGACAGATATTTACCAGATTGCCCATTGTCAGAAAGTCTTTTGAAGCCGCCGCACAAGCTCCAAATAAAATTAAGCCGATTAAATATGTATTATTTTTTAATAAAAATTTCTTTATTTCCAAAAGCGAGGTCTTCTTTTCCTGCTTCATCATCCGTTACCTCCCATTGCCGCAAATATAATGCCATCCTCTGTAAATTCATCACGTCCCAAAACGCCGCGCACCTTTCCCTGGTGCATTATCACAATGTTGTCGCACATTCCCATCAGCTCTGGCATTTCGGAAGACACCATGATAATGGCAATTCCAGCCTCCGCAAGCTGATTGATGCAGTGATAAATCTCAACCTTCGCCCCCACGTCAACGCCTCTGGTAGGTTCATCCAGGATCATGCACCTGCAGTCTGCCGCAAGCCATTTTGCAAGTGCTACTTTCTGCTGATTGCCCCCGCTCAAGCTGGAAGCCTTGTGTTCCATGGCCGCATACTTGGTATTCATCTTCTTTAACAGCTCTTTCACAAATCCGGCTTCCTTCTTTTTATGGAAGATTCCGTATTTTTGAACCTTTTTCATCACAGTTATCGTGACGTTCATTTTGATGCTTTGTTCCAGAAGGACTCCCTGCCTTTTCCGATCTTCCGGCAGCATTCCCAATTTCCCTGCAACTGCCTGTTTCGGCGACTTAAAATGCACCGGCTGCCCCAGGAATGTAATCTCCCCTGAGCTCCACTTATCCGCTCCAAATACAGCTCTCATGGTTTCTGTTCTGCCTGCGCCCACAAGGCCGTAAAAACCTAAAACCTCTCCGGCTCTTACCTGGAAGCTGACATCCTGCACCAATGCGGAACCCGTGAGGTTGGAGACCTTCATTACAACATCTCCCAATTTTGCATTTCTCTCGGGGAACATCTGCTTCAGTTCTCTTCCGACCATCTTACGCATCAATTGTTCTTTATCAATCTCTGTTGTAGGGACACAGTCAACAAAGCATCCGTCCTTCATCACTGTAATTCTATCGCAGATTTCGAAAATCTCCTCCAGTCGGTGGGATATGTAGATAATGCTTACCCCGTCTGCTCTCAGCTTCTTTAGAAGGGCAAACAGCTTCTCGATTTCCTTCACAGTCAATACAGCTGTAGGTTCATCTAAAATCAATACCTTTACATTTCTGGAAATGGATTTGCAGATTTCTACGACCTGCTGGTAGGCAACGCTTAAATTTGCCACCTTTCTTCTGGGGTTGATGTCTTCAAATCCCATTTCCGCCAAAAGCTTCTCGGCCTGTTCATTTAAGTTTTTCCACTTGATGATTTTCCCCTGGCTGCTCAAACGATCTATAAAAATATTTTCCGTAACGGTCAGATCCGGGGCAAGCATAAATTCCTGGTAGATGGTCGCAATGCCTGCCGCTTTTCCATCTCTTGGGCTGGAAAAATGAACCTCTCGGCCTTCTATTTTTACTGTCCCTGCATCTCTTTCCAAGGCTCCTGCCAGGATCTTCATCAATGTGGATTTCCCGGCGCCGTTTTCTCCCACCAGGGCATGTATTTCGCCGGGCCGTACCTGTAATCTGGCGTCACCCAAGGCGCAGACGCCTCCGAATGATTTTTCTACATGATCCATTTCAACACGATAGCCACCATTTTCCATATCTGTCCTCCTCGGCCCTTAAAATTAGTGCCGCCAGAAAGACGGCACTAAGGAAGAATCTTTCATTTTTTTAATAACACTAGAACAACGCTTCTGGATTATAAAACTCATCCACATTATCCGGATTAATACAGTTGGCCGGTGTTGTTGTATACTGGTCATATCCGGTAGGATCTGCTCCCTCAAGAAGGATTTCCTTTGCGATGCCTACCGCTGTTTCTGCTACAACCTGAGGATTGTTCTCACCGGTAGCCTTATAAGGCGTTCCGTTTTTAATCAGCTCATAGGCTTCCTTCTGTCCGTCAGCTGCTGCTGCAAGAACAACCTGCTCGGACAGACCTGCGTTGTCAATTGCCGTCATAGCGCCCATAACCATTGCGTCATTCTCTCCAAAGAGGAAATTAATGTTTTTATTTGCAACCAGCAAATCCTCTGCTGCAGATAACCCTCCATCTGCATTCCAGTCGCCCCAGCCGATTCCGAGAATCTCGAAGTTAGCATCCTCGTTCTTTGCGCTTCCGCTATTGATTAGATCTGCTTCCATAGCCTTTGCTGCTTCCCAGGCTTCTTCCTCTGAACATCCACTGCGAGCTTCAATCACACCACAAATAACGCCTGTCCTTCTCTCCTGTCCTACTGTATTTCCCTTTTGTCCTGCAATCAGTACAGAAGAAATGGTCTCGCTTGCATCAAAGCTGTTGGCTCCTATCCACAGCCCTACCTCTCGGCCGTTCTGAAGATTATCGGAATAAACAGTAGTTACGTTTTCTGCTGCTTCGCCGCAGCTGTTGTCCATACAGATAACCGGAATTCCTGCTGCATTGGCTTTGTTGATTGCTTCTATACATCCGTCCGTTTCGTAGGGATCCATAAAGATTAAATCATATCCCTGCGTAATAAAGGTATCCATATTCTCCGCTTCTTTTAAGGTGTCGGAATCTGCATTTAAAATGGATACGGACCAGCCTTCTGCTTCACAATATTCCTTCACATGTGTTGCTAATGCCGTAAAGTAAGCACCGTCCTGGGTTTTCATAGCTACGCCGACTTTTATCTCTTTTTCTGTTTCTGCATCTGTGTCAGCAGGAGCTTCTGCTTCCTGTGACGGTTCTGTGCTCTCCGCAGGCGGCTCATTGTCTGCAGGTTTCTGGGATGATCCACAGCCAGTCATTCCTAAAACTAATCCCATTGCTAAAAGAATTGCTAAACTCTTCTTCATTTCTCATACCTCCACACTTTATTTTTTGTTTTGAATACTTGCGCGCCATATTCGTAACTTTTTTCGAAAGATATTTTGCTTATTTCTTTCGAATTCGTAAGTTTATTTTAGCAACTTTCTTATATGCTGTCAATATAGTTTTTTATTTTTGTTTTATTTTCACAATTCACAGGACATTTTCTTTCTATTTTGCTTGTTTTTTTGTTTTATTTTCATAAATCGATATATTTTTCGAAAGATTTTAATTGTATATCCGATTAAAATTTTCTGTTTTCCTAATTTTTCCTAATTTCGCTTGATTTATATTTTTATTTTGGTATAATAGATTTACCTTTTATAGAACGTTTTTGGGATGTTGAAGTTATTTTAAAACACCTTCAGCGCCCTGTCACTGTACAAAATATGGAATATTCTGTTTCTTCTTCACCCACTAGTAAAATGATTATGAATGAAAATAATGGTAATTTAAAACAGCATCGTTTAAAGCACGATGAAAAAAAAGCTTTTATTTTGGCGGAGCTCAACCAGAAAGGCAGCGTCCGCGTATCGGAGCTGAGCGAACAGCTTGGCTTATCCAGCGTCTCTATCCGCAATATGCTGATGTCCCTGGAAAAAGAATACCTCCTCCAGCGAACCTGGGGAGGCGCTATCAAGCCAATCGGCACGGCAAAAGAAATGTCTTATCAGACTCGTGAAACAAAATATCTGAGGGAAAAGGCTGCGATTGCACAGACTGCTTACGATTATATAGAGGAAGGCAACACCATCTATATCGACAGCGGAACGACGACCTTCGAGCTGGTGAAGCTGCTTCGGAACAAGCCCAAGCAGAATATTCTGATTGCGACCAATGCTTTTGATCATGCCACGGAGCTTATCGGGACTCCGGATCTGAGAATTATTTTTGCCGGCGGTGAGATCCGCCATGATTCCCGGGCCACCAGCGGCTATATTACCACCGATACCATTCGGAAAATGATTTTTGACAAGGTATTTATCGGAATCGAGCATATTTCCTATGAGCACGGAATCACTACACCGAATATCCAGGAGGCCGATCTGAAGCAGACCATCTTAAATTCTGCCAAGCAGTGCTTTGTGCTGGCGGATTACTCCAAGTTCTGGGATGATTCCCTGATCCAGGTGAATGTACCTCAGAAGCTTTACCAGGTGATTACGGACTGGCATATTACGAAAGAAGAAATCCGGAGATTTAATGCAAAAGGAATTCATTGCATTGTGGCTCCGGATCTAAGTGAGGAATAGCTCGCAGGAAAAAATAATCTATGGAAAAAGAGCTGCTTCCTATAGCTCTTTTCCATATTTTAACAGTTCAAGTCAACCCATCCTGAAGAGGCATGTATTGATGGAGTATCCGTAAGGGTATTAGAACGAATCCTTGGCATATTATAGTTTTGCTCTTCCATAGAATGATTATCATATTACCCTTCCGCTTTAAATATTATAGTACTAACACCAGTTTACAACTTTTTGATTTTTTAAAAATAAAAATACAAACTCAGTCTCTTTGCGGTATAATTTAAGCGACTAAACAAAAATCCACACGAAAAGAGATGAGTTTGTATCTACCACTTATTGTATCATTCCATTTCTACATTAAGCCAACACTAATTATCACTCGAAAGCCCAAGCCACTGCTTTATTGTTTCTACAGCGTACCCTACACCTTGAGCAATTTTTTCAACATCAACTCCAAGATTATAAAAATTTCTAGCTGCTTCCTGAGCCTTTTTTAACTCACCTCTTCGTTCTCCATCCCGTTCAGATTCTTTCCTCATTTCCTGAATCGCCTGGCACACATTAACCACCTCGTCTTCTTCATCATATTTTATGCCTGAATTTGTAATTGCTTCGATCACATCTGCCGCCCTACGCTCTACTTCCCGGAAACGCCTTTCATTGGCCGCCAATACCCTGCTTAAGTTCTCCTTGTCTTTCGAATACTTGATAAACAACATAACCTCCCGCAGGCTGGACTGGAATTTCATGATCTCCTCATCCGCCATCTGCGCCGGGGCAATCAGCCGCACATGGTAATTGTCCATGCAGGCAAGCACGTCCGGGTCTGACACATCCATCATATCAAACAGGCTTAACGGCCCATCCCACTCTTCCGAACCGAAAAATATAGTCACCGTAATGGAAGGTATCAGTCTGTCCTCCACCCAGAAACCGCTTAAGAATTCACCTGCACTTGGTGTTTTCCTACTTTCTTCAACAGACGCTTCCCCCTCCTCTTTTTTCCGTCTCCTTTCCTTCCTGTGCGATTTTGACGCCTCTTCCACCTGTCCTGCGTATTCCAATGCATCATAGAGATTGTTCTTCACAGGCATGGCATAATGAATTTCGGCCTGGTTCTCTGCTCCATAAAGGACATATTCAATCTTTCCGTCCGTCATTGCTGCATACAACTTCTGCACATCACGGAATTTCTGGACAGGAATCACTGCGCCGTCCGCACCGTATGGCAGCGCGATCTTAGTGGAGTCACGCTCTGTAAGCTGCTCCGGCAGGATCACCTGCCGCCCTCCGTAAATATAGTAATTAAAAATATCGGCAAACACGCCTGCATCTTTAACATAATCCTTTGTGATTGTATCTGCTTTCAATGGCATCTACCGCCTTTCTCATGAATGGCACACATCCTATCAGATTCCTGTCTCTGCCATGGTTCCATTATACTAAAGCATCTGCTTTTTTTCAAGCGTATCTGAGTGGCTTTGGAAACCTATCTCAATACATAACCACTTTGAAAATTGTTTACTCTTTCCCTGACTGCTTATAAGGGCAAAATTAAGGGCAAGAAAATCACATAACAAGATATAACAAAGTGTGGCAGTCGGAGAACTGTGACATATGTGCGAATATATTATAACGGAGGATTTTTTATGGACAAGTATATTTATGATGAAAGCAACGGTCTTTGGTATGAACTGCAAGGAGATTATTATATTCCTTGCCTTACTTTACCAACCGAAAAAGAACACAAGCCTATTGGCTTATGGGGACAGCGACACAAACACTACTTGCAGGAACATAAACGGGCGGTTTATATTTCGCTGCTCACAAGTGGCAAATTGAACAGTTATCTTGCTGACATCAACGAACAAGCCGAAAATATACTTTGTCGGTTGGTTAAGAAAATGGCTGCAAAAGAGAATGTGACAGAACAGCTCAAAGCAGAAAATCAAATGCTGTGGGTGCAGTTGATGAATAACATTCACAACCGTGCAATGGAAGTTGTAAATAGCGAAATTATTTATCAATAAAATCATAGCGGTGTTTCTGTTTGAGGAACAGGAACACCGCTTGTTTGATAAGAACTTAATTACCGGTTAATATTTCTTCTTGAAAGTTAATAAGTGATAAATAGAAAATGTAAGTAATTAATGCTACAATAAAGGTACGAAAAAGTTAAATCGTAAAGGAGATAGCATTATGAAAATCAATGAAATAATTCGTGAGCGACGTTTAGCGAAAGGTTTTACGCAAGAACAGATTGCGAATTACCTTGGGGTTTCTGCACCTGCTGTAAATAAGTGGGAAAAAGGAACTTCATATCCCGATATAATTTTATTGCCAGCACTTGCCCGACTTCTCGATACAGACCTGAATACGCTATTATCTTTTCAAGATGATTTGTCAGAAAAAGAAGTTGCACTGTTTATGAATGAAGTTTCTGAAACGATGGATAAAAACGGTTTTGAAGCAGGATATTTGCTTGCCACTGAAAAGTTAAAAGAATATCCTACTTGCGATTTACTGGTGAGCAATTTAGCAATGCTGTTAGACGGTGCCTTGATGCTTCATGGCAGCAAAAACAAGTCAAACGAAATGTATCGAGAAAAAATTGAATCTTTATACTATCGTGCAGCACAAAGTGAAGATGCGACTATTAGAGAGCAAGCACAAGCGTGTCTAATTTCTAAATTGATGGGAAAACAAGATTATGAGCAAGCGCAGGAAATACTCAATACACTCCCCAAGAAAAGTCCTGTGGACAGAGAACAGGCTCAGGCAAATATATATATTGCACAAGGAGATTTAGAAAAGGCAGCGAAACTGATAGAGGAAAAACTATTATCTGCAACAAATGAAATTCACGCAGCGTTAATGACTTTAATGGAGATTGCACTTAAAGAAGAACGAATGGAGGCCGCAAAATATATCGCTGATGTTGATAAGCAAGCTGCTCAGTTATTTGATTTGTGGGAATACAATTCCTATGTTGCACATTTTCAACTTTATAACGCTACAAAAAATAGGGTTAAATCTTTGAAGATACTATTGCCTATGCTAAAATCACTCACAAAAAAATGGGATATTAACAAATCGCCATTATATCGCCACATCCAAACAAAAGAAGTTGATAAATCATTTGGACCAAAACTTCAAAAAGCTATTATTCAGTCAATTAACACAGATGAAGAAACCGAGTTCTTAAAAGACAGTCCAGAATTGCATGAACTAATAAAGGAAATAGATATTGAACAAAAGTAACTTAATAGCATTGATTTTTTCTATATGTAGACACCGTCAGCAGGCTGCTAACGGTGTTTTTTTACCGGCTATCTCTGTCAATGGATTTCTCACGCTGTTTTTGCGGTGGTTTCTGCTTGTTGCGTTCCTGTATCCACGCAGATGTTCGATATAGTTCCTCAAAACCATATGCTGCGATTGATAGATAAGGCGATTGACTGGAACTTCATCTATGAACTTGTGGAAGAAAAATACTGCCCGGATAACGGGCGTCCAAGTATGGATCCCGTCATGTTAATTAAAATTCCTTTTATTCAGTATCTTTATGGGATCAAAAGCATGCGTCAGACAATCAGGGAAATCGAAGTGAATGTTGCTTACCGATGGTTCCTTGGACTGGATATGCTGGACCCAGTCCCTCATTTTTCAACTTTTGGTAAAAATTATACCCGCCGCTTTAAAGACACCGACCTTTTTGAACAGATTTTTTCAAAAATTCTGGAAGACTGTATGAAATGTAAACTGGTGGATACGGAGCAGATTTTTATGGATTCCACACATGTCAAAGCTTGTGCCAACAGTAAAAAGATGCGGAAAAGAGTTGCCCGCAAACAGGCATTATGGTATGAAGAAGAACTACAGAAGGAAATCGCAAAAGACCGGGAACTGCATGGCAAAAAGCCATTGAAAGATAAAAGTAACCATCAGCCGCCGATGGCCGGAGGAGGCGGAAGCAGCCAGGAAGATTTGGAAAAAGAAATACCGGAAGGTGCAAAAACACAAAAATGCAGCACCAGCGACCCAGAAAGCGGATGGTTTCGGAAAGGAGAGCATAAACACGTTTTTGCTTATGCAGTAGAAACCGCGTGTGATAAGCATGGATGGATCCTTGGATATACGGTTCATCCGGGGAATGAACATGACAGCCGCACATTTCCGTTATTGTATGAGAAGATGAAAAGATTTAAACCGGATATGATTGTTGCGGATGCCGGTTATAAAACGCCTGCCATTGCACACCGCCTGTTAGAAGATGGAATCCAGCCGCTTTTTCCATATAAACGTCCTATGACCAAGGACGGGTTCTTTAAGAAGTATGAGTATGCATATGATGAGTATTATGATTGTTATATTTGCCCGGGAAATGAAATCCTGACGTACAGTACGACAAACAGAGATGGTTATAGGGAATATAAAAGCTGTGGATTACTCTGCAGCAGCTGCCCCCACTTACATCAATGTACAGAAAGCAAAGATCATGTAAAGATGGTTACCCGGCATGTATGGGAAGAATATATGGAAAAGGCAGAAGATATCCGTTATACGATAGGAAACAAAGAGATCTATCAGCTGCGAAAAGAAACGATAGAACGGATCTTTGGGACAGCCAAAGAGCAGCATGGTTTCCGATATACACTATATAGAGGAAAGGCACGGATGGAAATAGAACCTTTGCGAATCAACCGGTATTTATAGAAAAGTGGTGCTGGGAATAATTACCAGCACCACTTTGTCTACAGTCTGGAGGGAGTCGCTCTGCGGCTCCCTTTTATGTCGTTCTCATCTAAATAAAACAGCTTAATTTCCGATTCTCGCCGCTTTTTATGCGTACCGCGTATTTCTATAATACTCCCTCTCCAGCTCATAAAGCCGCTCCGCCAGATCCTCCGGCATCTTAAGATGCTCCCCGGATTCTTCCACCAGGCGGTCATACTCTTCCGTGAAAAACTCTAGCTGCTCCCCTCGAATGTTCTGAAGCTCCATGGCCTCCTCAAAATCTTCCTCCGGAAGCCCCAGACGCATGGCGCACACATATTCCTTTAATACATCCGGATCCTTCCGGTACTGATAGGAGGTACGGAATGCCTTAGCCGCCCGGCCAAAGAGGAAGAGCCGGGTTAAACAGACGCCCAGATTATTCCACACATGGGCATAAAAATCCACCCCAAGACGCTCGCTCTGGCGAATATTTAAAATCTTCTCGTATTCATAGACTGCCGCCTGATAATTGCCGTTGATGAAATACTCATCCGCCCGGAGCTTTAACCGCTCCTGCTCCTGGTAGGTGTTGAGAATCTTCATTTTGGAGGACAGCTGTTCCAGCTCCTCCGGCGTGTAGTAATGGATGCTCCTGAGAATCGTCAGCACCATGTTCTGGAGACTGCTTCCGGCTTCGAAGCCCTTTTTCAGACGCTCCGCCAGCTCACCATTTCCAATTTCCGTGCGTATCCAGTCCCACAGACGCACGCCCAGCATCCGCTTGTCCACCAGATAGATATTCTGATACAGGAAATAAGCCAGCTCCTCCATGGAGTAAAGCCGGATTCCCATGCTCTCAATATAATACGGCGTTTTCGCCTGCTCCTGTTCACATATCAATACTGCTCCCATATTACACCTCTATTCCTGTACCGCTGCGCACCTCAAGCCAGCTCCACTTCCTCCACCCAGCACAAATCCGTGGAGGGAAACAATTCTCCGAACCCCATATCCCGCACAGTCAGGCGCAGGCGATCCACACGGACAAACTCCGCCTCAATCCGAAGCCTGGATGCTCTGGAAGGCCGGTCCGGCAGCCCCTCCAACAGCAGGCTCTCCTTCAGCCCCTCCGCTCCCTGCATAGGCTGAAAATAGAATTCCACCACCGGCTCGTCATAGAGAAGCACCTCACAGCCCGCCTTCGCCTCATACCAGCTCTCCCCGGCATTCAGCAAGGTATACATGCTGTTCTTCCCCGTTCCCGGCGTCCGAAGACATACATTGTAGGAAATCTTGTCCGCCCCGAAGAACACATAAGCCGCAGACTCCTTCCGGCCGGCTCCGCGCATAGCCCGGTAACAGGCTCCCTTTGCATAAAGGTTATTGCCTGCAAACACCCTTCTCCCACTGCAGAGAAGCTTTAAGGAAGCCTCATACCAGTCTTCCTCAAAGCCTTCCCCCACCAGATAAACCGTGGAAATGGGACGCCCCGAAAAAATCTCTCGTATCAGTTCCTGGAATGCCCCATTCTTATCCTCCTGCTGCAAGCCTGAAAGAGGACGGCTCCAGCTCTCTTCGCATTCAACTCTTGCCAGAAAGGGCGTAGTCCGGGGATTTACATTCAGTACCATCCCCCGAAGCTCCTCACCCTCATAATCAAAAAGCACTGCCTGGTGTCTCCAGATCTCCTTTGGCTGGTTCAGTACATAGGCGCAGAAGCTTTCCTGCCTGGTCTGTACGTAGATCCGGCTCTCCGGAACGCCCATGGTGCGCATGGCTGCCTGTTTAATCTGCTCCACCAGCCCCTCCTCCAGGGTTTCCACGGAAAACACAACGGAAACAGCCTCGTGGATTCGGCCGTAAGGCTTCAGAAGCCGGAGAGCCTTTTTCAGAAAAAGCTCCAGGCTTTCTGTCGGAATCCGGTATTTTTCCGCTCCCGGAACCACCGATATGGATACCGGCGCTCCGGAATCTGCGTTCCAGCAGCAAATTTGTGAATATTCCCTTCCCAGGTCAAAGCCTGCCGCAAACTGACCCATCTTCGCTCTCCTATTCCAGTTCCGCAACTGTATATACACTTGCTGTTTTTATTTTAAAGAAAAGAACTGCTCCACCAAAAATTGTCTACGCCCGTATGCCTTCATCTGCTGCTCCAGCAGACGCAGATCCCGTTCCTCCAGGGCGCGCGCCATCTCGTAGAGCAGCGCATACTTGGTTCCTGTCACCAGCTCTTCCTCCTGCCCCTCCGTCACGCTGTGATCCGGCGTGGAGCTTTCCGTCCCATCCTCCAGGGTCTCCGTCACAAACCAGGTCAGACGCTCCCCGAAAAACAAGGTAAACTCCTTCACAAACACCCCGGTCTCCGTAGGATAAAGCCGCTCGGCCACATAACTGCACTGCTTCTCCCTGGGCGTCTCAACCACATAGTGAATCACTACCTTATGGGTTGGATTCGTCCGGTATTCCACAAAGGTTTTGTCCTCCAAAAGCTGCGGTTTCCCAAGCTGCGCAAGCAGCTCCTTCATAAATCCAAAGCGCAGCCGCCGCTGTATGTACCCCATAGTCATCTGCTCCGCCCGGATTCTCTGGTGCTCCGAAAGCTGAGGCTGGGCAGAGAGATATTTCAGATAAGCCAGGCCGCAGACGTCCGCCAGATTCTCCTCCCACGCAATGCCCTGTTCGATGTAAATATACGTTTTCTCCGGCACCTTCTCGCCCAGCACAAAATCCTGGTAAGCCAGCCAGGTCATATAAGCCCTGCTGACAATGCCCTTCCCTCCCAGAGAATGGTAGTCCTGAAAAATCTGAAAAGCCTTATCGGAAAACTCTCCCGTAAAAAGCATCTGGCTTAAAAGACGCTCCTCTAAGTCGAACACATTCAGCTCAAATTCCTGTCCGGCCTTCCAGATGGCCTCCATCACCTGGCGGGAGCCATAGTAATATCCGGCCAGATATTCCAGAATGCTCTCATTGTACTTGTAGTTCTGAAATACAAAGAGACAAAGCTTTAAAAGGAATTCATTTTCCTCATACTCCATTTCCCGAATCTCCCAGGCCGCAAGCTTGATGAGAAGCTTCACCCTCACCATGGAATACCCGTGCTTTTTCACCATATTCCAGGCCTCCTCATAAAGCCCTCGCAGAATCAGGATCTCCGTAAACCTTGCCCGGTCCTTAGGCATCATATAGGTCGTTTCCGTGATAAAAAACTCCCGGTCCAGCTCCTCCAGCTCATGGTTCGCATAGTAATACTGGAGAATCTCCTGGCGCACCTCCTGCTTATACCGGGCCGTCAGACCGCTGATTTTCAAAATGCGCTTATAATTCTCCACATTTTCCCGGGTAATCACATGGTAACGGGAAGCCCCGTCACAAAGATGGAGATAAAGCCCCTGATGATACCGAAGAAGCTCCCGGCACCGCTCCACATACTTCTGCTCCTTAAGAAGCCTCTGCATACTGTAGGGCACGCTGGAGGTATAGCAGTTCCCCTGCTCGTCCACCAGAAGAATCACCGCCCCCGGCGTATAAACAGGCACAAGGGCCTTGCCGCCGCTTAAGGGCACCGTAATCCTCCGCTGCAGCGGCTCATAAAGCACCTGCACCTGGCGGATCCTGGGATCCTCGCAAGTAAGCTGCCTAAGAAACATAATGTCTGCCAGAGCCTCCGCAAAATCAATGGTTAAAAGCTCCTCCACCAGAAACCGCTCATAAATGAAAGCCAGATCCTCGCTTAATTTCCGCTCTAAGAGCTGCTCCAGCATAAAGGACTGGATCTCCCGTTCATACTGCCGGTAAATATCGCTGTCCCTCTCCTGGTAACGGATAATATTCGCATAGAGAAAGGCCTTCTGCTTACTGTTCAGGGTATTCTCCATATGAAAATACAAAAGCAGGTTCCGAGGCAGCTGTTCCTGATAATTCTCCGGCACAGACATCATAAAATATTCAAAGAGGTTGGTAATCTTAAGCTCCATGCGCACGCCCCTCTGATACCAGAAAAAGCTTTCCTCGTCCGTGCGCCCGTTTTTAATGAGAATGGAACAGATGCCGCTTAACATCTCCTGTCCGCCGTATTTGTGATAAGCCTTTTTCAGCCTGGAAAGCTGTCCGGCCGTAGGCTGGCGGCTCTTTAGAATCAGCTCCGTCAGGCGCACAGCTTCCTCCGGGGTCATATCCTCTTCCTTATAGTCGTCAATAATCTCCACCACCATATCCGGCTTCTGATTCATCTTCTCCGGAAGGGGCTCAATCGGATCCGCCGAGATAAAATACGCATAGCTCTCCTCCTCAAGCTCCCGGTGCTCCTCTACCTGAATCCGGTAAGGCAGCGTATATTCCCCGGCCTCCGTGACAATACAGAACTCTCCCTCAACCTCCTCGCCGCCCCACATGCCGCGGCTGTCAAACACATACGCAATCCTGGCATTGCGGCTGTGGAAGCTGGGATGCTCTACATACATACGGCTGGAAGAAGCATAGACAATTCCCTTGATAATCCGGCGGCAGGAAAGGGTAAAGTTCCCCTCATAACGGCTTCCGGGGCTTACATGAAACTGGACATAGGGCTCCGACAGCGTCACAGGACATTTCTCATATTCAAATTTTCCTGCGGCTATGCGCTCAATCTTTGCCCTCATTCGTCATTCATCCCTTCTCAATCTATAGTCCTGAAACATTTCCCTGCATACACATCTCAGAGATCACATAAAACAAAATCAAAACATTGCATTTTTTCCAAATAAGGTTATAATGATAAAATGAAAAAATACAATCTTACTTTCTGCTGCCACTGGCAACAGTATAACATTTTTTGAAATAAAGTACAAGAAAAGAGGAGCTCCAATGTTAAAACATGTCGATCATTTTCACGGAAGTGACTTAGAAAAAATAGAACAAGTCTACGGTATCAAAAAAGAAGAGATCATAAGCTTCAGCGCCAATGTAAACCCTCTTGGCATCTCCCCCGTCATGCGCCGGGCCCTGATCGAGCGCATAGACTGCATCACCTCCTACCCAGACCGGGAATACACCGCACTGCGCCGCCAGATGAGCGCCTACACAGGCGCACCCTTAGAGCACATCGTCGTAGGCAACGGATCCACCGAGCTCATTTCCCTCTTCATCCAGCTTGAGCATCCAAAAAAGGCTCTCATCCTGGGCCCCACCTACTCTGAATACGAGCGAGAGATCTCCCTTGGGGGCGGAACCTCCCTCTACTATCCACTCAAAAAAGAAAACGGCTTCGTACTCGACGCCGCCGACTTCCAGGCCTGCCTGAACGAAAGCCTGGATCTTTTAGTAATCTGCAACCCCAACAACCCCACCTCCTCCGCCATCCCCCAGCAGACCATGCGGCAGATTCTAGACACCTGCAAACGCTTCGACATCTGCGTAATGATAGACGAAACCTATGTAGAATTCGCCCCAGATATCAACGCCATAACCGCCATTCCCCTTACACGCTATTACAACAACCTCATCATCCTCCGGGGCGTATCCAAATTTTTCGCCTCCCCCGGCCTGCGCCTGGGCTACGCCGTCACCGGAAGCGAAGACCTGCTAAAACGAATCAACTCCCGCAAAAACCCCTGGACCATCAACAGCCTGGCCGCAGCAGCCGGTGAGCTGATGTTCTCCGACCAGGACTACATCGCCAGAACCAGAGATCTGACTGCCAAAGAACGCACCCGAATCCTCCAAGAGCTAAGATCCTGGGACACGATAAAAGCCTACGACTCCTACGCCAACTTCGTCCTCCTCCGCATAGAAAAAAAAGGCGTCACCGCCGAAGATCTCTTCGACCACGCCATCCGCCAAAAAATGATGATCCGAAACTGCTCCACCTTCCCCTTCCTAGACAACCGCTACCTCCGCTTCTGCTTCATGACCCCAGCCCAAAACACCGCCCTCCTAACCTGCCTCAAAGAAAAATTATAACCACCCACCCCACCCCCAAACCTCCGTCCCCAAAAACCAGGAAACAGCCCCCACGCATTTCCGATATCCAGTGTCCGGCTGTTTCCTGGCGGTTCCGTCCCTTATTCTCCTTCAAAATACCTACTATAAACCTCCAAAAAACTCTCCGGGATCCCCCCCGTCCAATCCTCAAAATGCACCTGTTCCCAAATCTTCGTATTAAACTCCGAAGGCGTATTCGCCACCAATTCCTCATAAACCCCGCTAAAGATCTCATCCCTGCGGCGCTCCACCATCGTAACCTTATTTGCCTCCGTAGCCTCACGGTCAAAATTATTGACACATTTCAGGATATAATATCCGTCCTCCTCTTCAATAATACCGCTGACCCCTTCATTTTCCAAAGCAAAGGCCGCCTCCTCATAAGCGGCAGGCTTTTCCCCTCGTCCAAAGGTATAACTAATCTGACTATCCTTGCTGTAAGCAGAAGCAAGCGTCATAAACTCCTTCTCCTGCGCAAGCTTCTCCAGAATCTCCTCTGCGCTCTCCCGGGTATCCAGATGAATCTGCCAGACCGTGATAATCCGGGCCTCGTCATCACTGACCTCCGTATTCACATCTTTCGTAATCTCCTGGTAAACCTTTCTGGACAGTACATGATCATGGTAAAGGCTTTCCACATGTTCCTCCTTAAGCCCCATATACTTCACCATATCGCTGCCCATAGAAGTATAGTACTCCTCCGCCGCCTTTTTCACATGATCTGTCTCGGCTTCCGTGAGGGTAACCTCATATTCCTCCGCTAAAAGCGTCACTGCCTTCATAGCCGCAAGCTGAGAGACAATGATATTCTTCACGTACTCCTCCAGGGTGATTCCCCCGAAATCATGCTCCCACATCTCCACCCCGTAGACGCTTTCATACTGTCTCTGGTAGTCCATCACATAGATCATGGCTTCCGGCAGCGTGCAGACGCTGCTTCCTACCTTAAAAAGCTGATTCTCTGTAAGTCCGGTTGTCAGCACAAACTCTGTATTTTCAAAATGGCTGCACCCCTCAAGGCCTCCCGTAAGCATACAGGCGGCCAGACAAATAACAAGTCCTCTTTTTACTTTCTGTCTCATGCTACGCCTCAACAATCAGATAGGTGCCGTCACCTATGGAAAATACTTCCGACATCTCTTCCAGTTCCTCATAAGACAGGCCGGACACGTCCATGCCGCTCTCCTCGAAATACTCCTTCACCTCTTTAAGAGAGTTCACCACCACAGCCATGCAGTCGTCAAGAAACTCTTCCGCCTCCTCAAGGGTCTCTGCCACCGGCTCGTCAAAAAGCTGGCCCTGCTTTCTTAAAAAAATCTCCAAACATTCTTCCGAATATTCACTCATTGCAGCATCCTCCTATTCCAGTACCGTAATATCCTTCCCAGTACACTGGTATGAAATCCCTGGTTTTTATAATAAGGTTCTCAAAACCTTCAGCACTCCGTCGTTTACATTTGTATCCGCTACATACCTGGCTTCCTGCTTCACGGCCTCTGCCGCATTGCCGACTGCATAGCTCTCTCCCGCGCTTCGAAGCATCTCGATATCGTTGAAATTATCCCCGAACACCATGGTTTCCTCCGGCAGGATTCCTAAGATATTCTGGATGCTCCGGATGGCATTTCCCTTGTTGGATTCCTTGTTCAGAAAATCCACCCAGATTTCCCCGGATATGGCACAGTGCAGACGCTTGCTCCACCGGGGAATCATATCCTTTGCCAGGTGTTCGATATTGGTCTTGTGATAGAGCGCTACCTTATTCACCGGACGCTCAACTGCCAGCACATCCTCCTCCACATGCATCACACTCTTATAGCCCTTCAGCACCAGATCCAGGAATTCCGGATCCCGGCTTTCCGAATAAAAGCCCTCCTGGGTGTCCATGGTAAAGCTGGCTCCCGGAATCCTGCGCACTTCCTCCACCCAGTCCTTCACATCCTCCCAATCCAGCGTCTGATTCAGCATGGTGTAACCCCGGCAGGTTACAAAGGCCCCGTTTTCCGAAATGAAGATAATGTCGTTCTTCACCGGCTCAAAAAGCCGCGCCATGCCGGAAAAATGACGTCCGCTGGCTGCCGCAAAGAGAATGTCCTTCTCCTTGAGCTTACGGATCACCTCATAAATCTCCGGATTAATCCGATCTGTCCCTTCCGGAAGCAGCGTCCCGTCAATATCGCTCGCAATTAATTTAATCATAATGCTCCTCTTTCTCTCCTTTTATCCTCACAGTCAAACTCCCCGGCCGGATGTGAAGCTTACGCCTTCCCATCTCTGTAAATCCTGCCGATTTCAGAGGGTTCTCCGACAATCTCCATAGCTCCTGTCTCTTCCAGCTCCTTTCTGTCCCGGAAGCCCCACAGAACGCCCACCGTATACATACCTGCCGCCGTCCCGGTTTTCATATCTGTTCCAGTATCCCCGATATAGAGACACTCCCCGGGACTTACACACAGCATTTCTGCCGTATACAAAGCCCCGGCCGGATCCGGCTTTCTGGGAATCTCCTCCGTCTGGCCCTGAACCCAGTCAAACACGCCTTTCCCGAATACCTGGCGAATCACGTCCACCGTATTGGCATGGGGCTTGTTGGAAATAACCCCAAGCCTTGCCCCGGCTTCCTTAAGCTCCTCTAAAAGCTCCAAAATCCCTGGATAAGGGGTCACATGATACCGGCACCCCTCCCGGAAATATTCCATATACTTTTCCTTAAGACTGTGAAACAATTCCTCCGACTCCACGCCCCCGCGGCTAAGAAGCCGCCGGACCAGCATATCTACCCCGTCGCCTACCATAAGCTTATAATCGGCAAGAGACGCCTCCTTAAGCCCCAGATCCCGAAGGGCGTGATTTGCGCAGACGGCAATGGACTCCACACTGTCGCACAGTGTACCGTCAAAATCAAAAATACACGCTTGATACATTTCGATACCCTTTCTAAATTCTCATTGTTTTTCCGTTCTATCTTTCACTTTCCCCGGACTGCCCAAGCAAATCCACCCCGGCCTTTAACAGCTCCTGGTAAAACCGGGCCGTCGGAAACCCTACTACCGTAGCGTATGCCCCTTCTATGCCTTTTATCCATACAGAACACGCCCCCTGGATGGCATAAGCTCCCGCCTTATCCATGGGCTCGCCGGTCTCAATGTAGCCGCGAATCCATTCCTCTGTCATGGGATACATGGAAACCTTTGTTCCGTCTGCAAAATTCACGACGGTCTCTTTTGTTCCTGCATCCACCACCGCAACGCCCGTATAAACCATATGGGCGGCTCCCTGAAGCATACTCAGCATACGGAAGGCATCCTCTTTATCAGCCGGCTTTCCCAGAATCTTACCATCCAGGGCAACCACCGTATCTGATCCGATCACATATGCATCTTCCGCCGTCTGATCCGCAATCTCCCTGGCCTTCTGAAGGGCCAGCTCCTTCACCACATCCTCCGGCCTTTGAAAGCTGCTCTTTTCCTCGCCCTGGGCCGGACATACGGAAAAAGCAAGGCCCATCTGGGAGAGAAGCTCCTTTCGCCTGGGAGAAGCGGAGGCTAAAATCAGCTTTTTTCTCATTTGATATCAACGCCTCCAAATACACAGGTTGCATTCACGTAGAGGGTATAGCAGGGAACCTCCGCAGGGGCCGGCGCCTTATTGGACACGCCGCCCAGAACAGGGGTTGACATAACCCGTACTACTACGTTGGCCGGAACGTAAATGTCAATGCCGCCGAAGATCGCCGTTGCGTCAATCCGCACATCACGCTCTATCCGCGCCGACCTCAGATCCATCTCTACGCCGCCGAACACAGCGCTTACTGTGGCGCCCTCGAAAAGCTGGCCGTCATACTGGGCCTTTCTTCCGTCAAACACCCCTGACACGTCGGAGCCGCCCATGCCTGATTTTTCAAAGGGGATTTGGTTCCCCTGCTGATCGGTGATTCTCCGCTTTGTATTGCTGAGCATAATGCTCAGACCGATGAGAATGAGAATCGCCGGCACCAAAAGCTTACGTATTATGGAAAACTCAAGAACCCCCTGGGCCGCCAGAAGAAGGGCGATTCCCACGCAAAGGCCCGCGATATTGCCGCCGTTCGGCCCGTGCTGCATAAGGTTGATGGCGCAGGGGATTAGGATAAACAGGGTCCACCAGCCCTTGAAGAAGATCTGAAAATCCCAGAAACCAAGATTTCCTCCTGCGTAGCCGATTCCGATGAGAATCAGAACCAGGCCCCATATTACATTTGAAACTCTGTTTTTCATCTTTTGCACCTCTATTCCAGTTCCGCAATATCCCTTCAATGCCTCTGCTTCGAGAAGAATTTCCGGTCACAAAAACATGTGCCCGTAAATCCTTCTGGCATTGCCGGGATATTGCTGTTTCCAGTTCCGCAATATTTACAATCTATATTTATATAGAGTAATATATATTTTTTCCGTTGACAATAAATTTTTTCATTTTTTTTACTTTTCTTTTTTACTGTTTCGTATTACAATAGAGAAAATGTTTTCCAAATAGTGGACAGACTATCATTGAGCTTTGGAAGCAAAAAAGCACTTTTTAAAGTGCAGGAAAGGAGTTTTATCTGATATGAAGAAGTTTTTTAAGTTTGTAGGTTCCCTTACTCTGCTCTGCGCAGCTCTTGCAGGAGGTATCTTTGCTTACAAGAAGTTTTTTGCCCCCGATCCCTTTGAGGATGATTTTGACGATGATTTTGATGATCCCCAGGAGGAAGATCTTGAGATTTCCGGACGCGGTTATGTATCCCTGACCTCTGAGGAGGATACAGACGGCGAAGAAGCAGAGGAGCCGAAAGCCGAAGATGCCGAAAAAGAAACGGAAGCCGGAACCGAAGCTTAAATTTTCCCAGAAGGAACATATGGCTTTTTGTAAATCTTGCGTCAAGCAGGAAAGGGGGCTGCCGAAACTCCTGGCAGCCCTTCTTTTTGCGTGTTCTTATGCTTCTATGCTTCTTCAATCATTTTGACAATGGCCGGTTTTTGCTGCAAACCTGTCATGCGTTTTACTTCTTTTCCATCCTTCAGTAAGACTAACGTGGGATAACCGGTGATCTCATATTCCTCTGCAAGATCTCTGTTTTTATCAAAATCAAGCTTCATAATCTTTACCTTATCCCCGCATGCCTTGTCTACGTCAGCCAGTACGAAGGCAAGCATTTTGCATGGGCCGCAGGTGGTTGAATAAAAATCTGCCAGCACCAGCCCTTCCTTGGAGGACTGGCGGAATTCCTCTTCCATTACTTCTTTTAACATCTAGGTCTCCTGTTCTGCAGGCGTGTTCCCTGCTCTTTTCAATTTAGATTCTGTACGTACCTTGCCGCGTTCTGGGCCGCAATAGCGCCGTCCGCGCAGGCTGTTATCACCTGGCGCAGATTCTTGGTTATGCAGTCTCCTGCTCCGAAAACGCCGGGCACACTTGTCTCCATCCGCTCATTTACCTTCACATAGCCTCTCTCGTTCAACACATCAAGCCCTGAAAAGCACTGAGTGGCCGGTATCTGGCCGATGTATTCAAAGACCTGCCTGCAGCTTACCCGGAATTCCTCTCCCGTCTCCTTAGAGCGCAGCAGGACTCCCTCCAGGTGATTCTCGCCGCAGAACTCCAATACATCGTGTCCGGCATAAAGCTTCACATTCTCAAAGGCAAGAAGCTTATCGCAGGCTATGGGATCCGCGGACAGCCTGGAGCGCACAACGAGAGTGACAGACCTTGCGAATCCTGCCAGGTAAACAGCCTCTTCCACGGCAGAATTGCCTCCGCCGATGACTACAACGTCCTTGTCCCTGCATCCGGCTCCATCGCAGACAGCGCACCAGCTTATGCCGTTTCCTGTAAACCGCTCTTCCCCTGCCGCTCCCAAAAGCCTGGGAGTCGTCCCGGTGCACAAAATTACGGTTTTGGCCCTGTAGGTGCGGTTTTCTTCCTCGCAGATAACCAGCTTTTCCCCACCGTTCTCCCGAACCTCAAGAACCGTCCGATAATCAAATTCTACATTCAGCTCCTGGGTGTGCTGAAACATGCGGATAGCAAGATCCGCCCCGTCCACGGTCCCCATACCCGTATAATTCTGGATTTCACTTGTGTTTATCACCTTTCCGCCCGGGGCGAGCCGATCCAGCATCAGAACAGAAAGATTGGCTCTGGCTCCGTAGATGGCCGCCGTCATTCCGGCCGGGCCGCTGCCGATAATAATTAAATCATAATCTGCCATTTCTTCCTCCCTGTCAACAGACAATCTGTATCCCTGTCTCATACTTCTTGTCATCTACAATCACCCGAAGGTCAAAGGTTCCCTTTAACCCCTCCTTGTTTACATTCAAGGTAACATTTCTGGGGTCTTTCTCAATAAAAGTGCCGCAGCACAGGGCGTTGAACTTGCTTTTGGAGGTAGAAATAAAGTACCCGTGCTCCTCTTTCTCATTTTCCAGCATCAGCATAACCATCTGGCCGCCTTCAAAAACGGCCTTAAATACAAAGCGGTCTTCCTCTTCCGTAACCTTCGCCTCATAGCGGTAGGGAAGCAGCTCCCCACATGGCTCCATGGGAATAAGGGTATCAAATTCCGGCGTCACGCCCATACGGCCTGCCCGGATTCCTTCTCCTAAGGGCAGATTCTCTCCGTCACTGTAGAGCGCCATTTTCTTTGCCCGGTAGAAGTTTCCCTCAATCTTCATCTCAAAAATCACTTTTCCGCGCAGGCTCTCCACCGTAATGCTCTCGGCCCGTACATTTGGATCTCCCTGCAAAAGCGCCGCCGGCTTCTCCGATGCGTGCTCTCCATAATACTGAATGCCGCCGGAGTGCACCAGATAGTGATCCTCTCCGTACCATTCCACATTGCCGATGTAGGAGGAGAAGAATTCCTCGCCACGCTCCTTGCCATACTGCCAGAGCTGCTCAATGGTCATTGTTTCCCGATCGATCCGATATAATACGCCCCTGGAAAAGCTGTCTCTGTTCAAAAGGAATTTTTCCCGTATTTTGGAGCGGTAATGGCCATTGTCAAAGCACATAATTCCGCCGTTTGGCGTTACCAGACAGCCGTGCTGCTCGTAGGGCCAGTCAAAATCTCCGTCACCCTTGATCTGGAAGAAATACTTCTGCTTGTCCTCAGGCCAGGTTTCCGGATCGCCGATGATCCAATTCAGCGCTCCCGTTTCATAGTCAATGTTGATAATGGCATCCACATGGCGGCCTGAAAGAGTGATGGAATTGGTGTGCTTGTCATACCAGAGGGCGTTATTGTGGAACCAGTCCTTTGGCGTGTAACCGCCGGAAGGCCCCTCTCCAGGTACCAGACAGTCCTTTAAATCCCAGGTCTTCAGAATTTCGCCGGTTTCCCGATCAAGAAGGACAATTACATCCTCCACGGTCTCGTAGCTCTCTCCTTCCGTGAGCACCAGAATGTTTCCGTCCTCCATCTCCCACTGATCATGGTGATAGCCGCCGGGAATGGAATATTCCTTTACAATCTTTCCCATCATCGTCATTTCATAGAGGCCGGACATATAGTAGGGCATCTGCATAACGCGCTCGGTTCCGATCAGGAAGTTTCCGTTCTTAAGACGGGATATTTCAAAGATTACGGGAACGCTCAGATGCCAGCGGACTTCCCCAAAGCGATCAAAGGCTGTGGCCAGGGCGCTTAAGGAAGGAGTCACAAAGATCAGCTCCTCCGAAGTATACTCCGGCTCTGTCCGAAGGGACAAAAGTTCTGGCACCCGTTCGCTTAAGGCTTCCGTCCGGATGGTTATGGTATGGGCCCGTCCTCCGTAAAGGCGCAGCTCTACCTGGTTGTCGTACCCTCCGTAGAGGCCCAGAATGGGAAGGATATGCTCCTTTTTCCTGGGAAATGTGTGTACAATGGTTCCTTTGTTTTCTTTTCCGAATATGGTAACTGTCACTGCCGTTTCTTCCTCGGTTCGAAATGCAACCACGGCTGACAGTGGGTTAATCAAATAAGGATTCAGCTTGATATACGGCTTTTCCAGTGTATAAACTCCCTGCGCAAACTCCTTTCGCATGGAGCCCTCTGCCGCCGCCTGCTGCGCCCGCAGGCTTTCACAAAAGCTGTAGGAAATCCTTTCTGTCATAGATTCTCCTCTCCGGAACAGCTTAGCAGCCGTCCCTCATAGCCAGCAGCTTTTCTGCTATCCGGCTGTCTGTGATTAAGCAATCAATCAAATTTCCCTTTAAAGCCGCACGGATAGCGTTGGTCTTGTCCAATCCTCCGGCTGCCGCGATCACATGAGGTACATTTTTTAAATCCTCAAAGGAAATGCCGACGATTTTATCATTGATGGGATCGGAAAGCTTATTCCCGTCTTTGTCCAGGAAATAACCGCAGAGATACCCTACGGCGCCTTTGTGCTTCAGCTCCCGTTTCTTCCGCTCCGTCAGATAGCCTGCCCAGGTGTTTTTGGGGTATTCTAAGGATACGTCTGCAATTCCGGTCAGCGCATAGTCCACAGTCCGTATTTTTTCCATGGTTCTCCGTATAAGAGGCTCTTTTAAAAGCTCCTTTCTCACGATATCGCTGTTCACATACATGGGTGCATACAGTCTGGTGGCGGTCCCCTGGAAGGTCTGGGCCATCCGCTCAGTGAGCGTGGTCACGTCAATATCCATCTGGTAATCGTCCATAGAATTTCCCATAAGCTGCAGCACCTGGATTCTCCTGGGGGAGGATGGCTTTAGCTGACGCACAGTCTGATACATGGTCCTTCCCCAGGCAATTCCGACAGAATCCCCGTCCTTTAAGGTTTCATCCAGGTAGCTGGCAGCCATTTCCCCAATCCGTTTGATGGAAATATCGGTATTCTGATTCTCATACAGGTCTGTAACTACCAGAGCTTCTTTTAGCCTGAATCTGCGCTTTAGCTCTGTCTCCAATTTGATGGAGCGCTTTAAAGGATAATTGATTTGAAACTCTACAATATGTTCCTCCCGTGCAATCCGTAGGGCACGGGATACTTTGGCTTTGGAAAAAAAGAGGATGTTGGCTATCTCCAGCTGTGACATTCCTTCTATATAATACATTCTTGCCACTTCGGCAATAACTGCAAGCTCTCCCTCATCCAGCTGCCTCATAACGCATAACTCCTATCTGTAAAATAACTGACTTTTATACAATTCCGCTTTCTTTGAGCTTTGTTTCCAATTCCTTTTTATTCATCAGGTTTTTAAGGCCAACTACGATGGTTCCCTCTTTTACCTTCAGATGGCTTACAAAGTTCTCTCCTACTACGATTAAATCATAATCGTGGGCTGTGGACTTTGCTTCGTCAATACTGGTGTGATGAACGGTGTGCTCTACACCGAGGTTCTTTAATACTGTTGAGCAGTTTTTCTTTAATAACTGTGAACTTCCCATTCCGCATCCGCATGCAACTAATACTTTTAACATCTTTGTCCTCCTATTCCAGTTCCGCAGCACTTAAAATGTGCACCTTATCCAGAAGTATTTCCGTCCGCAAATCCTTGCGTCCGTAAATTCTTCTGTGCAAATTTTAAGTGCTGCTGTTTCCAGTTCCGCAGCACTTAAAATGTGCACCTTATCCAGAAGTATTTCCGCCCGCAAATCCTTGCGTCCGTAAATTCTTCTGTGCAAATTTTAAGTGCTGCTGTTTCTTATTGTGATTTAATCCTCCATACCGAGGGTAAAGTAATCCTTCTTGTTTCTCCGATACTGGAGCTGCGGAATGATGAGCATTCCGATGATGCATACCACTGCCCCCGGCACAGTGAGATACTTCATAACAGCTCCCATAGCCGGCCACAGCGTCGCCCAGTCCAGATTGCCTACATAGCCGCCGAAGGGGCCCATCTGGAACAGCATAATCGCCGCGGCGCTTCCCAGTACCTGCAAAAGCCCCGATCCAAGGCAGCATACAAGCAGCGCCCGAAAGCCGCCTTTCATATTGGCGTAGAGACCGATGGTGGCATTGTCATAGAACAGCGGCACAAAGCCCGGAATAATCATCAAGGGCGACTTGAAAACAAGCAGTCCCACAATGGCGATTACCTGTCCCAGGGCGCCGAAAAGGAAACCCAGGGTTACAGCGTTGGGATCGCCGAAGGAGTAGGTTGCCGCACAGTCTACGGCCGGAAGAGAACCCTTTAAGATGGAACCTGAGATTCCCTCGAAGGACTCTACCATCTCTCCTACGAACATACGGATACCCGTTTTCAATACCACCAGTGATACGGCAAAGGATGTACATCTCTGGAAAATATACACAGGGAAGGTGAGATTTCCAAAGTTGGCTTCGTCTACCTGGCGCATCAGATCCGGCCCCAGGATCACCATAATCACTCCGAAGAACAAAAGCATAATCAAGGTGGTAGATACGACATAATCATCCAGAACCTTTAAAGCGCCGCCCAGTTTAAGCTCCTTCTCCTCCTGCTTTTTCTCCTTTCCCTTGAACAAACCGCCGAACCGGTAGGCAAACCATACGCCGAGCATCTGCTGATGGCCGATGGCGAATCCGGATCCTTCCGTCAGCTCCTGGGTAGCCTCTACGGTCAGATTGGAAAATACGGACCAGTAAGTGCCGCACAAAAGACCGATGAGTATGATTCCGCCCATATTCCGAAGATCCGGAATCAGGAGGAAGATAATCCAGGTTGCCACAGTCGACTGCTTTACCATAATGTGCCCGGTGGTAAAGAGCGTCCGGACTTTCGTGTACTTCCGGAAAAATACCAGTACAATGTTCCAGACAAATGCAATCAGCAGCGTTATCATGGCAAAGGAGGTCGTAACCCCGATGCTTTCCAGTGCACTGTTGGCCGCTGTCAGGCCGAAATTGGGGTCAATCACTACGGCGTCTACAGACCATTTCTGCTGGATTCCCTTCAAAAGCGGGTCAACCGTATTTTTAAGGGCTGAAGCGCCAAGCTGCAGAATCTGATATCCGACTACGGCTTTGATAAATCCGGCGGCAACCTCGTACCATTTTCTTTTTAAGAGGATATATCCTATGACAACGATAAGGCCGATAAAAATGGCCGGCTGGGATAGGATGTTGTTGAACATTACGTTCCAGATACTTGTAATAAGATTCATTTCTTCCCTACTTTCTTTTGTGCAGTACTCTCGGAAGCTTTTTGTGTCCGGATTTATGATGTGATGAAAGGCTTTGGAGAGTTCTTTTGTAAAATCCCTGTCTTTTTACTCAGTATTTCCTTGGTTACTTTTTCCTTCACGCGCGTTAGGTTCATCATAAAATATAAATGAAACATCGTCAATCATTCGCAGGTTTTTTGAAATTAATTTCACGCTTCTCTTTCTATTTTGTGCAACTCGATTCAGATATAAAAAAGAAGGCCATGCTTTTGTATATTTTCCACAAAAGCAGACCCAGTTTTTCTTTTTTACTTATTTTCCCTTTTCCGACCGCTCCATGCTTGATACAGTCTTTCGGCCGCTTCTGCTATCCCCTTCTCCGGTAATGTGGCGTAGCCCAGGATGACGGTTGGCTTCCGGCCTGTCTGCCCCCGGCCCTCTCCCGGATTCCCTATCTCATATTCTGAGAGGGGATACACCTTTACGCCCTGGTCTCTGGCCCTCTCGATACCTTCTCTCTCTGTCATGCCGTTCGTAAATTCCACCAACAAATGAACGCCGGCATGTTCGCCGGTAACATGGCAGAAATGGGACATTTTTTTCAGCTCGCCTAAAAGAAGTTCGTGCTTTCTTCCATAGATAGTCCGCATCCGGTTGAGATGCCGTTCATAGTGCCCTTCCTTCAGAAACTGATTCAGAATCATCTGGTCAATCCGGGACACGGTGGAGGAAAACGTATGAAGAATGGCTTCACTGTCCCTAAGCAGCCCCTCCGGAAGAACCAGGTAGCTGATTCGGATGGCAGGAGCTATAGACTTGGAGAAGGTTCCCAGATAGATAACCTTTCCCCTTGGATCCGTTGCGCAAAGGGCCGGGATCGGCTTCCCCTTGTAGCGGAACTCGCTGTCGTAATCGTCCTCGATAATGTACCGTCCCTCTTCTCCTGCTGCCCAGGAAAGGAGCTCCAGGCGGCGTTTGATGGGCATTACGATTCCCAGTGGATACTGGTGGGAGGGCATCACATAGGCGATTCCGGCTCCCGACTGTTCAAGCCCAGAGGCCTGCATGCCGGAGGCGTCCATAGGGATGGTACAGAGCGCAAAGCCAAGCCGGGCAAAGATTTTGTATGCGTGCTTGTAGGTGGGCGTTTCCATGGCTATTCTACGATTGCATCCGAGAATTGCAGACAAAAGAAGGAGCAGGTAGTCGTTTCCAGCTCCTATCACCACTTGCTCCGGACGGCAGTTGACGCCCCGGGCCTGGTGGAGATAACTGGTGATTGTCTTGCGAAGCTCCCACTCTCCCTTGGGATCTCCTAACTGAAACAAGTCTTTGTTGTCGTCAAGCAGGATGTTCCGGGTGATTTTGCGCCAGGTTCCGTAGGGGAAGCTGTCCAGATCTATGCCGCTGGGGGTAAAGTCATAATCACAGGCAGGTTCCGCCTTGACAGAAGTCTGGAAGCCTGCGGCTGTCTCTTTTTGAAACCGGAAGAGCTCTTCTATCTGGCAGGCGTAGTAGCCTTTGCAGGGAATGGATTCTAAGTAGCCTTCTGACACCAGTTGTTCGTAGGCCAGATCTACGGTGCTGCGGCTTACCTCCAGACAGGCGGACAGAGCGCGGCTGCTTGGAAGCTTTTCTTTTGCTTTGATGCGGCCGGTCTGGATGTCTTGCTTGATGTAGGTGTAGATTTGTTCGTATAAGGGGATTTTGCTTTTTGGGGTTAGGGCGATGGTTAGTTCCTGCATTTGATTGTACCTTTTGTGTGGAGACAGATAATTTTAAAAAGCTTTGCTGCAGCGCAGAGGTTTTTAAGCTGGTTTTCCTCTGCACGGGGCTGCGTATAAAAAGCGGCTGCCGGGAAAGACAGCATCCTTCATTTCTGATCTCATCTTTCCCGACAGCTATTTTGTTTTGTTCTCTTATGTTTCCGCCTATGCCTTTGGCAGCTTGAAGGAGCTTTTCAGGGATACAATCCGGTTAAATACCAGCTTTTCTTCTGTGGTGTCTCTTGCGTCCACACAGAAAAAGCCGTTGCGCACAAACTGGTAGCTGTCGTAGGGCTTTGCGCCCTCAAAGCCCGGCTCCAGATAAGCCTTCTCTACCACGGTCAGGGAATTGGGATTCAGGTTGAGGCTTCCGTCCTCATTGTAAACGCCCTTCTCCTCGTCTATGATGTTTTCATACAGGCGGACTTCGGCGGTCATGGCGCAGGGAACCGGCACCCAGTGGATGGTTCCCTTTACTTTTCGTCCGGTGAAGCCGCTTCCGGCTTTTGTCTCTGGATCATAGGTGCAGTGCACCTCGGTGATGCGTCCGTTCTCGTCCTTGACAAAGCTTTCGCATTTTACAAAGTAGGCATGCATTAAGCGGACTTCGTTGCCGGGGAAGAGACGGAAATACTTTTTCGGCGGCTCTTCCATAAAGTCTTCGCGCTCGATATAGAGCTCCCTGCAGAAGGGGATCTTACGGCTTCCAAGGTCTTCATTTTCCAGATTGTTGGCTGCGTCCAGATATTCCACCTGCCCCTCGGGATAGTTGTCGATGATAAGCTTGATGGGATCCAGGACTGCCATCAGTCTTGGGCGCTTAAGCTTTAGATCCTCGCGGATACAATACTCCAGCATGGCATAGTCTACGGAGGACTGGCTCTTGGAAATACCGCAGAGGTCTACGAACATGCGGATGGATTCCGGAGTGAAGCCTCTTCTGCGAAGAGCCGCAATGGAGACAAGGCGCGGATCGTCCCAGCCGTCCACGATGCCTTCTTCTACCAGCTTTTTAATATAGCGTTTTCCCGTTACCACGTTGGTGAGATAGAGCTTTGCAAACTCGATCTGACGGGGCGGAACGGGATATTCCAGCTCTTTTACGACCCAATCGTATAACGGACGGTGATCTTCAAACTCCAAGGTGCAGATAGAGTGGGTGATGCCCTCGATGGCGTCCTCGATGGGGTGCGCAAAGTCGTACATAGGGTAGATGCACCATTTGTCTCCCGTGTTGTGATGGGATATATGGGCTACCCGGTAGATCACGGGATCCCTCATGTTGATGTTGGGGGACGCCATATCAATCTTGGCTCTGAGCACCTTCTGTCCGTCAGCATATTTTCCGGCGCGCATGGCTTCGAAAAGCTCCAGGTTTTCTTCTATGCTTCTGTTACGATAGGGGCTTTCTTTGCCCGGCTCGGTTAAAGTTCCCCGGTAAGCCCGGATCTCCTCTGCCGTGAGATCACAGACAAAGGCTTTTCCCTTTTTGATGAGCTTGACTGCTGCCTCGTACATGGCTTCAAAGTAGTCGGAGGCAAAGAAAAGGCGATCCTCCCAGTCGGCTCCCAGCCATTCTATGTCGGCTTTGATGGACTCTACAAACTCGACCTTTTCCTTGGTGGGGTTGGTGTCGTCAAAGCGCATGTTGAATTTGCCGTTATATTTCTGGGCCAGACCGTAGTTTAAAAGTATGGACTTGGCGTGGCCGATGTGGAGATAGCCGTTGGGCTCCGGCGGAAACCGGGTGTGCACAGTGTCGTATACGCCTTCAGCTAAATCCTTATCTATCATCTGCTCTATAAAATGTTTGCTGGTTACTTCGTTTTCCATAACGCCCTCCTCGAATGTGACTGCCGGTTCCTGTTCACTCTGCGGCCAGGAACAATTGCTGCACGTCTCTTTATTTTTGCGCAATACCATTTTGACTGTGAAAATCATACCACAAATGGGTTTGGGTGGCAATAGAAATTGTGCAGAAAAGAGTTGATGTCTATTCTCTCAGATTCCCTTTTCTGATATGCTTTTGGATAATCTGATCTGTCACCTCAAACAGCTTTTCCGACCCCAGTCTTGTCTTTCTCTGCCGTCCATAGACCTGCTCTGCGGTCACTCCATGATCCTTCCAGTCGCCGCCGTTGTTGCTGTCGTTGAGAATCAGGGGCTGCAGATTGTCCATGGCATGGGCATACTTTGCCTCCGGCGTCTTATACTCCTCGAATTCATCAAAAAGGGCGGTAAACTCCCGCTTCTGATCCTCCGGGAGCATAGAATAGAGCTTTTCCTTTGCCGCGTCCTCCCTCGCCTTCTGGGTTTTGAGATTTTCTGCATCGTAGGCATAGGTATCTCCGGCTTCAATCTCTACAATGTCATGGATTAAGCACATCAGCATTACCTTTGTTATGTCAACCTCTTCGTTGGCGTATTCCCGCAAAAGATAGGCCATGACTGCCATATGCCAGGCGTGCTCTGCATCGTTTTCATTCCGGCCGCGGCCGGACAAATGGGTCTGGCGGTATATATTTTTTTCCTTATCAATCTCCAGCGCAAAGTCCAATTGCTTTTTTAAGCGTTCTTCCATGCGGCTGCTCCTTTCTTCCCTGTTAAAAATCGGTGTGTGAGCCTTTTTCCCAGTTACTGCCGTCATTTCTGCCTTATTTCATTTCATCTGCATAGAAGTCGGAAATCAGCCGGACTGCAATCTCTCTTGCCGTGGCGCTGGATACCATTTCATCCTCTGTTCTTCCAAGATATACGCAAAAATATACGGCTCGGCTGTCATTTTCCGCAAATCCGGTGTACCAGGCGTCCACAAGCACGCCCTCTGCCTTTCCCATCCCTGTTTTTCCATAGATAGAGAGCTCTGTCCCGCTTTCTTCTTGTCTGTACATAACCTGCTTTAGCTGTTCCCGGCTCTTTTCTGTGTAAAGGGAATTTTCCCCGAAGATACGCTCCATCACCTCTGTCTGCTCCTTGGGCGAAATCGCCAGAGAGGACTCAATCCAGAAGCCCGTCAAGGCCCGATTGTTATTGTTGGTGTTGAGGCGCCCTTCCCAGTCGGAAATGTCGCAGTTGCCGTAAGAAAGCCCTCTAAGCCCTTCCGCCATACGCTCCTGCCCTATCTCATCTATGACTTCCCTGAAATACCAGACGCAGGATTCACGGAATGCGTGTTCGAAATCCATGTTCTGGTTCCACTGTTCATTCCAGAATGTCTCGCCGCTCCATTCCCGGACAGAAGCCGCCGGGTCAAGGATTCCGTTTTCCAGGGCAATCAAAGAAGAAATGATCTTGAAAGTGGAACATGGGGAGCGCCGGGTCTGTGCCAGCTCCTGATTGTAGATCCGGTATACTCCGTCAGCCGGATCGTAGAGAACCGCTGCGCCATTGATACCGTTAAAATAGGCTGACCAGTCCTCTTCTATGATAGCCGGCTCTAAAGACGGCTGTTTTCCGGAATCTGCTGACGGATTCTCTGATGGATTTTCTGACAGATTCTCTGGTGGATTCTCTGACAGATTTTCTGTGAGGCTTTCTGCTGTTTCTTCAAACGAGGCTTCGTCTTTTATGGGCTTCTCTTCCGGATTACCTCCGGAACAGCCTGTCAGTACACAGAAGCATAATACTGCCAGAATTTTTGAATTATAGAAAAGCTTTCTTGTTTTCATGGCTCTGCGCTCCTGTCCCAGCACATCTCGTACTCTTTTTCTCCTGTATTTTCATCCATGCCTTCTCTTTGTATGTGAAAGCCTTCTCTCTGGTAGAATTTCACTGCCCTTGTGTTCTTCTGGTATACGCTTAATGTCAGCTGCTCCCGGCTGCTCTTGGAATAATCTAAGAGTATCTTGCCGATGCCGCCGGACTGTGCGCTGCTTCGGACAAAAATTCCGGCGATGTAGTGATCTTGCAGTCCCACAAAGCCTTTGATCTTGTTTTTATCCCCTTCTTCATAGACAAATATTTCTGCCTGGGCAAGCTGCTCTTTTACGGCAGCCAAATTGTCCTTCCAGTATTGGGATGCAATAAACGAATGGGCTTTCAAATTGGTGTCCAGCCAGATGTGTGCCACTTCGCCCAAATCTTCCTCCTGCATCTTTCTTATCATCGAAACGTCTCCTCTCCTGTATCATGCACGCAGAATCTTTTCCATAGGCTTTCCCTTTGCCAGCTCATCTACCAGCTTGTCCAGATAGCGGATTTTCTGCATAAGGGGATCTCCGATGGCTTCTACGGCTATGCCGCAGATCTTTCCTTTGATGAGGGAACAGTTGGGATTCATAGCCGGCGCCTCCCGGAAGAAGGTTTCATAGTCTGTCTCCCTCTCTATCTGCCGGGCCAGCCCCTTCCGGTCATATCCCGTAAGCCAGCAGATCACTTCGTCCACCTCTTCTTTGGAACGATTTTTCCGCTCTGCCTTTTGTACAAGCAGAGGGTAGATTTTTGAAAATTTCATGGCAAATACTTTTTCTTTTTCCATAAAACTGCCTCAGCTTCCTTTCCCACTCCGGATTTTAATAAGGCGGAGCACATCCTCATAGCTTTCGCCGGGATCCTCCAGGTCAATCATAAGCCATCTCTGGCCATTCCCCTCCTGGGTCTTTTGGTAAATCTCCTGTATTTCAGCGCTGCATTCCGGAAGCATGGCTTCCACGGCCTCCTTTTCCTTCCGGCCCACTACGATCATAACGGTAAAATAGGCTTCTCTCAGATAAATGGTGCACAGGGCCTTTCCCGATTTTTTAAACTTCACATTCCATCCAGGTTCCATGCTGCAGGAGCTGAATTCGATTTTTTCGCTTACGCCGTAGGTTTCTTTTATTTCGGAACAAAATGTTCGAAACAGGGGATTTCCAACTGTCTCTGCAATTTCCTCCAGGGTTGGGCAAAAAGTACGGTCTTTGAAATCTATCATGTCTGACACCTCGTTGATTCTATTTTGATTCTTATGGGTGGTTCCCGGTTGCATCGCACCAGGCTGCGATCTCTGCAATCAGCTCAAGAGGCAGAGGCTTATTCAGGGGAAGCTGGATCGTCCCTTTGCTTGTCTTATACTCCTTCAGCCGCTCGGCAAATTCTGCCACAGCCTCGGGCCCCGGATACAGGCCGATGTGCTTTTTAAAGCCTGCAAAATGGATGATATTGTGCCCCTTCCAGTAGGTAGGCATACTCCAGGAAATCCGCTCCTGTGCCTCGGGAAGCGCCGATCGTATGGCCTCCCTCACCTGGTTCAGATATCTCTGCGCCTCTTCCGGCTGCGCCGCAATGTATTCATCAATGGTTTCCGGCGCTTTCCCACAGTAATGATCCTGGTTCTGCTTCTTGAAGCTGCGGCCGCATTTTGGACATGTCCACATGGTTTTTCTCCTTTTGCATCTGTTAGATTATAAAGCTTGTTATCTTATCACTTCTATGTATCATACCACACTCCACACAGTCGAAACAAGGAAAAACCCAAAAACAAATGCACCGCCGCCAAGCAATCCCACAAATTGCTCAAAGAACGATGCATCCAAACACGATCTTATTCTCAAAAATATTTGCAGTCTTTCTCACCGCTTTTCATACACCATCTCCGTGATTCCATTATAGAAATGCACCTTTACAAGCTTTAACTTAAGCTCAAAATCCAAAGAGCCAAACAGACGCGTGCCAGAGCCCAGCAGGGTAGGAATAACGGAAAGGTAAAAGGTGTCAATCGGCTCCTCCTTTAAACGGCGAAGCAAAGCCCCCGGCCTCTCACTGACAAAGCAGATATCCTCACTCCCTGAATCCTCACCCTGCCGATGCGTAATTACATAGCTGGTCAGATCCATATAAGGCCATTGGCCGGGAGATAACTCCGTCACTACCTGGTGATAAGTATTCCATCCCATAATTACCGTATCAATATCCTTTATAAATTCCGAATAAGTATCCTCATTTTCCACTTCCTCATTTTGACCGTTCAGCCAGCCGACATTTCCGTTTTTGTCTGCAATATAACCATCTACACTTACTGCAATAAATAATACAACCTTTCTCATACCCCTTCTCCTTTCCCGACAGATACTTCCCCATACATCAATCTCAGTCTCATATTGAATACTACTCCCACCCCCCGCCCCATCCCCCCGTTCAGCCGTGCTGTGGCGAAAGCCGCTCTCTGGCATTTCCAATATCCAGTGTCCGGCTGTTCGCGTACACTTTGTCTGATATGGACGCACATTGCCCCAAAACCCACCCACATAAAAAACAAAGCAGGCAATGTCCGTACAGAGCAGACAAAGTGTACACGAACCGTCCGAACACAGGATATGGAAACGCCAGAGAGCGGCTTTCGCCACAGCACGGCTGAACGTTTTCAATCACCTATCTCACCGGCATCTCAAACCCCTCAAGCCCCTTATTAAGATAATCATTAAAAGGCTTCATAATCCGAAAACATTCCACCGCCTTTGCCAGAAACGCATCCGCATCCATCAATTCCTCATCCTTCAGCGGATACTCCAGATACCAGCTCTTAAACTTCAAATACTCCGCCTGAGGATGCTCCTTCTCATACCCGGAAGGAACATTTTTCAGCGCCGTCCCCTGGACCTTAAAACGCCGCTCAAACTCCGGCTCATGGAGCACCCTTTCCCACTCCCCGCCATTTTGAACAATATAATCCCGTACCAGCCTTGTTGCATCCTTAAACATATCCGCAAACAGTCCGCCTCCCAAAAAGGACTGATTGCCAGGCTTTATCATAAGATAATACCCAACCGGAACCGGCAGCTTCCCCTTGGATGAAATATGAGCGCGAAACGCCGGGTTATAAGGCGATTTGTCATGGCTGAAACGGGTATCCCTTACAAGTTTAAAAGTAAGCTCCTTGGGCGCATAGTTCAAAATACTGCTGTCAAAGCTCCCAATCTCAAGCATCAAAGCCTGCAGTAAGGCTTCAAACTCAGCATTTGCCTTTTTGTAATCCTCTTTGTGAGCATGATACCATTCACGGTTGTTATTCATGCTCAGCTCCGACAGATAATTTACAATCAATGACATATCCATAATCTTCTATCTCCTTTACGCATTTTTAATAACTGAAAACTGTGCGGAATTTAAAAGCTCTTGTACAAGGCACTTCATATGCTCAGGCGACTGATAAGCCTTGCAGAAGGAGAAATCCTGCGACAAATCATCCATTTCCTCCATCGCATGCTTCACATCAAGCATTGTCTCAACAGATATTTCATTCGTCTTCGTATAATCCAACTGCCGGGGATTCAGCCGATGGCTCTGGATTGCATAATTTACCCTGTCCCTGCACCGGCAGGTTCCGCCGCCATAGGCTCCGCAATACTGCTCCAAAAAGCCCGCCATCTTTTTCCGTATCCTGGAAAGCCGCTGGCGGTATGCCTCCGGCGTCATTTCCAAAATCTCTCCTGCAATACGGCTGTCAATCCGGAACATGGTTCCCAATATGAAAATGCATCTGCTCTCCGTATCCAGACATTGCAGCATCACATTCGTACAGGACATTTTCAATTCCTCCGCTAAGATATCCTGTTCCACATTCTGGGCTAAATCGGGAATATCCTGTATCTTCCCGTTTTTGATATCATCGCCGTAAAATTCGAAGCTCAGGGGCGCATGGGCAAACATGTGCTTTTTATAATCCTTCAAATGATTCACAGCAATGCGGAAAACCCATGTTGTAAATAAACTCTCGCCCCGAAAAGAAGATAAATGTGTAATCATCTTCAGCAAGATATCCTGTGCCGCGTCCTCTGCGTCCGCAAATGTTCCAAGCATCCGCAGGGATAAATTGAATACCATGTCCTGTACGCCTGTGACAAGGGCCTCAAGAGCTTCCTTGTCCCCGGCTGTGGCCTTCTCTGCCAAAGCCTGTAGTTCTTCGTTTGTTTTTTTCTCCATCTACGCTTCCTCCTATTCTAAGTCGCTGCGCGACAGCACTAAAGGGTAAAGCTGCTTCGACACACCGGTAATGAGAGAAACTTTTATTCGAAAGGACACTCATAAAAGTTCCTCTCGTGCGCCTTTGCAGCTTTACCGTCCAGCAGATAATTTTTTTCGAAAATAGTTGACATTTCTTAGCTGGACTATTCAAAGTCGCTGCGCGACAGCACTAAAGGGTAAAGCTGCTTCGACACACCGGTAATGAGAGAAACTTTTATTCGAAAGGGCACTCATAAAAGTTCCTCTCGTGCGCCTTTGCAGCTTTACCGTCCAGCAGAAATTATTTTTAAGATACACTTGACATTTCTTAGCTGGACTATTTTAAGTTCCATAATATCCCTCAAATACAAGATACTACTATTTAATTAGACAGCTTACGTCCGCCTCTGTGACATATAAAAATTATTTTTTAGCCCCAATTCCTCTTATCCCACAAAATTTCTTCCTCTATTATTCGAAACCACTCTTTCAGATACTACTCCAGCATAGCATAATAGAATAATAAAAACAACGAAAGCCGCCCAAGGCCTAACAAACTTAAGACCACAAAATCTATACGATTAACGCACTTAAATGACCGCTGCCTGTCCGAAAAACGCCTGGTACTGCTCTCCACCCACATTGTGTCAGACATCGCCTATATTGCAATGAAATCCTTCTTATGAAAAACGGCTTCATCCAGACACAGGAATTGCATTATTTGATACAAAAATAGTTATGGGGTAGATGAAATAACGGAACAGATGATTGGACAGACTGCACAATACATGAACGAAGATACTGTTACTCCGGTAGGTGGGTGGGTTTCATGGTGTTGTCCAAACGGGAAAATTCAAGATGTATATTATGATGATGTACCGGATTTTAAGCATATGAATCCCTGTGCAGTAAACCTTGTTGATAAACAAAACAGAATGAAATTTGTAAAAAGCGCTGTGAAAAATTTTGAAGAACATATTTTAAAACATTTAAAAACCTTTAATATTCTAAAAGCAGTATGTTTTTAACGGAAAAGCAGAGGGGAAGTATAAAATATAATTTTCCCCCTATAATTCTTAGAAACAGTTATCTCGTTCTTCTGTCTTTTCTTTGGAAACTGTCCATAAAGGCAAAAACAAGGGAAAATACATATCAATTCACTGTATGAGGCTTGAAAAGCCTTGAAAAACAAGGAAAGTTCAGGAAATTTATCTGCAGATCCCGATTGTGATTTGATACTTTTTAAGGAAGGCAAATCACAAGAAGCATTATAGCACAAAATGAACCGGTATGGTGAACGGATTGAAGCATGCGATTTAAAAAGATTAGTTTTTTAATGCAGTAATAGGCACCACAAACACTCCATCCGGACGCTGATAAACCGCATTTGCCATACCACAAGGCACACAGAACCGCAGGCGGCTTTCCGTTTGGATCCTGTTTAATTTCCTTTTGAATATGAAGAAGATTTTCTGCTGCGGTGTCCTGCCAAAAGGTTCCGCATAAATCTTCAAATCTCTCTCACAGAGCGCTTCAAATAAAAATCCTAATGTCTCCAAGTCCCCCATTAAGCTGGCTTGCGTGGCATTCAAAAGGGCGCATGCAAGGCATGGATCTGAAAAGCGGTGCTTTTCCGACTGTTTTACCCGAACCGACGATCGGACATTTGCGGAAAAAAGAAGCTGATTTCAAAGGTTCCAAAATATCCATATACAAAAGCTAAAGCAACTCCACCCAAAAAGTTATTGGCAGAACAACAAAACAGCAGAATGATTGGTAAAATCGAAACGTAAACTCCAATATTTGCTCCGGTAACACAAAGAAACATATTGAGGATATTGCCAAAATGCGCTCCCGGAAATTCAGCAAACATATTGATTATAAACGCTATCATACAGCCTATAAAACTAAAGTAGATTGTCAATAGTAACAAGACAAGTAATTTTCCGGAAAGTAACTGCCTATATGGGATAGGAATTGTTATAATATTCTTCATGGTATCGTCTGTATATTCCCTTGTTATGATATAACCTGCAATCAACGCAATAATAATCGGGAAAAATAATGTGCAGTTACTAATCATGACCTGTTGCATAAAGTAGTCAAACGTCCATGTTTGTCCACTGTTTGCTGTTGAATAAAAAAGTGACAGCAACGGGGAAAGCATTGTCATAATAATTCCGGCTTTTATTACGGAATATCGTTTTAGTTTCAGAAATTCAGTTTTTATAATATCTATCATGTCTTTTACCTCGTCCATTTTTTATAAAAGCGAATAATCAGCCACAAAGAAAGTATAACAGTAATTGCCACAATAAGAATTGTGTGACTGGTGGTTGGCACAATCAAATAGGCTTCCGGCAAAAGATTATCTTTCTGCAAGTGATCCATCATAGAACCGCTTAACCAGTTCATAACACATATGACCGGGAAAGAGTTTAAGAAACGAATTTTTGCGGTACTTATTGATGTTCCAACCGTTCCCAATATACCCCAGTTAAAAATGGAGTAAAAAAATGCAAACAGGATAGACAGTAAAAAACTTTTATTAAAGTAAATAATCAAAAACACAATCGGTAAAGAAGCCGCTACGATAAAAGCCCCAAAAATTAAACACATAAGTATTTTATAGGTCATACCATAAACCATTCGCTGCTTCATCCCAAGGGAATACCTGCCAAACAGTTTTTTATCCCTATAAGGCAGACCGACAACCTCCAGGGCATTCTTTACAGCATTAGGTGCTGCTGTACCACGGAGCCTTGCAAAAATTTCCAGATTTTCTGTATTGTAGTTTTCCCGGCTCCATTCGGGGCAAGTATTTATAGACAACCACCGCAACACCGCATAAATCAAGGCTTTTAAGAAACACGAAAACTAAACACGAAGCCCTATAATCACATGGTAAACGCCTTTTCCACACGGAACGGGCGTTTTTCATTGTCTGGGCTGATGAAAGGAGCTGATAACGTGGCAGTATTCCGGGTGGAGAAAAACAGGGGCTACACGGTTATGTCAAACCACCACCTACGCAACCCCGACTTGACCCTAAAGGCTAAAGGGCTGCTTTCTCAAATGTTGTCCCTGCCGGAAAATTGGGACTACACCCTAAAGGGCTTATCCAGTATCAACAAAGAAAGCATTGACGCAATCCGTACCGCCGTATGGGAACTGGAAAAAGCCGGGTACATCACACGCAGGCAGGGACGGGACGGAAAAGGCAAAATGACAGCCATTGAATACACCATTTACGAGCAGCCACAGCCGCCGCAGTTGGAAAATCCAACCACGGATAACCCGGTATTGGAAAATCCAATGTCGGATAACCCGACAACGGAAAACCCGGTATCGGAAAATCCAACGCAATTAAATAAAGAACTATCAAGTAAAGAATTATCAAATACGGATTTATTAAATAACCATTCCATTCCTATCCTTTCCACCCTTTCCAGACAGGAAGCGGCACAGCCGCAGGAACGGAAAGGAAACGGACACACCAACATGGACGCAGTACGGGCTTATGAGGAAGTCATAAAGGACAATATCGAGTACGCCTATCTGGTACAGGACAGCAACATTGACCGGGGTATGCTTGACGAGATTGTTTCCCTCATGCTTGAAACCGTCTGCACCCGCCGCAAGGTGGTACGCATTGCCGGGGACGACTACCCCGCCGAGCTTGTAAAGTCTAAGTTTATGAAGCTGAACAGCAGCCATATCCAGTTTGTGATTGACTGTATGCACCAGAACACCACCAAGATACGCAACATCAAGAAGTACCTGCTTGCGGTTCTTTTCAACGCACCAAACACCATTGACAGCTATTACACCGCCCTTGTCGCTCACGATATGGCAAGCGGCGTATTCTTATCACAGGACAGGGAGGACAGCACCTTATGAAACAGGGAGCTTTGATTTTCGACAAAGAAAGCGGACGTTATAATATCCGCTTTGGGCTGAATGATTACTACGGCGGCTTGCATTGCGGCGAATGTTTTGACGTGTTCGCAGGCGGCAAATGGAAGCCGACACGCATTGAAATGAGTGCCGGGCAGGAATGGTATCTTGTCGGTATCAAGACGGACGTACTGGACGGCTTGCGTGTGCGTGTGCATAACCGATAACCGGGACGGCTTCCCCGTACAGACCCAAGAAAGGAGGGATTGACCGCCCATGCAGGAACAAATCAACGAAAAGACCGTTGCTATCTCAATCAAGACGGCAAGGCTGACCGCCGAAGTCTTACAGAAAGCCGTGAAAAAGCTGCTTGACGCAAGGAAGCACAAAACACCAAAGGAATATAAGGGCAAACAGACCCTAAAGTGTCGGACGGCGAATTGAGGGAGACGCAAATGACGAATTATTTTTCCAACCTTTATCCAATTGACTGCGCAGTGCTGTCTGTAAATGCACAATCCTACCGAAAATATGGCACGCTGCCAGAGCATGAATTCCTTCCTGAAATATAAAAGGCCATGGATCCCATCAAGAGACCCACAGCCCTATGAAGCATTCAGTTCTTCAGCTGT
>CAJTFE010000038.1 GCA_910575725.1 Clostridia bacterium | reverse complement strand
TTTTGAAAAATAATTTCTGCTGGACGGTAAAGCTGCAAAGGCGCACGAGAGGAACTTTTATGAGTGCTTTTTCGAATAAAAGTTTCTCTCATTACCGGTGTGTCGAAGCAGCTTTACCCTTTAGTGCTGTCGCACAGCGACTTAAAAACAGTAATATCCCTCTCAGTGCACAAATCCATTTCCAGACACATGGGTTTGTGGCTGGAAATGGATTTCAGACCAGTGTACTGAGAGGGATATTACGGAACTGGAATAGGAGGTTTAAAATGAAAAAATTACAGAATGAATGGAAAAAGGGCATCTCGATCACAATGGCCGCGCTGCTTGCGGTCGGAGGCATACAGATTCCGGCACAGGCAAAGGAGGCTGAAAGCCGGATCTGGAAAACCGCTTTGTCAGCAGCGGAAAATCCCAAGCCGGAGATAAAAACAATAGAAGCAGAATTGTCAGATGAGGACAGAGGGCAGCTTGCCAAGGAGGAAACCGTCTATGTGATTGCAAATGCAGACGGCTCCCCCGAAAAGCTGATTGTCAGTGACTGGCTGAAAAATGCCATGGGAAAGGAAACCCTGGAGGATGTCACAGAGCTTACGAATATCACCAATGTAAAGGGCACCGGGGGCTTTGAACAAAAGGAAGGCTCTTTGGGCGTATGGGATGCCGCAGGCAATGATATTTATTATCAGGGCAGCATAGAGAAGGAGCTCCCCATCGATTTGAAGGTCGCTTATCAGTTAAACGGCAGAACCATTTCTCCCGAGGAACTGGCAGGCAAAAGCGGAAAGGTGGCAATCCGTTTTGATTACACGAACCGGCAGAAGGAAACCGTGGCTGTGGGAGAGAAGGAGGAGCAGCTTTATGTGCCTTTCGTAGTGATGACCAGCCTGGTTCTTGACAATGAGAACTTCCGGAACATCCAGGTATCCAACGGAAAGGTTATCAATGACGGAGAGCGTACCATCGTAATGGGCTATGCAATGCCGGGGCTGAAAGACAATCTGGATATCGGCAGTGAGGATTTTGATGTAGAAGAGCTGGATATTCCTGATTATGTAGAACTGACGGCAGATGTGACAGACTTTGAGCTGGCAGCCACGCTGACCGTTGCGTCCAATGAGATTTTTGGAGACATGGATATGGATACCCAGGAAAAAATGGATGATTTGTCGGCGGATATGGAGGAACTGCAGGACGCCATGAACGAGCTGATGGACGGGACGGCAGAGCTTTACGACGGCGTGCTGGAGCTGTATGATGGAACCGGCGAGCTGACAGACGGGATTGACGAGCTGGACGAAGGGGCACAGAAACTGAATGACGGAGCCAGAGAGCTGCGTGACGGGGCCGGAGAACTGTACGACGGAATCGGAACGCTGAAGAACGGAGCCGGAGCGCTCTTTGCCGGCGTGAAGCAGTTGTCGGCTGGGCTCCAGGAGCTTACCCAGAACAATGAGAAACTGAACGGGGGAGCAAAGGCCGTATATGAGGGACTCCTAAAGCTGGCAAATGCACAGCTTGCAGGCTTTTCGGCATACGGCGTTCCGACCCTGGATCCTTCGGGAAAGACCCCGGAGCAGTTCTGTGCAGAGATTGAGGCGGCGATAGGAAAGCTGAATGTTCTGGCAGAGAATCTGAAAGCGCAGATCCCAAACGTGACATCCCAGATTCCGGCGGAGGAGCTTCTGGCAGAGGAAGCCATAGAGGAAGAGCAAAAGGAAGAGAAGAGCGAAGCGCCGGCAGAGGGCCAGACAGTGCAGAAAGAAGCGGTAGAAAATGAGGCACTCTCTGCCGAAACGGAGAGGGAGGAGACAAAGCCCCAGGAAGAGCCTGGGGAAACAAAACAGCAGCCGGTTCAAAGCGAAAGCACTTCCGAGGGAAACAACAGCCAGAAGCAGGAATCCCAGGAGCCAACATCCCAGGAGCCGGCAGTGAAGGATCCAGCGGAGCAGGAGCCTGCCACGGATGAAGCGTCTCAGGAGACAGCAGACCAGGAGGACACCCAGGTGCAGTCCGGCCAGAAGGAAGCGGGAGAAAGCAGTCAGGAAGAACCCGGCCAGGAAGAAAGCGGCCAGGAAGAACCCAGGGCAGAGGTCTGCGAGAAGGAAGCCGTGCTGGTTCAGTCCTCCCAGGCAGGGAACGCCCAGGCGGCTGCGGCAGCAGAACAGCTAAAGCAAAAGCTGCAATTGATAGAGATGACAAAGTCCACCCTGCAGCTTTTGGAGGGAGCATACCAGGTTTACATGGGCGTGGGGAGCTACACCCAGGGCGTGGATCAGATCTATGCAGGCGTACAGGAGCTGATGAAAAACGCACCGGCCTTAAATTCCGGCATTGACGCCCTTAGCGACGGGGCAGGGAAACTTAAAGACGGAGCAAAAGAACTGAAAGACGGAACAGGCGAATTAAGAGACGGAACGGGCGAACTCAAAGACGGCGGTCAGGAGCTTCGGGACGGCGTAGAAGAGCTGAGAGACGGTTCTGAGGAATTGAAGGACGGAACGATTGAATTTAATGACGAGGGCATACAGAAGCTGACAGATAAGTTTAACGGGGATCTTCAAGAGCTGTCCGACCGCTTCGAAGGCGTCAAGAGCGCAGCCAGGGCATACCGCTCCTTCGCCGGAATCTCCGACGAGGCGGAAGGAAACGTAAGATTTATTTATAAAACCGCGGGTATCGAGAAGTAATAAAAAAGTGTGAAACCAATTAATGGAAAAATCATTATATAAACAGCCAGGCGGCAGGGAGAAATCTCTGCCGCTTGTGACGACGATAAAAGGTTCTTTACAGAAAAAATGATTGCTGATATTACGGAAACGCCTTGGGAACATAGGAATCAAAGAAATCTTTTACAATATCAGCGAATTTCTCTGCATTTGTAAGTATAGCAGGATGACTGCCTGTTGGAAATAGAAAGGTTTTGCCCTTTGATACAAGCTGCTCCATTTGCTGATACTCCTCTGCAAGATCTTTGCGGCACATGGTATCTTCCGTGCTTCCGACAAACAGTATCGGCGCTGCGAGCGTTTCTAAAGGCTTATGGAATAAAGGCAGTTTGGAATCCGCACATTCTGCCAACGCTTTTGTATTAAGGTCAACAACTGTTTCCCAATCTTCTCCTTGACACCATTCATAAAACTGTCTGGAAAAATCGTCGGTTTTTGCGGCTGTTCTCTCTTTTAGAAGATTTTCTGAAAAATCATTTGGAAGCGTCCTCCCGTCAAAGCTGTCGGCAATGACCTTATACACAAGATCCGGACGCTCTAATGCCGTGTTAACAGCAACCCACGCTCCGCCGCTCGTACCTATCAGATTCACTTTTCCGCAATCTAAATATTCCAAAAGCGCTATGACCTGCTGGGCCTGTGAATACCATAAGTCCGATGGGAACGCCTCTATCCTGTCAGAACGTCCGTTCCCAAGAAAATCCATAAGAATCACTTTGAAGCTATCTGCATACAAAGGTATGATAGGTTCAAACATCTTTGATGAGGCGGTATCTCCATGCAATAAAACAACAGGCAGCCCCTCCCCGATTTCCTCATAATAAATGTTTTTTTGCCCATATCTGAAAAATGCCATTCTTTCATTCCTCCTGCGTTTTCATTCATTGTAACAATGTAAAAACAGATATAAAACCTTATATTCTTTCTGTAAATAAAAATGCGCCATGAACAAAGCATAGCGCACTCTTACTTATAGACTATTTTGTTTTACGATCCGCTGAATCGTTTTTTCGGATAAATAATACTTTTCTGCCAACTGCCTGATGCTCATTCCGTTTTGGTAATCGGAACATATCTGGCAATTCCGAGAAGCTAAAAACTGCTTTGTATCGGTATTATCTCCCCAACGCTTTTTGTTTCCATTTGTAAAGCCTTCCTTTCGCTATATTTGGAAGCAGCCCCTCTTGCGGTCAAAGAGACAGAATATAGATGTCATCCGGCGTAAGTCTGCGCTCCGGTGTAAAGATAAGCCAGTCGGTGATTTCTTCCGGACTGTAAGTGCCCACATGTCCTTCGTGAAGTCCCTCGATATAGTAAGGCTCCTGTGTAAGCTTTGCGGTAATGCGGCCGTTCTTTATCTCTGTCACTTCAAACCAGATATGCTCCCGTTCGCTGAAATCTGTTCGATGGGGCTCGTCTACCAGCAGCCCGATCTTAGCCAGAAGGTGGTTGTGCTTATCCTTGAAGGCCTGGAAGAAATATTCCATCCGTTCTGCGGCCAAAGCCTTCATCCGGTTCGTCTCAGAAGTAGAAAGCATATAGATGGGGTTTTCCTTCAGGATATCGTCATAAATGGCAAGAGAGGAGTATTTTCCCTCCTCAAAGCTTTCCTGGTTCGGGTATACGAAGATGGCGCAGGTATCTTCATTGTGCCCCTCCTCCCGGTCGTTTTTTCCGCCCAGCATGTCCGGAGGGTAGCAGGAAATGGCTTCCTCCCAATCAATGAGTGTGACTACAAGGGGAACGCCTTGATCTACATAGGCCAGGAAAAAGGGCGCTTTGTATTCGGGAGTGTTCTCCTCGTCCAGCAGCCTTAAGGCCAGCGCTTCCAGGGTATTATAATGGGTCTGATACGTTTCCTTGGTAGAATTGAGCACCTCAAGCTCCGGACGGCCGCAGCGGTTAAGCCCGTGGGTGTGAAGCCAGACACAGTCGTCCTCCCCGGAAACTGCCTGGGCGGTAAAGAGATAGCGCGGGGCAGGGGGGACGGTAGACTGGGCAGCCAGAATCACCCAGCGGCCTGAAAGGATCTTCTCTGAGCTGTCATCCAGCACGGCCAGGACATCCGGCAGCAGGGTATGGATCAGCTTTAACTGCAGGTGATAGGAAACAAGGGGATCGGAGCCGAACTCCATCTCTATGGCAAGTCCGAACTGGGCGGCCTGAACAGCCTCTGCGTCTACATCCGGAAAGAGATGCTGGCAGCGGTAAAGCGCCGGAAGGGTGAAATCCGAGGGGTAAATCTCCGCAGAATAGCTTTGTCCCTCATAGCTGATTTCCAGATACAGCGTTTCTTCCTCCATTCGCTCCGATAAGAGCTGGAAGGCGCCGGTTGTGCGGAGCCGTTCCAGAAAGAGTTCCGGTTCCTCGATGTCTCTGGGTTGGGAAGGGACAGCGAACATATAGGATTTGGGTTTGGTCATAAGAAGTCCTCCTGATTTTTTATATAAAAAAGGATTGCGGCAAATCCATAGAATATTTCTGCGGATTGCAGCAATCCTTTTTAAAGATAACGGAGGAGGAGGGATTTGAACCCTCGCGCCGGTGCTACCGACCTACTGGTGTTCGAAGCCAGACCCTTCAGCCGCTTGGGTACTCCTCCAAGGGTATGCGTCCGTAGTACGTCCATATTTTTAACCCCGTACAACGGAGACAGTAAATACATTATAATATGGTCTCGCAGATTTTTCAAGTTATTCCCTTGTGAGAAATTCATATTTATGTTAAAATTTACGTATTGCATGGGCGAAAACCCAGGAAAATCTGAAATAAAAGGATGGAGGCGTGCTTTATGAAACGAATCGGAATGCTTACCAGCGGCGGAGACTGCCAGGCCCTCAATGCGACCATGAGAGGAATCGTAAAAGGTGTATGCAATGCTCTGGACGAGGTAGAATTGTACGGCTTTGAGGAGGGGTATAAGGGTCTGATTTACGGAAATTACCGTATGCTGACCCCGAGAGATTTCTCTGGAATCCTTACCAAGGGAGGAACTATCTTAGGAAGCTCCAGACAGGCATTTAAGCAGATGCGCGTGCCGGATGAGAAGGGGCTGGATAAGGTAGAGGCCATGAAGCAGACTTATCACAAGCTGCGTCTGGACTGCCTGGTGATTTTGGGAGGCAACGGAACCCAGAAGTCTGCGAATCTTTTAAGGGAAGAAGGACTGAATGTCCTGCATATGCCAAAGACTATTGACAACGATATCTGGGCTACGGATATGACCTTCGGCTTTCAGAGCGCGGTAAATATTGCAACCGACTGTATTGACTGTATCCATACCACGGCGGCTTCCCACGGACGTGTTTTCATCGTAGAGGTAATGGGACACAAGGTAGGACAGCTGACGCTTCATGCGGGAATTGCAGGGGGAGCGGATATCATACTGATTCCCGAGATTCCTTACAGCATTGACAGTATCTGCGATGCCATCGAGGCAAGGAATAAGCAGAAAAAGGGATTCACCATTCTTGCGGTGGCAGAGGGAGCCATCCCCAAGGAAAGGGCAGAGATGTCCAAGAAAGAATTGAAGAAGTTTATGGAGACTTATCAGTATCCCACCGTTTCCTATGAGATAGCGGATCAGATCGGCAAACGTCTCGGAACAGAGGTAAGGGTAACGGTTCCCGGACATACCCAGAGAGGCGGAAGCCCCTGCCCGTATGACCGTGTTCTTTCCACAAGACTGGGAGCGGCTGCGGCTCAGGCGATTGTTGAGGATGATTACGGATACATGATTGGTATTGTAGGTGACGAGACTAAGAGAATTCCATTGCAGGAATCTGCAGGAAAATTAAAATTTGTTGATCCCAATTCCTCTATTATTGCAGAGGCCAAGATGATAGGAATCAGCTTTGGAGATTAACCCATGTCTTATATGGCGCTCTACCGAAAGTTCCGTCCTGGGGAGTTTGGCGACGTAAAGGGACAGGAGCACATTGTAACAACATTAAAAAACCAAATAAAAGCAGAGCGGATAGGCCATGCCTATCTGTTCTGCGGCACCAGAGGTACCGGCAAGACGACCATTGCCAAGATATTTGCAAAGGCAGTCAACTGTGAGCATCCAGTGGACGGAAACCCCTGCAAAGAGTGTGCGGCCTGCCGTTCCATTGCGGCAGGCACTTCCATGAATGTCATAGAGATTGACGCAGCCTCCAACAATGGAGTGGATAATATTCGGGAGATTCGGGACGAGGTGGCTTATTCTCCTACAGAGGGACGGTACAAGGTCTATATCATTGATGAGGTGCATATGCTTTCTATCGGAGCCTTCAATGCACTTTTAAAGACTCTGGAGGAGCCCCCTTCCTATGTGATTTTCATTCTGGCCACTACAGAGGCTCATAAGATTCCGGTGACAATCCTTTCCCGGTGCCAGCGGTACGATTTCCGGCGGATTGCGGCGGATACCATTACGGCCCGTCTGGAGGAGCTGACCCAGGCGGAGGGCGTGGCTGCAGAGGAAAAAGCCCTCCGTTATATTGCCAAGGCGGCGGACGGCTCCATGCGCGACGCCCTAAGCCTCCTGGATCAGTGCATTGCCTTTTATCTGAATGAAGAGCTGACCTACGACCATGTGCTGGATGTGCTTGGGGCTGTGGACACGGAAGTCTACAGTGAGCTTCTTAGGCGGACTTTAAAGCAGGATCTTACCGGGATCATGGAGCAGATTGAAGAGCTGGTGCAAAAGGGGAGGGAGCTTGGGCAGTTTGTGACAGACTTTACCTGGTATCTGCGTAATCTTCTGCTGCTGAAAAGCTCTGATCACATGGAGGATGTTCTGGATGTATCCACAGAGAATCTCTTGAAGCTTCAGGAAGAGGCTCAGATGATAGAGACGGATACGCTGATGCGCTATATCCGTATCTTTTCCGAGCTGGGAGGGCAGATACGATATGCTTCCCAGAAGCGCGTGCAGGTGGAGGTAGCCTTTATCAAGCTGTGCAAACCAGCCATGGAAGTGAATCCGGACGGACTTTTAGACCGCATCCGGGCGCTGGAAAAGCAGATGGAGGAGGGGATTGCCATTGCCGCTGCACCCGTGCGAGAGCCTGTCTATGGGGCAGAGACTGAAGCTAAGAAGCAGGAAGCGCCCCCTGTGGCTCCGAAGGCCCTGCCGGAGGATGTGCAGGATGTGGTGAAAAACTGGTATCAGGTAGTGAACCGCCTGCATCCGCTTTTGCGCACCTACCTAAAAGACGCCCGTCTCAAGGCCCTGGGAGACAATCGTCTGGGAATTGTAGCCCCTACTGCTACGGGGGAGGACTTTTTAAAGGATCCGGCTCATTTGGAAGAAATCCGGACGGTGATTCAAAAGAGCACAGGGAAAGAGATGGAGCTGGTGATAGCATCCATGGATAACGATCCGCATCTGGATGTGGGGGCGATTGATATGGAACAGCTTATCCATATGGAAATTGAAATAGAAGATTAAAAAGAGAATGTCCAAGCAAGGTTTTCCGCCAGGGAGCCCAAAGGATGTTACGAAATTGGAATGGAGGAGATTAAGATGGCAAAAAGAGGCGGATTTCCCGGCGGCGGAATGGGTATGCCGGGCAACATGAACAATCTGATGAAGCAGGCGCAGAAGATGCAGCGCCAGATGGAAGAGAGCAGAAAAGAGCTGGAAGAAAAAGAATACACAGCGGCGGCAGGCGGCGGAGCAGTAGAGATTACCGTAAGCGGGAAAAAGGAGATTGTGAAGGTAAAGCTGTCTGAGGAAGTGGTGGATCCCGACGATATTGAGATGCTGGAGGATCTGATTATGGCGGCGGCCAACCAGGCATTCCGCCAGATGGAGGAGGACTCAGCGGCAGCCATGTCTAAGCTGACCGGCGGTATGGGCGGAGGCTTTCCTTTCTGATGGATTACTACGGCAGTCAAATCAGCAGATTAATTGAACAGTTGTCGGCTCTGCCCGGAATTGGGAGCAAAACGGCCCAGCGCCTGGCCTTTCACATTGTCAATATGCCGATGGAAAAGGTGCAGGCCCTGTCGGAATCCGTTCTGGACGCCAAGAAGAATGTCCGCTACTGCAAGCAGTGCTTTACTATGACGGATCGGGAGCTCTGTCCTATCTGCAGTAACCCGAAGCGCAACCGGGGACAGATTATGGTGGTGGAGAACACACGGGATCTGGCGGCCTATGAAAAGACAGGGCGCTTTGAGGGCGTGTACCATGTGCTTCACGGGGCGATTTCCCCCATGCTGGGAATCGGGCCCAGCGATATCCGCTTAAAGGAGCTGATGACAAGACTTCAGGGAGAGGTGGAAGAGGTTATCATCGCCACAAACTCAAGCCTGGAGGGAGAGACGACGGCTATGTATATCAGCAAGCTTATCAAACCTACAGGAATCCTGGTGACCAGGATAGCCAGCGGCGTTCCGGTAGGCGGTGATTTGGAGTACATTGATGAAGTGACGCTTCTGCGTGCACTGGAAGGACGTGTGGAGCTGTGAGGGCAGGAATCCCGGCAGTGGAAAGAATAAAAGATGAAAAAGTCCAGATAGGCATTGTTACGTTTTGGGGCGTACTGATGCGTCTGGGCTATGTTTTGTATACGCCTTTTATGATGGGACAGCATGATTTGACGGTGCTGGGATCCGGCCAGGGGCATCTGGGATATATAGAATATTTCCTGGAAGGGGGCCAGATCATCCATGATTTTGATCCGATGACCCGGTATCAGTTTTATCATCCGCCCCTGTCGCATCTGTTGTCCGCTGCCTGGGTGCGGTTTGATCTCTTTTTGGGGACGCCTTATGAGGAAGCCTTTGAGCATCTACAGTGTCTCTCTCTTTTGTATTCTGTAATTACCCTGGTTCTTTTTGGGAAAATTCTGGCGGAGCTTGGATTCCGGGGCAGGGCGCTGCTGGCTGCTTATCTTCTGGCGGCCTTTCACCCTACGTTTTACCTGTTTGCCGGGAGCATCAACAATGACGGACTGTGCCTGATGTTTATGACAGGGGCGGTACTATACACACTGCGCTGGTACCGGAAGCAGTCCATGGGAAATATTCTGCTGATTTCGCTTTTTCTTCTGGGAGGCATCTGGACGAAACAGAATACCTTTTTAATTACGCCGGCAATCAGCTTTGTGTTTTTGTATGTGCTGGTAAAAAATTGGAAGGATACGGCTTTGAGGAAAGACCTTTTGATCCAGTTTCTGGCTTTCGGCGCAGTTACGGTTCCTCTGGGGCTTGCCTGGAGCGTGTACAATTATATAAAATTCGGGATGCCTTTTGATTTTACGCCGGCGGCATTGACGGAATTTTCTTCCCAGGATGTGGGCGGATATACTCTGGGCCAGAGGCTGTTTGGGCTGAAAGACGGGCCCCTGCGCCAGCTGTCCGTGCAGTTTCGAGGGGATTTTAAGGACTATAATATCGGTATTACATTATTAAAAACTTCTGTTTTTGGAGAGTACATCCTGATGAGCTGGGGGCTTGAGTACGCGTGTCTCATTGTGCTTACCATTGTTAACGGCATCCTGGCAGTCCTTTCTGTGCCGGCGGTGCTTTCCCTTGGAAGGGCGGGGGGACGGGAACTGCTGGAAAAACGCTTTGTTTTTCTGCTCTATGTGATAACGATGGCTTTTTACATAAGATTCTGCTTTCAATATCCGAAAGTGTGCAGCATGGATTTTAGGTATATTGCGCTTACGGTACTGACCGGAAGTGCGGCTTTTGGCTGGTTTATCAAGGAGCATGAAGAGAAATTGGCGGCAAAAGCGCTGGTGGCGCTGGTGGTTATCTGGAGCTTATTAAGTATCGGGTGTTATATCGGCCTTGGCATTACGCCCCGTGCAGGCTGAAGGAAAGATTGAAAGAATACCTTGACCGGTCTGGATTCTCTGGGTATACTATAAGAAGAGATTTTGCTGTCATTCGGAAGAAGGAGCCGGTTGACAGGGACAGGATTCTTAAAAAATTTTAAAAGGTGGGACAAACATGACAAAGTTAGAACTTCAAAAGACGGCCAACGAAGTCCGCAAGAGCATCGTTACAGCCGTTCACAGTGCAAAGTCCGGGCATCCGGGCGGTTCTTTATCAGCAGCAGATGTTTTTACATATCTGTATTTTGAAGAGCTGAATATCGATCCGAAGGACCCGAAGAAGGCAGACAGAGACCGTTTCGTACTTTCCAAGGGCCATACAGCTCCGGGACTTTACGCAGCCCTGGCAGAGAGAGGCTTCTTCCCCAAGGAGGATCTGACTACGCTCCGCCACATCGGTTCTCATCTCCAGGGGCATCCTTGTATGCAGCATACGCCGGGACTGGATATGTCCAGCGGCTCTTTGGGGCAGGGAATCTCCGCAGCCGTAGGAATGGCGCTTTCTGCCAAGACATTCGGAGAGAATTACCGGGTATACACGCTTCTGGGAGACGGCGAGCTCCAGGAGGGCCAGGTGTGGGAGGCGGCTATGTTCGCAAGCGCCAAGAAGCTGGACAATCTCTGTGTGATCGTGGATAACAACAACCTGCAGATTGACGGAACCATTGAGGAGGTAAACTCTCCTTATCCCATTCCGGAGAAGTTTGAGGCGTTCGGCTTCCATACAATCAGTGTGGACGGACATGATTTTGAACAGTTAAAAGCAGCCTTTGATGAGGCGAAAACCGTAAAAGGACAGCCGACGGTCATCATTATGAAAACCGTAAAGGGTAAGGGCGTTTCCTTTATGGAGAACAATGCGTCATGGCACGGCACTGCTCCCAACGACGAGCAGTATGCAGCCGCGATGGCAGAATTAGAGAAGGCAGGTGAAGCATTATGTCAGAAGTAAAGAAGATTGCAACAAGAGAAAGCTATGGCAATGCGCTGAAGGCCCTGGGAGAGGCAAATCCCAATGTGCTGGTATTAGATGCTGACCTGGCAGGCGCAACCAAAACAGGCGTATTTAAGAAGGCATTTCCGGATCGTTTCTTTGACTGCGGAATCGCAGAGTGCAACATGGTAAGCATTGCGGCCGGCGTGGCAGCTACCGGCAAGATTCCTTTCTGCAGCTCCTTTGCCATGTTTGCGGCAGGCCGTGCGTTTGAGCAGGTACGTAATGCGGTGGGATATCCCCATCTCAATGTAAAGATTGGAGCAACCCATGCAGGAATCTCCGTAGGCGAGGACGGGGCAACCCATCAGTGTAACGAGGATATCGCTCTGATGCGCACCATTCCCGGTATGGTAATTATCAATCCCGCAGACGATGTAGAAGCCCGTGCGGCCGTGAAGGCGGCAGCGGAATACGTTGGCCCCGTATATCTGCGGTTTGGCAGAATGGCGGTTCCGGTATTCAACGACGAGGCAGTTTATAAGTTTGAGATTGGCAAGGGAATCGTTTTAAGAGAAGGCACTGACGTAACCCTTGTGGCAACGGGGCTCTGTGTAAACAGCGCATTGGAGGCAGCGGAAAAGCTTGCGGCCGACGGTATCTCTGCGGAGGTGATCAATATCCATACGATCAAGCCTCTGGATGAGGAGCTGATCCTTGCATCTGCTAAGAAAACAGGCAAGGTAGTGACCGTAGAAGAGCATTCTGTAATCGGAGGACTTGGCAGTGCAGTCTGCGACGTCCTGAGTGAAAAGCTTCCCACACCTGTAAAGAAGCTTGGCGTTAACGATACTTACTGTGAGTCCGGCCCGGCGGCAAAGCTGATTGAGAAGTACCGCCTTGACGGAACAGGCGTATATGAGCAGGTAAAAGAATTCATGTAAGAAAATAACATAAGCAAAAACATGGGTTGTCGGAAAATATGGAATCAGAAATGTGTGATCTCATATTTCCGGACAGCCCATTTTTCGTTATGTCGAAAAAAATTCCGGTTCCTTTGACAGAAAATGACAAATCATGCATAAGCCTTGTGATACCATGCAAGTAATTCCTGTAAGTAATGAGGTGAAAAGAGTATGATTGAAATCGTTTATAAGGAAAATACAAAGGATACGGGACAGGGAAGAAAGCTGAACCTGCCCAGGAATGTCCGGCAGATTGGGGAGCCGGAGACTGGCAGAAAGATCTTCATAGAGGACTATGTTGTTACATATTTAAAGAAAATGGCGAAGGAAGAGGCGGGGAGCAGCCGGGCGGCAATTCTTCTGGGAGACTCTGAGAGAGCAGAAGGAATTCCCTATCTGTTTATCAGAAGCGCAGTGGCTGTGGAGGGCGCGGCGGACTTTTGGGAGGGGGTTCCTTTCACAGACGAGGTTTGGGCAGAAATATATGAAACCATCAAGGAGTATTTTGCCAAGCAGGATATCCTGGGATGGTTTTTGTCCGTGCCCGGATATCCCATGGATTTGGATCCCGGACTCTTGAAGACCCATGTCAATTATTTTGGCGGAGTGGACAAGGTTCTTATGGTGGCGGATCCGGAGGCCGGGGAGGATGATTTTTTCGCTTATGAGAACGGAAGGCTTACCAGACAGAAGGGATATTGTATCTTCTATGAGCAAAACGAGGCTATGCAGCGGTACATGGTGGATACGGGCAGCGGAGAGAGCATTGAGACAAGAGAAGGCTTCGAGGATCGGGCGGCCAGAAGCTTTCGGACGCTGGTTCAGGAGAAAAAGGATATATCGGGGCAGAAAAAGGTTATGACATTCCTGTATACGGCCAGTACGTTTCTTGTGATGGTGGTTCTTGTGATAGGGATTACATTGATTAATAATTATGAGAAGATGGAGGGGCTGGAGATGACCTTAAGCGAGATCTCCCGATCCTTGGACGAGCAGGAGGAGCTGGCGGCGATGGATGCAGATTCTCTTACAACAGCTATGGAGGAGGAGAATGTGCGTGCTCAGGAGCCGGAAGGGGCAGAAGAGGCTTCGAAGCCTCAGGAAGCGGAAGAAGGAGAAGAGACCCCGAAGTCCCAGGAGCCGGAGGAGGAACAGGAGCCGAAGCCACAGGAGCCGGAGGAGGAACAGGAATCGGAGCCTCAGGAGAATCCGGAAGAGGAGACGGGCGCAGAAGAGCCGGAGGAAGCGAAAGCAGAAGAGGCGCCCCGGCAGGAGGAGCCTGAGCAGCCGGCAGAGACGGCCCTCAGCCAGAATGTCATTGCCATACCTGACAGTTACACTGTCCAGGAGGGGGACACGCTCTTGAAAATCAGCCGGAAAATCTACGGGCAGGATAATAGAATTGATGAAATCTGCAGCTTGAATGAAATACATGATATGAATCATATTCTGGTGGGACAAAAACTTTTGCTTCCTTAACAAATCTGTGCTATCATAATATCTAAAAGCTGTGGGGTACAGATATTTAAGGATAAGTATATGGCAAAGATTACACCTTTATTTGAAACTCCGGACACAACGGAGGAGATGAAAAGCTATAAAGAAAAATTGTTCCGTCACAAAGCAGGAATCGGAGTCAGAAGCCTGATATGCATAGTTGCGGTGGCAGGGCTTGTTTTTGGCATGTGGTCTTGGAGCCGGTTTAAAACCTACGGAGGCTATGAGGTTCTTTCCTCAAATGAGCGTACCGATACTCTGAATACCCAGTATGCAGAGTACAACGGAAAGATTCTGAAATACAGCCGGGACGGCATTTCCTGTGTAAACCTGAGAAATGAGGCTCTTTGGAGCCAGACGTACAATATGCAGATGCCCATTCTGGACGTCTGCCAGAATTCTGTGGTAGTGGCGGACATGCAGGGAAATGAAGCCTATGTGTTTGACGAAGAAGGGCTTCGAACCCAGATCACCACGCTGCTTCCGATTCAGAGAGTCAGCGTTTCCAGCCAGGGGGTGACGGCTATGCTGCTCAGCGACAGCTCTGCTTCCTGGATCTGTCTTTACGATGATGAGGGGGAGAAGCTGACAGAGGCGAGGTGCAGGCTTTCGGAGACGGGACAGCCTCTTGATGTCGGGATTTCCTCGGACGGGAGAAAGGTAGCGGTGTCTTACCTTCAGATCCAGGGCGGAAGCTCTGCCAGCTGCATTGTGTTTTATAATTTCGGCTCTGTGGGAGGCAACTTTGTAGATAAGATTGTGGCGTCCAAGGTGTATGAGGATCAGCTGATTCCCCGGATTGAATATATGGGGGACAGTATCTGCGCAGCCGTATCGGACAGGGGAATCATCTATTATGAAGGGAAAGAGATACCCGAGGAAAAAGCGGTGGTCGAAGAAGCTGCGGAGATCCGCAGTGTTTTTACAGGGACGGAGCATGTGGGCATAGTGGTCGAAGGAGCAGAAAAGGAAGGCGCCAGATACGAAGTGCATCTTTACGACACCTCGGGGAATCTTGTTTTGAATCAGGGGACAAACCTTGCTTACAGCCAGGTTAAGATGTCCGGCGGCGATCTGATCTTATTTAATGAGAGTGAATGTGAGATCTACAGCAGACAGGGCATACTCCGGTATACAGGTAATTTTAGCGGAACCATTGCAGATATTTATAAAGGTTCCGGACTTCGGAAATATATACTTGTTTTTTCGGATCGAACAGAAGAAATTAAGCTGAAATAGAGGAGAACGAAAGAATATGAATTGGCTGGTGCCGGCAGTGGCCGGCTTTTTGGCGCTTGCGGCCTGGGATGGCCATCGGAAAGGATTTATTAAGAAATCGGTGAGGGTATTGAGCATGGTGCTCACGCTCATAGCTTCCTCTGCATTGTCTCCCCACATTGCCGGGTTTTTAAAGGAGCAGACGTCTCTGTATCGTGTGCTTCAGAACAGCATTGCGGCAAGTGAACTGGACTTGGCGGAGGCCATGCAGATGATTGGACTGGAGGATATGGTAAGCAGCTATCTGGCGGATCTGGCTCTGGAGGTAGTTGCGTTTTTGATAACCTTTCTTCTGGTAAGCGTCTTGGTTCAGGGGATTTTATTTTCTTTAGGAATCGTGGCGATGCTTCCGGTTCTGCATGGATTGAATAAAATGGCGGGACTGGTTCTGGGGCTGTGCGAGGGGATCTTCTTTGTGTGGATTTTCTTCTTTGTAGTTACCATGTGCGCAGGTACAAAGACAGGAGGCCAGCTTCTGTGGATGATTGCGGACAGTGAACTACTGTCCTGGATTTACCGCAGGAATCTTCTGCTTCTGCTTTTGTAAAAGGCAGTGTGCCGGCATAAAAAAGACGGATTGTTAAAAACGGAGAGAAATTTTGAGAAAAACGGGTGTTCCGCACAGCGGAACACCCGTTTCGTTTGACGGAATCCAAGTGTTGTCTGTGAAAATAAATAAATTATAATGAAATAAGACATGAATATTGTCCGATTTAAACAAAATAGAAGGAGGTACAAAATGTTGAAAGGTAACACTGGTTCCAGTACAAACAGTAACCCTAAGGCGGCAGGAGCAGAGGCTGCAAAAAAGGCAAAAGCAGATCTTGATTCTGTGAATATGGCATATGTATATGCAAGCTGTGCTTATGATCTGGATGCTATGCTGGCAGGAATTGCAGAGGAGCTTCCGGGAGTTCCCGTGATCGGCAACACATCCTTTACAGGCGTGATAACGCCGGAAGGCTATGTGACGGGAGAGGACGGTTTTGTGGGTATTATGGCAGTATCCGATCCGGAAATGACGGTAGGGATTGCAGCGGTTGAGAAGAATGGATGTCCTGTGGATGCAGGCGAGCAGGCGGCGAAGCTTGCGCTGGAGCGGGCGGGAAAGTCAACGGCTCCGGATTATTTCTATATGACAGCGCCTCCAGGAGAAGAAGAGTTCTATTTAAAGGGCATTACCAAGGTGATCGGAAGAGTTCCCTTCTATGGCGGAAGCGCCGCAGACAACAGCATTGCAGGGGAGTGGAAGCTTTATACGGATAAGGGAGCCTTTGCAGACGGCGTAGCAGTTGCGTTTTTCTATACGGAAAAGAAAATGACAAACAAATTCACAGGCGCTTACAGAGAGACAAAGGATGTGGGCGTTATCACAAAGGTAGTGGATAACCGTGTTCTGGCAGAGATTGACGGCGTTCCGGCTCTTAAAAAATATGCGGGCTGGAGAGGCATGGGCACCGATGCGGTTATGGGCGGCGATCTGCTGGTACAGACGATTACATCACCGCTGGGCGTAAAAGACCGGCTGGGCGATCTGACAGCCATCCGTCATCCCATGAACGGCAACGACGATCTGAGCATGAACATTGGAAATAATCTGGCAGAGGGTACGGCGGTTATCCGCATGGAGGCAACCGTAGATGAGCTCATTGACTCTACCGGCAATACCCTTGCCGAATTGAAGGAAAAGATGGCAGCCCCGGCCGGAGCGTTCCATCTGGTACACTGCGGCGGAAGAAGAGCGGGCATTGACAGCCGCATTGGAGAAGTGGCGGAGCAGCTTAAGAAGGAAGCGGGGGGTGTTCCATTTATTGTTGAGTTCACCTTTGGCGAGTACGGCTTCGAGGCAGACGGATTGAATACCTGCGGCGGCTTGATGCTTTCCTTCACGGGCTTTGAGGCATAAAAGCGAGACATCATTAGAAAACACCCTACCCTCTATGCAAAAAAGAATGTGCAGATCAAGAAAAGGAGAAAAATTCCCATGAAAATGTTTATTAACGGAGCATCTGTAGATGCCTCCAACGGCGAAGTAATCGAAGTGATCAATCCGGCAACCGGAGCAGTGGTGGATACGGTTCCGGCGGCCACAAAAGAGGATGTGGATCTGGCAGTAGAGAAGGCAGCGGCAGCGCAGAAAATCTGGGCCGGCGTTCCGGTTTATGAAAAGGCAGAGATTATGTACCGTTTCCTTGAGCTGGTGGAGGAACATAAAGAGGATCTGGCTCAGACCTTATCCCAGGAGACAGGAAAACCCATCACCGAAGCAAGAGCTGAGATTGGCAATATTCCCATTGCGTTCAAAGCATTTTCCGAGAAAGCAAAGCATCTGTACGGCGAGACGATTCCGGCCGGCATGGAGGCAGGCCAGGATAAGCATGTGCTGATTACGAAACGGGAGCCTATCGGCGTGATTGCCTGCGTGATTCCCTTTAACTTCCCCTGTGATCTCTTTGATCAGAAGGTGGCCCCCACACTTCTTGCAGGAAATGCGGCAATCGTGAAGCCTTCCACAGACAATCCGCTGACGCTTTGTAAGCTGACAGCCCTTTTGGGCGAGGCCGGCGTAACGCCGGGAGCTGTTCAGATTGTCACAGGACGCGGCTCCAAGGTAGGCGCATGGCTGTGCGCGAATAAGGACGTTCATGCAATTACTCTCACAGGCTCCACAGAGGTAGGCATTGAGACGGCAAGAACAGCGGCAGATCATCTGGCCCATATTGCATTGGAGCTGGGCGGAAACGATGCCTTCATCGTACTGGAGGACGGCGATGTGGATCTTGCGGTAGAGGAGCTTATTTGGGGCCGTATGTACAATACGGGACAGGTATGCTGTGCATCCAAGCGTTTCTTGATTCATAAGAACCGTGTGGAAGAATTTACGGCAAAAGCTGTAGAGCGCATCAAACAGCTAAAGCAGGGAATGCCGGCTGAGGAGAGCACCCAGATTGGCTGCCTGATCAGTGAGAAGGCTGCCATTAAGGTGGAGGAGCAGATTAAGCTCACGGTAGAGCAGGGCGGCAAGGTTATCCTGGGCGGAACCAGAGACGGTGCATTTATTGCTCCTACAGTAATTGCAGATGTTCCCAAGACGGCTGACGTGGCGGTTGATATGGAGATCTTCGGGCCGGTAGTTCCGATTATCGCCTTTGATACCACAGAGGAAGCCGTTGAAATTGCAAACGGATCGAAATTCGGTCTCTGCGGCTGTGTATTCACGGAGAACATGAAGACGGCCATGAAGGTGTGCAATGCGCTGGAATGCGGTGGAACCATCATCAACGGCGCAAGTTTCTTCCGCAGCTTTGAGATGCCCTTTGGCGGCTACAAGTATTCTGGAATCGGAACCGAGGGCGTTATGTCCACCTTCGATGAAGTGACCAGGACAAAGACGATTGTTTTGAAGAATATTATCTAATATGAATGGTGTGAATCGAGACAGATAAAACATAAAAAAGCGTCCTCCGGAAATCTGCATTCTGGAGGGCGCTTTTTGTGCCTCTTAACTGTTGCGGGGGCTGCTGCTTATTCCACATATCCCATTCTCCGGGAAAGCTTTTCCGCCGCCTGTTTTACTTCCCGAATTACCATCTCAAGCTTATCATCCGAGAGCTGTGCAATGGAACCGCTGGCGCTGATGGCTGCCGCAGGGGAGCCGCGGTAATCAAATACCGGCGCGCCTACGCACCGATGGCCGATTTGGTATTCTTCATTATCCATGGCCCAGCCCTGACGCCGGATGACCTTGAGATAGCGCTTGAATTCCCGGATATCCGTGATGGTATTTGCCGTATATTTCTTAAAATTACACAGGTACAGGGCGTCCTCTAGTTCGTCTCCGGACAGGCAGGCCAGGAGGCATTTCCCGATGGAGGAGCAGAAAGCAGGGGAGCGGTAACCGACCTGTGTATAAAGCCTGGTGTTGGGGTAGATATCCATTTTTTCCAGATAAACCACGTCGCAGCCGTCCAGGATTCCCAGATGGGCAGTCAGATCCAGGTCACGCATAATGTCGCTTAAAAAGGGCTTGGCTTCCGTGAGAAGCTCCAGCTGATTGATATGAAGGCTTACGGTCTCAATCAGCTTGTAGCCGATGGAATAGAAGCCGTCGCTGCTTTTCTCCACATACTGTCTTACGCACATGGAGGTTACAAGCCGGTGAACCGTGCTTTTGCTCATACCGGTGGCCTTGGCAATCTCCGAAAGCCCCAGGGGGGAGTTGGACGCAGCCAAAGCTTCCAAAATATCAAAGATGCGGTCGGCAACCCGAACAGTTTCTTCCATTATATATCAGCCCCTTCTTTTTCTGCGATACCTTAGGGAAAATCCTTTAAAAAGCCGTGCTATTTCTATATAATTTCATTGTAAAGTCCGGAAAAAACCATGTCAAGTTACAATTCGCGCCGGAATTAAATTTTTCGCTGCGCCGCCTTCTTTCAGATTTGTTTTACAAAATCCTTGACATTCTCTTACATATCATGCTATGATACTATGGCGAATGGAAGTAGGCTTTTTTTTTATGCCTGAAAAACGGCGGTCCTCGCAAGGCCGCAGACAAACAGAAATTAAGCGGAGGTGGAAGTCGTGCGCGTAAAAATCACATTGGCATGTACGGAGTGTAAACAACGTAATTACAACATGACAAAAGAGAAAAAGAACCATCCGGACAGGATGGAGACCAGTAAGTACTGCAGATTCTGCAGGAAACACACACTGCACAAAGAGACTAAGTAGGATGCCGGAAAGGAAAGTGGAAAGATGAGCGACGCAGCAGAAAAAGCTCCCAAGAAGAGCTGGTTTAAGGGTCTTAAAGCTGAATACAAGAAGATCATCTGGCCGGATAAAAAATCCCTTACAAAGCAGACCATTGCAGTTGTGGCAACATCCGTGGCTTTGGGCATCATCATTAAGATACTGGACGTTATTATGACCTACGGTATTGATGTTATCATGAAGTTATAGGGGTGACGATATGGCAGAGGCGAACTGGTATGTAGTCCATACCTATTCCGGGTATGAGAACAAGGTTAAGGCCAACATTGAAAAGACGATTGAGAACAGACATCTGGAGGAACAGATCTTAGAAGTGAGAGTTCCCATGCAGGATGTGGTGGAGATGAAGAACGGAGCCAGAAAGCAGGTTCAGAAGAAACTGTTCCCCGGCTATGTTCTGATCAACATGGTGATGAACGACGACACCTGGTATGTGGTGCGCAACACCAGAGGCGTTACCGGATTTGTTGGGCCTGGCTCCAAGCCGGTTCCGCTCACGGAGGAGGAAATGAGACCGCTGGGCATCCAGGCCGAGAACCTCGCAATAGACTTTGCAGAGGGAGATACCGTGATTGTTACGGGCGGCGTCTGGGCCGATACGGTGGGAACGATCCAGTCCATGAACCATGGAAAGCAGTGTGTTATCATCAATGTGGATCTCTTTGGCCGGGAGACTCCGGTAGAGATCAGCTTCACAGAAGTAAGAAAAATGTAGTTGGAAACAAAGCTGCCGGTCACAGAGAGGACAGCAGCAGAATGAAAGTAAGTGGGAGGGATTAACCCTAATTCCCGCGATTACCACAAGGAGGTGCCTGATATGGCAAAAAAAGTAACAGGTTATATTAAATTACAGATTCCTGCTGGAAAGGCAACACCGGCTCCGCCAGTCGGACCGGCGCTTGGTCAGCATGGTGTAAACATCGTAGAGTTTACAAAGCAGTTCAATGCAAGAACCGCAGACCAGGACGGAATGATCATTCCGGTTGTTATTACAGTTTACGCAGACAGATCCTTCAGCTTTATTACAAAGACTCCGCCTGCAGCCGTGCTGCTTAAGAAAGCATGCAACATCCAGTCCGGTTCCGGAGTTCCGAACAAGACAAAGGTAGCAAGCATCTCAAGAGCAGAGCTTCAGAAGATCGCAGAGCTGAAGATGCCGGATCTCAATGCGGCAAGCATTGACGCCGCCATTAGCATGATCGCTGGTACAGCAAGAAGCATGGGTATCACTGTAACAGACTAAGACGTAACTGTAGACCTTGAAGGCAGAGCTGCCGTCCCCAAATGGGTACGAATCCGCAGATGCCTGAGGGGTGAATAAGAAACGTGGGAGGGATTAACCCAGATTCCCGCAATTACCACCAGGAGGTTATTTAATATGAAACATGGAAAGAAATACGTTGAGGCTGCAAAGCTCTACGACAAACAGACCCAGTATGATAGAAATGAAGCAATCAGCATCGTAAAGAAGCTGGCTGTTGCAAAGTTTGACGAGACCATCGAGGCTCACATCCGGACAGGCTGCGACGGACGTCATGCGGACCAGCAGATCCGCGGCGCCGTTGTACTTCCCCACGGAACAGGTAAGACTGCACGCGTTCTGGTATTTGCCAAGAATGCCAAGGCTGACGAGGCCCAGGCTGCAGGTGCAGATTACGTAGGAGCAGAGGAGCTCATCCCGAAGATTCAGAACGAGGGATGGTTTGAGTTCGATGTAGTTGTTGCAACCCCGGATATGATGGGCGTTGTAGGACGTCTCGGCCGCGTACTGGGACCCAAGGGTCTGATGCCGAACCCCAAGGCCGGAACGGTAACCATGGATGTGACAAAGGCTATCCAGGATATCAAGGCCGGTAAGATCGAGTACAGACTTGACAAGACAAACATTATCCACGTGCCAATTGGAAAGGCTTCTTTCACAGAGGAGCAGTTAGCGGACAACTTCCAGACGCTTATCGATGCAATCAATAAGGCAAGGCCTTCCGCAGTGAAGGGCCAGTTCCTTAAGAGCATTACCATTACGCCCACGATGGGACCTGGCGTGAAGCTGAACCCGGCAAAGCTGGTTTAGGCTGAAATATTGCAGTTTTTGATTGACATTTAGATTTAGATATGCTATGCTTGCATGGCATGTAACACGACCCGAAGACAGCAGGTGCCGTAAGGCATAAGGTTGAAGCCGCCTGCCGAGGACGATGCATTTTCCTTATGAGAATGATTTTCGAAAACCTCTCTGTCTTTGGCGGAGAGGTTTTTCTTTCATATCCATAAAAAATCCGTCGGGTTGGTGGACAAATAATATAAGGAGGTACACCATTCATGGCAAAAGTCGAGTTGAAGAAACCGGTGATAGATGAGATCGCTGCCAATATTGCAGATGCACAGTCTGTTGTGATCGTAGATTACTGCGGACTTACTGTAGAGCAGGACACAAAGCTTCGTAAGGAGCTTCGTGAGAACGATGTTATCTACAAGGTTTACAAGAACACAATGATGAACTTTGCTTTCAAGGGAACAGACTGTGAGAGCCTGAGCCAGCACCTGGAAGGCCCCAATGCGATCGCCATCTCCAAGACAGATGCAACTGCACCGGCCAGAATCCTTGCCAAGTTCGCAAAGGATGCAAAGGCGCTTGAGATCAAGGCCGGCATTGTAGAGGGAACCTACTACGATGCAGCAGGCATGGAGGCGATTTCCAAGATTCCGTCCAGAGAAGAGCTGCTGGGCAAGCTGCTTGGAAGCATCCAGTCCCCGATTGCCAACTTTGCCCGTGTGATCAGCCAGATCGCAGAAGCAAAAGAGGCTTAATGATTCAGAATCTTTATGAACACCCGTTGAGCCGCAGGTTTCAATGGAGAGTGCGCAATTAAAATTATTTAGGAGGAAAATAAAATGGCAAAATTGACAACTGCTGAGTTTATTGAGGCAATCAAAGAGTTATCCGTATTAGAGTTAAATGATCTGGTAAAGGCATGTGAGGAAGAGTTCGGCGTATCCGCAGCAGCCGGCGTAGTAGTTGCAGCAGCTGGCGACGGCGCAGCCGCAACAGAGGAGAAGGATTCCTTCGATGTAGAGCTGACAGGCGCTGGAGATTCCAAGGTTAAGGTTATCAAGGCTGTTCGTGAGATCACTGGTCTTGGCCTGAAGGAAGCTAAGGACCTGGTAGACGGCGCTCCGAAGGTAATCAAGGAAGGCGTTACCAAGGCAGAGGCTGAGGAGCTGAAGGCAAAGCTGGAGGAGCAGGGAGCAACTGTTACTCTGAAATAAGTTTTTGCGGCATGAAATATATTGTGAGCGGAGGATTCGTTTCTCCGCTCATTTTTTTGTGCGCCATGGCGCACTCTGGGAGAAGGCTTGACAGGCTCCTGTTTCCTATGAAAATCCACCTAAATTTAAGAAAAGTGAAAAAAACAGATGCATTTTTGCGGAATTATAGTATAATGAATGATATGCAAGGGTCTTAACAGGCCGCAGGAAACATTATGAAAAGAGAGGCGGAGCAGTTATGAAAAGAGCGTGGGATGTCAATGTCAACGGAGTAACTCATTCGGTAGAGTACCGGGCAGGCTTTGGAACGAAGGTGATTGTGAACGGTAAGGTGTACCGTGCCAAAAGCCAGAACTGGTTTGTAAATATGGTAGATTATCCGATTACCATTGACGGAGCGGAGATTCGTGTTGTGGCAATCGGCAATAAAGTGGATTTGGCAGTGAACGGAAGATATCTGGGAAGCGGCGAAGAGTATATCCCCTTACATACCATGCCGGTGATTGCCAATGTCTTTATCGGAATCAGCACTATCGGCGGATACTTTTTCTCCGGCATTTTCGGATTGCTGGTGGGTTTGCTGTTTGGCATTCTCGTTTATCCCAAGCTGGGGCTTTCCGGGAAAAAGGGCGGATTGATCGGCGCATTTGTGGGATGCACCTTGATTCAGGTGGTGATTTTTATTATCTTGCTGAAATTACAGCTTGAGTTCGGACTTTTCTAGGAGAGAGCAGATGGAAAGAGATACGGGAAATCAAAACGAAACTTATTGGGCCAACGGAGGAGCTGTTCCTCATCAGCCGGTGGTGATTGTGGGAGAACAGGATCCGGAAGCGGACAGAAAAAGCAACAACCTGTCTGTGGCCTCCCTGGTATTCGGCATCTTGTCTGTGCTGCTTTTCTTCGTGATTGGGCTGTCTCTGATCTTGGGACTGGTGGGCCTGGTTACCGGAATCGTAAGTCTGGTACAGCGCCGCGCGGGACATGGAGCCGCAGTGGCCGGAGTGATTCTTTCGGCTGTCGGCATCGTGGCAGCTCTGATTGTATTGGCTATTTTTATCCTCGCCTTATTTATGGCGGTATAAATGAAAGATGGAAAGCGAAGCTGCCGCAAGACCGATGCTCTGGTTTTGCGGCGGCTTTTTGTAATATAAAAAATTTTCTGAAAAATTTCTGAAAAATTTTCCCAAAACAATGCTTGACACACAAACAAGCCTATGTTATCATGTAGGATGCACTATTGTGGTGAGTTATACTCTGTTTTTGTGACTGTCATTGTCAAAAATGACGAAAAACACTGCAATTCACAACTAAAATAAGGGGTGAACGTCAATGGAAAAGAACAGGATACGTCCTATTACAACCGGTAAAAGCAGTAGAATGAGCTATTCAAGACAGAAAGAAGTTTTGGAAATGCCGAATCTGATCGAGGTTCAAAAAGATTCCTATGGATGGTTTCTGGATGAGGGACTTCGGGAAGTGTTTGACGACATTTCTCCGATTGCCGATTACAGCGGTCAGTTAAGTCTTGAGTTTGTTGATTTTACACTTTGCACAGGCGAAGGCGATATTAAATATACAATCGAGGAATGCAAGGAAAGAGATGCAACGTATGCAGCTCCTCTGAAAGTAAAGGTACGTCTTTATAATAAAGAAACCGATGAAATTAATGAACACGAGATTTTCATGGGTGATTTGCCGCTGATGACGGAGACCGGTACGTTTGTGATCAACGGTGCAGAACGTGTCATTGTCAGTCAGCTTGTTCGTTCCCCTGGTATTTACTATGCAATTGATCATGATAAAGTAGGAAAAGGCTTGTATTCCTGTACCGTGATTCCCAACCGCGGCGCATGGCTGGAGTATGAGACGGATTCCAATGACATTTTTTACGTGCGTGTAGACAGGACCAGAAAGGTTCCCATCACGGTACTGGTGCGTGCCCTGGGCTTTGGAACCAATGCGGAGATCCTGGAGCTCTTCGGCGAGGAGCCCAAGATCCTGGCGACCCTGGGCAAGGACACGGCAGAGAATTACCAGGAAGGCCTTTTGGAGCTGTACAAGAAGATACGTCCTGGAGAGCCCTTGGCCGTAGAGAGCGCCGAGAGCTTGATCACCAGCATGTTCTTTGACCCCAGAAGATACGATCTGGCAAAAGTAGGCCGGTATAAGTTCAACAAAAAACTGATGCTGCGCAACCGAATCCGCGGACAGGTTCTGGCAGAGGATGCAGTAGATACTCTGACCGGAGAGATTATTGCGGAGGCAGGCACAGAGATTTCCAGAGAACTGGCGGATGAGATTCAGAATGCGGCGGTTCCCTTTGTGATGATTAAAGGCGAGGAGAGGGATATCCGTGTGATTTCCAGCATGATGGTGGATATCACGCATTTCCTGGATGTGGATCCTAAGGAACTTGGGGTTACGGAATTAGTATATTACCCGGCTCTGAAAAAGATACTGGATGAATCTGGCGATTTGGAGGAGCGCAAGGCAGCCGTGAAGCGTGATATTCACGAGCTGATTCCAAAGCATATTACAAAGGAAGATATTATTGCTTCCATTAACTATAACCTGCATTTGGAATACGGTGTGGGCAATGACGACGACATTGACCATCTGGGCAACCGCCGTATCCGTGCGGTGGGCGAGCTTCTGCAGAACCAGTACCGCATCGGCCTGTCCAGAATGGAGCGTACCGTCCGGGAGCGTATGACGACGCAGGATCAGGAGAACATTACGCCCCAGTCCCTCATCAACATTAAGCCGGTAACTGCGGCCGTGAAAGAGTTCTTCGGCTCCTCCCAGCTGTCCCAGTTCATGGATCAGAATAACCCCTTGGGAGAGCTGACCCACAAGCGCCGTCTGTCTGCACTTGGACCCGGCGGCCTGTCCAGAGACCGTGCCGGATTCGAGGTTCGTGACGTGCACTATTCACACTACGGAAGAATGTGCCCCATTGAAACCCCTGAAGGCCCTAACATCGGCCTTATCAACTCACTTGCAACCTATGCAAGGATCAACGAGTACGGCTTTGTGGAGACGCCTTACCGTAAGATTGACAAATCCGATCCGAAGAATCCCCGTGTTACCGACGAGGTGGTATACATGACGGCGGATGAAGAGGATAATTACCATGTGGCCCAGGCAAATGAGGCCCTGGATGCAGAGGGACATTTTGTCCGCAGGAACGTATCCGGACGTTACCGCGAGGAGACGCAGGAGTATGAGCGTTCCATGTTTGATTACATGGACGTATCTCCGAAGATGGTGTTCTCTGTGGCGACGGCGCTCATTCCTTTCCTGGAAAATGACGACGCAAACCGTGCGCTGATGGGCTCCAACATGCAGCGTCAAGCAGTGCCGCTGCTGGTGACGGAAGCACCTGTTGTGGGAACGGGAATGGAGACAAAGACGGCAGTAGACTCCGGCGTGTGTGTTGTGGCCAGGCATTCCGGCGTGGTAGAACGCTCCGTATCCAATGAGATTGTGGTAAAATGTCCCGACGGAACTAAGGATACCTATCGTCTGACTAAGTTTTCACGAAGCAATCAGAGCAACTGCTACAACCAGAAGCCTATTGTATTCAAGGGAGAGAAGGTAGAGGCAGGCCAGGTGATTGCCGACGGGCCTTCCACCTCCGGCGGAGAAATCGCCCTGGGCAAGAATCCGCTGATTGGATTTATGACCTGGGAAGGCTATAACTACGAGGATGCCGTGCTTTTGAGCGAGCGTCTGGTACAGGAGGATGTGTATACCTCTGTTCATATTGAAGAATACGAGGCAGAAGCCCGTGATACCAAGCTGGGGCCGGAGGAGATTACCCGTGATGTTCCCGGCGTAGGCGACGATGCCTTAAAGGATCTGGATGAGAGAGGAATCATCCGTATCGGCGCCGAGGTTCGGGCAGGCGATATTCTGGTAGGAAAAGTAACGCCGAAGGGCGAGACGGAGCTGACTGCGGAGGAGCGTCTTCTTAGGGCGATTTTCGGGGAAAAGGCCAGAGAGGTCCGGGATACTTCCTTAAAGGTGCCTCATGGAGAATATGGTATCGTAGTAGACGCCAAGGTATTTACCAGGGAGAACGGAGATGAGCTGTCTCCGGGTGTGAACCAGGCCGTGCGCATCTACATTGCACAGAAGAGAAAGATCTCCGTGGGAGACAAGATGGCGGGCCGCCACGGAAATAAGGGTGTGGTTTCCCGTGTGCTTCCGGTGGAGGATATGCCCTTCCTGCCCAACGGACGTCCCCTGGATATCGTATTGAACCCTCTTGGCGTACCGTCCCGTATGAATATCGGACAGGTATTGGAGATTCATTTGAGCCTGGCGGCAAAGGCCCTTGGCTTTAACGTGGCAACGCCGGTATTTGATGGAGCCAATGAGAATGATATTATGGACACTCTGGATCTGGCCAATGACTATGTGAATCTGGAGTGGGAAGAGTTTGAGAAAAAGTACAAGGAAGAGCTTCTTCCGGAGGTGCTGGAATATCTCCATGACAATCTGGATCACAGAGAGCTGTGGAAGGGAGTTCCCATTTCCAGGGACGGTAAGGTGCGTCTGCGTGACGGCCGGACGGGAGAGTACTTCGACAGCCCCGTTACCATCGGGCACATGCATTATCTGAAGCTGCATCACCTGGTAGACGATAAGATTCACGCCCGTTCCACAGGACCGTATTCTCTCGTTACCCAGCAGCCTCTGGGCGGCAAGGCCCAGTTCGGCGGCCAGCGTTTCGGAGAGATGGAGGTGTGGGCTCTGGAGGCTTATGGTGCGTCTTATACCCTGCAGGAGATTCTGACTGTGAAGTCCGACGACGTCATCGGCCGTGTGAAAACCTACGAGGCGATTATTAAGGGCGACAATATTCCGGAGGCAGGCATTCCGGAGTCCTTCAAGGTGCTTTTGAAAGAGCTTCAGTCCCTGGGCCTGGATGTAAGAGTGCTCCGGGATGACAATACAGAAGTGGAGATTATGGAGACAAGCGACTACGGCGACGTGGATCTGCGCTCCATTATTGAAGGCGACAGACACTCCAATAAGGAAGAGGAATCTTTTGGAGAATATGGATTCAGCAAACAGGAATTCGAAGGAGAAGAACTGGTTGACGTCACAGAAGAAGATGAGGAAGACGAGGATGACTTTTTAGACTTCGAAGAGGAATTTGAGGAAGAATAAGAAAGGGAGTGTATTCATGCCAGAAACAACGAATCAAGCGGTTTATCAGCCTATGACCTTTGACGCGATTCGGATTGGACTTGCGTCGCCGGAAAAGATCCGGGAATGGTCCAAGGGCGAGGTGAAGAAGCCGGAAACCATCAATTACAGAACCCTGAAACCGGAAAAGGACGGCTTATTCTGCGAACGTATCTTCGGACCCAGCAAGGACTGGGAATGTCACTGTGGAAAGTATAAGAAGATCCGCTATAAAGGTGTAGTCTGCGACCGCTGCGGCGTAGAGGTTACCAAGTCCAATGTCCGCCGCGAGCGCATGGGCCATATTGAACTGGCGGCGCCGGTATCCCATATCTGGTATTTTAAAGGGATTCCGAGCCGTATGGGACTGATTCTGGACCTGTCTCCCCGTACCTTGGAGAAGGTGCTCTATTTTGCATCTTATATTGTGCTGGATGCCGGGGATACGGAGCTTCAGTATAAGCAGATTCTGACAGAAAAAGAGTACCAGGATATGCGTGAGAAGTATGGAAGCCGTTTCCGTGTGGGAATGGGCGCAGAATCCATCAAGGAGCTTCTGGAGGCTATTGATCTGGAGAAGGAGTCCGTGGAGCTGAAAAGCGCGCTTACCAATGCCACGGGACAGAAGCGGGCCCGTATTATCAAGCGTCTGGAGGTTGTGGAAGCATTCCGTGAATCCGGAAACCAGCCGGAATGGATGATTATGGATGCCATTCCTGTGATTCCGCCCGACCTGCGTCCGATGGTTCAGCTGGACGGCGGCCGGTTCGCCACCTCTGACCTCAATGATTTGTATCGTAGAATTATTAACCGGAACAACCGCCTGAAACGGCTTTTGGAGCTGGGGGCGCCGGATATCATCGTAAGAAATGAGAAGCGTATGCTCCAGGAGGCTGTGGATGCGCTGATTGACAACGGAAGAAGAGGCCGCCCCGTTACGGGCCCGGGCAACCGCGCCCTTAAGTCTCTCTCCGATATGCTGAAAGGTAAATCGGGACGTTTCCGCCAGAACCTTCTCGGAAAGCGTGTGGACTATTCCGGCCGTTCCGTTATCGTAGTGGGGCCGGAGCTGAAGATCTACCAGTGCGGTCTGCCCAAGGAGATGGCCATTGAGCTGTTTAAACCCTTTGTGATGAAGGAGCTGGTACAGAAAGGCACGGCTCACAACATTAAAAGTGCCAAGAAGATGGTAGAGCGTCAGGTACAGCCCGAGGTATGGGACGTACTGGAGGAAGTGATCAAAGAGCATCCGGTTATGCTGAACCGTGCTCCTACTCTCCACAGACTGGGGATCCAGGCGTTTGAGCCGATTCTGGTAGAGGGTAAGGCGATTAAACTGCATCCCCTGGTTTGTACGGCCTTCAACGCAGACTTTGACGGAGACCAGATGGCTGTGCATCTTCCCCTGTCCGTAGAGGCCCAGGCGGAGTGCCGTTTCCTTCTGCTCTCCCCCAACAACCTTCTGAAGCCTTCGGACGGAGGGCCTGTAGCCGTTCCTTCCCAGGACATGGTGCTTGGAATCTACTATCTGACCCAGGAGCGCCCGGGAATCGAGGGTGAGGGCAAGTTCTTTAAGAATGTAAATGAGGCGATCCTTGCTTATGAGAACGGAGCGATCAAGCTTCAGTCAAGAATCAAGGTGAAGTCAGTCAAGACCCTGGCTGACGGCAGTGAGATTTCGGATATTATTGAATCCACCATGGGACGCTTTATCTTTAACGAGATTCTGCCCCAGGATCTGGGCTTTGTAGACCGGAGTATTCCGGGCAATGAGCTGAAGCTTGAGGTGGACTTCCACGTTGGCAAAAAGGGCTTAAAGCAGATTCTGGAAAAGGTTATCAATACCCATGGGGCAACCCGCACCGCAGAGGTTCTGGATGACATCAAGGCCATGGGATATAAATACTCTACAAAGGCGGCTATGACGGTATCTATTTCCGATATGACTGTGCCGCCGGAGAAGCCGGAGCTGATTAAGAACGCCCAGGATACGGTGGATAAGATTACCCGGAACTATAAGCGTGGTCTGATCACTGAGGAAGAGCGTTACAAAGAGGTTGTGGAGACCTGGAAGCAGACGGACGAGATTCTGACCAAAGCGCTGCTTGACGGTCTGGATAAATACAACAACATCTATATGATGGCGGACTCCGGAGCCCGTGGTTCCGATAAGCAGATTAAGCAGCTGGCCGGTATGCGCGGACTGATGGCGGATACCACAGGACACACCATTGAGCTTCCTATCAAATCCAATTTCCGTGAGGGTCTGGACGTTTTGGAGTACTTTATGTCTGCCCACGGCGCACGTAAGGGACTGTCCGATACGGCTCTGCGTACAGCAGACTCCGGTTATCTGACAAGGCGTCTGGTAGACGTATCCCAGGATTTGATTATCCGTGAGGTGGACTGCTGTGAGGACAGGGATGAGATCCCGGGCATGGTAGTAAAGGCCTTTATGGATGGAAGAGAAGAGATTGAGAGTCTCCAGGAGCGTATTACAGGGCGTTTCTCCTGCGAGACCATTAAGGATAAGGACGGCAATGTCATTGTAAAGGCAAATCATATGATTACGCCAAGACGCGCCGCAGCTATTATCAATTCCGGAGTGGATGAGAACGGCGAGCCCTTTGACAGATTGAAGATTCGTACCATATTGACATGTAAATCACACATCGGCGTCTGTGCAAAATGCTACGGCTCTAATATGGCAACGGGCGAGGCGGTTCAGGTAGGTGAGTCTGTAGGAATCATTGCAGCCCAGTCTATCGGCGAGCCAGGTACACAGCTGACCATGCGTACCTTCCATACAGGCGGCGTGGCCGGAGGCGATATTACACAGGGTCTTCCCCGTGTAGAGGAGCTGTTCGAGGCCAGAAAGCCCAAGGGACTTGCGATTATCACAGAGATTGCCGGCACAGTAACCATTCTGGATACCAAGAAGAAGCGTGAGATTCAGGTGACAGGCGACGACGGAGAATCCAAGACTTATCTGATTCCTTATGGTTCCCGTATGAAGGTGCAGGACGGCCAGGTTCTGGAAGCCGGAGACGAGCTGACAGAGGGTAGTGTGAACCCCCATGACATCTTGAAGATCAAGGGCATCCGGGCTGTACAGGATTATATGATCCAGGAGGTACAGCGTGTATACCGCCTCCAGGGTGTTGAGATTAATGACAAGCATATTGAGATGATTGTGCGTCAGATGCTAAAGAAGATCCGTGTGGAGGATAACGGCGATACGGATTTCCTGCCCGGAACACTGGTGGATGTGCTGGAATTCGACGAAATGAACGAGAAGCTGGAGGAAGAGGGCAAGCGTCCGGCAGAGGGCAAGCAGGTGATGCTTGGTATCACCAAGGCGTCCCTGGCAACGAATTCCTTCTTGTCTGCTGCGTCCTTCCAGGAGACGACCAAGGTTCTGACCGAGGCGGCTATTAAGGGAAGAGTCGATCCGCTGATCGGCCTTAAGGAGAATGTGCTGATCGGTAAGCTGATTCCGGCCGGTACGGGTATGAAGCGTTATCAGTCTGTGAAGCTGGATACAGAGCTGAAGATATATGATGACCCGGAGAACTGTGAGGAGCTGGAGGAAGAGCCGGAGCTGACAGAGGAGCTTTTGGAAGAAGAAGCCGTTGACAGTGATGCGGCAGAAGAATTGCTGGAAGAAGGCTCTGAGGAAGAAGTAATTGAAGAAACAGAAGAAGAACTGACCGAGGTCTAAGAAAGTAGAGAGAGCTGCAGAAGATAAAATCTGCGGCTCTCTGTTTTTATGTTTGTTTTTTTGTGATTTGCGTAGAATATTCTTGCATTTTACACTGCAGGGATTGTATGATAGAATAATCAGAAAATAATCTGATGTATTGTAAGGGATACTATGGAACTGGAAACAGTAATGCTTTTTCAGTGCACAAATCGATTTCTGGACGCATGTACCTGCGGCCGGAAATTGATTTAGTCAAAGTGTATTGAAGAAGCATTACGGAACTGGAAACAGTAATGCTTATTCAATGCACAAATCGATTTCTGGACGCATGTACCTGCGGCCAGAAATTGATTTAGTCAAAGTGTATTGAAGAAGCATTACGGTACTGGAATGGAGGAAATTGATGCAGGAATTTGATGTAATTGTGATTGGCGGCGGCCCGGCGGGCTACAACAGCGCAGAGTATGCAGCCCACCACGGAAAGAGCGTGCTTCTGGTAGAGAAAAAGAACTTAGGCGGTACTTGCCTGAACGTAGGCTGTATTCCTACAAAAACCTTTTTGTATGCATCTAAGATATACCACTATGCCAACGGTGCTGGAGAACCCTACGGCGTAACGGTCAGAGAGGCTTCCCTGGATCACGGGGCAGTTGTCCAGAAGAAAAACGAGGTGGTAAAGACCCTGGTGCAGGGTGTGGCCGGAGGCCTGAGGCGGAAAAAGGTTAAGGTGGTGAACGGAACAGCAAAGCTGTCCAGGGAGAATGGGGCTCTGACGGTGTCCACAGAAACGGAAACTTTTCTTGGAAAGAATATCATTATCGCGTCCGGTTCCTCTCCGGTGGTACCGCCCATTGACGGCGTAAAAGAGGAGTTTGAAAAAGGCACGGTTATGACCAGCGACGAGATTCTGGACATGACGGAGATTCCCCAAAAGCTTCTGATCGTAGGCGGCGGCGTTATTGGCTTTGAGATGGCGGCTTACTTCCAGGAGGCAGGAGCCAAGGTGACGGTCATTGAGATGATGGACAAGGTACTGGGGCCTAACGATCGGGAGGTAAGCCTTCTCCTTCAGCAGGAGCTGGAGAAAAAAGGCGTGACCTTCTATCTCTCAAGCGCAGTGAAAAAGGTGGCAGATGGCGTTGTGACCTTTACAAGAGACGGCAGAATAGATGTGGCCGCTTACGACAAAGCATTGATGTGCGTAGGCCGCCGGGCCAACAGCAATATTGAGGGCCTTGCGGCTCTTGGCGTAGAGATGGAACGGGGAGCCATTGTGACGGATGCCCAAATGCGTACCAATGTGCCGGGGGTCTACGCCGTGGGCGATGTGAATGGAAAAGTAATGCTGGCCCATGTGGGCTACCGTGAGGGTGAGGTGGCTGTCAACACCATCCTTGGAAAGGAGGATGCCATGAGCTATGACGCAGTCTGCGGCGTAGTGTATACCAGCCCGGAAGCGGCTTTTGTGGGAATGTCCGAGGAGCAGGCAAAAGAATCCGGGATTCCTTATACCGTTAAGAAGGCCTCCATTAATTTCAGCGGCCGTCATGTGGCGGAAAATGGAATGAGTAATGGGATCTGCAAGATTATCATTGATTCGCAGAGGGATGTGATAATAGGCGCGGCTTTGATGTCCTCCTATGCGTCAGAGTACATTTATTCTCTGGCCCTGATGATTGAAAATAAGATTCCTCTGGAGAGCATAAAGAGAACGATCTTCCCCCATCCTACCGTATGCGAAGTGATTCGGGAGGCTCTGTTTTCCTAAAGAGAAGGATTTGAAATTAATACTCATTAACAAGGGGGTGCTGTCTTATTTTGCAGCAGCCCCTTGCGTTTATGCGTTAACGACGCAAGCTTTTCTTTAATCGTTCTCGTCCCATTCGTATTTCAAAACGGAACCGCTGACAGCATCAATCTCATATTCATACTCACAATTGCCGGCTTTGAATTCAATTTCATAAATCATCATACCGTCATCTTCATCTAAGCCAGCTTCGTAATTATAAACGGAATCTGCCGAGACACCCGCATGGGAGAAGGCGATTTCTTTTGCACGCGCTTCGCCGATATTTCCGCCGCTTCCCCCGGAAGACTGGTCTCCTCCTGTCTGAGGCGGAATGTAGTCGTCATCTGTATCTTTTTCATGTTTCAGAACGGAGCCGGCAGAGGCATCGATTTCGTACTCGTACTCAAAGCCCTGGCATTTGAATTCAATCTCATAGACCATAATGCCGTGCTCCCGATCCAATTTGCTCTTATATTCCGTGACAGCATTTGCCGATACGCCTGCATGGGAGAAGGCTGCATTTTTAGCCTGGCCTTCGTCAATATAGGAGGCCTTGGGATTCTGGCTTTCCGGAGCAGGCTGAGGAGGCGTGCTATTCGTCTGGGAAGAGCTGTTGTCGGCTTTCGGCGTGTTATCCGTCGGGGAAGAGCTGCCGTCAGCCTGGGGCGTGTTATTCGCCTGGGGTGTGCCGCTTGCCTGGGAAGAGCCGCTGTCAGCCTGGGGAGTGCTGGTATTTGTCTGGGAAGAGCTGCCGGTATCCGGCTGCGGAGTGTCAGCCTTGGGCGGAATATAGTCGTCATCCGTCTCCTTCCCGCTCTTTAAAACGGCTCCGGTAACAGCGTCAATCTCATAGTCATATTCAAACCCTTCACATTTAAATTCAATCTCATAAACCATTGCGCCGTGCTCATAGTCCAGTTCGATCTCGTATTCCGTAAGCTTATCTGCTGAAGCTCCGGCATGAGAGAGGGCGGCCTGCTTTGCTTTTTCCTCGCCGATGTAGGCTTTGTCGCTGGCGGTTCCCAGAGAATTCACATTTGCCAGATTCAGATTGCCGGATTCGGTCAGCAGGTTCAGCTCATTGATGGATAAGGGAACCAGATCCTCAAAGGAGTAAAAGGCGCTCTGGTCAATAATCTGCTGAATCAGCTGGGCTTTGCCTAAAGTAATGCCGTAAGTCTCGGCAAGCTGCCTGAGATTGGAATCTGCGTAAATGCTCTGGCTTAGAACGGCCCCGTTGAAGGTTCCGGACTGAAGGACGGCGCTGATTTCGTTAGCCAGACGCTCCTGCAGCTCTGCGCTCTTGGCCGGATCCTGGTTGTCTACGCTGATTAAGATGGAATTGGCCAGCTCATTTAAATAACCGTTGCGGAGCATAGAGCCGATGAGTGCGTTTATGGCTACGTCAAGGCTGCTTCCTTTGAAATTCATGCTGCCGACTACGGTTTCTGCGTCCTTATTTCGGGGATTTACGGCCAGAACCTCTTCTTTTTTATTTACCTCAATCTCAATGGAAGGATTTACATCCAGAGAGACGGTGGAGGCAACGGAATAATTGGTGAGGTATATCTGGAAGCCGGCCAAACCGCCGATCAGCAGTACAAATGCCGCTGCAATACCGGCAAGACGCCGTGATAAAAAGGTTTTTTTATTGGTATCTGTCATAATGATTACAGCTCCTTTCTGAGATTTGCAGTCGGAAAGGATGCTGCCGCGTATATCGGGAACCGCGTTTGAAAAGGCCTGCTTGATTTTCTGCTCAGTGTTTTTGTCTGCCATCTTCAATCCTCCTCTCCTATATGATTTTTTAGTTTCTTTATGGCGCGGTTGTATTTTGAAAGAATGGTGGACAGGGGAAGCGCAAGGAACTTTGCAGTTTCCCGATGCTTAAAGCCTGCAACGGCATGGAGAATAACGATCTGACGCTCCTCGTCGGAAAGAAGCTCCATACATTCCGTTAGAATCAGCCGATCCTCCAAGGAGACAGTCTCGCATGCCTCCAGATAAGGCTCCCAGTTTTCCGGAGGGATATCTGCTGTCTTTCTGCGTTCCCGAAGCTTCAAAAGACAGAGATTCCGGGTGATGGTCAGAATCCATGCCATGGGCTTTTTGGAGGACTGATACCTGGGGGCTGCCGAATAAATCTGGAGATAACAGTCGTGCAGGACATCCTCTGCGTCCTGGGTATTCTTCAAAATAGAAAGGGCAAAAGCATAGACGGAAGCGCTGGTGCAGTCGTAAAGCTCTGCAAGAGCATTGGAATCTTCATGGGCGATTCCGAAAAGGCAGCGATCCAATCGGGAGGAATCCGGTACTCCTCCGCTGTCATTTGCCGACGTCAAGCAAATTATCATAATTGCCTTCTCCTTTCACTTCATTAATACACGAGAATAGAATTTTATTGCATCTATTTTAACATTTTTTTAAAAAATTAAAAAGAGTGTATTCTTGACAGAGGATTGAAATTTAATTTAAAATGCACTTGAAAGCTTGATCTAATATGGAAGGCGGGCGTTTTATTATGAATACCAATATCATAGTGTACCATACGGCCAGCTGCGGCGTGCTCATAAAAATAGGAAGAAAGGCCGTCGGAGTGGATGCTTTTAGCAAAGACCCGGACGGGCTGTATCCGGATACGCCTCCCCAAGTGAAAGCGGAGCTTTTTGCCGGGATAGAGAAGGGAGGCATAGGGACGCTTTTGTTTACGCACGCCCATGGAGATCATTTCTGTCCTAAAGATACGGCAGAGGCTCTTGGACGAAATCCGGAGCTGATGATTATTTCTACAGAAGAGGTCATTGGGAAGCTTCGCGGGATGGCGCCTGATAGGGGGAGGATGTATGAGGTTTCTCCGGAGGAAAAAGGGAATGTGAAGATATGGTTTCCCGGCGGCTGCGCCGAGCTTTTTAACAGCACACATATGGGCGAGGCCTATGCGGGAGTTCAGAATCTGACCGCCATGGTTGAGATGGAAGGAAAACGGATGGTGCTTTTGGGGGATGCCTGGCCTCGGGAGGAGCTGTTTGCACGAATCGGGGCATGGGAGCAAACGCCGGATATACTGATTGCGCCCTTTCCTGTTATCGGTCTGCCTTCCAGCAGACGGCTTCTTGTAAAACATCTGAAGCCCGCTCAGATTCTGGCTCTGCATCTTCCTAAGCCGGAAAGGGACAGCCAGAACTGGCTTGCCAGTGCGAAGAAGGTCTGTGAGAGTGCAAAAGACGGCCTTCCTATGCCCTGGTTTGGCGAGAAGCCAGGGAAGATGTATTGTTTATAGAGTATTGTTGTAAGAATTCAAAGAAACCCGGCAGAATCTGCCGGGTTTCTTTGAAAAAGTCCTTGACAGCCGGCAGTTTTGTTACTATAATGAACCAGTGTGTGCGAATGCGCAGGTTTTCGTGCGCCATAAAGCCGATCATGGCACAGCAGCCTGACAGGGCCGGCAGCATGCCAGCCACTTATTACAGGAGGTGAAAGGAATGCCAACATTTAACCAGTTAGTAAGAAAAGGAAGACAGACCTCTGTGAAGAAGTCTACTGCTCCCGCTCTTCAGAAAGGATTTAACTCTCTGAAAAAGAAAGCTACGGATACATCCGCACCCCAGAAGCGCGGTGTATGTACTGCAGTAAAGACTGCCACACCGAAGAAGCCGAACTCCGCTCTTCGTAAGATTGCCAGAGTACGTCTTTCCAACGGTATTGAGGTAACGAGCTATATTCCGGGCGAAGGCCACAACCTTCAGGAGCATAGTGTAGTTATGATCCGCGGAGGAAGAGTAAAGGACCTTCCCGGTACAAGATATCATATCATCCGCGGTACATTGGATACCGCAGGCGTAGCGAAGAGAAGACAGGCCCGTTCCAAATACGGAGCCAAGAGACCGAAAGACGCTAAGAAGTAAATTCGGCTCAGATTTGTTACAGGTAACACCTTATAAACCGGAAGCATTTCGTTTATAAGAACAGAAGCTATGAGACGTTGGGCAGACAGACATGTCTGCATGCCGGAATGACATATCGCCCTTAACAGGCTGCGGGTTGTATATAGAAATTGCCGTGCACAACACAAGTAGAGAGACACATGTGAGTACCTGAGAATTAAAGAGTGAATTTTATTAAGCCAGAGGTTTAATAAGCACGTATTAAGGAGGGAAGTATCGTGGCACGTAAAGGACATATCCAGAAAAGAGATGTATTAGCAGATCCGCTGTACAATAATAAGGTTGTCACCAAGCTTATCAACAACATTATGCTGGACGGTAAGAAGGGTGTGGCACAGAAGATTGTATACGGAGCATTTACAAGAGTAGAGGCAAAGACTGAGAAGCCGGCTCTGGAAGTATTCGAGGAGGCTATGAACAACATCATGCCTATGCTCGAGGTTAAGGCAAGACGTATCGGTGGAGCTACTTATCAGGTACCGATTGAGGTTCGCCCGGACCGCCGTCAGGCTCTTGCGCTTCGCTGGCTGACCATGTTCTCCCGTAAGCGCGGTGAGAAGACCATGGAAGAGAGACTTGCAAATGAGATTATGGATGCCGCCAACAACACAGGCGCATCTGTGAAGAGAAAAGAAGACATGCACAAGATGGCAGAGGCCAACAAGGCATTTGCACACTATCGGTTCTAATCAAGACCGAAAGTCGTTTGTGCTTGATGATTTGAGGAGGAAAACCCGTGGCTGGAAGAGAATATCCATTGGAGAGAACCAGGAATATCGGAATCATGGCTCATATCGATGCCGGTAAGACCACATTGACCGAGCGTATTCTGTATTACACTGGCGTAAACTATAAAATCGGAGATACTCACGAAGGTACTGCTACCATGGACTGGATGGAGCAGGAACAGGAGCGTGGTATCACCATCACTTCCGCAGCTACAACCTGTCATTGGACCCACCAGGAGAACTGCAAGCCCCAGGATGGAGCTTTGGAGCATCGTATCAATATCATTGATACCCCGGGTCACGTTGACTTTACGGTTGAGGTAGAGCGTTCCCTTCGTGTACTGGACGGCGCCGTAGGCGTGTTCTGTGCGAAGGGCGGTGTAGAGCCTCAGTCTGAAAACGTTTGGCGCCAGGCTGATACCTACAATGTACCCCGTATGGCGTTCATCAATAAGATGGACATCCTGGGTGCAGATTTCTACAATGCGGTAGAAATGATTAAAACAAGACTTGGAAAGAATGCTATCTGCATTCAGCTTCCCATCGGAAAGGAAGACGAATTCAAGGGAATCATTGATTTGTTCGAGATGAAAGCCTACATCTACAACGATGAGAAGGGCGAGGACATTTCCATTGTTGATATCCCGGAGGATATGGCAGATGACGCCGAGCTTTATCGTACCGAGCTGGTTGAGAAAATCTGTGAGCTGGACGATGACCTGATGATGGTATATCTGGAGGGAGAAGAACCCGCTGTAGATGATTTGAAGAAGGTTTTGAGAAAAGCGACCTGTGAGTGTACGGCAGTGCCCGTATGCTGCGGTACAGCTTACCGGAACAAGGGCGTTCAGAAGCTTCTGGATGCAGTGCTTGACTATATGCCGGCTCCCACGGACATTGCGTCCATCAAGGGAACGGATATGGAAGGCAACGAGACGGAGCGTCATTCTTCTGACGAAGAGCCCTTCTCTGCACTGGCATTTAAGATTATGGCTGACCCCTTTGTAGGAAAGCTTGCGTTTTTCCGAGTATACTCCGGAACCATGAATTCCGGTTCCTACGTATATAATTCTACCAAACAGAAGAAGGAACGTGTAGGACGTATCCTTCAGATGCACGCAAACAAGAGAGCGGAGCTTGACAAGGTATATTCCGGAGATATCGCTGCGGCAGTAGGCTTTAAGTTTACCACCACAGGCGATACCATTTGTGACGAGCAGCATCCGGTAATCCTGGAGTCCATGGAGTTCCCGGAGCCGGTTATCGAGCTGGCTATCGAGCCGAAGACAAAGGCCGGCCAGGGCAAGATGGGCGAGGCTCTTGCAAAGCTTGCAGAGGAGGACCCGACCTTCCGTGCTCACACGGATCCGGAGACGGGCCAGACGATTATTGCAGGTATGGGCGAGCTGCATCTTGAGATTATTGTTGACCGTCTCTTAAGAGAGTACAAGGTAGAGGCCAACGTAGGCGCACCTCAGGTTGCCTACAAGGAGACCTTTACGAAGCCGGTGGACGTGGACAGCAAGTATGCGAAGCAGTCCGGCGGACGTGGACAGTACGGCCACTGTAAGGTACGCTTCGAGCCCATGGACGCCAACGGAGAAGAGCTGTTCAAGTTCGATTCCCAGGTTGTGGGCGGTGCGATTCCGAAGGAATACATTCCTGCAGTCGGCGAGGGTATCGAAGAGGCGGCACAGTCCGGTATCTTGGGAGGCTTCCCGGTGCTTGGACTTCATGCGACCGTATACGACGGCTCCTACCATGAGGTAGACTCCAGTGAGATGGCATTCCACATTGCCGGTTCTCTGGCATTTAAGGAGGCTATGCAGAAGGGGAATCCGGTACTCTTGGAGCCCATTATGAAGGTTGAGGTTACCACTCCCGAAGATTACATGGGCGACGTTATCGGCGACATTAACAGCCGCCGGGGCCGTATCGAGGGTATGGACGATATCGGCGGAGGAAAGATGATCCGCGGTTACGTACCTCTGGCAGAGATGTTCGGATACTCTACAGACCTTCGTTCCAAGACGCAGGGCCGTGGTAACTACTCCATGTTCTTTGAGAAATACGAGCAGGTGCCCAAGAGTATTCAGGAAAAGGTACTGGCAGCAAAGAAATAACCGAATAATATTGAAAGTTTTGCTTGAAAAATAAGGCGCTTTGAAATATAATCAAAGATAGCCGAGTTTATCTAAATAACGAAACAAATAATTATGAAAAATGCCGCGAAGGCGTAAGAATTAAGGAGGACATTCAAAATGGCTAAAGCTAAATTTGAAAGAAACAAACCCCATTGTAATATCGGAACCATTGGTCACGTTGACCATGGTAAAACAACTCTGACAGCAGCTATTACCAAGGTGCTTTCTGAGAGAGTAGCCGGCAACACTGCTACTGATTTCGAGAACATCGACAAGGCTCCCGAGGAGAGAGAGCGTGGAATCACTATTTCTACCGCTCATGTTGAGTATGAGACCGAGAACAGACACTATGCACACGTTGACTGCCCGGGCCATGCCGACTATGTAAAGAACATGATCACCGGTGCTGCTCAGATGGACGGCGCTATCCTGGTAGTTGCTGCTACTGACGGTGTTATGGCTCAGACAAAGGAGCACATCCTTCTGTCCCGTCAGGTAGGTGTTCCCTATATCGTAGTATTCCTGAACAAGTGCGATGCTATGGATGACGAAGAGCTGATCGAGCTGACCGAGATGGAGATCACAGAGCAGCTTGAGGAGTATGAGTTCACAGACTGCCCGATCATCAAGGGTTCCGCTCTGAAGGCTCTGGAAGATCCTTCAGGAGAGTGGGGCGACAAGATCATGGAGCTGATGAAGACTGTAGACGAGTATATTCCGGATCCCCAGCGTGCAACCGATCAGCCGTTCCTGATGCCTGTAGAGGACGTATTCACCATTACTGGTCGTGGTACTGTTGCTACCGGCCGTGTTGAGCGTGGTGTGCTTCATGTAAATGAGGAAGTTGAAATCATCGGTATCAAGGAAGAGACACGTAAGACTGTAGTTACCGGTATCGAGATGTTCCGTAAGCTGCTTGACGAGGCTCAGGCCGGCGACAACATCGGAGCTCTGCTTCGCGGCGTTCAGAGAACCGAGATCGAAAGAGGTCAGGTTATTGCAAAGCCCGGCAGCGTTACCTGTCATACAAAGTTTACCGCTCAGGTATACGTACTGACCAAAGATGAGGGCGGCCGTCATACACCGTTCTTCAACAACTATCGTCCGCAGTTCTACTTCAGAACTACCGACGTTACCGGTGTCTGCAATCTGCCCGCTGGTACTGAGATGTGCATGCCTGGCGATAACGTAGAGATGACCATTGAGCTGATTCATCCTATCGCTATGGAGCAGGGACTTACGTTTGCTATTCGTGAGGGTGGTCGTACAGTAGGTTCAGGTCGTGTTGCTACGATTATTGAGTAATCGAAAATTCATTGAATTTATGGGACTTTCCGAGGTTTCTCGGAAAGTCCTTTTTTCGATGTTTGGTGGGATTGATAAGTCGTGATAACAGAATGATAACAATAATTTGCTAATTTTGAAGAAATGAGATGTAGCGCAATGGTTATAAGATTTTTGCAGATAAATATTCAATCATGTGCGACAGCTCATCATTTGATTTGCACATTAATTCTTTGAAGAATCTAATTTGAGCAATTCTTTATTTTTTTCAATGTATTCTTTCCATACAGCTTCTCGGTCTTTCTGGTGAGTGTTTTCATATTTTTCGGTATATTCGTCGTGGAGCGCCTTAAGCTGATCCATAAGTGGAGTGTCAGCAGGAAGTTTTCCTCTGCGGATGCGAGCATATAGCCTGTTGTATGATTTTGTAAATTCCGTATGAATCGGGTGGCTGAATAACTTTTCCTTATAGGATTTCCGGCTGGCATACTCGTTACAGGTAGTGGAAGTGTCTCTGTATATTCTTGTGCAGTATTCTTGGCTGGAAGTATACTTAACGCGAAAATATCCATTACATAGTTTGCATTTTTTGATAACGAGTTCATCTTCAAGCAACAGCCGGATGCCTATACATAAGAACTGTTTGAATGACGTAATGGGGTATTTCCCGATTGCATTATCTGTAATAAGATTGGAGGCATGATTTAGATATTCTGTCCAATTTTGCGTATTGCAACTGTCTTTTTGGGCACGGATGTCAGATAGAAAATTATTTTTCAGTTCCATAGTGGATAATGCGTCTGATTGAAAATCCTGTTTACTGGCATATAGGCAATAGGAATGGTATATTTCGGCTATTGCACTGCTAGGCAGTTGTAAACCTTGTTTTGGCGGCTCTATGATAACTTCATTTAAATAAGCTCTTGCTTGTGTATATAAAGTTTCAAGACTGTCAAGCTCTTCGGATAATAGTTTGGCACTTTGAAGCAGCTCTGCATCGGCTGTTTTTCCGGCTTGCTGATAGCAGGAGCGCATTATCATATGAAATAAAGGATACAGATAAGACAGTGCCGGATGTTTTTCAAAGCAGGACTGCAATATCGGCATGATTTGTCTGGCAGAAACTTCAATATCTTTTGGTGTGTGTTCACTGCAATATACATTGAAGGGTTCTTTGTCAAAAGGGCAGTCAATGCCGAGTAACGGCAAAACAGACTTCAACTTCTGAAATGCCACAACAGCAGATTCCTTTTCAGGCATATCATAATCAAGAATTTCCATAATGCCCGTGTGGATAGCAGCTTTTTTTATAAAATACGCAGTATCGCTTTTGTGCGTATCCTCATCATCATAAATCGAAGAAATCGTTTCTTCATGGGTATGTTGGTTGATGCTGTAGGTTGCAACATTAAAGTGAAAATCATTTTTGATGATGTTCGGCGAATATAAATTCATACTTAAAATTCCTTTCTATCAGATGAACGGTGTAAAATAGCCTCTTTTAAATGCATTTCTTTTCTTATAGATACAATATTATCACAAGATAAATATAAATTCAATAAAATTATCTTGACAAATATTCGGCGTGATTTATCATATGAAGTAAGTCAAGATAAATATAAAACATAAAATTAAAACTTGACAATATACGGCGTTAGTGCAGGAGGAGGGAGGTAGATGAATAACAATTATATGGTAACGGCACAGGATGTTGTTGAAATGCTCGGAGTTTCTAAGGGACACGCATATAAGATTATCAGACGGTTAAATAAGGAACTGGAAGATGGCGGTTATATTGTAGTGTCCGGCAAGATACCTAGAGCGTATTGGGACAAGAAATTTTATGGGTATCAAAGCGGAGCGACAACAGCTTAACAGATGGTCGGAATATCATTCAGATATATAGGATATGCGGCTGAAACGAAAATGCAAATTTAAGGGCAGTCCTGTAGGATTGATTTTATGACAGACCATAGACTGCCCCGAGAAGAAAGGAGATTTTATGTCAGTCTATAAAGATGAGCAGAGGGGAACATGGTATTGTATGTTTCGTTACAACGATTGGACGGGCAGACAGAAACAAAAATGCAAAAGAGGTTTTAAAACAAAAAGAGAAGCAAAAGAGTATGAGGAACAGTTTATGCACACAACAGAAGCAGATATGAATATGAAGGTTGGGGCTTTTGTTGAGACTTATTTCAGGGATAAGCAGGGCGAATTGAAGGAACGGTCAATCAAAAATAAGAGATATATGATTGAACGGCATATTCTTCCGTATTTTGAACAAAAGTCTATGAATGAAATTACACCGGCAGACATTATCCAGTGGCAGAACAAAATGCGGGAGGCAGGATATTCGCAGACATACCTGCGGATGCTTCAGAATCAGATGACAGCATTATTTACTCACGCTTCCAACATCTATAATCTGACAAACAATCCCTGCAAGAAAGTAAAGAAAATGGGGAAGTCAGATGCGGATAAAATGGATTTCTGGACTTATGAGGAGTATCAGCAGTTCATTAATACGATTGAGGTGGGAAGCAGATATTATGTGCTGTTTGAGATTCTATTTTGGACGGGGATGCGCATCGGAGAATTACTTGCGTTGTTTAAAAGTGACGTTAATTTTCAGGAGAACAAAATATCCATTTCAAAAACCTATTACCGGACAGAGGGAAAAGACGTTATTACAACGCCCAAGACGGAACAGTCGGTCAGGACAATAGACATACCGGAATTTTTAACACAGGAGATAAAGAAATATTGTAATAAACTATATGAGTTTCCTAATAGCGAAAGATTGTTTCCAATCGTAGGAGAAGCTGTGCAGCATAAGATGGTACGGCATATTCAAAAGGCTGGGGTAAAAAAGATTAGGGTACACGATTTAAGACATTCAGCATGTGCGTATCTTGCGCATCAGGGAGTGGCGCCTATGGTTATTAAGGAACGCATGGGACATAAGGATATTAAGATTACCTTGAATACATATGGGCATTTATATCCTAACGAACAGAAAAAAGTTGCGGATATGCTGAACCGAAAGCGGAATGAAGCATCAAGTGAAAATGCCCCTGCTGGTAACAGGGACATTTCAGGTACAGATTGAATTGGTGGAACAATTTAATCCGTGACATAAAAAGGACAAGCCCTTCTATGAAAATCTTGCAAATTTATTATAGCAGAGGCTTGTCTTGATGAAAAGAAATTTTAGAGATAAACATGAAATCAGGAGGGCATATAATATGCAGAAATTTAACAACAACACAAGAATTATTATCGGTGTGGATCATGGATATGGGAATATGAAAACAGCACACAGGGTATTTCGGACAGGCGTGGAATGTATGGAGGACGAACCGATTGTCAGTAAAAATCTCGTGAAATATAAGGACAAATTTTATGTGATTGGGGAGTCGCACTTGGTATATCAGGGGAATAAAACGGATTCCGAAGACTTTTATATTCTGACACTTGCGGCATTGGCGGAGGAATTGAAGTTCAGGGGATTGCATGAAGCAAATGTGACATTGGCGGTTGGGCTTCCGCTCGCTTGGATGAAAAGTCAGGGTGCAGATTTTAAGAAGTATCTGATGCAGGAGCAGTTCTTCTCATTCCGCAAAGAAAGCTATAAGGTGAATTTGTGCAGCGTGGAAGTATTCTCGCAGGGATTTGCGGCGGTATGTAATGCCGGCTCGATGAAAGGCTTCAATATGATAGCAGATATCGGGAATGGCACAATGAACGTAATGCAGATCGTGGATGGCAGACCGTTGGAGAGAAGCCTTGTGACGGACAAATTCGGTGTTTCTATCTGCATAAAGGAAATACAAAAGGAGCTGTCTAAGTCGGCAGGGGAAAGCATACCGGAGATTATGATCGAGCCGATGTTGATAAACGGTTTGCAGGGCAGGACGGATGATGTGGCAAAAATAGTCAGCCGGATTGCGGAACGGTATGCGGAAGATATTTTGAAGCGGTTAATTGATTATGGATATAAGGAAAATCTGGTGCATCTTTATGTGATTGGAGGCGGTGGCTGCCTGCTCAGGCATTACAGCGATATTACTTCAAAGGGGAGTGTGACTTTTGTTGAGGATATCTGTGCTAACGCAAAAGGATATGAGTACCTTGCAATGCAGAAACAGCGCAGACAGGCAGTATAGGAACGGGGAGATGAAATGAGAAAAACCTATAAATGCAGCAATATAAAATTCTGCATGGAAGATGAAAACCAGCGTAGGACATGGGAATATCTGCAAGGCGTTACACGAAAAGACGGCTCTTATGGGAAGATGCTTTCGGATGCGTTTGTGTTGGTTCTTGATGGTAAAAATAGGGCGGATGCAGGTGAGCGTTCAATTGTCGAACCAGAACAGTCAGAGCCAGATTTGAGGAAAGTAGAAGAATTTCTGGAGGGGCTGTTGGAAGATAAACTTCAAAGACTGCAGGAGGATCTGGCAGGACGGATAGAGAAATGCTTTCGCGATTGCAATTTTTCTTCTTCCGCTGGTATAGCTGAATCTCTGGAGATGGATGGGGCAAACAGCGTGGGGCGGATGCAGGAGCCGGAATTGTCCGAGGATATGATGGCGTTTGCATTTGCAGTGGGCGAATAGGCGGTTCCAAATTTCTATATTCGGTACTGAATTCTGAAAAGGAAGCCTATGGAACGGTTCCGAAAAGTCTTTATTCGGAACCGCTGCTCAAAGCGAATGACGGCGGTATTTTGCCGGAATGAGCAGACTGCCGGATGGATTTCGTGGCAGACTATGCCGCTGCTTTTGCGGCATCAGCCCCGCAGGGCGCCTTACTTCTGATGCGGAGCGTCAGAAGTAATAAGGCGTTACTTTTGACAAAAGTAACAAAACCGTAGTTAGTCTTTGCACGTAAAAATATGAGAAAGAGAGTGATGCATTGGCGGCAAAAACAATTTCTTTTCCCAAAGGGAGAGGGCATCTTACGCACAACAACAGGGAGTTCATCTGTAACAATGTGGTGCCGGAGAGAACAGCTTGGAACCGAATCTACATACAGGAACCGTTAAGAGATGCTTATGAGAAATGTTTCGGGCAGGCGCTTCGGGATTATAATGCGGCGCAGAAACGTAAGGACAGGCAGAAGGACGATTATCTGAAGGAAATAGAAAATTCTGGAAACAAGGAAAAGACATTTTATGAAAATATTGTGCAGATAGGCAAAAAGACGGATACTCCTGTTGTGGACGAAAACGGGACACTGACAGAGGAGGCAAAAGCGGCGATAGCGGTCTTGGATCAATATGCAAGGATGTTTCAGGAACGTAATCCAAATTTGTATTTATTCAACTGTGTGATGCACTTGGACGAGGCGACGCCGCACCTGCACATAGATTATATTCCGGTGGCGCATGGATATAAAAACGGGATGAGGACGCGCAACAGCCTGACAAAAGCATTCCAGCAGATGGGATTTGCAAAGGCGGTCAGCAGAAAGCAGAATGAAACGGTCGCATGGCAGGAACGGGAGAGGAAATATCTGACAGAGCTGTGCAGGGAGCAGGGGATCGAGATAGAAGTCCTCGGCATACAGCGTGATAATCTGTCGCTGCCGGAGTATAAAGCGGCTATGCGTGAACTGGAGGAGCTGGAACAGCAGGCAGTGGCGTTGGATATGCAGAACGAAGCGTTAGGGCGGCAGAATGACGATTTGGCGCAACGGACATCGGAACTCTGCGGACAGATGCAGGAAATGAAGGCACATAATGATGAACTGGTTTTGCAGGAGCAGGCGCTTACGGAATATATTGAGAAAGCAGAAGCAAAAGAGAAAGCGGCAAAAGAAGTTCTTTCCAAACATGATTTGAGAGCGGAAACTTTAAAAATGATTTCAAAGGAAACGGCGGCGGAAACAAAAAGCATGAAAAGTGCGGCGGTTCCGATAACGAATCTTTTCGGCGGAGAGGAATATGTCAAAGTAAAGAAAAGTGACTGGAATAAGCTGCTGGATGCCTTTAACAAGTCGGTATCGAGAAACCATCTTTTGGAAAAGTATGAAAAGAAGATTTCCAGTCTGGAGAAAAAGATAGTTGCGCTTACTGACCAAGTTGAAAAATTAAAGCGGTTTGTGGCATCAAGGGGGCTTGGCGAGGCGTTCGTGGAGTATGTGAAATCGCTTGCGCTGAAAACCATGAAACAGCGGCTGGAAGAAGCAAAATCAGAGGCAGATGTGCATAACAGACAGAGGGAAATGCCGGAAAGGGGGAAGGCAGGAAAGAACAGGCAGTGGCAGCATGAAATGTAGATTTTTACGAAAAGAGAGGAGCAGACAATGAAATTAACTTATGAAAAATGTGGTGATTACTTGATCCCGAATTTAATACCGGATCCGGAGCCGGAGGGAGAGTTGAGAAAATTTGGACTGATGAGGAGATCATACTTGGAGAACCATAGGCGGGGCATTTATTCAGGATTGTTGTTGTCAGGCAAATTAAATGAACATCTGCTTATGATACAGGAGCAGGCAGAAACGAGATTTGATTTGCTTGTGGAGCAGATGGCAGAGCGGGAAGGTGTGACGGAGTGGCTAAAGGCACAGAATCAAATGCTTTGGGTGCGGAAGATGAATAACATTCGAGCGAGGGCAGAGAAGATTGTTGTAACAGAGTTGGTTTATCAATTATAGGTGACAACTTCAGCAAATATCCGAAAAAATTATTGGAAAAAACTCAAGTTTGGAAAAAGACGGCTCAAAGCCTCTCAATTAGGGCTTTGAGCCGATTTGTCTACATAGGTTATACGGGCCGTTTTTCGTAATGAAAAAATTTTTTTAGTACCGCAGGAGCTTCTTCATTTGCA
>CAJTFE010000037.1 GCA_910575725.1 Clostridia bacterium | reverse complement strand
GGCATGGGATGGTCAAGAGGGAAACGTGCCGCATCCTACAGCACGCTCTTGTAGATAGTATTTGACACTTGAGAATTAAATTTGACGTTTTTGTGCGGGAGACAGGAACTTTAGTTTGCTGGGCTACAAAAAGGAAGAGACGGAGGTGTGCCTGTACAGGGAAAGAAAGGATATCTCATAGGCATACGGGAGGGTGCGAGCAGCTATGAATTTGAATTTCCAGAGCCCTGCCATTCTGTGAGGACAATAGAAGAATTGTGGAGAGCAGAGGAACAGAAAGACGTCTATTACAGAATTCCCCGGCGCTATGAAGAGCTGCTTGCACAGCAGGAATTAAAACGGGGAAAAATTTATAAGATAGTATCTCATAGAACAGAACAGGGGCCCCAGTTTGAATTAAGAGAATGTACGGTCTGTCCGGCGTTGACGCCCCGAAGCTATCGAGAAATTTTTGTGAGAGATTCCCGTGGAGTCCGCAATCTTACGGAAAGAGAGTATCTGCTGCTTTCGGGAGACAAGGAAACTATGTTTCCGGAAAAAATGTCCCGATCCCACATCTTAAAGGCGCTGAATAAAGCGGGCATCTATGCAGTGGAAAAGAGGCTTGCCCCACAGCTTCTGGAAGCGCTCCGAAAGAAGCCGGAGGAAATGCAGGAAGACAAACCGGAGAATTCCCTACAGAGAAAGCTGGCTGCGCATCTGCTGCAGCCCTTTGAAAGGTTCCTCTATGAGAAAAAAACAGGTCTTTTGTGTATGCCCTCCGGTCTTGGCAAGTCAGAAGTCTTAAGCCTTCTGGTTCAAGGTATGAGGACAGAGACAAAAGGCGCATGGAAGATCATTATTTTGTCGGCCTACGCCGGAAGCGGCCGCCAGATAAGAGAAAGACTTGCGTCAAAGCAGATACAGGCATGTCTTGCGGAATCGGTACAGGAGATTTACCGCTTTCTTTTCAACGAAGAGCAGGTTTTCATTACTTCCTATATAAGATGGTCAAATTTTATAAAAGAAATTCATCCAAAAGACTTCCGCGCCAATCTGATTTTGATTGGAATGGATGTGGAAGACGGCTGGAAGCAATTGAAGGAAACGGGGAAATACCTGCCCCAAATCATTTATGCAGGCATTACATCCGTTGAAAATTCCGGGGCAGAGGAGATATTCGGCCCTGTCCGCTATTCCTATACCTTAGCCCAGGCCATTCGGGAGCAGCAGCTTCTTCCTGTTTCTATAGAAGGAGAAGCGTGGGAACAGGAAGAAGGAAAAGAGCAAAAAGCATCGGTTCCTAGAATCTGGGAGAATGCCCTGGCAGACTGGCTTTGGAAGGATTTGGCCTTATATCGCGGAAAAACCGTGATCATAGCAGAATCTGTGAAGCAGGCGGAGGAACTGTATCAGGAGCTTACCAGGCGCAGCCGCGGTCAGGAGGCTGAAAGCCAGATGTATCTTTGCCACTCCCTTCAGGCTTTAAAGGAACGGGAAGAGCACTTAGACGGGTTCCGTACTTCCGCCGCCGGCCGGCTGATTACGGTCAATATGTGGCGTATGCTTTTGGATCCGGATATTCGCCAAATCTATGTTTTTGGAAAGCAGGAAGGGAACAGCCTGCACTTTATCCTCAGCCTGGCAGCAAAAAAATTCCCGGGAAAGAATTCCGGGCGTCTTGTGCTGCTGGAACAAAATCTGCGTGAGGAAGCCAGGACGCTTCTTGAGCTGGAAGAGGAAGCCGGAGAACTGCAGGCTTTTTGCAGCTGCATTCTGGAAGAACAATATGAGAAGGCAAAAGAAAGCTTTCAAAAGCTGTCTATTCAGGCAAAGCAGCTTGCTGGGCAGATAAAAAAAGAGCTGGAAGCTTTGACGGGCTTAAGGGAGCAGAAGACAGCCCTTTCCGGAAAAAGCCTGGCACGGCTCTGGCTGCTGCTGTCAAAGGCGGCCAGTCCCTTTGAGGGGCTTAAAAAGTATACGCTGGCAGAAGCGGCAGAAAAGGAGCCGGCAAATGAAGCAGACGGAGAAGAAGCATTCCAAGAGGAAAGCAGTATTCCAGTAGGAAAAGAAGAGAAGCTGTACAAAAGTTCTGCGGAGAAAGGACAGGTTCTGGAGCAGGCGTTTCTCTCTCTGCTGAGTCATCTCTTTACCTGGGAGATGGCAGATACGCCCAAAGAAACTTCAGCAGACTTGGAATACATACAGAAAAAGCCAGGCGGAATCCAGAACGGCCGTGATCTGGATCTTGTTTATTCCGATGAGACCGGGCAGAAAAGACGCTGCTATTTCGAATGTAAATCAGTGGAATCAAGAGCGCTTAGGGAAGGGGATATTGTGTCGAAAATCCTGGAGGCTCAAAGATCTGCCAAGGAAGAAATTGAGCATTGGGTTCTGATTGCTCCCAATTGCCGTCTGGACAGCTATTCCGTGGAGTTATTTGAGGAGGCGCATAAGCACAGGTTTTATCCGCCCATCAAAGATATCCAGGTCTGGAATTCAGAAAACCAGATTCAGGAATTGATGGGGTTAGAGCCTGAGCTTTACGAAAGATTTTTCGGAAAAGCGGCCAGGCCTAAGGAGGATCCGGCTGGCTGGAGCGAGGATAAAAAGTGGAGAATCATTCAAAAATGGAAAAGGAAGCTGATGCCGGTTTTGATGCTGCCCAAGGGATTGACCAGCTATCCCTTTGAGCCGGAGCGGCTGATGTTTGATCTCCAGAACGATCCGGCCATACGCAGACAGTATGAAGAACTCTTCCTGCGCAGGACAAAATTGAAGTTTTATGAGGAAAACGGAACGCTGTCGCAAGAGTATCTGGAGGAAGATATGCTCCGCTGGCTGAAAGGCGGGGGGCCTCGGGTAAGAGCTGTTCTTGGAGAATTCGGAGACGGTAAGACCTTCTTTTTGTATTGCCTGTGCAGAAGGCTTCTGGAGGAATTCGTGAAGAATCCCCAGGAGAATTATCTGCCTGTATGCATTTCACTGAAAGGCCTGGAGCGCACGAAGGATCCGAAGGCCTTTATAGAGCAGCGGATGAAAGAGCTTTCCTGTGACTATGCGGATTTTCTGGAATTAAAGGAGAAGTTTCATGTGCTGATATGCCTGGACGGGTTTGACGAGATCTCTTCTGTGATTGACCGAAAAACCGTTTCCCAAAATATCCGCCTTTTGAACGAATGCATAGAGCTTATGACAGAAGCAAAAGTTCTCATTACATCACGTACACAGTGTTTTGAACAGAACGATGTGAAGCAGTGGCTGGATGAACGCGTGGGCGGTCTGGAGGCCCTCAGCCTGGCCCCGGTAGAGGCAGAGGACAGGGAAGAATTTCTGATGTCCGGAATTTCGGAGGAAAAAAGAATCGAAAGGCAGGAGCAGCTTTTGGTGGATAAAAAGCTCTTCGGGCTGATGGGAAAGCCCTTCTTCCTGGATATGATGGGACAGCTGCTGGCGTCCGGGGAGTGGAGTATCCGATCCAGCGTTTCGATCTATGACCGCTACATCCGGGAATGTCTGAACCGGAAGTTTGACAGAAGCTTTCTATATAAAGAGGAAATTCTTTTCAATAAAAAAGAGACCGTGGATCGGATTTGTGAAGCGCTTTCGGCCATGGCGTATGCCCTCTGGCAGAACGGGCAGGAAACCCTCTCTGTGAGAGAATTCGAAACCCATCTCGGAAGGTCTGCGGCGGAGGTGCTGTGGAAGGAAAAGAATCCGGATGAAAATGAGAGGGAAGACGCCGATCACCGTTTTTCCATGCGGACGCTGTTTCAATATGCAGGAGACAGTAGAGTGAAGTTTTCCCATCGCTCCATCCAGGAATATTTTGTGGCGGTGTATCTGCAGCAGGTATTGCAGAGGGATTCCAGGGACTTTGAAGCTTTGTTTAGGAAATGCTATTTTAACGATGAGATTTTAAGATTTTTATCGGAGCTTATCACGGAGGATAAGACGAGGTTTGAAGAAGTACGGCAGAAGCTGATACATATGGCGGAGGATGCGGGCAGTGAGAGAGGCCAGGCAGTCCGGGGCAAAAGCCTGGCGGGGAAAATCATGCAGATGTTCTATTTTATAGACAAAAGAATTCCGAAGGCAGACTGGCAGGAAAAGAATTTAAGCGGTGTTGACATTCCGGGAGCGGATCTTTCCGGCCAGAGCTTAAGAGGTTCCTGGTTTCATAATGCCAACCTGAATAATGTGTGCCTCAATGACAGCGACTGCTCCTATTGTGATATGACGGGCGTCCGTCTGGAAGAGACCTGCCCGATCTGCGCCATTCGGTATGAGAGGGGCAAGCTGCACTGCCTGTACCAGGACGGCAGCATGCGCAGATGGGAGGTAAGGCGGCAGGAGGAGATTTCCCACCTGTTCCCGGTGCCCCTTTTAGAAAATGCGTTTTTCGGGGAGCAGGGTGAGATCTTTACACAGAGCGGCAGTATGCTGAGAGTGATTGAGGTGCAGAACGGCGAGGCCTTTGTCCGGCAGGAATACAAAAAGCAGAGAGAGCGCAGCCTGCTTTGTGTCCAAGGGCAGCTGGCTCTTGTCAAGGACAGGCACAAAGAGCATACCAGCATTCTTCTGATTCATATGGAGGACTACCGTATTGTGAAAGAATGGAGCGTAAAGGAGGAGGGGAGCGGAACCTTAACCGGAGGCAAGCTTGCGGTTATCAGTGACGGGAGAGGAAGGATAGAGCTGTTTTCTGCAGAAACATGTGAGGATGTGGGCGTATTTGCATTGGAATTGCCGGGAAATCTTATTACGCTTGATGCTTTGGCGCAGGGGGACGGCGTGGAGCTTGCGGCAGGCTGCAGTTCCGGGGAAATTTTTGTATACAGATACCGTCAGGGCGCCGCAAGCCTTCTGGCACAGGGACGGCAGCAGGGGCTTAAATACACGGCGCTCTGCGAGAACCAAAGCCTGGCGGCCGTGGACGGGGAAGGAGCGGTTCATCTGATGCACTGGGAGGAAGGAAGCAGGCAGCTGCGCCGGGAGCCGGCTGAAACTATGAAGCTTGGAATATACTGCAGGAATATAAAAACACATGGGTTAATTCCGGAAACCGTGGAAAAACGGCTGAGAGAGCGGGCGTGAGAGGGAACGGAAGCTGTGAGATTTATCTTCCGTGAACAAGGGGCGCTGCTAAGTAAGAGCGCCCCTTGTTTATACCTGGTTATTCATTTACCGACGATTAAAATTAAAGCATGGATGCCCGCAGTTCTTCATTGCTCTTTGCGCTTAAATAAGCCGGCGCTATATCAAATACGGTCTTACACCCATGAGCGCCTTCCGCTGACAGGCGGTAAGCTGCCCTTGCATAAGCGACAATCACGCTGGAAGTAAATTCCGGATTGGAGTCCAGCTTTAAGCTGTACTCAATTAAGTGATGGTTTTCCTTCTCCCAGCCTGTGGCGCCGCTTCGCAGGACAAAGCCTCCGTGGGGAATGCGGCTGTGATCCCGCTTCATTTCTTCCTCGCTGATAAAATGCACGGTCGTGTCGTAATCTGCAAAGTAGTTGGGCATGGTTTTGATTTCTTCTTCTATCTTCGCCGGATCCGCTCCCTCATGCAGCACTACAAAGCACTCTCTGGTATGCTTTTCCCTGGTGGTCAAATCCGGATTTTCTCCGGCGCGCACAGATGACAGCGCTGCTTCTACGGGAATGGTATACTGCTTGGCATCCTTTACGCCGGGGATTCTGCGCAGAGCGTCGGAATGTCCCTGGCTCACGCCGCGGCCCCAGAAAGTGTAATCTTTCCCCTCCGGCAAAATGGCGTTGGCATACATGCGGTTTAAGGAAAACATTCCCGGATCCCAGCCTGCGGATATGACTGCCGTATTGCCGGCTTCCTTTGCCGCCGCATCTACGGCTGCAAAATGCTCCGGAATCCGCGCATGGGTATCGAAGCTGTCTACTACGTTGAAAAGCTTTGCATACTCCGGAGTCTGAACCGGAAGATCTGTGGCGCTTCCGCCGCAGAGAATGAGTACGTCCAGCTTCCCTTTCCAGTTCTTCGCCTCGTCTGCATGGCAGACCTTTGCCGTATCTGTGAGAATGCTTACGTTTTTCGGATCTCTTCTGGTGAATACGGCCAGAAGCTCCATGTCCGGGTTCTGGCGGATTGCGCACTCTACGCCCCGTCCCAGATTGCCGTAGCCTAAAATTCCAATTCGAATGCTCATAGCGTCGTCTCCTTTTTTCAATAAAAATAATGGAGCATACGGGATTCGAACCCGTGACCTCCACACTGCCAGTGTGGCGCGCTCCCAGCTGCGCCAATGCCCCATTGCTGATAGTATAGCACAAAACTTTTATCAGCACAAGAATTAATTTTTCAAATTATGCTATGGATATTGTGCGTATAGGGAGAACGAAAATGTGTATATTATAAATGACAATAAAATTGTTGATAAAATTCAATATTATAGTATAATGATGATATATGTTCGAAAGGAAAAACAAGAATCATGTTACTAAACTTTAAGTTGAAAAATTTTAGATCCTTTAGGAATGAAGTCGTTTTTACGATGCTGTCAAGCCTGCAGAAGACGCACAACGATTATATTGTTAATAGAACGGTGTCAGGAAACCGGATTCGTGTTCTTCCGATGTCTGTTATTTATGGAGCGAATGCAAGCGGAAAGTCTAATGTTATATTAGCTATGGATATTTTGCACAAAATGATAACAGAAGGAACTTTGGATTGTAAAGAATTGGCTCCTTATAACAGCACCCTTTCTTTTATAAGAGACTATAATTGGTTTCTTCCTGTGGAACTGGAAATTGTGTTTGCCACCCTAAACAACATATTTAGATATGGAATTGAATTTACAGATATTGACAAGTATGATGTCATAAGAGAATATCTATATATTAATGATGATGAGATCTTTGAAAGGACAAATAAGGATAATATTCAAATGCCAATCAGCAGTTTGGTAAAAAAGGGATATATCGAAAAAAACGAGGAAGCTTTTGCCACGATTTTATTGAAAAAATTAAATCAGTCATTAGATGAAAAAAGTTTAGTGGTTACAGGCGCTATCAGCAATTTGATTGCAGGAAACTATATTTCAGAGTTTCGGGAATGGTTTGAAAATTTTCATGTTATTATGAATGCCAATGAAATGAATTTTCGGCAGAAGGATTTAAAACGCATTTTGCAGGCATCCGGAGAAAAGAAAAAGGAGGTTGGAAGGAAGTATTTTGAAAGTGATTCTGTAAAGGAGATCATGGGGTTTGCAGAGTTTGGAAATCAGGAAATCAGCTTTGTTACTGAAACAGAAAATGATGAGCTGGCGATGTGCTCGGTGTATACCGTTCCCTTCGAAAATGAAGAATCTGCGAACTCAAAATACGCTATCCGGATGATTGTTGATTCTGAATTAATGGAATCAAAAGGGACGATTCATTTAATAAGGCTGCTTCAGCCTTTTATCGATGCGCTTAAGACAGGCGGTGTAATTGTTTTGGACGAAATGGATGCATCCCTGCATTTTGAAATTGTGGTATCTCTGATTCGGATTTTTAACAACAAAGAATTAAATCAAAGAGGAGCTCAATTGATTTTTAATACACATAATCCGATTTATCTGGATGGTGAATTGCTCAGGCATGATCAGATTGTTATGGTTGAAAAGGATAAAGATAATCTGGTAAGCGAGATCTACTCCTTGTCTGATTATAAATTACGTCCGGAAGAGCGTATTTTAAAAAATTATCTGGACGGAAAATATGGAGCCTTGCCGCACATGGATTTAGAGATAGCATTTAAGCACATATTGGAAAGGGAGGCGAAGCAGGATTGAACCGACCTCAAAAAAAGTCGAAGCGGCCTCAGCTGCTATGCATCCTGGGATGCGAGGGTAAAAATCAGGAATGTCTGTATTTTAATAAAGTACAGGAATTGGTAAACATGATAGAACAGAGAACGCATGATTTGATATTTGATTACGCAGAGCCATTTGGCGGTGATCCCAAATGTGTAGTAGAGCGCACTATAAAAAAGTCTATTGGAAAAACGAATAAGGCTTCTGTATTTGATTATGATGGAAAAACAAAAAAATATGAAGAAGCCATTGATCTGGCCAAAGAACATCAAATAGTTTTGGGATATACAAATTATTGTTTTGATTTGTGGCTGATCCTTCATAAAGAAAACTATACCCAGACGGTAAAAAGCCAGGATGGTTATGTCAATGAATTAAGAAAAGTATATGGTTTGAAAAAAGGGGCAAATATAAAGAAAAAAGAACAAGTAGAGAAAATTGTTGAACAAATTAGTATGGAAGATATTAGGTTTGCAATATCAAATGCAGAAAAAATGACATCAGATGTAAAAAGAATTCCAAATAAAACGCCCCAGGGCAGTGATTATTATGATAATCCTGATACACAATTACATATCATGTTAAAAGGTTTATTTCAAAAAGCCGGGGTGGCGTGCCTATGAATCTTCAAACTATCGAATCTGCCATCACAGCCTACCCCATCTGCGCCTACGCCTTCATCCAGATCCAAGACATCCATTTTAAGGAAGAGGTGCGCCATATCTGCAGAACCGAGTGCCCCAGATACGGAAAGTCCTGGTCCTGCCCTCCGGCCGTGGGAACTGTGGAGGAATGCAAAAAGCGCTGTGAAGCTTACGAGGGCGGCTTCCTGTTTACCACCATGACGGAGGTTTCCGATATAGAGAACATGGACGAACTGCTCTCTACCCGGGCGGAGCACGAAAAGCTCACCCATCAGATCAGAGAACTCTTTCAAAATCAGCAGCAGGAGACCCTGACCCTGTCTACGGAATCCTGTGCTGTCTGCCAGCGCTGCGCCTGGCCGGATGCGCCCTGCCGGTTTCCGGATCGGATGCTTCCATGCATGGAAGGCTACGGAATCCTAGTCACAGGCCTTGCAGAGCAGTGCGGCATCGCCTTCCTTAGCGGAAATAACCTGGTCACCTGGTTCAGCCTGATTCTGTACCGGGAATCACATTCACAGGAAAGGGTATAGAATCGCCGCCCCAGGCATATAGTAAGAGTAAGGAAACAAGAAAGCCCGGGGCCAATGAACTGGAAGGAAGAAATGACAGACGCATTAAATCTGCCCAAGGATTTGATGCTCGGCGCAGCAATTATAACCATCACAGGAAAACACGAGGCTTATGTGGAAAACTACATGAGCCTCATTGAATATACAGAGGAGCTGATCCGCATCCAGACCAAGACCTGCAAGCTGGAGATTCACGGAGCCGGCCTGTACATTTCCTACTATACGAATGACGAAATGAAGATTACCGGAGAGATCCTGGAGGTGAAATATTGCTGACTTCGTTTTTTCGTTACCTTTACGGATATGTGCGTGTCCGGCTGACCGGATATTCTCCGGAGCGTTTTTTAAATCTCTGCAAGGCTCACCACATTGAGATCTGGGATCTGCAGAATCAAGGCGGCTGTTATGAAATGAATGTAAGTATCCGGGATTTTCGGAGGCTTAAGCCCTTAAGAAGGAAGACGAAAGCCCATCTTCTGGTCACAGAGCGGCAAGGGCTTCCCTTTTTTTTGCACCGTTACCGGAACCGGAAAATGTTCGTGGCGGGGATCCTCCTGTGCATTGCATTTTTGTACACCATGTCCTTATTCATCTGGAACATTCATATTGAAGGGAACTATTCCAGAACCACCAACGTGATTCTGGACTACCTGGAATCCGAGCATATCGTCCACGGCATGAAAAAAAGCCAGGTGGACTGTAAGGAGATCCAGTCCATGATCCGTATCCAGTTTCCGGACATTATCTGGGTTTCCGCAGAGATCAAGGGAACAAGGCTTCTCATCCGCATCCGGGAAAATATGGACAGCATGCCCGTAACAGAGGAAGCCAAGTCCGAAGAGCCCCAGGATATCACGGCGGCCAGGGAGGGCATTATCACAAGCGTCCTCGTCCGCAGCGGCGTGTCCCAGATCCAGGTTGGAGACGAGGTGGAACAGGGACAGCTCCTGGTGCAGGGGCGGATTGACATTTTAAATGACAGCGGCGAGGTGGCGGGTTACCAGTATACGGCCGCAGACGCGGATGTATATGCCAGAACCACCTACACCTATTACGACGAGTTTGTCCTGTCCCATGAGGTCCGGCATCCCACGGGAAAAAAGCGTCACGGCTTCTATGCAAAGCTGGGCCAGAAAACCCTTTCCCTCAATCTGAAGCCGAATTTTGAACGCTTCAGCGCCCTCAATACCGAGTACCCTCTAAAGCTTACCGAGAACTTTTACCTGCCCCTGGCATTTGGCACCACCCTCTATGAAGAGTATGAAATATATACAGAATCTTACAGCCGGGCGGAGGCAGAAGCTATCGCAAAGGAAAATTTAGAAGAATTTCAGGAAAATTTAATACAAAAGGGGGTTCAAATTATTGAAAATAATGTTAAAATAGAAGTCGGCACAAATACCTGTATAGCTGTAGGAACGATTATTGCAGTGGAGGAAATTGGGAGCAGCGCGCCAGCCGAGATTCTGGAAAGCCCTTCACCGCCTTCCCAGGAAGAAAAGTAAGCAGGAATGAAAAGGACAGGAGCAGTAAGATTTGAATATAGCAGAAACCTTGATAGATATCCCGGCCGAGCATGAGCGCAATGTATTCGGCCAGTTTGATGTATTTGTGAAAAAGATTGAGCAGACCTTGAAGGTCTCCGTGATTCCAAGGGACGGGACGGTAAAGATTCTAGGGCCGGAGAACAGGGGAAGGCAGGCTGCCCGGGTTCTGGAGCAGCTGTTAATTCTCTCCAGACGGGGCAATGTCATACAGGAACAGAATGTAGACTATGCCCTGGCTCTCTCCATGGAGGGGCAGGAGGAGGCTCTGACGGAGATTGACCGGGATCTCATCTGCCACACCATGAGCGGCAAGCCCATCAAGCCCAAGACACTGGGACAGAAGCGCTATGTGGATCTGATCCGGGAGCGGATGATAGTCTTCGGCACCGGGCCGGCCGGAACGGGCAAGACCTACCTGGCTATGGCTATGGCCATTACGGCCTTTAAGAACAATGAGGTCAGCCGTATCATTCTCACGAGGCCGGCTATCGAGGCCGGGGAGAAGCTTGGATTCCTGCCGGGAGACCTCCAGAGCAAGGTAGACCCCTACCTGCGGCCTCTTTATGATGCCCTTTATGAGATTATGGGGGCAGACAGCTTCCTGAAAAATATGGAGCGCGGGCTGATTGAGGTGGCCCCTCTGGCTTATATGAGGGGAAGAACTCTGGATAATGCCTATATCATCCTGGATGAGGCCCAGAATACCACCCCCGCCCAGATGAAGATGTTTTTAACCCGGATTGGCTTTGGGTCTAAGGTGATTGTAACCGGAGATTCCAGCCAGAAGGATCTGCCCTTTGGAGCGCGCTCCGGACTGGATGTGGCGTTAAAGGTACTGTCCCGGGTGGAAGAGATAGGCTTTTGCGCCCTGACAAGCAAGGACGTAGTGCGTCATCCGCTGGTTCAGAAAATTGTACAGGCTTATGACAGCTACGAGCAGGCTCTGGAGCGCAGGGGCAGAAGAAAGGATGCTTATGACAATCAATCTAGAAGATGAGAGTAAGATAGAGATCCAGGGAACAGACCTTCCGGCTCTGGCCAGAAAGGTGATAGAGGCGGCGCTGGATTATGAGGGCTGTCCCTATGAGGCGGAAGTCAGCCTGCTCTTGACAGACAACGCCGGAATACGTAAGATTAACCGGGAGCACCGGAATATCGATCGGGCCACGGATGTACTGTCGTTTCCCATGCTGGAGTATGACAGCCCGTCGGATTTTTCCTGCGCAGAGGCAGAAGCCTGCGGCTGCTTTCATCCGGATACCGGGGAGCTTTTATTGGGCGACATTATTATTTCCATGGAAAAGGTGCGTGAGCAGGCGAAAAAGTACCGGCACGGCGAGGTGCGGGAGTTTGCTTTTCTGATTACGCACAGTATGCTGCATCTGTTCGGCTACGATCACATGGAAACCGGGGAAGCAAAGGAAATGGAGAAAAGGCAGGAGGCCATTCTTCATTCTTTGAATATATTACGTATATTACGTTAGGAACAGGAATGAGAATAGGAGGACGCAATATGAAAAAGGGAAAGCTGTTTCTTCTGACTTTGGCTTTTGCTTTGATTTTTGCAGGCTGTGGAAAAGACAAATCAGAGGAAGAAGACCTGGATACGGAAAGTGAGATTGTGGAGAGCGCAGAGGCTTCGGAGGGCAGCGACGGCCGGGAAGTAGTGGACGGAAAGGTGCGCAGCTACTTTACAGGCGAATGGATCGATCAGGAGCTGGCGTCAAGACGGCCCCTGGCAATCATGCTCAACAATAAGAAGGAAGCGCTTCCTATGTCCGGTGTGAACAATGCCAGTGTAATTTACGAGTGCCCCGTGGAAAAGCGGATTACGCGCTGGATGGGAATCTTTGAGGACTGGGAGGACTTGGAGCGGATTGGCTCTGTACGAAGCTGCCGTCTGTATTTCCTTCATTTTGCACAGGAGTTTGACGCTGTTTACGCTCATTTCGGACAGGCATTTTATGCCTTGGATTCCCTGAACGGCGGCGAGTTTGACGTGCTGTCCGGAGGAACCAAGGGGATTAAGAAGCCGGCCGCCAATATGTACGACCGTATTTCACGTCCCGGCAAGGACTGGGAGCATACCCTGTATGCATTTCCAGAGGGAATCTGGAAGGACATTGAGAAAAAGGGCTACAATATGGATATGCCGGGCGATTTCGCCGAGAAGTTCCGTTTTGCAGCCGACGGAGAGATTGAAGAGTACGAGGGATACCCGGATGCCGTATTTCTCCAGCCCGGCGGAACCCATGGCGAGAACGGCTTCGGCGGCGTGAAGGCGACCTTTGAGTACAATGCTTCTGATCGGAAGTATTACCGCTCCACCTACGGCAACCCCCATATAGATGAACTGACGGGAGAGCAGGTGGCGGTGACCAATGTGATCTTCCAGTACTGCGACGGCGTTGTGCTGGACGAGGATGATTACCTCCATTTTGCCAGCCAGTCCTACAACAACGACTGTATTGTGTTCACCAACGGGAAGATGATTGAAGGCTACTGGAATACGGAAGGGGATCTGGGAGCGCCGGCCCGGTACTATGATAAAGAAAACAATCAGATTGTGTTAAATAATGGAAAAACCTTTGTCTGCATTGTCTGGAATGATTATGCGGATGAGGCAGTGATTCAGTAGTTTGGATGCATGCCGGTGAAAGGGCAGATATGAGCAGGCAGAAAAAGACAAAGACAAAAAACCGCACCAATTACATAATGCAGGGCAGTATATTGGCGGCGGCCTCGATCTTAAGCCGGATCATCGGTATGCTTTATCGTCTGCCTGTCACCAATATCATTACCGATCATGGAAACGACTATTATTCGGCAGCCTACGAGATCTACAATATCATTCTGCTGATCTCCTCCTACAGCCTGCCTCTGGCCGTATCCAAGCTGGTTTCGGCAAAGGCGGCCCTTGGGCAGTACCGGAATGCTTACCGCATTTTTAAGGGAGCCTTGTATATGGCCCTTGTAGTGGGGCTTGCAGGCTCTGCGGTGACGTATCTGGGGGCCGGCTTTTTTACGGGAAGCCTTTTGAATACGCCGGAGAGTGAGCTGAGCCTCAAGGTTCTGGCTCTGGCTGTATTTTTCCTGGCTGTCATGGGAGTGCTGCGGGGCTTTTTCCAGGGCATGGGGAGCATGATGCCTACGGCGGTTTCCCAGGTGATTGAGCAGATTTTTAATGCGGTAGTGAGCATTACGGCGGCCAGCCTTTTGTTCCGGTACGGCGTTTCCTTGGATGAGAAGGCGGGAATCGCGGACGGCAGAAGCGGCCCTATCTACGGGGCGGCCGGCAGTACCCTTGGAACCAGTCTGGGAGCCCTGTCCGGCCTTATTTTTCTCATCATCGTGATGCTTATGTATAACCGGGTGCTGCAGCGTCAGATGAAGCGGGACCGCACGGGAAGCCGGGAAAGCTATGGAACGGTTTTTAAGCTGCTGGTTCTGACCATTGTCCCGGTTATTTTAAGCACGGCGGTCTACAACATCAGCGGCGTGCTGGATCAAGGCCTTTTTAAATATCTGATGCTGGATGTGCAGAAGATGGAAAAGTCTGTGGTTGAGGTTTACTGGGGCATTTATGTAGGAAAATACAAGCTGCTTACCAACGTGCCCATTGCCGTGGCCTCGGCGCTGTCTGCGTCTACTATCCCGGCTCTGACAAGGGCGAGGATGGAAGGAAACCGCAAAGAGATGCGCAGAAAGACAGACGGGGCCATCCGTATGGTAATGTTTATCTGTATTCCCAGCGCCTTCGGGCTTACGGCCCTGGCGGAGCCGATACTGAATCTGCTTTCCTGGAATACAGACCCGATTGCGCCGAAGCTGTTCTGGGCAGGCTCCATGGCAGTGATTTTCTACGGACTGTCCACGCTGACCAACGGAATTCTTCAGGGAATTGACCGGATGCACATTCCGGTGCGCAACGCCTTGATTTCCCTGGCGCTGCATCTGGGGCTTATGGTAGTGCTTGTCCAGGTATTTCAGCTTCACATATTCGGCGTGGTGCTCTCTTACCTGTTTTTTGCAGTGATGATGTGCATTCTGAACGGGCTGGCTATCCGCAGGCACCTGCGCTACCGGCAGGAGCTGGTGCGCACCTTTGTCATTCCTGTTGTGTCCTCTACGATTATGGGGTTAACCTGCTGGCTTGTGTCCATCCCTCTGGAGGACTTGATTGGAGTGCGATTTACTGCGGTGGTATGCATTATCCTGGCCGTCTTTATCTATGGCTTTTTTATGCTGATCCTTCGTGGAATTACGGAACAGGAGCTTGCAGCCTTTCCCAAAGGCCATGTTCTGGTGCGTATCTTGAAAAAAATGCATCTTTTGTAAGATAAGATCTTCCTTTTTTGTCCATACTATCGTAAATGGCAGAAACCTGCCTGGGAGACAGCCCTTTTGGGCATGTATGGACAAAAGGAGGATTTTTTTATGACAAAAAGGATCATTGCCGGCCTTCTGACGGTGGGGATTCTGGGGGGACTGGCCTATTATTCGGGAACACTTTATTCGGAACATGCGGGGGAGGAGGATCTGCTGAGCCTTCAGGGGCCTATGACGCTCCCCATCCGGCAGGCGTCTTTGGAACAAGCCAGAGAACGGGAAGAAAAGGAACAGCAGGAGAGAGCCATAGAGGCCGCCAGAAGGGAAGCGTCAGCAGAGGCAGTCCGGGATGAGACGGAAGCTTACCTTTATTATCTCGTTTTTGAGGCCGGCAATGTGAAGATATATCTGGGAGACCGGGAGACCCTTTATGAGGAGACGGAGATCACCCTGGAGGACCTTCCCGATGACTTGAAAGAGGAGGTTCTTCGGGGAAAGGGACTGAAAAGTCCCGGGGAGCTTTATGATTTTTTGGAGAATTACTCCAGTTAAAACTTGCTATTCTTCTGGTTATGGTGTAAATTAGAAGTGTTATACAAAGATTTGGCTTTGATTTTCTGGAGGCAATAGGAAATGAGACGAGCAGGATTGATACTGGAGGGCGGCGGAACCAGAGGCGTGTTTACGGCAGGTGTTCTGGATTATTTTATGGAACAGAAGCTTTATCTGCCCTATGTCATCGGTGTTTCCGCAGGAGCCTGCAATGCCGTGAATTACGTGTCCCGCCAGCCGGGACGGATGAAGACCTGTACCATAGATTTTCTGGAGGCCGGAAGCTACGTGGGATTTCGGAATCTGGTGAAGAATCACAGTCTTTTTAATATGGATTTGATCTTTGATATATTTCCCAATAAGATTATCCCCTTTGACTATGACACCTTCTTTTCCTCCAGGCAGACTTGTGTTCTGACAGCCACAAACTGTCTGACGGGAAGAGCCGCTTATCTTACGGAGCGAAGGAGCCGGGAGCGTCTGATGGCAGCCTGCAGGGCATCTGCAAGCCTTCCCATTGTGTCGCCCATGGTGGAGGTGGACGGGATTCCGCTGCTGGACGGCGGCGTGGCCGATTCCATTCCCATCCGGAAGGCCTTACATGACGGGGTGAAGAAGAATGTGGTGATCCTCACCCGGCAGGCAGGCTACCGGAAGCCTCCGGCCAGAAGATCCCTTCGGATGGCAAGGCTTCTGTACCAGAAGTACCCGTACCTGATCCGGGCCATTAAGAACCGGGCTTATTATTATAATCAGACCATGGAGCTTCTGGAGGAGCTGGAGGCGCGGGGACACATCCTGGTGATCCGCCCCCAGGTTCCGGTGGTGAAGAATACAGAGGATAACGTGAAGGTACTGACAGATTTTTACAATCATGGCTACGAGTACGCAAAGGACAATTTCTCCCAGGTGACCGAGTACCTGAGGAGGTAATCCGTGCACAGATGGATTTACGGGCACATGTTTTTTGTGACCGGAAATCCATCTAGATCCCGTGTACGGAATGGCTCTATGCGGAACTGGAATAGGAGCAAAAGAAATGATGGACGAAAAGAAGATAGCCCGGATCAATGAGCTGTACCACCGCTCAAAAGCAGAGGGCTTAACAGACGCAGAGAAAGAGGAGCAGGCAGCGCTTCGCCGGGAATACATTGAGGCGGTGCGCATGAACCTCCGGGGACAGCTTGACCGCATCGATATCAGAGAAGCAGACGGCACGGTAACGAATCTGGGAGAGAAGCATGCAAAAAAAGGAAACTGACAGAAAACAGGAAAAAAAAGAATTGCGCCGGGAGATCCGCAGCCTGCGTAAGGCCCATACAGATGAAGAGATCCACGCCATGAGCCTGTCCGTGAAGGAACGGCTCCTTGCACTGCCCGAATATCAGAAGGCCAGGATTCTTTACGCCTACATGGATTGCAAGCATGAGGTAGAGACAAGGGATGTGATCCGCGCTGCCTGGGCGGCCGGGAAACGGGTAGCCGTCCCCAAGGTGCTGGGGCAGGAGATGCGGTTTTTCTACATTACTTCCTTTGAGGAGGATCTGGAGGAGGGCAGCTTCGGCATCCAGGAGCCCAGGGAGGAACATCCGGCAGAAGAGGAGGATGCCCTTTTGCTTATGCCGGGGGTAGCCTTTGACCTAAAGTGCCGCAGGGTAGGATACGGAGGAGGCTTCTATGACCGCTTTCTGGAAAAACATCCGGGACTTGTAACCGTTGCCCTGGCGTTTGAATTCCAGGTAAAAGAGGAAGTACCCTTTGAAGAATTCGATATCCGCCCGGCAAAGGTTGTGACGGAAAAGCGGTGCCTTATGGCAGGATCCGATACATAAAAACAGTCCGGCTGAGAAATGTCAAGTATTTAATTAGAAAAAATTTCTGCTGGACGGTAAAGCTGCAAAGGCGCACGAGAGGAACTTTTATGAGTGCTTTTTCGAACAAAAGTTTCCCTCATTACCGGTGTGGCGAAGCAGCTTTACCCTTTAGTGTAGCCGCACAGCGGCTGCAAATAGGAGAAAGCTATGGAATTATTGGAACGGATTGGACAAGAGGCAAAGGAAGCAGAGCCCTTTCTTCGCATCCTGTCAGAGGAAAAAAAGAATGAGGTTTTAACGATGGCTGCGGAAAACCTGGTAAAGCACAGGGAACGGATACTGGCAGCCAATGAAAAAGATATGGCAAGGGGAAGGGAAAAGGGCATGAAGGCTGGCCTTCTGGACCGGCTTCTTCTGACGCCGGAGCGGATCGAGGGAATGGCAGAGGGACTGCGCCAGATTGCGGCGCTGCCCGATCCCATCGGCCGGGTTATGGGGGAGCACAGGCCTCCAAACGGCCTGCATATCCGCCAGGTGCGTGTTCCCTTAGGCGTCATCGGGATTATCTATGAGGCCAGGCCCAATGTAACGGCGGATGCCTTCGGCCTTTGCTTTAAGACAGGCAACGCAGTGGTGCTCCGGGGAGGAAGCGACGCACTGTATTCCAACCAGGCCATTGTGGAGGTTTTGAGAGAGACCCTGCATGCGTGCGAATGTCCGGCGGCGGCTATTTCTCTTCTTTCCGATACCAGCCGGGAGACGGCGGCGGCTTTTATGAAGCTGAATCAGTATATCGACGTGCTGATTCCCAGGGGAAGCGCAAGCCTCATTGCTGCGGTAGTAAACAACAGCACCATCCCCGTGATTGAGACAGGCTCCGGCAACTGCCACATCTATGTGGACGAGGAGGCGGATCTTGCCATGGCGGCTGAGATTGTCTTCAATGCCAAGACACAGCGCATCGGCGTATGCAACGCCTGCGAATCCCTGATCGTCCACGAGAAGGTAAAGGATGCTTTTCTGCCTATGCTTGCAGAGCGGCTTGCCGAAAAGCAGGTGGAGCTACGGGGGGATGAAAGGGCCAGGGAAGCGGTTCCCATGAAGGAAGCCCAGGAAGCCGACTGGGGAACAGAGTATCTGGACTATATTCTTTCCATAAAGGTTGTGGACAGTATCTCGGAGGCGGTTTCCCATATCAACCGTTACAATACCGGCCATTCCGAGGCCATTATTACAGAGAATAAAGCTCATGCAGAGCAGTTTTTGCGTGAGGTGGACGCGGCGGCTGTGTACGTGAATGCTTCCACCCGGTTTACAGACGGCTTTGAATTCGGATTCGGGGCGGAGATCGGCATTAGTACCCAGAAGCTTCACGCCAGAGGCCCTATGGGACTGGAGGCCCTTACCTCCTACAAATACGAGATTCGCGGAACCGGACAGGTAAGGGGGTAAGCTTGTGAGAGTGATTGCAGGGACGGCCAGAAGCCTTCCGCTTAAATGTATAGAAGGACTGGATACGCGTCCCACTACGGACCGTATTAAGGAGACCCTTTTCAATATGCTTCAGCAGGATATTTTGGGCTGCCGGTTCCTGGATCTCTTTGCAGGCACCGGAGCCATCGGCATCGAAGCTCTGAGCCGAGGGGCCAGGGAAGCGGTTTTTGTGGAGCATCAGCAGAAAGCAGCAGCCTGTATTAAGGAGAACCTTTCCTTTACAAAGCTTTCGGATCGGGCCAGAGTACTGAAAGCAGATGTGGTGTCGGCCCTTTATCAGCTTGAGCGGGAGGAAGCCTTTGACATTATTTTTATGGATCCGCCTTACGGACAGGGGCTGGAGCAGCAGGCGCTGGCGGCCCTTCAGAATTCTTCTCTGGCAGACGGGCAGACAACCGTGATCCTGGAGACCACAAAAGATGCGGCTGCAGACTGGATCAAGGATTACGGCTTCACGGCCTGTAAGATCAAGAACTATAAAACCAACAAGCATCTTTTTTTAAGGCGGATCCAGGAGGATTCATAAGAGTCCGGCTAAGAAAAGTCAAGTATTTTGAGAAAGAATTTCTGTCGGACGGCAAAGTCACAAAGGCGCACGAGAGGAACTTTTATGAGTGCTTTTCGAATAAAAGTTTCTCTCATTACAAGTGTGCCGAAGGGACTTTGCTCTTTAGTGCCGTCGCGCAGCGACTTTAAATAGGAGAAAAACTTATGGTAAGAGGAATTTATGCAGGAAGCTTTGACCCGGTCACTTTTGGGCATCTGGATATCATTGTGCGTGCTTCCCGGGTGGTGGAGGAGCTTGTAGTGGGCGTTTTAAACAATCGCGCAAAATCTCCGTTGTTTTCTGTGGAAGAACGTGTTAAGATGTTAGAAGAAGTAACAAAGGAATACCCGAATGTAAAAATCAGATCCTTTACAGGACTGCTGGTAGAATTTGCAAAAGAGTGCGAAGCCCGCGTGATTGTCCGGGGCCTTCGGGCGATTACAGACTTCGACTACGAGCTTCAGATGGCACAGACCAACCGGATTATGAATCCGGATCTGGATACCATATTCCTAACGACCAGTCTGGAGTATGCCTATCTCAGCTCCACCACCGTAAAAGAGGTGGCAGGCTTTGGCGGCGATATATCCGCCTTTGTTCCGCCTTTTGTGGAAAAAAAGATTCAGGAGCGGATGGAAGTACTGCCGGAAGGGTAAGCTAAGGGAGTATAGATCTTGAAAAGGAGTGAGCAGCATGAGCAGTAAGATTGAACAGATTATCGAGGAGATTGAAGAGTACATTGACGGCTGCAAGCCACAGACATTGTCAAAGACCAACATCATTGTGAATAAAGAGGAGATCGAGGAGCTTCTTCGGGAGCTTCGGATGAAGACACCGGAAGAGATTAAGCGTTACCAGAAGGTGCTCGCCAACCGGGACGCCATTCTCGCAGATGCGCAGGCAAAGGCAGACGCCATTATCAAGGAGGCAAATATACATACCTCCGAATTGATCAATGAGCACGAGATCATGCAGCAGGCTTATGTTCAGGCAAATGAGATTATGGCGGCGGCAGAGGCGGAGGCCCAGCGGAAGCTGGACGCAGCCACCATCGATGCGAACAACTTCCGGATGCAGGCCATGCATTACACCGACGATATGCTGGGCAACCTGCAGAATCTTATCCACAAAACCATGGAAAGCCATATGGCAAAGTATGAGAATATGATGGGCTCCCTTCGAAGCTTCAGCGACATTCTGGCCAACAACCGCAACGAACTGGCGCCGGCCTTGAATGAGGAAGAGCTGTCCGACCTGGAGGAATAAAGGAAGGGCTGCCGGGGGAACCGCAGCGTGTAAGGCCGTCTCCTTACAGGGAGGACAGCAGCAGATATCCTGCCAGAAGAGCGGCGGCAAGGGCGGTTGTCAGCAGCTTTGCCTTTAGATAAGCCCCAAAGGACAGGCCGCTGTCCAGGATCATGCTCTCTGTCTGAGCAGCGCCGGAAAGCCCTCCGAAGGAGAGAAAGCAGAGGACAGACAGATACTGCATGGGAAACGGGAGGGTTTTGTCAGCGGTAACCAGGGCGATTCCGTTGGTCATTTCCAAAATTCCTGCGCTTATGCAGGTTACAAAGGAAGACGGACAGGGAATCTGTATCAGAAGCCTTGCCAGTATGGAAAACAGGATGATGTAACACCCAAGCTTTAAAATACTTTCCAGTCCGTTCATCATACAGACATCTACGATTTTGAAGCTGATTTGAGATCGGGATGTCTCTTTTTCTATGTACGGATCCGGAAAATTCCTTTTTCTGCGGAGAAAAACTGCAAGCAAAAGAGGGGCGCCGTATACAATCATGAGCGTGGGGGCCAGAAGCTCTGGTCTCTTTAAGGAATCCGTCAGACAATAGCCGATGAGAAAGGCCGGACTTGCATTGTTGCAGAAGGCCAGGAGGTAGCTGCCCTCTTCCGGGGTGACGCGCCCCTCCCGGGTCAGGTCGCCGGCCAGCTTGGCTCCAACGGGATAGCCGCAGAGAAAGCCGGAGGCGATACAGAAGCAGCCGTTTCGGGAACAGCCAAAAAGCCGGTGAAGGACAGGATAGAGAAACCGGGTAAGGTAAGACACTCCATCCATGGCAATCAGCAGATTGGACAGGATCAAAAAGGGCAGAAGCGTAGGAACCAGGGTGTGGAACCACAGCATCAGCCCGGCCCGGGAGGCATCCACCGCATGAGCGGGATCTGCCAGAAGAAATGCCAGCAATATAAGAATTACGGAAAAATAAAGTATTTTTTTCATCATATTCATATATATGAAAGACAGGAGGCAGCATATGAACAAATTAGCAAATCTGGAACCAAAGCAGGTATTTCACTATTTCGAGGATCTGTGCGCCATTCCCCATGGCTCCGGCAATACAAAGGGCGTCAGCGATTACTGTATGCAGTTTGCGAAGGATCACAATCTGACAGCCTGGCAGGACGAGGCATGGAACGTGGTGATTGTAAAGGAAGCGTCAGAAGGGTACGAGGACGCTCCCACAGTGATTCTGCAGGGACATCTGGACATGGTCTGTGAAAAGGAAGCGGATAATCCCATTGATTTTGAAAAGGACGGACTGGAGCTGAAGGTAGAGGGAGATCTGCTGTCCGCCGACGGAACCACCCTGGGAGGCGACGACGGGATCGCTGTCGCCATGGCCCTTGCCGTTCTGGATGACGATACCTTAAAGCATCCGCGGCTGGAGTGCGTGTTCACCACCGACGAGGAGACGGGGCTTCTGGGGGCCAACGCCATGGATATGAGCCGGCTTTCGGGAAAGCGGCTGATTAATATTGATTCCGAGCTGGAAGGGATTTTCACCGTAAGCTGTGCCGGCGGAATGCGCAGCAGATGTATTCTACCTGTCGCATATGAGGACACGGAAGGGATCTATTATAAGGTAGCAGTGGAAGGGCTTCTTGGCGGTCACTCCGGCGTGGAGATCCACAAGGAACACGGCAATTCCAATATCCTGATGGGCCGTCTGCTCTGTGCATTGTTTGAGGAAATGGATTTTCGCCTGGAAGCCCTGGAGGGCGGCCTGATGGATAATGCCATTCCCCGGAGAACCGAGGCCGGGATCTGCGTCAGCCAGGCGGAGGAAGAGCGTCTTAAGGAGGCGCTGGCAAAGTGGGATGCTGTCTACAAGAAGGAGTATGCATCCAATGATCCCGGCGTCGCCGTTACCTATAAGGCAGAGGGAAGAAAAAAAGGAAAGGCGCTGACCCGCGGAAGCGCTTCCAAGCTTCTCTATCTCCTTCATATGGTGCCAAACGGAGTGATCCGCAACAGCATGGAGATTCCGGGACTGGTGCAGACCTCCCTGAATCTGGGGACTTTGAAGCTGATGGAAGAGGAGGCCCATGTTGTATTCAGCGTGAGAAGCTCTGTGGAGACGGAGAAAGAAGAACTGGGAAGCCGCTTGTGCCATTGTGTGGAATTCCTCGGGGGAAGCTACGAGGAAACAGGCTCTTATCCGGGCTGGGAGTATAAGAAGGATTCGGTTCTTCGTGATACCATGGTACAGGTTTTTGAAAAGCTTTATGGGAAGGAGCCTAAGGTGGAGGCCATCCATGCGGGGCTGGAGTGCGGTATTTTCAGCGGAAAGATTGAGGGCCTGGATTGTGTATCTATCGGGCCGGATATGTACGATATCCATACGCCGAAGGAGCGCATCAGCATTTCTTCCGTAAAACGCGTGTATGAATTTGTTCTGGAGGTTCTAAAAGAGCTCCGGTAAGCATATAGTAATGGATGGAGTATAAAAAGTGGAGCGCGTATGCGGCTGTCAATTGCTTCTTATCTATTACTGATTATCTCAGTCTGCTTTCTGATTCAATTCCAGCTTGTCCGGTTAGGGGAAGCGGCTCTGCCGTCCACGGAGGCGTCGGATGTGGAGGAGCAGGCGCGTAAGTACTATGAGCTGTATGAGGATATCTGGAAGGATCTGGTTTATTTTCCGGTGCCCGAGTCTACCCAGAATGAGGAGGCCCTGGTTTCCTATGAAAACAGCTGGATGTTCGAGCGGACCTACGGCGGCTCCTACGGCCATGAGGGCACGGATCTTATGGCCGGGATTCAGAAAAGCGGCTACTACCCCATCGTCAGCATCAGCGATGGCGTGGTGGAACGGGTTGGGTGGCTGGAAAAAGGAGGCTGGCGCATCGGAATCCGCAGCCTTCACAACGTATACTTTTACTATGCCCATCTGGATTCCTATGCGGAGGATTTTAAGGAGGGCGATGTGATAAAGGCCGGGCAGATCCTGGGTTACATGGGAGATACCGGCTACGGAGTTAAGGAGGGAACCAGGGGAAAGTTTGACGTGCACCTGCATCTGGGGATTTACATACGGACGGAAGAGATCCGGGAGCTTGCGGTCAATCCCTACTGGTTTCTGAAATATCTGGAACAGAATAAGCTGCGCTGTGCCTACTAAAGCTTTGGAAACCGGATTTTTACTGCCGGCCTGGGGCTTTTTGGAAGACGGCGTCCGGCTTGCCTTGTCTGTGACAGAAGAGAAATGGAGATTACAAATGGAAATACAATTATGGCGAGAGATTCTCAATCCTTATGAGCTTGCCGTCAAGGAAGTGACAACAAAGTTTAACCATTTGATAAAAGAACACAAGGACAAAGGTATTTACTGCCCCATTGAGCGTGTGGAGGGGAGGGTGAAGACCATTGCCAGTATTCTTGATAAGTGCCAGAAAAAAAAGATTGCGCCGGAGCGCATTGAGGATCGGATCGTGGATCTGGCCGGCATCCGGATCATCTGCCAGTTTGTGGAGGACATTGACCGGGTGGTGGAGATCATCCGCAACCGCAATGACATGGATGTGAAGCAGGAGCGTGACTATATCCGCCAGATGAAGACCTCCGGCTACCGCAGCTATCATATGATTATTTTTTACGAGGTGGACACCTTAGAGGGCCCTAGAAGACTGCAGATGGAGGTGCAGATCCGCACCATGGCCATGAATTTCTGGGCGACGGTGGAGCACTCCCTTCAGTACAAGTATAAGCGGAATATTCCGGAGCACATCAGAGAGCGGCTTTTGAATGCGGCGGACGCTATCATTGTCCTGGACAATGAGATGTCCAATGTGCGCAGCGAGATTATGGACGCCCAGATTTCCTTCCAGATCCAGGCGAATATTGTGGCGGATATTCTGAACAACATTCAGAATCTCTATAATGTGGCAAACAAACGGGAGATTGTAAAGATTCAGGATGAATTTTACCGGATTTATGCCATGAACGATATAGAAAAGCTGGAGCGGTTTGACAAGCAGCTGGATCTTATTGCCGAGGGCTACCGGGCCCAGGCTTTGTCGGATACTACGAAGATTACGTAAAGCAGTAATGTTACGGAACTGAAAACAGTAATGTCTCCTGCAGCCTGCAAATCAAATTTCAGGCATAGGTATTTATGGCTGAAAATGGATTCAGACAGGGTGTGCCGGAGGAGATATTACAGGACTTACGATAGGTACAAAAGGTATGGCAATGGAATTACCGGAAGCATTTTTGGAACATATGAAGGATTTACTGGGAGACGATTACGAGGCGTATCTGGAGAGCGGAACAAGCGCCGGCTTTCGGGGGCTCAGGGTAAATACTTCCAAGGCGGAGGCGGAGAAATTTGAAGAAATTTCTCCTTTTCCATTGGAAGAGATTCCCTGGATTCCCAACGGCTTTTACCTGGAGGCGGATGCTCCGGCTTCCAGGCATCCTTACTATGCGGCCGGACTTTATTACCTCCAGGAGCCCAGCGCCATGACGCCGGCAGCCTTTCTTCCCATCCAGGAGGGAGACAAGGTTCTGGATCTCTGCGCCGCGCCGGGAGGCAAGGCCACGGAGCTGGCCGCCCGGCTTGGAGGGACGGGGCTTCTGGCAGCCAATGACATCAGCAATTCCAGAGCCAAGGGGCTTTTGAAGAATCTGGAGCTTTTCGGACAGGGGAATATACTGGTGACCAGTGAAAGCCCGGAGCGTCTGGCTTCTTATTTTCCACAGTTTTTTGATAAAATCCTGGTTGACGCTCCCTGTTCCGGGGAAGGGATGTTCCGCAAGGATCCGGCCATGGTAAAGGATTGGCTGGAGCATGGGCCAGACTGGTATGCGCCGATTCAACGAGAGATTCTGATCCAGGCGGCGCGGATGTTAAAACCGGGCGGTCTGCTTCTCTATTCCACCTGTACCTTTTCCCCCAAGGAAAACGAGGGGACGGCAGCCTATCTCCTGGAATCTGAGCCTTCTTTTCGCGTGTGTCCTTTGCCGGAATACGACGGCTTTGCTCCTGGAAGGCCGGAGCTCGTTCCGGGGGGAATCAGAGAGAGCTTATTTCAGCAGTTAAAGCATTGTGTGCGCATCTATCCCCATCGGATGAAAGGGGAGGGACATTTCCTGGCGCTTCTGCAAAAAGGTGAGGAAGATACCGGAAAAGACGGAGAAAGCGAAGAGGCCGGAACAGAAAAAAGAACCCGGAAGCGAAAAGGAGGCTTTGACGTCTCCTTGAAAGCGGCGCCTGCCTGCCCGGAGTGGGAGCAGTTTGCAGAAACACTTGGAATCCATATTCCAAAGGAAAGCCTCCGCCTGTTTGACAAAAGGCTTTACAGTCTGCCTAAGCCCCTGTGGAACTATTCTATCCGGGGCCTGCGTTTTCTCCGGACAGGTCTGTATCTTGGCGATGTGGAGAAAAAGAGGTTTACCCCAAGCCAGCCGTTGGCCATGACCTTAAGGAAAGATACTTGTAAGGCCAGCGTGGACTTTTCTTCTTCGGATCAAAGGGTAGTCCGTTATCTGAAGGGAGAAACGCTCACTTTGGAGGAGGGAGATTTTGATACGGAGTTCCCTGGTTCGGGCTGGTGTCTCGTCTGTGTGGACGGATTCCCCTTGGGCTGGGGCAAGCTGGTGAACGGACAGCTCCGGAATAAATATTACCCAGGCTGGAGGTGGCAGCATGCGTCTGGATAAATACCTCTGTGATATGGGAGCAGGCACGCGCTCCCAGGTAAAGCAGAAGATTCGAAAAGGGCTTGTGACCCTTGAGGGAGAAAAGGTGACGCGCCCGGAATGCCAGGTGAATCCGGGGCAGACGGTTTTGTTGGAGGGAGTGCCCTTTACCTATACGGAACTGGAATACTATATGCTGAACAAGCCGGCCGGCTGCGTCTCGGCCCGGACTGACGGGCAGTGCCGGACGGTTCTGGATCTGATTGTATCAAAAAAGCGGAAGGATCTCTTTCCGGTGGGGCGTCTGGATAAGGATACGGAAGGACTGCTGCTGATCACCAACGACGGAAAGCTGGCCCACAGGCTTTTGTCGCCCAGGCATCATGTTGACAAGACCTACGAGGCAAAAATTCAGGGCCGGGTAACGGAGGAACATGTGAAGCGCTTCCGCGAGGGGCTGGACATCGGGGAAGAACGCCTGACCCTGCCTGCCCTTTTGGAGATTTTGTCCTCCGGTGAGATATCCCGCATACGGGTGACCATCCAGGAGGGAAAATATCATCAGATTAAACGGATGTTTCATGCAGCAGGCTGCGAGGTTTTATACTTAAAGCGGCTTTCCATGGGCAGCCTGACCCTGGACGAGAGCCTACAGCCGGGGGAGTACCGTCCTCTGACGGAGGAAGAGCTGGCGGAACTGCAAAATGAAAGAAAAGGGGAAATGGATGCCGTCTAAGACCTATTTATGGATTGAAGATCGCAAAGGAAAAGCAGGCTTCCTGTTTTGGAAGACATTGATGCGGGAGCTTTGTCCTGATGTGATTGTTGAAAGTAAGAAAAATAACAGCGAGCTTGTAAAAGCTGTAAAAGCATTGCAGGATCGGAACAATCAATATATCATCGTATTAGATCATGCATTTGACAATTTACAGGTATATAGGGAACAAAAACTGTTAAAAACTTATGCAGATGGGAAAGACAATGTTTTCTTGTTGAGTATCATATGTTTTGAGTACCTTTTGTTGGAATTTGATAAGCTGGTTGATTGGATTTACGCACCGGATGATGAATTTTTAATAAAACGGGCATGGGCAGTTAAGGCAAGGGAAATGCTGCTCCCTATGATCCGGTCGGGTGAGCTGAATTATACATCCATTCGGGAAATAGTGACAAATGATAATTATAAAAAGGAATACAATATAGAGCAGCTTTCAGCCAGACTACTATATGATTTAACAAGAAATACAGGATTTGAGATATCAAAGGGAAAGATTGGCGATTGCTGGATTCGGTCATGCTGTGAGTGGCAGGAACGACAGGAAGATGATATTTGCGGACTGGAAAACAATAGAATGTCTATTTCGGAAAAAATGAGAGCTGTTTATCAAGGAACTTCTCTGAGCAAAGAGTTTTCAAACGCCGGATTGGAGGTAGTACTATGATTACAATCTATAAGAATAAAACAGACATACCCCATGAGATGGAATATGTAGAATTGAATGATGTATATTTTAATCAAAAAACTGCTGCCAGACTGGATGAGAAGGCAAATAGAATTGTAGAATTGATTGATGAGGCAAAGCTGCTTGGAAAATATAAGATAGAGTCAAAGTTTAATGGTGTAGTATTGGATGTGGATCGTTTATCTACAGGATGTAAGACTGTTTTAAATGTATTGTATTTTCCGGAAAAAGTATTTTGTATGAAGGAGTGTGGGGATAATGCGCTGGAGGTACTGTACAGTCTGGAGAGAGGGGCTGTATATAGTGATTATGCAGTAATCCCTTTTGAGATGGGTACAGTCAAAGCAGTATCGTGTGGGAAGGTCAGAGCGATCGGTGAGTACGAGGAACTAAAGGAATGGTGGGAAGATGAAAAGTAAACCAATTGTAATGAAGCATTTTTCAACAGTTCACACATCCTTTGTAGTTGACTTTACATTTACAAATAATATTACCGTTCTCACTGGTGTGTCAGCTGCCGGAAAAACGGCTGTTTTTTCTTTTATCCGAGAGAGCATGTCATTAAATCCTGATATCGTATGCTTTAATTATCTGGATTATCAGAAAAGTATGAATGAAATACTTATGGAGATAAAAGGAAAGCTGATTGTAATAGATAATGCGGATATCTTACTGGATAATGAAACGAGGAAATATATATCTATGGATGAGCACAATCAGTATCTTATTATTGGGCGTAATCCTAAAAATCTATTCACAACGAAAGAAAATTTGTTTGAATTGGTTAGTAAAAAGAGGGGAGAAATAACAGAGTTTCGGATAGAGCCATATTTATAATATATGTTTTTTGGAAAACAGACTGTAGTAAAGGAGAAAATAAAATGCTGGAAAATATAAAAGCAGTCCTTTTTGATATGGACGGAACCCTGGTGGATTCCCTGTGGATGTGGGGAGACATTGATGTGGAATATTTGGGAAAGCATGGCTATGAGGTGCCTGCGGATCTGCAGCATACCATCGAGGGCATGAGCTTTTCTGAAGCTGCCGTTTATTTTAAAGAACATTTTCAGCTTCCGGTCAGTGTGGAGGAGATCAAAAGCGAATGGATTGAGATGGCAAAGGACAAATACGCCCATGAGGTGCCCTTAAAGCCGGGAGCCCTCCGGTTTTTAAAGCACCTAAAGGCGCAGGGCATTCCTATGGGAATCGCCACAAGCAGCAGCCGGGAGCTTTTAGAGGCGGTTTTGGAATCTCTGAACCTATCTGAATATATGGATTACTGCATGACCTCCTGCGAGGCCGGCGCAGGGAAGCCGGCGCCGGATATCTATGAGAAGGTGGCAGAAAAGCTTGGGGCCGCCCCGGAAGAATGTCTGGTATTTGAGGATACCATCGCCGGAATCCAGGCCGGGCAAAATGCCGGAAGCCGCGTCTGCGCAGTGGCGGAGGAACAGTCCGAGGGATGGAAGGAGCAGATTTTTGCACTTGCAGATTATTACATAGAAAGCTTTGACGAAATATTGGATGGAACATACCGGCGGCTGAAAGATACAAAACAGCCGTAAGGCAAAGCTGTGGGGCTGGAGATTGCTTTACATGGGAGTGTACCGTAAAAGGTATTACAGAACGACAATTAGGAGATAAAATGAAGGAACAAGGTTTTTTGCCGGCAACAAGAGAAGAGTGGGAAAGAGACTATGGGGGACAGCCGGATTTTGTCTATGTGATCGGAGACGCTTATGTGGATCACCCCTCCTTTGGCCCAGCCATTATCAGCCGCGTCCTGGAAAACCGGGGCTATACAGTCGCTGTTATCTCTCAGCCTGACTGGAAGAAAAAAGAAAGCATCCAGGTATTTGGAGAGCCCCGGCTTGCCTTCCTGGTATCCTCGGGAAACATGGATTCCATGGTGAATCACTATACCGTGTCAAAAAAACACAGAAGCAGGGATGCCTACACCCCGGGAGGCGTGATGGGAAGGCGGCCGGATCGGGCCGTGATTGTCTATAGCAATCTTATCCGCCAGACCTATAAAAAAACACCCATAATACTGGGCGGAATCGAAGCCAGCCTCCGGAGGCTGGCTCATTATGATTACTGGTCTGACAGCTTCCGCCGCTCCGTTCTGCTCGACAGCGGAGCTGATCTCATTTCCTACGGCATGGGAGAACGATCCATTGTAGAGATAGCAGACGCGCTGAACAGCGGTATGGATGTAAAGGATATGACCTTTATCGAGGGAACCGTCTACCGTACCAGCCGCCCGGAAACCCTCTATGATACGCTGTTTCTTCCAGACTATGAGAGCATGTGTGAGGATAAACGGCTCTATGCGGAAAGCTTCCGAATCCAGTATCAGAACACGGATCCATTCAGTGGAAAGCGTCTGGCGGAGCAGTATGGGGAGCAGCTTTACGTGGTACAGAATCCTCCGGCAAAGCCCCTGTCCCAGACAGAAATGGATGATATCTATGCGCTTCCTTATCAGCGTGCCTGCCATCCTCACATTCTTGCACAGGGAGAGATTCCTGCGATTTCCGAGGTGCAGTACAGCCTGGTCAGCAGCCGGGGATGCTTTGGAGCCTGTTCTTTTTGTGCCCTGACTTTTCACCAGGGGCGGATCATTCAGTGCAGGAGCCAGGAATCTCTTGTAAAAGAAGCCGTGCAGATGACAAAGGAGCCGGATTTTAAAGGATATATCCATGATGTAGGAGGACCCACAGCCAATTTCCGCCATCCGGCCTGCGCAAAGCAGGAGCTTCACGGGGCCTGCAAGGATAAGCAGTGCCTTTATCCGAAGCCTTGCAGGAATCTGATTGCAGACCATAGGGAGTACCGGGAGCTTTTAAAGAAGCTTCGGGAGCTTCCGGGAGTAAAAAAGGTCTTTGTCCGCTCGGGCATCCGCTTTGACTATGTATTGGCGGATCCGGATTCCTCTTTTTTGAAGGAGCTCTGCGCCTATCATGTCAGCGGCCAGCTTAAGGTGGCGCCGGAGCATGTGTCGGACAAGGTTCTGGAGAAAATGGGAAAGCCCTGCCGTGCAGTTTATGATAAGTTCTGCCAGGCGTACCGTCAGATGAATGAGAAGCTTTCCAAAAAGCAATATCTGGTTCCCTATCTCATGTCCTCCCATCCTGGATCCGGGCTTAAGGAGGCCATAGAGCTGGCAGAATACTGCCGGGATCTTGGGTATATGCCGGAGCAGGTTCAGGACTTTTATCCCACGCCCTCTACCATCTCCACCTGCATGTATTACACAGGACTGGATCCCAGGAATATGGAAGCCGTCTATGTGCCGAAGAATCCCCATGAAAAAGCCATGCAGAGAGCGCTGATTCAGTACCGGGATCCAAAGAATTATGAGCTTGTCCGGGAAGCCCTTGTAAAAGGCCGTCGGGAAGACTTGATTGGCTTTGGCCCCAAGTGTCTCCTTCGGCCCAGACAAAAAGGGCTTATGGGGGAAGAGGGAAAAAGCAATGCCCAAAGAGGGAAGCAAGATTGCAGGGCGGTGAAAAACAAAAGGATTTCAAGCTCCGGCCCATCCAATGAACAGTCCGGAAAGCGCAGGAAAAAGACAATCCGGAATGTGCATAAGTCCTCAAAAACAAAGGAGTAAAAATCAAAGAGTTGTATTTCTTAACAAAATGGGCTAAAATAAAAATGCATTAAAAAGAAGCATCCAGTAGAAAAAGACGATTAGAAATAATCGGCTTTTTCTGTAGAAAGGCCCCCATGACAAAAAAGACAAAACACACTTCCGGCTGTATCTGTGCCTGTAAAAAAGAAAAAAGTATAAAGAATATTCCCTATGTCGCCGTTATCACCGGAGCATCCTCCGGCATCGGCCGGGAATTTGCCCGGCAGATAGCGGCCGCCTATCCTTCTCTGGATGAAATATGGATATTGGCCAGAAGGCTTCCGGCCCTTCGTGAGCTGGAGGCAGAGCTTTCCGGTAAGAAGGTGCGGATCCTTTCTCTGGATCTGACGGAAGCTTCTGCTCTGGAAGCCTTGGAAGAGCTGCTGAAAAAGGAACGGCCTTGTATCCGAATCCTGGTAAACAGCGCAGGCTGCGGCAAAAGCGGCCCGGTGGAAAGCCAGAACTGGAGGGATGCCGCCCGGATGCTGGATGTAAATTGCCGCGCCCTGACGGCAGTGACCATGATCTGTCTTCCCTATCTGAGAAGAGGAAGCCGCATTATACAGGCAGTATCCGGTTCCGCTTTCCTGCCCCAGCCAGGCTTTGCCGTCTATGCCGCCGGAAAATCCTATGTACTTTCCTTTGACCAGGCCCTCGCAGCGGAACTGAGAGACAAAAAGATTACCGTAACCTCCGTATGTCCCGGCCCGGTAGACACCGAATTTTTCGCAGCCGGAGGAATCACCTTAAACCCCTGGAAAAAAATCTTCCTGGCAAAGCCGGAAAAGGTGGTGAAAAAAGCGCTCTTTGATGCAGAAGCCAAAAAAGAGCTGTCTATATACGGATGTTCTATCCCCATAGTCCGCCTGGCAGAAAAGCTGCTGCCAAGAAAGCTTCTTCTTGGAATTATGCGGCGGATATTTTTGTAAGCCTATACCGATTGCTATTGTATACCCTTGGCGGACAAGGGGATGAATGTTTTACGAAAAAGAAAGGAATTCCTCATGACCAAAGCTCCAAAAGGCGTCCATGGCTACACCGATGCCCACAAAAAAAGACAACTGTTAAAAACCATCCTCTTTTTTCTGCTTCCGGCCGCTATTTTCTTAATAGGTTATCTGACTACGGGGACAAAAAAGAACTACTTTACCATCATCGCCGTAGTAGGCTGCCTTCCTGCCTGCAAGGAGCTGGTGAACGTGCTTATGTTCTGGAAGCGTGTCTCCATACCGGGCAGCCTGTACCGGAAGCTGGCTGCTCACATGGAGGGAAAGGAAGGAATGGAGACTGCCTACGAGCTGGTGCTGACCACCTACGAAAAGTCCTACCCCATAGCAGCCCTTGCAGTCAAGGGAAATGAGATCGCAGGCTATGCCGGCGCTGCAGAAACATACGGCTGGAAAGAGGCGGAAAAGCATATACATAAGATTCTCGGGCAAAACGGCATTTCTCAGACCAAGGTACATATTTTCACGGATTTGACGCAATTCCTGGAATGTATAGACACTCTGGCAGCCGGGAAGAAAGAAGAGATTTTCTTCAAGCCGGACGAGCGTTACCCAGGGCTTAGCCGGGAACAGGTAATACGTGAGATCATACTGGCGCTTTCCATCTGAGAGCTCCTTTCATGCCGTTATCTACAGACGCAGATTTTTGGGAGATTTTGTTGTTGCTGTTCACACGCTGCTGTTCCAGGAGGCGTTTCCGCACATTTTGTTTTGGGCTTACGAAGGTTCACTTACGACGGTTCGCAAAAATAATAGTTGACAAATAAAAAGTATGGGTATATTATAAGAAAAATTGTATATTTGGTGTATAAAAATGCGTTGACAAGGAAGAGTACCGATGACGAGACCTTCAGAGAGCCGTGGGGTGGTGTGACACGGCGGTTGGATTTTCGGGAAAATCGCCTTTGAGCAGTCCGGCTGAAGAACTTTGGACTTTGTGTAGGCCGGAACGGCAGACATCCGTTATTGTGTTCCTCATTTACATGCAGCCTTTGGGCTGTTGAGACTGAGCGGCTGTTGTATAACAGCAAGAAGAGTGGTACCGCAGAAGCTTACGGCTTTTGTCTCTTTGGAGATAAGAGCCGTTTTTTTATGCACAGCCTTATGGAGAGGAAACAAGCCTTTATGCAGCACACAGGGCGCGCGGAGGGCAGGGAAGGAGATCATTCCCTTACTCGATTGCAGTTAAAAAAGATGCGGTCATTCCGGCTGCCCAAAGCAGCGGTTGACATAGATTAATTTATTACTTTAAGGAGGAAGAATCGTTATGAAGAAAAGTATGAGATTTGCAGCCTTGGCGCTGTCCGCAGCGATGCTGCTGGGACTGACTGCCTGCGGCGGAGGAGACAAGAATGAGAGCCCGACGCAGGAGGCGCCTTCCACAGAGGAGAGCAGCGAAGCTTCGGATGCAGGAGCGGACAACGAAGCTGCAGCAGCTTCAGACGCAGTTGTTCTGAAGCTTGGAACTACCGTAAATGAGCAGGACAGCTTCCAGGTAGCTGCCGAGAAGTTTAAGGAGCTGGTAGAGGAGAGAACCAACGGCGCATATGTGATTGAGATTTATCCCAACGGAACACTGGGCGGCGAGCGTGACATGCTGGAGAGCATGCAGATCGGAACCCTGGACATGGGAATCATCACCAGCGGCCCCTTCATCAATTTCTCGGATGCAATGGGCGTTCTGGACATGCCCTACCTCTTTGCCAGCAATGAGGAGGCTTATGCAGTGCTGGACGGCGAGATCGGCCGTGAGCTTCTTGACACGCTGGAGACCTCCGGTCTTAAAGGACTTGCTTATGCAGAGAGAGGCTTCCGGAATCTGACCAACAGCAAGAAGCCGATTCAGACTGCCGCCGATCTGGAGGGACTGAAGGTCCGCGTGATGGAGAATGATGTGTACAAGGCAAGCTTTGAGGCCCTTGGAGTAAGCCCGGACCCTATGGCATGGGCAGACGCTCTGACGGCTCTTCAGCAGGGTACTGTAGACGGACAGGAGAATCCCATCAACGTAATCCATTCCTATAAGCTGTGGGAGTCCCAGAAGTATGTAACTCTGGATCGCCATTCCTATTCCACAGCCATCATTACCATGAGCGGAGATCTCTTTAACAATCTGGATGCAGACACCCAGCAGATTTTCCTGGATGCAGCACAGGAAGCGGCAGAGTTTGAGCGCGCCTGGGTGGCTGAGCAGGAGAGCGAGCAGCTCCAGGCTATGAAGGACAACGGCATGGAAGTCATTGAAGATCCGGATCTTGCCTCTTTCAAGGAAGCCGTACAGCCCGTGTATGACAAGTATACGCAGTATGCAGATTATGTGGCACGAATCCAGGAAGTGATTGCAGGAATGTAATCAGCAGCTTTCAATAGGATGCAGAAAGGAACCGCCTGGGAATGGGAGCATCCGAAAGCCAGATGTGAGAGAACGCTCAAGAAAAGGGGGAGTTTGATTATGATGATTGTTCGGGGAATTCACAAGATAAGTGATGCTCTGGATAAGATCGCAGAGGCAGTGATTGTGATTATGCTGGGCGCTATGGTGATCATTACCGGAGCGCAGATTGTCTGCCGTGTTTTCTTTACGGCTCTGGCGTGGAGCCAGGAGGCGACCCGCTATCTTCTGATTTGGAGCACGCTGTTTGGAGCAGGCTGTGTGTATAAGCATAGCGGCCATATTTCCATTTCTGTACTCCAGGACGTGCTGCCGGGAAAAGCGAAGGACATTCTGCAGATTGTGGTTCATGTGCTCTGCATGATTTTGTTCGGCCTGGTTGTATTTTACGGGATTCAGTACTTCGGCAGACAGGGAAGCCAGCTTTCTGCTGCTATGCGCCTGCCTATGCGGTATGTGTATATCTGCATTCCTATCGGCTGCGGTCTTATGTTCTTTCATGCACTGGATGCCGTGATTTGCTGTGTGATGCATCTTGTGGGAAAGGAGGAAGCGTAAAATGGCAGCCTTACTGTTTATAGGATTTATTGTGCTCCTCGTTTTGGGAGTTCCCGTAGCATTTTCCATTGCACTTTCTTCCGTTGCGGTGATGGCTAAGGGAGATGTTCCCCTTTTGATGATGGTGCAGCGGATGTTTACCGCTACGGATTCCTTTTCGCTGATTGCCGTGCCCTTTTTCATTTTTGCCGGGGATTTGATGGCAAAAGGAAAGGTTTCCAAGGTTTTGGTGGAATTCGCAGAAGCTATGCTTGGCATGATCAAAGGAGGTCTTTCAATCGTGGCCGTGCTGGCAGGAATGTTCTTTGCGGCCATCTCCGGTTCCGGCGCTGCGACAACTGCGGCTGTGGGAGCGACCCTGATTCCGGAGCTGAAAAAGAGAGGCTACGATGAGGCGCGCTCCGCAGCGCTGATTGCGGCGGCAGGCACCATCGGCGTTGTCATTCCGCCCTCTGTTCCCATGGTTCTCTATGCGGTGATTGCAGAGGAGAGCGTCAATACCCTGTTTAAAAACGGCTTTGTTCCCGGCGTACTGATGGGAGTGATTCTCATCGGCATTTCCCTTTTTGAGGCCGCAAAATATAATTACCCCAAGGGAACGGCATTTTCCCTGAAAAATGTAGGAAAGACGTTCTTAAAGGCTATCTGGGGGATTCTGATGCCTCTGATTATCCTGGGCGGTATTTTTTCCGGGTATTTTACACCTTCAGAGGCTGCGGACGTGGCAGTGATCTATGCGATCCTGGTGTCGATATTTGTCTATCGGGATATGGGGCCCAAGGAGCTGTATACCATTATGAAGGGCAGCGCCAAGACTTCCGCTGTCATTATGATTATTATCGCCTGCAGCGGCCCCTTTGGATGGGTGCTTGCGAACTGGAAGATTCCGGAGGCTATCGCGGGGTCTGTGCTGGGCGTGTCCTCCAATCCCTATATGATTATGCTCATGATTGCCGTCATCATCTTGATTGCCGGTGTGTTTATGGAGACCTCGTCTGCTATCATTATTCTGACGCCGGTATTTCTGCCGCTGGTTAAGGCGATGAATATCAGCCTGGTACACTTTGGCATTGTGTTTGTGGTGGGAATTGCCATCGGCATGATCACGCCTCCGGTGGCTATCAATCTGTTCGTGGCTTCTGGTATTACCGGGCTGCCCATTGAGAAGATTGCCAAGTCGGTAGTCCCCTATCTGTTGGGGCTGATTGCTGTGTTTTTCCTGATTCTGTATGTGCCTATGCTGTTTCCGGGGCTGATGTAGATCGGCTTCCCGGAACCATCCTAATAGGCAGGGCAGGGGAAGGAGTATCCTATGGAAAATGCATTTGTACTGGAGCTGTCGGAATCAAAATTCCGGGAGCTCTATGTCTGTTTTTGCGGTTATGCCCGGTGCGAGCCTCTTCACAGCTACGGCCCGGCTATGCGGTCTCATTATCTGCTCCATTACATTGTTGACGGAAAGGGCACCTACCAGACAGGGGAGCGGAAATTCCAGCTGGAGGCAGGAGAGGGCTTTCTGATTGAGCCCAATTCCCTTGTTTATTACCAGGCCGACGGGAAGGAGCCATGGAGCTATCTGTGGATTGGATTTTCGGGGAAGCGGGCAGAGGAATACCTGGAGGATCTGGGACTGAACAGCCGTCAGCTTACCTTCCGTTCCCAGAAGGGGCAGGAATTAAAGCGTCTGGTTCTGGAGATGATGGGCTGCTCTGACGGCTCTGTCACCAGCCGGTTCCGTCAGCAGAGTCTTTTGTACGGCTTTTTTTCGATTTTGTCGGAAAATGCTGTTGATCGGAGGAGAAGCGAGCCCTCAAAAGAGAACTTTTATATGGAACGGGCGGTGACCTTTATCCGCAACCGCTATTCCTCCAACATTAAGGTGGCCGACATTGCCGGCCATCTCTGCGTGGATCGCAGCTACCTGTATAAACTTTTTAAAAATACTCTGGATATGTCCCCGCAGGAATTTCTCACAGAGGTGCGCTTATCCAGGGCTAAGGAGCTTCTTTCTGCAACGAAGCTGTCTGTGGAGCAAGTGGCCCTGTCCTGCGGCTACCGAGATACGCTTGTCTTTTCCAAAGCATTTAAGCGTAGCACGGGAATGGCCCCCAAGGAATACCGCAGGGAACACTGGAAGCCCGGCAAAATGGATCCTGGGGAGAATGAAGAGATACTCAGGGAGCTTTTGGAGAATGAGGACTTAAAAAAGCTGCAGAAAAAATAGTTCGGGCCCTTGTCCATGCAAAGGAGAGGCTATGAGTGAAAAACGACATAAAAGGCGTAGAAAACAAGGAATAAATAATCGTCTGGTTCTGGGGATAGGATTGCTTACACTGTGGATTCTGGCATTTTCCATTGCCGTATTTTTTCTGTTTTTTTCCGGAAAGGACAGCACGAAGGGCCAGACGGATGAGGAAGTGATTTCCCGGGAAGAAGATCCGGCAGAGGAAGGCCGGGAGGAAAAGAAGGAGCCGGAGGAAAAGAAGGAAGACATGGAAGAGAAGGAAGATCCTCAGAGCGAGACAAACCAAATCAGCGAGGAGACAGGCGCAGAGTCGGAGATCACAAAGGTTCTGCTTTCCCAGAATGCCCAGGAGACAGACGAGGTGACCATAGGAATTGATGTGTCCAGGTTTCAGGGAACCATAGACTGGAAGGCTGTGGCGGAGGCCGGGATTGAGTTTGCCATGATAAGAGTCGGCTATCGCACCCAGGCAGGCGGCGAGATTCGCGAAGATACCAACGCAAGGTACAACATGCAGGAGGCTACGGCCAATGGGATTCAGATAGGAGCTTATTTTTTCTCCACAGCGCTTACAAAAGAAGAAGCAGAGGAGGAGGCAAGGTGGACGGCCGGTTACATTTCCCAATATGCGGTAACTTATCCGGTGGCATACAACTGCGAAGGCTTTGAGAACCCGGAAAACAGACAGTACGGGCTGACTGTTTCCCAGCGTACGGATTGCGCGGAGGCATTTTTAAAGGAAATCTACAACCAGGGCTACACGCCGATGTTTTATGCCTCAAAAAGCGAGCTGGAGCATGACGCAAAATGGGAAACCTCCCGTCTGGAGGGGCAGTTTAAAATCTGGGTATCCCAGTATCCGGCTGCACCCTATCCGGATACGGCTGTGTCCGGATACGGCGGAGCTCATGCCATGTGGCAGTATACAAACAACGGAACCATTGCCGGAATTTCAAGGCCGGTGGATGTTAATGTGGCCTATTTCGGCTACGAGGCCAGCGCAGACGCCCTGAATCCGGACACACCGGAGACAGCCGGCGCCGATGCGGAGGCTTTGATGAATTTTCAAGAGGTGGATGAAACTGTAACAGCCAAGGAAACGGTCAATCTCCGGGATATCCCAAGCCAGGGAGAGGACAGCACCGTCCTGAGAGAACTGGCGAACCAGGAGACAGCCCAGAGAACCGGTATCAGCGACAGCGGCTGGTCCAGGCTTATCATAGACGGAGAGCGCTATTATGCCGTATCCAATTATCTGACCACGGATCTGTCCTATAGGCCTCCCGTTAAGGAGCCGGATGACGGCCTAAAGACGAAGTTCCAGAGCGTTTCGGAGTATGTGACGCCGAAGATCGAGATCAACCTGCGCATGCTGCCGAGCGTCACCAATCCGGATGCCGTAGTAGCAGCTACTGTTAAGGCAGGGGAGGTCTTTGTGCGGACGGGAATCAACACCGATTACGGCTGGTCCCGGGTGGAGTATAACGGGCAGACGCTGTATTGTGTCAGCAGCTATCTGACAATGGCAGAGTAGAGTGGGTACGGTAAAGTTTTCTACTGCATCGGCGGCTTTATCCCCTGCAGTATGACCATGGGCTTTGCTTCTTCTACCAGCTCCTCAAAGGAAGGAATCGTTCCTTCCACATTGTCCAGAAGCCAGTCCATGGTAATGATCTCCTCCGCAGACAGACAGTTCCCGGCGGTATTCTTTACCGTACCGTCCTGTGCGGTAAGAGAGGCGGAAAACGGATTGTACCCGGCATCTGCAATCTCTCTTTTAATCAGCTCCAGAAGCCACCGGGATCCGGCAGGCAGATTTTTGGAGCAGATGACGTCAATCATTCCGGAGGAAATTCCCCACCAATAATGAATGGCCTTTGTCTGGGCTTCCTTTTTCTTCCAGGCCCCGTTTAGAATATCCCGTACAATCCGCTCATAAAATTTTCCCCAGTGCCAGATGGGAGAAGCCACATTTACCATATGACCGTCCCGGATATCATAGAGGCCGAACTTGCGGGAAGCATACTGGGGCGTAATCAAATCCTGTCCGGATATATAAGAAATTCCCTTTGCCCGAAATACTTCATCCGGATTCCGCTCCTTCACCGTGGCCCATTCCAGATGTATTCTTGCTTCAGGATTGGTCATCTTCACGCCCAGGGCAAAGGCGTTGATATTGGCCGTCATGCCGAAGATGGGATAGTCTGCCAGATACCCCACAAGAGGACTGTCTGTCAGAATTCCGGCCAGAGCTCCGGTCAGAAACTTTGCCTCATAAAGACGGCCGTAGTAGGTTCGAAGATGTCCGCTGTAGGTGTGAAGGGAGCAGTTCAAAAGCTTTATCTCCGGGTAATGAATGGCGGCCTTGATGCTGGCGCCAAGAAGCTTCGGCGTAGTGGTGAAAATCACCTTGCATCCCCTGGCGGCGGCCTCCTCGATGGTCTTAAGCCCCAGCTCCTCGGTATTGATATTGTCAAAACACAGCGTTTCTATTTCGCTGCCAAAAACCTGGTTTAAATGCTGCCTTCCAAGCTCATGCCCGTAGGTCCAGCTGGAGGTTTCCATGGTCTTGTCATGGAGAAAGGCGATCCGCAGAGGGGAGGATACTACCGGAATCAGACGGCTGATCACCGGTTTTTGAGCCTCGGCTCCGGGCTGCATGCTAAGCTCCAGAGGCACCTTTTTTGGATAGAGCTGGAAGTCCTTCCATACCTTTGCCATCTCGCTGCGAATCTGGCTGTGAGACTTCTCCCACAGATTTTCATATCCATAGATCTCCAGATAAATCAGGAAGGCATCGCCGGGGGTAAGAGACAGCTTCCTCCCCCCTTTTTCCTCAAATACATCTGTAAAATGAATATAGGCAGAGTGGAAGTCAAGCTTCTCGTCATCTGTCCACACATGATCGGGCTTCGTTCCCACAAGCTTTAAAAGCCTGGGAAAGCTGCCCTCCTGGCTGAACCAGAGATAATTGATGGATGTCAGCTTGTAGAAATCCAGGAATTCATAGTAGATACGAACCTCCTGGGAGTCGTTTTTTGCAGGCAGAATCCGGGTTACCTGTCCGAAAATGCTGACGGCTCCGGAATATTTCAATACGCTGACCCGTTTGTTGCCCTCGATCACATAGAAGCGGTTCATAAACTCGCAGGCCTTGATGGGATCACGGATGCCTTCATCCAGGTGGGCATGATAAAGGGAGACCCATTTGGAGGCAAACTCCGTATCCTCCGGAAGAAGGGGCATAAAATTATTGGCAAAGGCAGTGGTACGCCCGGCAGTTTTTGTTCCTGCAATCTGATCCAGTGGGATTTCCACCAGTCCTAGGTCTGCCTCTGAGGCGGTTTTGGTAAAGGAAAGGATTTCATCCAAAACCTGCAGGTAGGGATAGCTGCCCTTTAAAAGAGCAGTACGGTATGCTTTTTGTGCTGACTTTCTGGCTTTTGCGTATTCTTCCATTCTATTTGAAATCTCCTTTTTGGCATATGGCATTTTTGCAAAAAGCTTTTTATCAACGGCCCATTGGAAGGCCGGTGCGTTGTCCGCTATATTGCAGGCGGAAATTCAAAGACGGTCCGCTCGTAAGCGTTGACGACCGTAGTATTTTTATAAGTACACATCCGCGGAGCCTTATAATTGTAGGACAGGTGTACATGTCCATGGATAAAATAAGAGGGCGAATAGCGCTCCATCAGTCCAAGAAAGCTCTGGAAGCCCCGGTGGGGCAGATTTTCCTCGTCATTGAGATGATATGCGGGCGCATGGGTCAGCAGAATATCAAATCCCTTGTGGCGCTTGAGAGAATACCACAGCCGCCGGATACGGGCGTTCATCTGCCGTTCTGTATACTGATGAGGGCCCTCCTTATAGCGCATGGAGCCTCCGAGTCCCAGAATGCGGATTCCCTCATGGACGTAGATCCGATCCTCCACGCAGATACAGCCGTAAGGCGGAGAGGCCTCATAGACAGCATCGTGGTTGCCATGGACATAGAGCACCGGCCCCTTAAAAAAGGTAGCCAGAAAGGAAAGATAGAGAGGACTCAAATCTCCGCAGGAGAGGATGAGATCAATCTCCGAGAGTTTTTCCTTGCTGAAATCATCCCAGAGATAACGGGATTCCTGGTCTGCGATTGCTAATATTTTCATAAAGTTCTTCCTTAAAAAGGGCTGTCCCATGATAAGCCGTCAGATTTTTCCATATCCTGCAGTGAGAAGCTTACGAATACTGAAATCTGCTGCCTTATTGTGTGACAGCCCTGTTATATATGTTTTTGTCCCGTTTGAAAACCATTTCCTGCAAAAATGTCTTTTGGGATGAGGCTTACCTTAACGTGACTGCTTTGCAATCAGCTTGCGGATTTTCTCGGTAGGCGTATTGATGCTGTCCACGGAAAAATCGTGGTTCAGCGTGTCAATGATTTTAGCCAGAAATTTTGTCATATCCGCCTCTGTATAATATGGCTTGGACAGAAGCTCCGGCGAACGGTAATTGAGATTCGTTGTCACAATCCGGGTGATATAGCCCTTTTCATAGTATTCGTCAAATTTATCGAATCCATCCGTAAAGAGGCCGAAGGTGCAGCATACATACACGTGCTTCGCACCGCGCTCCTTCATCTGCTTGGCTACATCCAGCATGCTTCCGCCGGAGGAAATCATATCGTCAATGATAATAACGTCCTTGCCCACCAGGGAATCCCCCAGAAATTCATGGGCCACAATGGGGTTCTTGCCGTTAATGACCGTAGAGTAATCCCGGCGCTTGTAGAACATGCCAAGATCAATCCCAAGAACATTGGAAAAATACACGGCCCGCTCCATGGCGCCCTCATCCGGGGCAATGATCATAAGGTGATCGTTGTCCACCGTCAGCTCCGGCTCCGTGCGGAGAAGGGCACGGATAAACTGGTAAGGAGGCTGGAAATTATCAAAACCGTTTAGGGGAATGGCATTCTGCACTCTTGGGTCGTGGGCGTCAAAGGTGATGATATTGTTGACCCCCATATTCCGAAGCTCCTGAAGGGCAATAGCGCAGTCTAAGGACTCCCTGCTGTTGCGCTTGTGCTGCCGGCCCTCATAGAGGAAAGGAATCACGACATTGATCCGGTGAGCCTTGCCGGTAGCCGCCGAGATCATGCGCTTTAGATCCTGGTAATGATCGTCCGGGGACATGTGGTTTTCATGGCCGCAGACGGTATAGGTGAGGCTGTAGTTGCACACATCTACCATGATAAAGAGGTCGCTTCCCCGAACGGACTCCCCATAGCGCCCCTTGGCTTCCCCGGTTCCGAAACGTGGACAGGAGCATTTTACCATATAAGAATCCTGGGCGTATTCCTGAAAATAAATATTGTCTCTGTGCTGTTTATTGGCTGTTTTGCGAAATTTTACCAGGTGCTTGTCTACTTTTCTTGCAAAGTCTACGCAGCTGTCCAGAGCTGCGATCTTAAGAGGCGCCACTGGTAAAATATTATCGAACTGGTTGGTTTCCGACATACTGATCCTCCGAATGGACGGGTATCCGAATGCAGGATATCCCGAATATGAAATTGTGTAAAATATTCTAATAATTTTATAACATCTCTTAGAGGGCACGTCAAGAACATACGGGAAAATTTATGTTCAAATTTATACGCAGATCAAGGTGAAAATCTTTGTTTTTTGTTTTTTCCTTCGGCAGATGCCGGCGGAGCAAAAAGAGGGGGGAGCAATCGTGAAACGGGGGAGGAGAGGAGGCGGGGCGAAGCTGTAATTCTGCCGGTTTTTGGGGCGATTGATAAAAAAATAAAAAAATTTAAATTTTTTGAAAAAAAAGCTTGCCAAATGAAGAAATATGTTATATACTAAGCAAGTCGGCAGGGAAAGCCGGTATGGTTCCTTGGTCAAGCGGTTAAGACGCCGCCCTCTCACGGCGGAAACAGGGGTTCGATTCCCCTAGGGACTGTTGCTTAAAGCTCTGGAAGCCTTGTATTTACTAGGCTTTTAGAGCTTTTGTTTTTTGGATTTTACTGCAGGGTATCAAATAGGGCATCAGAAAATATGTTTGGTTGAAAATAAAATAAGGAGATATTGTATATTCTCATTTTATATATTTTATCCGCTTTTGGCCGCTTTTGGCATATGCTTCAAATATAATAAATAAGTGTGCAAATAAGGTGTAAAGTCTATTGAATTATTAAGGTTTTATACCTTTTTATAAATTTCTTCAACTTTACACAATTATCGCATACTTAAGGATACTGCCTTCTAGGTACATGTGTATTACCATTTATTGTTTTCCCAATCTTTCAAAAATATTCTTTCCGATTTCCAAAACTTCTCCCGTGTGGAACAAAAGCCCCTTCACATACTAAATAAAGAAAAAATAAAAGGAAGGTAATTATGCAGAAACGATACGCATTCTGTTCTCTGTGCTTGATTCCCTTTTTGACACTTCTGCTGGCATCCGGCTTCTCCTGGACAGGCGTTAACTTTTCTGTCATAGGAAGCCGGGGCGGCAGACGTTTGGCCTTTCTGGTCTGGGGAGCGCTGACAGGGAACTATTTTTATCTTCATACAAGAGAGCTTATGGAGCTGAGCGGCTGCCGGAACCGGACGCTGGAGAGGCTTCTTTTCGGCGCTCTGGTATGTTTTGTAACGGCTGTGGGGATTCCTTATCTGCCCCGGCAGCTGCCCGGACTTTCCCGCCTTCATGTGGGGATTTGCTTCACGTCGACTTTGCTTCTGGCAGTTGTCCAGGTACGGTTTTTGCGGATACTTCAGAAAAAAAGCGGCGGCGGCTTCGGGATACAGTGGAGCCTTCTGGCTCTTTTGGGAACAGGGGTTTGCATTTTGCTGTTCTCCATAGGCATCATATCCACGCTCCTGGAAGTCTATGTAACAGTCGGAGGCTGTATCTATCTTTGGCTTCTTCATTGCAAATTAGCAGGGGCTGCTGCGAAATTTGTTTGAAAAATCAGGAAAGAAGTGTTTTACAAACGAAAATACCTGTGCTATACTAGCTAAGACTGAAAAAAACAGAACATCCATTCGGATAAGTAAGCATACCTTATTAGACGAAGTCCACCCATCCTGAAGGGATATGCATTCATGGGGTAATGCCTTACTGGACGAAGTCTGACAGCCCCAAAGGGGCATGCATGAATGGGGCACATATAGGGTATAGGAATGAGGAATATAAAATGGCAAAGAAAAACACTTACGACGCAGACAGCATAGCCGTCCTGGAAGGCCTGGAGGCCGTGCGGAAGCGCCCGGGCATGTACATCGGCAGCGTATCGCGGAAAGGATTAAACCATTTGATTTATGAGATCGTGGATAATTCCGTGGACGAGCACCTGGCCGGCTTCTGCTCCCAGATCTGGGTAACCCTGGAGAGGGACGGCTCCTGCACCGTCAGCGACGACGGCCGGGGCATCCCAGTGGATCTCCATGCAAAAGGAATCTCTGCAGAGCGTCTTGTATTCACCACCCTCCATGCAGGAGGAAAGTTTGACGATTCCGTCTATAAGACAAGCGGCGGCCTCCATGGGGTAGGCTCCTCTGTGGTCAACGCCCTGTCTACCTATCTGGATATAGAGGTAAGCCGCGACGGAGCCGTACACCACGATCACTACGAGCGCGGTATCCCTACCATAGAATTGAACGACGGGCTCCTGCCGATTTTGCGCAAAAGCAAGGAGACAGGAACACGGATCAATTTTCTTCCAGACCCGGAGATCTTTGAAAAGACAAGGTTCCAGGCAGAGGAGGTCAAAAGCCGTCTCCATGAGACTGCTTACCTCAATCCGGCGCTCACCATTTATTTTGCAGACAAAAGAATTGAGCCGGCGGAAGAAGTAACATTCCATGAGGAAAACGGAATTATCGGCTTCGTGGAGGATTTAAATAAGAAAAAAGAGCAGGTGCACGACGTCATTTACTTTAAAGGAGAGGCAGAAGGCATCGTGGTAGAGGGCGCTTTCCAGTATGTAAACGAGTTCCATGAAAATGTCCTGGGTTTCTGCAACAACATCTACAACGCAGAGGGAGGCACCCATCTGACCGGCTTTAAGACGGTATTTACCACCGTAATCAACAATTATGCCAGAGAGCTGGGCATCCTAAAGGAAAAGGATGCCAACTTTACCGGCGCCGATGTGCGCAACGGCATGACGGCCGTGATCTCTATCAAGCATCCGGCTCCCCGCTTTGAAGGCCAGACCAAGACGAAGCTTGACAACCAGGATGCGTCCAAGGCCGCCTCCAAAGTAGCAGGGGAGGAGATTGTCCGTTATTTTGACCGGAATCTGGAGACCTTGAAGGGGGTCATCGGCTGCGCAGAAAAAGCGGCCAAGATACGAAAGACAGAAGAACGGGCCAAGACCAATCTTCTGACCAAGCAGAAATATTCCTTCGATTCCAACGGAAAACTTGCCAACTGCGAGAGCCGGGATGCTTCCAAATGCGAGATTTTCATTGTAGAGGGAGACTCCGCCGGCGGCTCCGCCAAGACGGCCAGAGACCGGAATTACCAGGCCATTCTTCCCATCCGGGGCAAGATACTGAATGTGGAAAAGGCCAGTATTGACAAGGTGCTGGCAAATGCAGAGATCAAAACTATGATCAATGCCTTCGGCTGCGGCTTTTCCGAGGGCTACGGCAATGACTTTGATATCACAAAGCTGCGCTATGACAAGATTATTATTATGGCCGATGCGGACGTGGACGGAGCACACATTTCCACCCTGCTTCTGACGCTGTTTTACCGTTTTATGCCGGATCTCATCTACGAGGGACACGTCTACATTGCCATGCCGCCGCTCTATAAAGCGATGCCCCAGAGAGGGGAGGAGGAATACCTTTACGACGACAAGGCCCTGGAGCGCTACCGGAAGCGCCACAAGGGAAGCTTCACCCTCCAGCGCTACAAGGGCCTGGGAGAGATGGATGCCGATCAGCTCTGGGAAACTACCCTGAATCCGGCTACCCGGATCTTAAAGCGTGTAGAGATCGAGGATGCACGTATGGCCTCCAACGTAACGGAGATGCTTATGGGAACCGAAGTGCCGCCCCGGAGAGCCTTTATCTACGAACACGCCTGCGACGCTGAGCTGGACGTATAAAGGGTTGAAATCACTGAATTGGAAACAGCAGCGCATGAAATAATGCCAGAAGGATTTACGGACGCATGGTTTTGCGGCCGGAAATTCTTCTGGGTGAGGGCATTATTCCAAGAGCTGCGGAACTGGAATAGGAGTTTAGAATGGAAGAACAAATCATCCGCACCGAATACTCAGACCTCATGCAGAAATCCTACATCGACTATGCCATGAGCGTCATCATCGCCCGTGCCCTTCCGGATGTCCGCGACGGTCTCAAGCCTGTACAGAGAAGAACCCTCTACGACATGTACGAGCTGGGCATCCGCTTTGACCGTCCTTACCGGAAGTGCGCCCGTATCGTAGGCGACACCATGGGTAAATACCACCCCCACGGAGACAGCTCCATCTACGAGGCGCTGGTGGTCATGTCCCAGGACTTCAAAAAAGGCCTGCCCTTAGTAGACGGCCACGGCAACTTCGGCTCCATCGAGGGAGACGGCGCAGCAGCTATGCGTTATACGGAAGCGCGCCTGGAGAAAGTTACCCAGGAAGCCTTCCTGTCCGACCTGGACAAGAACGTAGTAGACTTTGTGCCAAACTTCGACGAAACGGAAAAAGAGCCCTCTGTTCTGCCGGCCAGGCTTCCAAATCTGCTGGTCAACGGATCCGACGGAATCGCCGTGGGAATGGCAACCAGCATCCCTCCTCATAGCTTAGGAGAGGTCATAGATGCCGCAAAAGCTTATTTGAAGAATCCGGAAATTACCGTCGGGGATTTGCTGAAACTGATGCCGGGCCCTGATTTTCCTACTGGGGGCATTGTGGTAAACAAAGACGAGCTCCCGGCCATCTACGAAACGGGTATGGGCAAAATCAAAGTCCGGGGCCGTGTCCAGATAGAAAAGCAAAAAGGCGGCAAAGAGCAGCTTGTTATAACCGAGATTCCCTATCCCATGATAGGCGCAAACATCGGAAAATTTTTAAACGATATTGCGGCCCTGGTAGAGTCAAAAAAGGCCCCGGAGATCACGGACATCTCCAACCAGTCCTCCAAGGAAGGCATCCGCATCGTTCTTGAGCTGCGCAAGGGAGCCGATACCGAGAATCTGAAAAATATGCTTTACAAAAAGACCCGTTTGGAGGATACCTTCGGTGTCAACATGCTTGCAGTGGCAGACGGAAGACCCGAAACGCTGGGCCTAAAACAGATTCTGGAGCATTACATTGAATTCCAGTATGAGCTTGCCACCCGCAAATACCGAACCCTTCTTGCAAAGGAGCAGGAGAAACGGGAGATCCAGGAGGGCCTTATCCGTGCCTGTGATGTAATCGATCTTATCATCGAGATTCTTCGGGGCAGCAAGAGTGTTAAGGATGCAAAGGCCTGTCTGATAGAAGGAAAAACAGAAAACATCCGTTTTAAATCCGAAGCCTCCCGGAAGAGGGCTTCAAAGCTGCGTTTCACCGAGCGCCAGGCCACAGCCATTCTGGAGATGCGCCTGTACCGCTTAATCGGTCTGGAGATCGAAGCCTTAATGGCGGAAAACGCCCAGACCTTGAAGAACATCGCCTCCTATGAGGACATTCTGGAAAATCACGCAAGTATGACAAAGGTGATTTTAAAGGACATGGATTCCATCAAAAAAGCCTATGCAAGGCCAAGAAGAACCTCCATCGAAAATGCGGCGGAAATCATTTTCGAGGAAAAGAAGATTGAAGAGATGCCTGTGATGTTTCTGATGGATCGTTTCGGCTACGCCAAAACCATAGACATGCCCACCTATGAACGCAACAAAGAAGCGGCGGACAGCGAAAACAAATACGTATTCCCCTGTATTAACACCGGCCGCATCTGCGTATTTACCGATACCGGCCGCCTGCATACCATCAAGGTACTGGATCTGCCCTTTGGCCGCTTCCGGGACAAGGGTGTGCCGATTGACAATTTCAGCAATTACAACAGCACCGAAGAACAGCTTGTGGGAATCGGAAGCATGGAAGCGCTGAAAGAGAGAAAGCTTATCTTTGCGACCAAAGGCGGCATGCTGAAGATTGTGGACGGCAGTGAATTTGAAACAGGCAAGCGTACCGTGGCCGCTACAAAACTGGGAGAGGAAGACAAGGTTTTATTGGCAGAGCCTGTGGAGGGCAGCGAACAGCTGGTTCTTCAAAGCCGGGAGGGTTATTTCCTGCGCTTCTCCATATCCGAGATTCCGGAGAAAAAAAAGGGAGCCATCGGCGTCCGGGGCATGCGTCTGGGAACAGACGACTGTCTGGAGGCTGCCTATCTTTACCAGACAGGCAGCGAGCAGACCATCACCTACAAAGAAAAGCAAATCATATTGAACAAACTGAAACCCGGAAGCAGAGATACAAAAGGGGTAAAGGTAAGGGTGTAGACACATGAATCAGCCCTAAAAATAAAGAAGAAAACAGACCCTGAATCATGGGGCCGGAAGCTGTCGCAAAATAAGCTCTTTGTGCAAATGCTGCGGCAGCTGTTTTTTTGGAATCCTATGTGGTTTTTGGTAGATTCATATTGACTTGTGTTGGAGTTGTGCTATAATAAGCTTGTAATCCAAAAACAATCCATTAGAGAAAGATGGAAACAGCAGAATCCAGATGAGAGGTATTGAGAAGGATTCTGCGGAACTGGAAACAGCAGAATCCTCATCAGAGCCAGAAGGATTTACAGGCACATGATTTTGTGGCTGGAAATTCTTCTGTGTAGGGGCACTGAGGAGGATTCTGCGGAACTGGAATGGAGGATAAAGTTTGAAACTGAGAGGTAGCGGTTAGAGAGAAAGTGAATTGCGCCACAAACAAGCCATCATGTGGTGGCTTCGAAAAAATGAATATAGACACAACACC
>CAJTFE010000036.1 GCA_910575725.1 Clostridia bacterium | reverse complement strand
AACCAATATCATTATAGCATAGGAGGTTTTAGTACTTTATGCAACGCTACGGCTTTGCCTCGGCCCCCATTTCAAATGGGGGATATATGTCTATTTCATTATAAAAGGTATTTCCGTCGAAATCTACCAATTTACATTTCCTCTTTTGCCCGTTCTTTCAACATTTTCTGAAATAGTGTGGTGCTGAGGCTGCTGTTATGCCGGCCCGGCCTGCAGCTTATGCATCTCTTAGCTGGACTGCTGTTCTTTTTCAAACTTTCTAAAGAATCCCATTGCAGACATCCCAACGGCACATACAATTCCACCAGTCGGTATTAAACATAGATAAATCATATTACGAAAGCGATCAAATAAAAAGCCGTACACAATCTGTCCTATAGGTTGAACGCACAAGGTAACCGTAGATGTATAAGCCATTACTTTTCCAATCAGATGATTCGGTGTACTTTGCTGTATAAGGGAAACTGCGAAAATAGAAAACATACTAATTACAATCTGCATACCGCAAAAAGAAACAAGTATGACAGCATATTTTATAATGGAATCAGCCGGACACAGAAAAACAATTCCGGCAGGAATGAGAAAAACTCCCATAGAAGCAAGCAAGACAGCTAATCTATGTATTTTCATTTTCTCTGCAAGAAGTCCTGCTGCAACGCTTCCTATGATTACGGCAACCGCTAACGAGCTTTCCGCTGCTCCATAATACCGTGCATTTAATCCAAGAACGGTACGCACAATAAAGGGAAGCCCAACTATGGTAATACCCATCACAAAAAATCTTGAAAATGCGGTCAAGAACAACATTTTTGCAATGCTCGACTGTTCTTTTGAAATATATTGCATACTTGACAGGAAGTCCTGTTTGACAATTGACAGTATCTCGCCCTGACTCTCCAAATGCTGATAACTTAATTTTATAAAACATTCAAACAGTGCTGTAATAAAAAAGCAGACAACGCTTGCATACATAACAGGCTTTAAACCAAACAGCGCATACAGTACGCCGCCTATCATTGGAGCCATTAAATAAGACAAGGAAGCTGCCTGATTTACAACAGCATTTCCTTTCATTATATTGTCGCCTTGCAGCATAGTCGGAATACACGCCTGTACTGTTGGTGTTTCAAATGCCCCCAAAACAGAAAGTACGACAAGCAGCACACTGATTACAGTTAGAGCATTCCTTTCAGACAAAAGAAGCGCCGCGCATAAAACCGACATACCTGTTAATCCATCCAGTGCAACCATAATATTCCGCCTGTCTGCCCTGTCTGCAAGAATGCCGCCTAATGGCGAAAGAACGATCGTCGGAATTGCGGCAATAGATAATATCCCTGCGAATATAGCAGCCGAACCAGTTACTTCCAGCACATACATAGACAATGCAAGCTTCAGTATGAAATTACCAAACAATGATGTCAACTGCCCTAAGATAAGAAGCACAAAATTTTTTGTAAATAATCTTTGTGTCACAGTTCATTCCCTCCTTTTTCCGAAATATCAGCGATAAGTTTTTCCGTAAATGATACAGCTTCATCATCGAAAACCGGCAGTCCCATATAGTCTAATACATCCATTACACAATGGTATTTATGATGTATCTCTTCCTCCGTTGCCGGAAATACCGTCGGCATCAGCCAAAAGTTAATGAGCGGCAAAAGTTCGGAAAGCTCTTTTGCATATTCCGTCTTGATTGAACCGTCATTTTTTCCCTCTTCCAGCAGCTCTAACCATAAAGGAGTCAGCACACGCCGGTTTTCCTCCACTGCTGCGGCTAAAATATGGGGATCTTTTAGAATAGGGACTGCCTGCATACTCAGTTGATTACGCTCTGCATCTGATCGATTCAATGCCAGCAGTGACTTAATTTTTTGTAATCCGTTCAGGTCATTCCGTTCTTTGATTGCATCAAAAGGATTATTCTCAAAAAACATTTGATTTCCTAATGCGTGCATAACCTCTTCTTTGCTTTGAAAAAAGCGGTAGAACATTCCTTTTGCCCCGCCTGCCATATCCATAATATCGGAAATCGAGGTTTCCTCATATCCTTTGGAAGCAAATAGCGTTTTCGCGGCATCAAGAATTTCTTTTCTCCATTCATCTGGTGTTTTTTTTACAGGTCTAGCCAATTTTTAGTTTTCCCCCTTAAAAAATAGTTATTGACTACCAGTCAATAACTATTTTATCACTATCCTACTGTTTTGGCAATAGCTGCAGACACACTTTCAGGGAAGTAACCGCAAACGGCTGCTTCCCTGAGTCTATAAAAAGCAGTTTCGTCAGATACATTCCAGATACTTAAACACTTCTGTAAGCCGGTGTATCACTTTGTAATCCGCACTCTGCACTTCCGCCTTTCTATCTATAAGGACAGGCGTTATGCCCGCCGCAGACGCTCCATTTACATCCGATACAACAGAGTCCCCAATATGAATCACCTCGCTGGCAGCGCATCCGCTTATTTTCAAAGCATAATCGAACACCTCTTTATGAGGCTTATAGGCCCGTACCATTTCTCCGGAAATAATCCCGGCGGCCGTAAGGCCGTTCTGCTCCAGGCATTCCTGCACATAACAGGCCCCGTTATTTGTTATTACATAAATCGGAAGGGGGCATTTTTCAAAAAATTCCTTTACATCATCAAAAACCGGCGCATACATCCAAAACCTCTGAAACAGCTTATGCAGCTGGGAAAAATCATCCTCCAAGCCTTCCTCCCAGCCAAGCCTTTCCAGCAGACAGTCAACAATCTCATCTTCTGTCAAAAAAGCATCGCCATAACTTTTCTCTTCCATCGTTTTTAACTGGCTCCACCAATATCTCACTGTCTCTTCCACTGTTTCAAGCCGGCTGTTTTTCCATATCCGGGAAACGATTTTTTCCAAATCCGCTCCCTTTTCCTGAATGATTGTTCCTGTATAATCCATAAATATTGCTTTTATCATTTTTTTATATCCATTCCTTTCGCTCCGCTCAAGGCACAAAACGCCATGAAAAGGGTTTTCGTGCCAAGCATTTTGTGTTATAGTTAATCTAATAATTAGGCATCCCGGTATCAATGGCTGATGCACCCACCCGTTAAGTATTGATATGCAGGTGGCCTCTTTTCAAAGGTGGGAATACCGTAGAATAGGTTCACTATGTGAGCCTGTTTTTTGTGTCTTATTGCCAATTTTGGCTTAATTTACTATTTTTCAACCTTCACCTCCGATTTTTCACTAGTATACCATACCATAGATATATTAACATTTACTTCCCCTTATTTTCTTTGTATATCTATGTTCTTGTGGTATGGCAGGAACAATCTCTTCCTTCTGTAAAGATTCTCTGAAACCGTGGAATTGAACAAAATATAAAAGCCCGTTGCTTTCATTGTCCACAGGCTTTTAAAATCATTGAGTAAACATATTACTCTAAAAAATAGTTAACTATTTTATTGTTATGTGTAATTTTCAAGCTGCTCAAAGTCTGTATCTGCAAATCTTAGTATTGAATTTTTGTTTATGTGTATTAATTTTTCTTTACTATACGCATTACTTAACTTAAATTTGCAATTCTTACAAAAATGAAGTATCGTACTATACACTTTGCTATTTTTCTTTCTATCCCTTATTTCTTCACAGCTTGTTATCCAACATTCCCCCAACCCATTACCTTCTTTTTTTATACTAAAAAGTCCGTTTTTTATAGACGCTGTAGCCTGTCTCAAAAGTGCATCGTCAAAGTGTTCCTTATTTATGCCAGCATTCGGTACTAATGATATTATATATTTCACATATACATTATTTTTATCATAGTACTCTATATCGTTGTCAATACAGTATCTTACATATTTCAATACGTCTGCAATCATAAAAGCAGTTCTATACTTTTTAGCTTACATTTTGCACTTGTATTAAGTATAAAATCCCCAGAATCAAATGTCGAACCATTGTTTTGTAATGGAGATCCTATATTATCAAAAGCTATGAAAAGTGCATCACCTTTTTTCATTAAGTTTAAAGCATTATCCACCTTTTCTTCTAAACTTGTATTACCATATACTACATCACCGTTTATATTTGTATTTATCTCTTTATAATTTTTAGCAAATGTATTGAAAACAGCTAACCAAAATATATGCGCTGAATTTGAATCTTCTGATATAAAATATATCATGCTTAACCCCATCCTTTTACATTGAATCTGTATTGTATTTTTGTGATGCCATTTTCTGTTATTAAGTCTCCTTGATGATTCGGGGATAAGTCTAACCCAAGCGCTACACGTGAAAATATTAAATACCTGTTCGATGTATCACTGTTTATGTGTAATATATCTTCTTCTTTTAGTATAAACTCTGCTCTGTCTATAATTATTAATTTATCTTTATATTTAGAAAGCTGCTCTATATTTAATTCACTGATCGGAACTATATTTTCTACACTATAGTCAGACTGCAATTTTTTCTTTTTTATTGCTTCTATCATATCATATACATAAGTCTTTCCAGTTCCGCTGCTGCCCTTTATCAGTGTCTTGTTACCTCTTAGCTGTAATATATAATGATTATTGTACTTATCCTTTATATCTAGTATATTTGATTCATAATTGTATGCATTCAATATACCTTCCTCCCCCTTACATATATGCCAGATTGGTTATCTGCCTGTTTCCATCTATTATATATTCTCTATCTTTACATTCATAAACTCTATCTTTGTGCCTTAATATAAACTTAATTTTATCTTGATTTTCCGCTATGCTAAAAATATACTCTAGTGCATTTACACCACAGTATGAAAGGTCTAAAAATATCTTTTTTGTATCAATATGTTTTAACATATAGTTGTATACTATAATTGTTTTGCATCCAGTCGATAAGTGGTCTATGGATGTTATTCCTCTTGGCGTTTTTATTGTACCTATAGCCTTATCCAGTAACTCAGCTTTATCTATAGCCTTCATTGCATCTATGTCAGTGCTGTCAAACTCTTGTGCTGTTATATACCCATTGAAAAATGCTTCAGGATCTTCTATGACTTGTAATTTATCTATATTATTGTATGATTTGTAAATGTATATCATAAATACTCCTTTAAACCCATTTCCCACCTATAATAATACATAGCTAAGTTTACCTTTGCTGCCCTTAACTATTAACTCTGCTATGCTTTTTCACCTGCTTTCATGCTCATATTATATCAGAAAATTCTTGAAATATCAATTTGGCGCATATTTTATCAATAGAAAAACAAATAAACAAGTAATACCTGTATACACATTATAAGGGAAATTATATACCTTCAGCGAACAAGAGGAAGCTCCGTTGTCCCCCTTGTTCGCCAAAAGTAAATGAACAGAAAAATCGAATAGAAAATAAGATATTGTTTCTTTGACTAATTATTTTTCGCAGCCTCTGCCCTGCGCCGCTTCACAAGGATCACAAGCAGCACCACCAGCGCAGCCGCGCCGCTCACGCCCACTACCAAAGCGCCCAGCATATTCGTTGCCACATCCAGATCCTTTAAGCTGAAGCCAAGAGGCGTATCTTCATCATCCAGATCCACCAGATCCTCCGGCCCGTCGCTTAAGGGAATCTCTTCGTCCCCAATCTCCGCATTTTCTCCGGCGCCGCCTGCATCCTCCCCGTCAGCCTCCGCAGCTGCCTCCGTGCCGTCGCCGCCTGTGCCGCCCTCTCCGGTTCCGGCGCCCTGGCCGCCTTCTCCTTCTGCAGCAGTCGTGCCCGTGCCCTCATCTACCGTCTCCTGCGCAGCTCCTCCGCCGCTCACCTGGCTGTAAACAAAGGTAAATACATTCTCTGCCTCATTCTTGGACAGCTCCTTGGTCAGATTGTAAGCCTGGGGCTCATAGCCCTCAATATACAGAAACGCCACCACAGGCCGATCCCCCGCATTTCCGTAAAAAGTACGGCTTGGGGCCAGCGTATTGCCCTCTGTGTCCTGGTAATGAATCACATAGGAGACCATCTCCCCCTTGATTCCGTATGCCACCACATAATCTTGATCCTGCTCCACCATAAAGGAAGGGGCAGCCACCGTATCGTTGTCATAGCCGCTCTTGCGCAGTCCCCTCACATAGTAAGGGCTATCCTCCCCAAGCGTTACCGGAGCGCCCTCTCCCTGGCTCTGGATACCGCTGAAAATCACTTGATCTCCTGCCTTCAGACCCTTCACGGTAATGGCGCTTCCGTCCCCGCGCATACTTTTTTCAACCTTTCCGCCGCCCGGGGCGCCGCTTTCCACAACGGTTATCCCTTCCGTTCCTGCGAATGCCCCCTGATTCCCGGCATAAAAGGTAATGCTGTAGGTATAAGGCTCCGTCTTTTGCTCCGTGCCGGCCTCATCGGCTGCCAGCCCCGTGATAGACGCAGACTGGAAAAACAGGCAGAAGGTAAGAAAACCCATCAAAAATATTCGTCTAATCACACGCTTCCCCTCCTCTGCTCTTCTTCTGATAAATAACGCCGCAAATCAGCAGACAAAGTCCGCTTAACAAAGTAGCAATAGACCAGAACATCAGCTTCGCCGGATCCCCGGTCTTTACCGTCTCCGGAGAGTAGGTGACAACATCCTTCCGCCCGGTTCTTCTGCTCTCCTCCTTATCCCTTTCCTCCACGGCAAAGTTAAGCTGCAGCCTTGCCAGGGTATTCTGGTAGGTATTTCCCTGGGTTTCCCCATTTAATGCAACCTTGAGAGTAATCAGCCCCTCCTCCCCCTGTTCCAGATGGTCCAGGTAAAAGAACTCCTCCAGATTGTCCGTGGCCTCATGGAGCCCGGCCCCGGCTGACGTCACATTTTCTCCTCCTACGCTCTCGCTGCTGTAAAGGGTCGTCAGATCCCCGGTTCCCTTCCAGGCCAGCTCATAGGTGTAAGCTCCGCCGTTCGCCGGACTGCTGTCCTCCAGGCTCTGCAGAACCTCATTGCTTACATACCAGTCCGTGCCCTTTTCGGAGCCGTTTTTCACCGCAACTTTGATGACAATGCTGTCCCCCGGCTGCAGATCCTTCACCTCCTCGGCAAATGCCTTTGACGTAAAGTTGCTGTCAATGGCGTTTCCCGTAAACTCTGCCTTCCAGCCGGTCTTGCCCTCATAATCCTCCGCATGTGCGCTCAGTCCGCTGCCGGCCAGCAAAAGGACTGCCAGAGCAAGACTTATATAACCTTTCTTCATCTTCCACTACCTCCTGTCATCCCGGGCTTCTGCCGCCTTTCTGCCTGGCTCCCATTCCAGGACATTTGCCAGCAGATGCAGAAGAACCGCCGCCCCAATCAGGCCTCCGGCTGCTATCTTCCCCACATGGCTTGTGAACAGCTCTGCAAGAGCCCCCAGTCTGGGAAAGGAGTGCTCTACCCTTCCGATAAACTGCTCATAGGAAACAGGATTGATATCCTCCTCCTGGTTTGCATCCCCCTTGGTAATAAGCTCTCCCATAAACGTCCTGTTTTCTACGACTCTGTGGGTAATGATGGACGCAGAATCCACCGCTCCGTAAAATGCAGCCACATCGCCTTCCTGGACATCCTCCGGCGCCACGGCCTTGATGTAAACCAGGCTTCCTACAGGAATGGAAGGCTCCATGCTGCCGCTTACCACAGAATAAATCTGACATCCGAAAAATCTGGGAACCGTCAAGGGAATACAGGCTGCTAATACCAGTATAAGCAAAAGGGTTCCCAGGATGCGGACTGCTGCGGCCAGCGGTCTTTTACGGCTTCTCTTTTCCGTCGTATTTTCCATCTTCTCCCAACCCGTCTTTCTTCCTAATTTGTTTCCGGAAGCTGAGACGCCGGTTTTGTAGATCCGGTTCCTCCCCGCATCAGGCTTAAGCTTCCGTCCGCTCCGCAGTGGAGGCGTCCTCATCCACGATCCAGCCGTTTCCCGTCAGGTTCAATTCAATCAGATCCGGGGACAGCTCCGTATCTGCCTTTTCCCCGTCCTTCGTCCAGCTCTTATACAAAATGACACGCACATAGCTGTCAATGGTTCCGCTGTTGCGCACCTTGAGAACCTCGTCATACTTTTTGCCCAGAACCAGCTTCTCGTTTTCCCCGGGAAGCATATTCTGCAAAAGCTCTCCGCCGCTTTCCTTCCACTCATTTCCCACATAATTCCGGCTGCCCGCTACGCTGCCGTTCTCCACCAGGCTTACGCCGATGCTGGGAACCTCGATGCGCATTTCATAATTCTCACTGTAATAGGTCAGCGCCGCCCGGGTGCTCCCAACGGTGCTTGCCAGCAGCAATACAGCCGCTGCCCCGAAGAGCAGGAATGATTTTGTTAAAAAAGTTTTTTTCAGCCTTTTCATGGGTTCCCCTCCCCGGTCTTGACCACATTGGCCTCTCTGCTCCAATCCACCTTATCCCAGGAAAGCTGCCCGCCTTCTTCGTCATAGGGCACCGGCGTGCATTCCTGTACCACAATGACATTGAAGCTGTCTGCCTCTGCATCCTCACAGCCAATGTTGATCTTCAGAATTCCTGTGATTCCGCCCTCCCCTGCCGGAAGAATCTCCGTCCAGTAGTAATAACCGTCCGCTCCAGCCTTCCAGTGGGAATCCGATTCTCCCAGTGTTAAGGTGTACTTGCTTCCTGCAAATACCTTTACCCGGACATAGCAGTCATTTTCCCCCGTATTCTTAATGGTTATCTCTTTGGCACCGTTTACAATCTTCTCTTCCGGCTCTGTGGCGGTAAAGCCAAGCTGCAGCTCCTTTCCGCCCTCCGCAGTTACATAGGTGGTAAAATAAGCCATGGCTCTGCCCGATGCCGCGCCGGCTGTCATAATCAGGGCTGCCGCCGCCAGAACGATCGTCCGCCTGTTCCATTTATTCCTCATCCGCTTCCGCACCTCCTTCCGGCTGCTGTGGCTCCGCACTGGAATCCTTCAGCTGTTCGCCCTTCCAGATCGGCGTCCTCTCTTCCTGGTTCCTATTGCCGCCGTCTGGTTCCCCGGCTGCCGCATCTGCAAAATGGTTTACCACGCTGGTTCCGCCGTTCAGGCCATCCTTGTAATCATTTGTGAAGCTCACGGATACCGTTTCTTCTGCGATTATCGTCTGCGTCTGCGTCGGATCCGAGATCATCTCATAGCTGGCTCCGCTGTATACTTATTCCAGTTCCGTAATATTCCTTCCAATACACCGGTATGAAATCACCGCTGTTTTAACCTACTATAGCAACCGCCGGTTATCTGACGGTTATTTCCCGTCAGTTCTCAACAGTTTTTTGAGGCTCCAGGGGAAATGTACGAAAAGAAATACATGCCTTGGAGTGGGAATACGTTTTGTGAAAGGCCCTATCCAGACGTTCCATGACAATCCGGGCGTTTTCCTCTGTGGCCCCGGTGAGCATGAGCAGATAGGAGCCGGCATTCAGCCTGGCGATTGGATCTCCCGTCCGCTCCAGATGGCGTCTCTCCAGGGCCACAATGCTCTGAAACACACCAAAGGTACAGAAAAACGCCCTCTCTTCCACCTGCTGCTCCGCTACCAGCCTTAAGATATCCCCTTCATCCACATGGTTCTGACACATACCTTCCGCCAGAAGGTAGAGCTGTTCCATCTGCTCTGTGGGCTCAATCTCGAATTCCGCCCAGAGTATTTCCCGAAACGCCTCATAAGCCAATACTGCCTGCTCCGGCTGGCCCATGGCTATCAGAGCCTGCATCTCGTACACAAGGAAGGCGTCCGTATCCGCACCTATCCCGGAAGCCTGACCGCAGATGGCGACCATCTCCGTCCACCGCTCCTGTTCCTGCAAAAGGGGAAGGGCCATTTTGCAGATATCAAGGTACAGGGTCTGGTAATAACGCCTTAAGGAAACTTTTCAGCGAATTTGCCGGATTACTGCTGTCTGTTTCGGGCCAAAATTGTTCGATTAATTCTTCTGCGGATATATTCCTGCCGTGGTTTACGATAAGATATTGTAGAAATGACAGGGCCTTTTTCCCCAATTTTTCCGGAATGACGCTGCCTGCTGCCTGCCCGCTCTTCTTTTCCCGGCCGGCGAAGGTGCCAAGCAGCTCAAACTGCAGAACTGCTTTTTCCTCCATATTCGATCACCCCCCCCCAGATATTTTTCCATTATTTATCTGCTTCGCCCACTGCGCTGTCAATCAGCCGTACCAGCTCCAGGGCGCTGCGGAAATGTTCTTTTTTCTGTTTGGATTCCCTGCCTTTCCTGCATATGAATACAGGCACTTCCGAAGATGACGCAGAGGTTTAGACTCTGCGACATTCATTTGGAAATGCCTGTTTTATGTAAAAAAATCATTTTGACTATCCGCCCGACTGCTCCTTTGACTGCTGGCGTCAAACATGGATGACAGTCTTAAGACGGCTCATATTTTCACGTTTCTGTTCCAGATTGGGGTGTACGTATTGATTCATAGTAACCGTGATATTGGAATGTCCCAGAATCTCGCTCAAGGTCTTTACGTCGAATCCAGCCTCGATGCAGCGTGTGGCGAAGGTATGGCGAAGTGTATGAAAATGAACGGACTGAATCTGGCATTGGGCCATATAATCCTTTAAGCGCCGCTGGAGCTTTCTTGGCTCCATGCACTGTCTGGTTCCCGTCAGCACAAAGGCTTTGGGATCCTTTGTGGCAAACCGTGCATATAAAGCCGCCAGATCCGGCATCAGAGGAATGACACGGCAGGAGCTCTCAGTTTTCGGCGCGCCTATCACTACCTGGGTTTTTGACTCATTCCCTGCCTCAAAGCTTTGGATGCGCTGGGCTGTCCGGCTCACAGAGATGGTGTGGGTTTCCAGAGAGATATCCGCCCACCGCAGGGCGCAGACCTCTCCGATCCGAAGCCCCGTGCGCAGGGCCAGATAGACGCCGAATTTGCAGAAATCCATTTCTTCTGCAAGAAACAAAAGCAGCCTTTGTTCTTCGCCTTCGTCCAGGACGCGTATATTTTTTTTCTGCTGCCTGGGATAAATAATCTCCAATTCCGCAAGCTTCCTGCCGCTGCGCCGTCCGGCATAGACATATACCGAGTGAAAGAGGGCCAGGATATTGCGGACTGTCTTTGGCGACAGTTTTTTTCATACAGAAGCAGCTGGACAAAAAGGTCTGTTTCTTCTGAGGTAATCTCCCATGGAAGCTTTTTCCCGAAAAAGGGAATGATATGATTTTTGATGTCAGCCAGATATTTGGCGCTGCTGGATTCCTTCAGGCGCCGCTTGTTGGAAATAAGCCAGCCGTCACAGTAATGGGCAAACGTAGTCTCTTCCTGTCCCCCGCCTTCGGCGGCACAGGCCGCCTTCTGAAGTCTCCGGGCCTTTTCCTGTGCCTCCTCATAGGTTTTGCCATAGCAAAATCCGTAGATTAGTTTGCCGTTGTTGTTTCGTCCCTTCCTGTATCGGGCCTCAAAGCGGCCGTCTTTGCGCAGGAAGATGTTTTCTCTGTTTGCCATAATGCAGCACCTCCGTTTTTTATTCCGTAAACTGGTATATCATTGCATTCATTATTGAGCGCCGTTTCCTTCAAAAGGAATGCAATAATGTACTAGTTTACCGGAAATAGATGGTAAATTTGACATTAAAATAATAGTTACTCATAAAAATTTGCGGAAATAACCTGGAGCTATTGCGAAACAAGCCAAAACCGAGTATAATGTTACAGACAAAAAGGCACAAAAAATGTCGCAGAGTATAAACTTCTGCGACATTTTTTGTGCATATTTATTCATTTCTTTGGACATACACATCCTGCTATGTTACAATACATTTAGTGAAAACTTACAGCACTTGCGAAAAATGCAGCCTAAAATCAATGCAAACAAAATTTTTCCCAAGTGCTTCCTAAAAAGGAGGGGGACACATGCTAAAGCTTATCAAAGGCGCCGCCGTATATGCGCCGGAAGCTCTCGGGGTACAGGATGTCCTGATTGCGGATTCCCGGATTCTTAAGATTGCCCACGACATTCCAGCAGCCGAAGCCTATGAGGTAGAGGTTCTTGACGGAAAGGGAAAGCTTCTGTTCCCGGGTTTTATCGACAATCATGTTCATATCCTGGGAGGCGGCGGAGAGGGCAGCTACCACACCCGGACGCCGGAAATCATGCTGACCGATATTACCCTGGGCGGCGTTACCACGGTTATCGGCTGTCTTGGAACAGACGGAACTACCCGGAATATGGCTTCTCTGCTGGCAAAGGCCCGGGGACTTGAGGAGGAGGGAATTTCTACCTATATATATACGGGCTCCTACCAGGTTCCCGTGCGGACCCTGACCGGCAGTCTTGTGGATGATCTGATCCTCATTGACAAGATTGTAGGCTGCGGTGAGATTGCCATTTCGGATCATCGTTCCTCTCAGCCTGCCCGGGAGGAATTCGCCCGCATTGTGGGAGACACCCGTGTAGGCGGCATCCTGTCCGGCAAAGCCGGCCTGGTGAATATCCATATGGGCGACGGGCTGCGGATGCTCTCTTATCTCCGGTATGTGATAGAGGAAACGGAGATTCCGCCCTCCAACATGCTTCCCACCCATATCAACCGGAGCAGCCGGCTTCTGAAGGATGGCATTGACTATGCCAAAGCCCTGGGGGGCTACGTGGATCTCACTACCAGCTCGGATCCGGATTTCCTGGAGGAGGATGAGGTGAAGGCCGCCACCGGTCTGCGGCTTATGCTGGAGCAGGGCGTTCCCGGGAACCAGATTACATTTTCCTCGGACGGGCAGGGCAGTATGCCCATCTTTGACCACGACGGCGCCTTCCTCGGCCTGGGCGTGGGAAAAGTAACCTCTCTGTACCGGGAGGTACGGGATGCCATCCTTACGGAAGGAGTGGAGATCCCACAGGCTCTTCGGACGGTAACTGCGAATCCGGCAGATCTGCTCAAACTAAAGGGCAAGGGGCGGATTGCAGCCGGAATGGATGCAGACCTGGTTCTTGTGGAGGAAGGCACGTTAGCCATCCATTCTGTCCTGGCCAAAGGACAGCTGATGGTGCAGAAAGGCGAGGCAGTCAAAAAAGGCACGTTTGAGTGATTTGCCAGCCGGCATACAGCCCTGCGCTTTACCGGACAGCGCCGGGGAAGTAAGCGCCAGGCTGTGGGTACGAAAAAACGATTGGAGAAACGATTATGAATGAGAAAAAACGAAATCTGCAGATGCCACACACTTATGTGATTATTTTCTTTGTCATTCTCTTTGCAGCGGTTCTGACCATGTTCGTTCCGCTGGGACAGTATGAGACAAAGGAAATCACTTACATGATGAACGGCGAAGAAAAGTCCCGGACTGTAATAGACCCGGACAGCTTCCAGTATGTAACTGATGAAAACGGGAATAAGATAACGCAGACAGCTCCCCTCTTCGGCACGGAGGACTTCGGCGGACAGGGCATCCTCAACTATGTATTTGAAGGAATGACCGTTGGCGACAAATGGGGTTCCGCCGTTGGTATCGTGGCCTTTATCCTGGTAATCGGAGGCGCTTTTGGCATTGTTCTGAAAACCGGGGCTGTGGATCAGGGAATCCTGGCTATGATTGAGCGGACCAGGGGAGCGGAGAAGTTCCTGATTCCGGTTCTCTTTATCCTGTTCTCTCTGGGCGGCGCTGTCTTTGGCATGGGCGAGGAAGCCATTCCCTTTGCCATGATTCTGGTTCCTATGTTTATTGCCATGGGCTACGACGCGGTGGTGGGCGTCTGCGTGACCTACTGTGCAACCCAGATCGGCTTCGGCGCTTCCTGGATGAATCCCTTCAGCCTGGCAATTGCCCAGGGAATCGCAGAGGTTCCCGTTCTCTCCGGCGCAGGCTTCCGTATTGTGCTGTGGTTTTTATTTACCGGAATCGGAGCTGCCTTTACCATGGTCTATGCCTCCAAAATCAAAAAAGATCCCAAGGCTTCCGTGTCCTATGAGAGCGATTCCGTTTACCGGAATGAATTTAAGGAGGACAGCGCCAAGGCTGACTTCCGCCTCGGCCACAAGCTGATTCTGCTGGTGATTCTGGCTACCATGATCTGGACGATATGGGGCGTAGTGGAAAAGGGCTTCTACATTCCGGAGATTGCCTCCCAGTTCTTTGTAATGGGTCTGGTGTCCGGTATCATCGCCGTGATCTTTAAGCTGAATGATATGCGTGTAAATGACATCGCTTCTTCCTTCCAGAGCGGAGCGGCCGATCTGGTGGGCGCGGCTCTGGTGGTTGGTATGGCGCAGGGAATTATCATCATCCTGGGCGGAACAGACGCTTCCTCTCCCACCGTACTCAATACCATCCTTCATGGTATCAGCAGCGCTATGCAGGGCTTCCCGGCTGTGATCTCCGCATGGCTCATGTATGTGTTCCAGACAGTATTCAACTTCTTCGTGGTTTCCGGTTCCGGGCAGGCGGCCCTTACCATGCCGATTATGGCTCCTCTGTCAGATCTGGTAGGCGTATCCCGCCAGACCTCTGTTCTGGCCTTCCAGCTTGGAGACGCTTTCTCCAATCTGATCGTACCTACCTCCGGATGCCTTTTGGGAACCCTTGGCGTGGCCAAGCTTGAGTGGGGGAAATGGGCAAAATTCCAGATTAAGATGCAGGGAGTTTTGTTTGTGAGCGCATCCATTGTGATGATGATTGCAGTTTTGATTCACTTCTAAAATGTAAGGGCTTCCATGGACTGCTGCAACACATAGTTAGAAAATAAAGCAGAAGACTTTTCCAATATCCAGTGTGCGTGAACCATCCGGACACAAGATATGAAAAAGTCTTCTCATTTATTTTCTGACAGCCTCGCTCTTAAGAAACCTTTTACTGTGCATCGCTCCTGGTATAAAAGGTCGCCGGGCCAAAGCCGTGCTTCATCAGCGCCCCACTGTCCACCAGAGCCTTTATAGAGCTTTCCACAGAAGTCTTTCCAATGGTCGGGCACAGTTCCATAATGTCGCTCTTGGTAAACCTCCCGATTTTCCCATACACAGCCCGTCTCACAAGCTCCACAGCCGGAAGCTTCTCACCAACCAGATCTACCCGATCTTCAAAATCCCGGTATGCCGCCAGGATGGTTCTGAGCAGGTATTTGATAAAGGGCACAGAATCCTCTTTATTTTCATGCCATCCTCTCTGGCAGGTTTCCAGTACTTCATAATAAAGCCCTTTATTTTTCGCTATCTTGCTTTCCAGTGAAATGTACCTTCCAATCACATATCCCGCCCGGTACAGCAGAAGTGTCGTGAGAAGGCGGCTCATTCTGCCGTTGCCGTCTAAAAAGGGATGGATACAGAGAAAATCATGGACAAAAACCGGGATCAGAACCAATGCATCCACTTCCTGGGCCTCCATAACCCGGTTGCAGCTTTCACAGATGGAGGCTATGGCCGCCGGGGTCTCATAAGGGGCCAGGGGGGTAAAAAGCACAAATTCATGTCCCTCTGCGTCTACAGCGCTGATATAATTCTGCGTGCTTTTAAAGCTGCCGCCGATACTCTTTTCAGAGTACTGATACAGATCCCTGTGAAGCTGCAGAATGTAATTTGCGCGAATGGGTATATACTCATAGCTCTCATGTATGGTATTCAGCACGTCACGGTAGCCCATGATCTCTTCCTCATCCCGGTTTTTCGGCGTGGTCTTATCCGCCACAAGCTGCTTAAGCCGGGTATTCGTGGTGCGGATTCCCTCGAGCTCATTGGAAGCCTCCGTACTCTGTATCTTCGCCAGCTCCACCAGCTTATCAAGCTTCTCCGGCTTCTGGCGCAGGTAAAGCTCCTGCCTGCCCTTATACTCATGGATCTGGGCAACCAGCCCCAGTACCTCGCTGTCCCAGTTTTCATTTTTCAGAATGCTGTAGTCAAATGTCCTCATTGATCTCCCGTCCTTTTCTTCCATATCCCAAATTATATATGATTTCGGGAGATAATTCAAGTCTTTGAGCGAAATATCTCCCGAAATATAGTATATTCCGGGAGATATCTTTTTATACACGGGAGATAAGAGCTTCCCCTATTCATTTTTACCGGCAACTTCCTCCATTACCGGAATCGAAGGCACCGCACCGCTTCTGGAGACTGCGATAGATGCCGCCTTCGCCGCCAGTTCAAGACTCTTTTCTATCTCATACCCATTCAGCAATCCAAACACAAAGTATCCCGTAAAGGTATCCCCGGCCGCCGTTGTATCTACGGCCTTAACCTGGAAGCAGGGCTGGTAATGCCGCTTCTCTCCGCCTCCGTAAAAGGCTCCCTTGTCCCCCATAGTAAGCACCACCTGGGCCTTGGGGTACACTTTCAGGATCGCATCCACCAGACGGTTCCCGTCCTCTTCCGTCTCAAAAGCTGCTCCGGCTAACTGTCTGCCCTCAATCTCATTGACAAGGAATACCGACACCTTGGACAGATCGCAGCTGTTAAGTCCCTCGTCAAAGGGGGAGGGATTCAGAATAATCTTCATGCCCTTCTCATATGCCCTGTCTATGATATAGTCCAGCAGATTCGTCTCATTCTGAAGAATCAGAAAATCATCCGCTCCAAATTTTGCGAGCACCTCGTCCACATATTCTTTGGTGAACCTCCGGTTGCTTCCCCCATACAGAAGGATGCAGTTCTGGGCATTATCGTCCACCTGTATGATGGTATGGCCGCTTTTTCCGTCTATGATGCGGATAAAGTCCGTATTCACATGATTTTCTCTGCAGATGTCCAGGAGAAACTGCCCGTCGTCCTTCCCTACCATACCGGCATGATAAATCTGTGCCCCGGCCCTTGCCGCCGCAATGGACTGATTCATTCCCTTGCCGCCGGCAAATACCTCCATGCCGTAAGACTGCTGTGTCTCCCCCGGCCGCATCATATGGGCCACCCGGTACACATAATCCACATTCAATGAGCCAAAATTCAATACCTGCATTTCTATCTTCCTCCTATTCCAGTTCCGTAATATCCTTCCCAGTACACTGGTATGAAATCAATTTCCAGCCGCAAAAAGCATGCGTCTGTAAATCGATTTGTGCACTGTGAAGGATATTACTGTTTTTCCAGTTCCGTAATATCCTTCCCAGTACACTGGTATGAAATCAATTTCCAGTCACAAGTGCCTGGAAATCGATTTGTGCACTTTAAGGGATATTACTGTTTTCCAGTACCGTAATATCTCTCTACACACTTCCCTAGGCAGAAGGAGTAAATGACCTTCTCCTTCACCTTCTTCCCAGTCAGCTTCTCAAGGGCAGTCTCATAGTAATCCAGCTGCCGCCCGTACTTCTCCAGCAGTTCCTCACCCTCCTTCACGTAATCTGTCTTATAATCCACCACCACAATGCCGTCCTCCTCATAGAAGTAGGCGTCGATAATTCCCTGGATCAGCACCGGCTCCCGGCTTTGGTATCCCAGATCCAGATCGCAGGCCGGAAGCTTGATCACAAAAGGCTGCTCCGTGTAAAGCTTCCCCTTCTTCCTAGCCGCCGTCATGCGCTCCGCCAGCTTCGTCTTCCCAAAGGCATAGATATCGTAAGGCCGGACCACATCTGCCTGGGCCCTTGTGAGCCTGCCTTCCTCCACCAGTCTCTCCATAGCCTCGCGCACCTTGTCTGAGTGATAGAGGCCGGAGAGATCCAGGCACTCAAGCACCCGATGGTAAGCCGTACCACGGGCCGCTCCGCTGACCGGCTCCTCCTCCTGCATAAACCTGGGAATGTACGGTACAATCTCCTCCTGGGGATAAAGGAAGGTATCCGCATCTTCTTCCTCCGTCTGACCGGCTTTCTTAAGCTCGGAGACACTGACCTTTACCCGGAGGGAAATCTCCTCCTCATAAGGATATACCTCCCCGAACCGCCTGTCAATCTCCTCTGCAAACGCCGCATCCTCCCCAGGCAGTTCTTCGGGACAGCGCAGCCGTTCCCAAAGCTCCTCCATGGATATCTGCTGCCCTACTGCCTCCTCAAGAAGAAGCTTTGGCTGCACCTGGGACAAGGCAAAACTGCTTCCAGCCGATGCCGGCAGAATCCAGTCCAGGTAAGTCCCGGCGGAGGCTGTCACAGAAAAGGACAAAGGCTCACGGCCCGCCGCCCCTTGACAGCCCTCAAGCTTCTCCCCCGGCTTCTTTGTACTCCCCAGAAGAATCAGCTTTTCCTTTGCCCTGGTAAATGCCACATAGAGCACCCTGAGCTCTTCTCCCAGCATCTCCAGATCCAGCGCCCTCTGCAGGGCCTTCTTAGGCAGAAGCGGAATCTTCACCCGGCGCTCAGCGTCCACGTAGTCCACGCCAAGCCCCAGATCCGGGTGGATCACGACCCGGCTCCTTGTATCCTGGCGGTTGAAGCTTTTCCCAAGGCCGCCCACAATCACAATCGGAAACTCCAGGCCCTTGCTCTTGTGGATGGTCATAATCCGCACCGCATCTTCATTTTCCCCAGTGATGCCTGCCTCTCCGAAATCCTCCTGGTAGCTCTGGAGCTGCTCCATATAACGCACAAAATGAAAGAGGCCCCGGTAACTCGTCTTTTCAAAGGAAATGGCCCTCTCCACCAGCATCCGCACATTGGCCTCCCGCTGCACCCCTCCCGGCTGGGCGGCCAGATAATCGCCGTAGCCTGTATCCTCCAGGATAAACCAGAGAAATTCGTGGATGGGAAGATAGTCCGCCTTGCTGCGATAGCGGTTTAATCTCTGATAGAAAGCCTCCATTCTGGCCGCAAGCACAGCCTCTTGTTCTCCGGCTTCTTGATAAAAGCTCATGCACGCCTCATAAAAAGGCCTGTCCGGATACCGGCTTTTCACAAGGGCCAGATCTCCATCCGAAAAACCCCCGATCATAGACTTCAGCACCGCCGCCAGCGGAATGTCCTGCCTGGGATTGTCCACTACCCTAAGAAGGTTCAGAAGCGTCTGAATCTCCACGGTTGTAAAGTACCCGGTACGGGATTCCGTATGTGCCGGGATTCCAGCCTCTGTCAGCACCCGGGCATACACATCTCCCCACCCCGTAAGGCTGCGGAGCAGAATCACGATATCCCCGTAGGAAGCGGGCCGGAAGGCTTCCCTCTTTCCGTCCCACACCTGCTGGCAGGCCAGAAGCTCCTTGATACGCTCTGCCGCGGCATAGGCCTCCATCTCCCTGGCCGTCACATCCGCCTCCTCGCCGGAAAGCTCCGGAGCGTCCTTGTCAAGAAGCAAAAGCTCCGGCTGGTTCAGCCCTTCCTCCGGCTCCGGCATGGAGGCTCCCAAGTAAAGCGCCGCCCCCTCGTCGTAGCGGATTCCTCCCACTCCGGGCGTCATAAGGCGGTAAAAGAGCTCATTGACCCCTTGAAGCACCTCCTCCCGGCTTCGGAAGTTCTTGTGGAGATCAATCCGCAGGGCGTCTCCCTCCTCTGTCTGGGGATAGGTGTGGTATTTCTCCATAAAGAGCTCCGGCCTGGCCAGGCGGAAGCGGTAGATGCTCTGCTTCACATCTCCCACCATAAACACATTGGGACAGCCCCTTTCCCTCCGGCTCACACTATTTAAAATAATCTCCTGGATGAGATTACTGTCCTGGTACTCGTCAATCATGATCTGCACATAGCGCTCCGAGAGCTCCCTTGCCGCATCCGTAACCGCCACCGCAAAGGCCCCCTCCTCCTCTTTCACATCCGCCGCCAGAATCTCCAGGGCCAGATGCTCCAGATCAGAGAAATCCGCCAGATTCTTATTCCGCTTCTTCTCCTGATAGCGGTCTGCGAATTCCGCCGTAAGGGAAATGAGTACGCCCGTAGGGACAGCCGCCCTCTGGAGCAACTCGAAAACATCTGTCAGAGAAGAGGCAAAATACGTCTCCTTCAGATCCTTGAGGCTTTTTTTCATCCGATCCCGAAGGGCTTTGACCCGGGCCTTCTTCCCCTCGTCCACCTGACTGTCCCGTTTGGCGGAAAGCCTTGCAAATGCCAGATGCTCCAGTCCTTCCTGATACTCCTCATAGGTACGGCAGCTGCCAAGGGCCTCCGCCTGCTCCAAATCCTCAAGAAGGGCCTGCTGGTACATATACGGCCCGTCCGCCTCCCCGCAGAGCGCCAGGGCTCCCTTGAGCTCCTCCTGCCATCCCGCCAGAAGCTTTCCGGCGAAATCCAGCAGGAACCGCATCCATCTGCTCTGATTCAGCTCCTCCTCGCACTCCGCCCCATAAGTCTCCATGCATCCCTCCAGCCACCGCCTGGGATAGGGGTAGCTGATGGAAAACTCGTAAAGCTGCAGTATCAGATCCTCAAGGGGCCTGTCGCTCTTTCCCACCGCATAGGTTTCCACAAAGCTTACAAACTCCGGGCTTTTTTCCTTATAGCGGTCCTCCAAAAGCTCCTCCAGCACCTCGCCTTTCAGAAGCTTCAGCTCTCCCTCGTCCCCAATGCGGAAAGAAGGATCCAGATCCAGCTGATGAAAATAGCTGCGGATTACATACTGGCAGAAGCTATGTATGGTAGTAATCTGGGCATTATGAATCAAGGTCTGCTGTTTCTGCAGATGCACATTCTCCGGCTCTTCCTCCAGACGCTTTAAAAGGGCCAGGCCGATCCGCTCCCGCATCTCTGCCGCCGCCGCATTGGTAAAGGTCACTACAAGGAGCCGGTCTACGTCCACCGGCGTATCCCCATCCTTATCACCGCAGACCAGGGAAAGGATCCGCTCTACCAGCACGGCGGTCTTGCCCGATCCCGCCGCCGCCGATACCAGTACGTCCTTGTTCCGCACATCAATGACCTTCTGCTGTTCCTTTGTCCACTTAACACCCATTACGAATCTCCATTCCCATAGTTATTCCTCAATCCGTTCCCAGATTTCCGCATCCTCAAAGACCTTCAGGCGCCGCATCCCATACCCCTCATCCTTGGGATCCAGGCCGCACACACCTCTGTAGGCACAGTAATCGCAGGCAGTTTTCCCCTTCAGCTCATAAGGATTCACATCCGCCCGGCCCTCCAGGATCTCGGAACCAAGTTTCTGTATCTTCCGGTTCACAAAGGCGGACAGAGCTTCAAACTGCCGCTCCGCCGCCACACTGGAACCGGCCCTAAGGCTTCCGTCCTTATTGTAGGACAAGGGCAGTACGGAGGACTTGCCGGGCATATCCTGGTCAAGCTTTTGGATCACCTCCGGATCCTTGTTAACCAGGCCGCTGAGCTTCAGCTTCTCCATCACCCGTTCATTCAGATCCGCCCCTTCCTCTCTCGCCTCCAGCTCCAATACCGGATCCTGGATCTGATAATAAAAGATTCCAGCAGGATGGATCTCTTTGCCCGGATGCTCCCTGGCCGCCAGCTCCATAGCCGCATTCAGATATACCACCAGCTGCAGCTGCAGGCCGTGATACAGGGATAAAAGCTGAAAAGAAGTATTTCCTGACTTATAGTCAATGACCTTTACATAGACCTTCTTTTCCTCCTCACAGGTATCCATCCGGTCAATGCGTCCTTTGAGCCGAAGCTCTTCCTCCGGAGAAAGAGTGATGTTCACCGCCTCCAGATCCGACACCCCGGAAAAGGAAATCTCGTAATTCTCCGGCACAAACAGCCCTTTCTGAATCTGCCGCCCAAGAGCCCAGACCGTCCGTTTCATCATCCGCTTCATCCGTTCTGCGGCATAGGCATTCCGTGCCGTGCTCTGCAGGATGGTATTGCCATAGTCTGCCGTCACCAGATCCATGCACTCTTCCACCCAGGCATCCTGAACTTCCTTTGGAATGTCTCTCCAGGTATAGCTGCTGTCCTCCAGACGTTTGGAAAACAGCTCCAGGGTCTTATGAAAGATATTTCCCATATCCACCGGGGCGAATTCGTACTTCGCCCGCTCCGACAGCTTCAAACCGTACATAAGAAAATGTGCATAGGCACAGGCCGCATACTGCTCAAGCCTGGTCACGCTGTTTTCCAGAACCGTCCCGTACAATGCGTGAGCCACCGCCCGTCCCAGACGGCTGTCCCTATGACGGGAAAATGCAGCCTCTAAAAGCTTTGACAGCTTCTCTTCGTACTGCTCCCGCGCGGCATACCAGCGGTACAGCTCGTAAAACTTCTCATTTTCCTCCCCGGCCCGGTAATCCCGCAGGCCCTCGATCAAAAGGCGCAGGCCCTCTTTTGGAGTTGCCGGAAGCTCCTTCTGCCACCCCTCTTCCTTCTGAAGCTCCATCCCCGGAAAAAGCCCCTTTAGCACATTCATCAGATAAGAGGGCCGCAGGGCCTTGCCGCTGCCGTCCAGAAGGCTGCAGCACACATAAAGCCTTTTGGAAGGCTTGGTCAGATTCAGATACAGGTAAAATCGCTGGATATAGCCCTGTTCCCTTGCTGTGGGCGCAAGCTCCATTCCCTGGGCTTTCAGCTGCTCCCGTTCCATATCGGACAGAAGGCCGGAGCGCCCGGTATTCTTCGGCACGCTTCCCTCATTTACCCCCAGGAAAAACAGCGCCTTTACGTCTTTTAGACGGGTACGCTCCATATCGCCGGCCACCACCTGATCCACGCCGGGAGGGATCACGCCCACCCGGGCCTCTGCAAAGCCGGCCTCCAGAATCTCCCGGTACTCCCTGGCCGACAGCTTCTGATCTCCCAGAAGATCCACCAGTTTATCCAGCAGATCCATAACAATGGAATAAATCTGGTGATATTCCTTTGCGAGAACCAGGTTTCCTTCTCCCTGAAAGCGCTCCTCAAAGGCGGAAAGCTTCTTCTGAATCTCCAGCTTCTCAATCAGGCGGTACAGAGCCGTCGTCCGCATGCGCACATCCACGCCCTTTTTCCCTGTTACCTCTCCAAAGGGAAGGACTGTTTCCGCAAACCGCTGCCGCAGAATATCAATCTCCAGAAGCTGCTCCTCGGTCAGCCCCTTATAGCTTCGGATAAAACGGCTGCCCCATTTCTTCCGGCCCCGGATTCCCAGCGCCAGCACATAATTTTCCAGCAGATCCGTTTCCTCCCGTCTCATGCCGGACAGGCCGCTTCGCAGAAAGCGGAATACTGTCTCGTAGGTGAAGTCCTGCTCCGTCATCTCCAGAAGAGCCCGCAGGAATTCCACAAAAGGATTGTTCAGGACACTCCGCTTGTAGTCCAGAAAACAGGGAATCCCGTATTCCGGAAAAATCCGTTCCAGGCAATGGCTGTAAGCCTCCATGTTTCCTGTGATAACTGCAATGTCCCGGTAATGATAACCCTCTTCCCGGATAAGACGGCGGATCTGGCTGGCAGTCCAGGCCGTTTCCTCCGAGGGATTCCGTAAAAGATGAAGGCTTATCTGCTCCTGCTCTCCCTCAAAGGACTTACGGCGCAGGCGGAACAGGTTCTGTTCCAGGGCAAAGAGCGCACTTTTCCTGTCAAAGCGGGACTGTCCCAAGGGGCGCACGGTAACCGGCTCCTCCATAGGAACCCCCGCTTCCCTTGCCAGGCCGGAAAGCGTTGAGACTGTTTTTTGGCTCAGGTAAAAAAGCTGGTGCTCTCCCGTCATACGGTAAGGATCCTCCCGGCTGTCTATGGTAACTGTCACCGTTACCTTTTTTGCATACTCCATCAGCTTCTTCATCAGCTTATTCTGGATGGGGGTAAAGCCCGTGAAGCCGTCCAGCACAATCTGACTGCTTTTTAAAAGCTCTGAACGCTCCGCTGCCTGACAGAGCACCTCTAAAAGCTCCTCCGCCGTGATATACTGATCTGCCAGGTAGGCGTGGAAAGCCTTGTAAAGCACCTGGAGATCCCGGAGCTTCCAGTAGAGATGGGGTTTGTTTTGGCTGGTCTTCGTGAATTTCTCAAGCTCCTCTTCCGTAACTGCGTACTGGGTAAGCTCTGAGATGAGGGATTTGATTTCGTTGATGTAACCGGTCTTTTTTAAGTTTCCGCCGAGGATTTTCAGTTCTTCCCGGTGCTCCTGGGCGATTTTCCGGAGCACCAGATTCTTTCCCGTTTCCTCTAAGACCTTTCCCACCTGGGTTCCCGTTTCCTCAAATACACGGTATGCAAGGCGCTGAAAGCTTAGGACGTCGATATTCAGGATGCCTCCGTCCGGGTGCATGGTTACCAGATCCTTCTGGGTCTGCATGGTGAACTGCTCCGGCACCAGAACCAGTATTTTCTGATCCGGGCGCTCTCTCGATTCCCGGATAATCGTTTGATAGAGGGTATGGGATTTCCCCGAACCCGAATTGCCGAAAATAAATTGTAATGACATAAACGCTTACTCCACACTCTTCAAAGATTCCACCATATCAATCTTACGCAGCTTAAAGAACATGACTCCGTTCACAAATGCCGAGAACGCAAAGGTGAGCAGCACACTGTAAAGGCAGCTTGCCGGTGCAATGGCCCTTCCGAACATGAGCATGTCAATCTCCGCCGTCTGAATCACAAAGCGGTGAAGCACGATGCCAAGGCCTGCTCCCACTCCTGTTCCGATTATTGTGAGCAGCACATTTTCCCGGTTCACATAGGCGGACACCTCCTGGTCAAAGAAGCCCAGCACCTTCAAGGCGGCAAGCTCACGCCTGCGCTCGCTGATATTGATATTGTTCAGGTTATAGAGCACCACAAAGGCCAGAAGCCCCGCCGCAATCACCAGCACATAGATAATCAAATCCATGCTTTTGAGCATATCCGACACACGCTCCGCCGTACCGCTGATAAAGTCTACGTCCGACACTGCGTCATACTGGATATACTCTGTCCGCAGCTCCTCCTCAAAGGCCTCGTCCTGCCGGGTATTTTTTATAAACCACTGGTTCCATTCCGGCGCTTCTCCATAGAGCTTTTCATAGAGCTCCCTGCTCATATACACGTAATGCATAAAGTACTGCTCCGTAATATGCTCAACCCTTGCTTCTACTGCCTTGGTATCGTCCTCCTTCAAGGTTACGGTATCCCCCTCCGATACTCCAAGAAGCCGGGCCAGCTTTTCCGTGAGCACAACGCCCTGGCCGTCCAGTGTATAATGCTCCCTGGTCTCCCGGTTCTGGAGATGGATGTAGGTGTCAAGCTCCTCCTCAAGCTCCGGCACAATGAGATAGGCGCTCCGGGGCGCTGCCCCGGCCTCCACGTCCACGGCAGTCTCCAGTACCCTCATATGAGAGGTGATACGCTCATCCTCCTCAATCCGCGCCGCAAGCTCCCCACGCTCTTTATCGTCTGCGTCTTTGTCGATGCCCACAACCCCGTCGTAGTCAAATACATCTCCGAACTGGCCCTTCCCGATGTGAAGGATGGAATCCTTGATTCCAAAGCCCACCAGGAGCAGGGCCATACAGCCGCCGATCCCGAATACGGTCATAAAAAACCGCTTTTTATAACGAACCAGGTTGCGGACAGCCGCTTTCTGGCTGAAGGTCAGACGCTTCCAGAGAAAGCCGGCATATTCCAGAAATACCCGTTTTCCCGATTTCGGCGCTGCCGGACGCATCAGGTTCGCCGGTACGGCATTCAGCTCCTTGTAGCAGGCCGCCAGAGCCGCAAGGGTTGTACAGAAAACGGCAGCGGCAGAGGCTGTTACGGAATATTCCAGATTCAGCGGCGTCAAAATGTCGGGCAGATTGTTATAGAGAATCTTGTAGGCGCTTATAATCACCGCCGGAAGAAGCTTCTGTCCCGCCGCAAGTCCCAGCAGGCTTCCCAGAAGGCTTGATAACAGGGCATACAAGATGTACTTGGAAGCAATGGCTCCTTTTCCATAACCCAGGGCCTTCAAGGTTCCAATCTGTGTCCGCTGCTCCTCTACCATACGCGTCATCGTAGTAAGGCTTACCAGGGCGGCCACCAGAAAGAAAATAACCGGGAATACCTCCCCGATGGCCCCGATGCGGTCTGCGTCGTTGCCGTACTCCACATAGGTCTGGATATACTGGCGGTCCAGCACATACCACTCCGGCTCCTTCAGATCCGCCAGCTCCTGTCTGGCATCTGCAATCTTCATCTTAGCGTCTGCAAGGATCTCCTCATTTTCCGCCAGAGCGTCCTGGTACTCTGCCTCGCTGCCGGCGAATTCTTCCTTGGCGTCTGCAAGCTCAGCTTCGGCGTCTGCAAGGGTCTGACGGGCATCTGCAAGCTCGGTTCGTCCCTCTGCCAGCTTTTTCTCACCGTCAGCCAGTTCCTCCTCCGCCTCCAGAAGCTCCTGCTCCGCCTGGTAAGCCTTGCTGTTGCCGGCATCCACCTCGTCGCTGGCAGCGTCCAGCTGCCGCTTTCCCTCCGCCAGGGCTGCCGCTCCTGCATCCAGCTTGGCTTTGTTCTCTTGTACTATAGGGGCCAGCTGGGCCTTTGCTCCCAGAAGCTCCGTCTGCTTTGCCAAAAGATCCGTCTGTCCGGCCAGAAGCCCTGCCTTGGATGCCTCAATTTCTGCCTGCTGCTTCTTAAGCTCTATCTCCGTATTCTCCCAGTAAGGCTTCGCTGCCTCTAACTCCTCCCATTCCTTTTTCTGCTCCTCTGTCCGCTGATCGTCCGGTATCGCCGAAAGCTCCTGATGTCTTTCCCTGTCCCTTTCTATCTTGAGAAGCTGCTCCCCAATCTGCAGAAGTCCGCCTTCGGTCTGTGCAATTCCCGCTTCTGTCTGTGCAAGGCCCTCTTTCACCTGTGCAAGGCCGCTCTCTATCTGGGAAAGCTGCTCCTCAAGGGGCGCAAGCCGGGCGTAGCCTGCATCCACCTCCGCCTTGTTTTCTTCATACTCCTCATAGCCGTTCTCAATCTGAACGGTTGCCTTTACCAGCTTCTCCTGGGCCTTGTGAAGCTCGCTCCACCCGTCGGCTGCCTTCTGCTTTGCCTCGAAAAATTCCCGTTCCTTGCCGGCAAATTCCGCCTCCCCGTCCGCAAGCTCCTTTCTGCCGTCTGCAAGCTTGGCTTCTGCGTCTGCAAGCTTCCCCCTTGCATTCTCCAGCTCTTCCCCGGCATCCTTAAGCTTCTGCTCCCCGTCGGTTACTTCCTTTTGGGCATCTGCGATCTTTTCCTGCCCTTCCTCCTGAATCTGGGCGTAACGAATCTCACACCGCTCCTTTTCCAGAGCCTCTATCCGCTCTGCCAGATCGTCAACCAGGCTGTCATATTCTTCCGTGTAGCAGGTCAGCTCAAACGCTCCTTTGGCCGTCACGCAGAGCTGGGTATAATAATCCTGCTCAAATACCTCCGGCTGCACAATCAGAAATCCGTCCAGGCTTCCGTTCCCGATGCCGGTTGTTCCCCGATCGAGAGACATATAATAGGAAGTCGTTCCGGCCCCCACAATGGTAAAGGTCTCCTGGTTCACCAGATCCGAAGTCTCATCCTCCGTGCCGGATACAAGGGCAATCTCCTCCCCAAGGGAGCAAATGCCTGCGTTCAGCAGCTTGTAGTCCACCAGGCACTCGTCCTTCTCTTTTGGAAGCCGTCCTTCCCTCACATGAATCCGATTCATGGTTTCCGGCTGTGACATAACCTGAAGATTCAGCTGGCGCTCCCCAAGCTGTCCAAACATATCCACGGAATAGACGGGCATAACCTCCTTCACGCCCTCCACAGCCCTGATTGCTTCCGCATCCTCCTCGGTCATTCCCAGGGTTCCCATAACCCGGAGATCCATCAGATTGCTCTCGTCAAAAAAAGCGTCGGCGGACAGCCGCATATCCGGCTTGGAAGCCCTGACTCCGGCAAAAAAAGCAACGCCCAGGGCATTGATGAGAAGAAGCGACAGAAAACGGTTCAGGGTTCTCCGGATTTCCATATAAAATTCTTTTTTTAAGGCACGTTTTCTCATGTCTACCACTCAATCGTCTCTACCGGGACCGGAGCTTCGTTTTGCTTCATCCGGCTCACACGCCCATTTTTTATCTGGATCACCCGATCCGCCATAGGAGCAATGGCCTGGTTATGGGTAATCACAATCACCGTCATGCCCTTCTCCCGGCAGGTATCCTGCAGCAGCTTTAAAATAGCTTTTCCTGTGTTATAATCCAAAGCTCCCGTAGGCTCATCGCAGAGCAGCAGCTTGGGATTCTTCGCCAAGGCCCTGGCTATAGCTACTCTCTGCTGTTCTCCGCCGGAAAGCTGGGCCGGAAAATTCCCCTTGCGCTCCTCCAGGCCCACCTCCTTCAATACCTGCTCTGCATCCAGAGGATCCTTACAGATCTGCAGAGCCAGCTCCACATTCTCCAGAGCCGTCAGATTCTGAACCAGATTGTAGAACTGGAACACAAAGCCGATATCGTCCCTGCGGTAAGCCGTCAGCGCCCGTCCCTTAAAGCTGCTGATATCCTTCCCGTCTACCCAGACTTCCCCGGAGGTACAGGTATCCATACCGCCCAGAATATTGAGCACTGTCGTCTTGCCGGCCCCGCTTGGCCCCACAATCACCACAAACTCTCCTTTTTCAATCTCAAAATCAATCCCGTCTACCGCCGGAATGGTTACCTCCCCCATCTGATAGATCTTTTTCACCTGTTTCAGTTCTACGAAATGTGCCAAGACAAACCTCTTTCCGCATATAACCATCTATATTTTTTCAATAACTTTTTCCGCCGTCCGGCCAGACTGCGGACATCCTTGCAGCTGCCGCCTTTTGATCCCTAGTGTAACATAAATCCTTTAGGAAGTCATCACAAAGAACATGTGAAAAATACCACAAAAAAAGACCCATTCAAAAACCTTCCGCTTATGAATCCGCCTTCATTATTCTCCCCTTTTCTTCAACTGTAATACCAGTTTATTTCCTACAAACAGAATTAGAGGGTATCAGTACTTTTCGTCATCTGATACCCTCTATTAAACTATGCTGTCCATTGGACTTTTACCTCTTTTCTGGTGCTTTGTTTTCAAGTTACATTTACCTTCTGAATTTTTCTTCCAAAAACGACTGCCTTTGAAAATTTTTTCTTCAGTTGGTAATTTTTTTGAAGTCTTATTGACTTCTTCCGTTCGACTTCTTCTGTTCTCGGCTTTTCCCCTCTGTAATCATAAGATTTTCTTTTCCGGTTTCTTCTCTTCTTCTTTTTACTTCTTTATCCCGGCTGCTTCTGCTTTACCGATTCTCGTCGAACTTTTTTGTCCTTGACCTTCTTCTTACTATATTTTTTTGATTCGGATGTGCGTTACATCCGTTTCTTATTTTATAGTAGAAGGTCTAACCTAACTGTACTTTGGTCCGTACCTCCTTTTCTTAAATTATGAGGCAATTCGTTAAGTTTTTGTTGGTCCGTACCTCGCTTTCTTAATTTTTCACCTCACATCTATATGAAATATATATTTATATATCGTTTAGATTATGTGGTGTTTTGTATTTCTTATGTTGAAATCATTATAACTCGCCAATTTCCATTTGTCAACACCTTTTTCGAAAAAATTTGAAAAAATTTTTTGTTTTTTCTATTATTAATTGTTATATTTTATTATTTTTTATTAATTATTTTAATATTCAAGAATATTCTATTAATTTATACGATTTTAACACCTGAAGATACCCTCAGTGAACAAGGGGACACTCGCCTTATTCACTGAGGGTATGCTATTATTTGTTCAAGGCTGTTCCGAGTCCCCATTTTTCTCAAGAACCACATCCACACAATCGCCCAAGACATGAGGCACCTCAATGCACAGATGCGTCTGCCCCTTTTCCTGGTAGGAAAAGCCGCTGGGCGTCTCCCTGTTATCGCCATAATCAAAATCCCTCAGTACATCGGCCAGCTGCTCCGCCGTTCCGTAAAGTATAGACAGCCGCTCCTTAAGCTCCTCTCCAAACTCCCCTTCCACACGGTAGCCCTCGCCGGACAAAAGCACCTCTGCCAGTTCATCCGGATTCTGGTAATAAGCAAGACGCAGACTTTCCCCGGAACTCATGTCAATATTATAAGTATACCGGAAACGTATGGGATAGGCTCCCCCCTGCCTGCTGTAGTAACCTTCTATCAAAATAGAAAGAAGCTGATCGTTCATGGTTTTTACAGAATAGCCCGCCTCCAGGCTGCTGCCTTCCTCCGCATCCTCCAAAGCCCTTTTCGCATGGCCGCTGATGATCTCGTTCCACTTCTTTTGAATCTCCTCGTCCAAAAGACCCGCAAGCTGTGGGTAGGAGATTTGTATCTGCCCCTCCAGAAGCTCCTTCTCTACAATCTGATAGGAAGCCTCCTGGTAAGGATACCGTTCAAGGGCTTCTTCGTAAATGCCGTAATCTGTACTCAGAGCCGCCCCTTCCACGGTAATGAGAATGGCCGTTCCCTGGTAGGCATCCAGAAAGGTATTTACCATACTTCCCATTACAAGCGTCTCCTCCTGCCCGCTTAACCGGGAAAGATACTCCTGGAATTCCTGCGGAAGATCCAATGTCAGCAAAAGGCCGTCCTCCTGGTTTTTCTTTCCAAACTCCTGCACCGTCATGGTATCCGGCACCATACGATAAAAAGAGAGATTCAGCAGCAGAATCTCCGGCGTGATCTCTTCTGTCCGCGCCGTGCTTACACAGAGATTCTCTCCCCTGTCGTCGCTGTGATAAATACGGATGGGGATTCCAAAAGAGCCTGTGTTCTCCGTCTCTTTTGCAAAAAGCGCCTCTTCCCGGGCTGTCACGGCAGGTTCTTTCGTCTGCCCCTTTTTACCGCAGGCAGTCAAAAATAACAACATAGACAGCATTCCCCACATCAGCAGCTTTCTTTTCATGGCTCTCACCCCTTGAGAAAAAATTAAGGCATTACTACATTTGCCTTTTTCATAAGCATAGCAGTAACACCTTAATTTTTTATGAAGAAAAATCACGTTTCCGATTAAATTTTTCCGTATGTTTCCGATTTTTTCCACTTACAGAGCGGCCGCTTTCCGATACAGCCGGTAAAGCTTTCCTGCCTGGTGGAAAATATCACGTTCCACGGCCCTCTGCCGGCCGCTTACCGTGAGATCCGGAAGCTCCCCCTCCAGAATCTGCCCGATCATCCGCTCAAATTCCGCCTGGCTGCTTCCCTTATACACATCCGTCCTGTTTTTCAGCCAGTCCTGGTAAACGGGAATGTCACGGAGGAGCACCGGTATTTCGCAGGACAGGGCTTCCAGAACTACGATTCCTTCTGTCTCCTCATGGGAGGGAAAGAAAAACAGATCGCTGCCGCTGTATGCTTCCCGAAGCTGCTCCGGGGACACATAGCCTGCAAAGGTCAGGTTGGGAAGGCGTGTGCGTACGGCTTTGCGTACCTTGCCGGGAATCTGAATATCCGGCGTGTAGCCGAACCAGATAAACTGATATTCCGGCATTCTCTGGGCCAGCTCCACAAAGTCCAGAATTCCCTTCCGCTCAAAATAAAGACCCACTGACAAAATCACCCGGTCTGTCTCCGTAAAGCCGTACTCCCTGCGGAACCGGCTCCGCACCGCCATATTTTTCTGGAACCGGAAGGTATCCACCCCATTGGAAATTACGGCAATGGGCTTGCGGATCCCGTAACGCATAAGCAGAGAACGGGAATAGGGCGTGGGCGTCAAGATCAGATCTCCCAATTCGTAGCATTTTACAAGCCATTGCTGAAACAGGGGCGCTAACAGGTTGGAGCCCACAAAAGAGTCCTCAAAGTCCTCCCGGGTGGAGTGAGCGTGATAAATTACTTTCTTTCCCTCCCTCTTTGCCTTTTTTGCCATCTGATAATCGCTGGGAAAAATGCTGTTCAGATGTACAATGTCATAATCCTCCTCCGGGTTGGCGGTAACCTCCACTCCGTTTTCCTCAAGGGAGTCTCTTTGCATTTGCATAGCCCGTCCAATCCCACTTCGGGAAAGCAGCTTCTGATTCTTCGAATACAAAAGTACCTTCATGCAGACGTACCTCCTTTTTATACAAGTCATTTACTGCCCGTCCAAAGGATTCTGTCCCGAAAACTTTGGCCAGCTCCCGGCTGCAGGCACTCATCTTCTGCCTTTTTTCTTTGTGAAAAAGTATTTCTTTTACATAACTGCCAAACTCGGCCCTTTCCCGGAAGGAATAGCCGTTCTTTCCGTGCTCCAGCACTCCGGCCAGGCAGGGATCCCTTCTGCACACCAGCGGCAGGCCGCTGGCCAGAGCCTCCACGTAGGTCAGCCCCTGTGTCTCGCTGGTGGAAGCGCAGACAAACACATCCGCCAGCTGATAGAAGGCAGGAACCATCTCAGGCTTTGCCATTCCATAGAAGCACACCCTGTCCGAAAGTCCAAGCTCCTGGGAAAGCGTTCGAAGGCTTCCCTCCGCCGGCCCGCCGCCCACAATCAGAAGCATTGCTTCCTCACGGGGGATCCCGGCCTCCTTCCATCCGTACAGCAGCTCATCCACCTTCTTTTCAAAGCCTAAGCGCCCCAGGCTTAGGACAACACGGACGCCGGGACGGATGCCGCATTCTTCCCGAAGCCCTTCCAGAACTTCTTCGGAAACAGGCTTGGTAAACGCCTCCAATTTAATCCCTGTAGGAATGATAGCTGTCTTCTTCTGTACACCATAGCTTAAAAAGGTTCGTTCTACCTTTTTGGTTGGGGCTATAATGCGGTCTACAGGCCGGAGCCTCCAGCGCATACAGGCGGCTACTGCGGCAGTTCCTAAATATTTTCCCATGGGGATGTATTTTGTATACTGCTCATACAGGGTATGGCAGGTATGTATGAGAACGGCTCCCGTGTCCTCTGCAATCTGTTTTCCATAGCTGAAGGTACAGAACTCACATTGGCTGTGAACCACGTCTGGCATCCACTCCGTCAGCTCCCGGCGGTAAGCTCCGTCTCCGGGAATCGGAATACGCACGCCTGGGTATATTCCCGAGGGAATAGAACGCAGATACCACACATTTCCCTCCTGGTAAGCCTTTCCTGTATCGGAAACGGTCAGAATCCGCACCTCGTGTCCCTGCCTTTGAAGCTCCTCCTCCAGATTGAGCACCGAAGTCACCACGCCGTTAATTGTGGAACGAAATAAATCCGTTGTAATCAGTATTTTCATGTCAATAATCCTCCCATCCAGGTTCCTGCATAAACCAGCGCCAGACTGTAGGCGGCGATGGAAGCAGGCTTTCCCAGCAATATAATCGTACTAAATTTTTTCCAGGACATACGGGTAAGTCCAGCCAGCATACACAGGAAATCATCCGGTGCGCAGGGGAAGAAGATTGCCAAAGCAAAAAAGCGGTCAAACTTTTTTCCTCTTTCCAGCCAGCCGGCATACTTCTCGTAGGTTTCTTCCTTTACAAGAGACTGCACAAAGCATTTCCCGTAACGTCTTGCCAGATAGAAGTTGATGAACGAGCCAATGACGATTCCCACATAATTGCAGAGAAGCCCTTCCCAGGCCCCGAACAGCACCACACCTACCGCACAGGTGATTCCTCCGGGGATAATGGGTATTACTACCTGGACAATCTGAATCAGCACAAAGAACAGAGGGCCGTAGATGCCGCATCCGGATACCAGCGCTTCCATTCGGCTCCGGTCTGTGAAGATCCCGGTCTTGATTCCATAGATTGTAAATATGAGAAGTGCCCCCATGGAGCACCAGGTTACTAAGTTGATGATCCGCTGGTTTTTCTGAGTCATGCTTCTCTCCTCCTTTGCTGTTCTTCTGCTTTTTCCCATTGCTGCTTTCTTTTTTACTGCTTCTATCCTTCTAAACGATTATTCTACTCTAATTTCTTCAAAGTTTTTTATATTTTTTTGATTCTTAAAACAATTTTAAGAATTTCTGATGGAATTAAGAGGATTTGGATGTGATGGAATGTAGATTAGATAGAAAGGCTGCTGTCTTTTTTTCCTATAGCCCTTTGAAGTTAAAACGCCGTTACTTCACAAACTTATATCCGATCCCCCGGACAGTCCGGATATACTCCGGCTGCTCTGGATTCTTCTCAAGCTTTTTGCGCAGGCTGCGGATATGTACGTCAACGGTCCGTGTCTCTCCGAAATAATCATAGCCCCAGATCTGCTCCAGCAGCTGTTCCCTGGTAAATACCTGGTTGGGGTGGGTGATGAGCATGTGGAGCAGCTCATATTCTTTTCGGGAAAGTATTACCGGAGTTCCCTGAAGAGTCACTTCACGGGCCTCGTGGTTTACCACCAGACCGCCTGACTGAAACTGCTCTTTGGGCTGTGTTCCCCTATGTGTAAGTGCGCTTCTGCGCAAAAGCGCCTTCACCCTGGCCTCCAGCTCCCGAAGGCTGAAGGGCTTGCTCAGATAGTCGTCCGCCCCAAGCTCCAGGCCCAGGACTTTGTCAATCTCATCCCCCTTTGCCGTCAGCATCATCACCGGCAAAAGAGAAAGCTGCAAATCGGCGCGTATCTCCCGAAGCACCTCCATCCCGTCCATGCCTGGAAGCATGCAGTCCAGGAGCACCAGATCCACTTGCGCGCTCCTCAAAACCTCAAGCCCCTTTTCCCCCGTCTCCGCCCGAAGAACCTTGTAACCGGCCTTCGCCAGATTGTATTCCAAAAGCTCCAGGATATGGGGCTCATCATCAATTGTCAAGATAATCTTTTTTTCCATGGATGTTTCCTTCATCGTTTTGTATTCATTTTAATTGTTTGTATTCCAAGTCAAGCCTTTGTCAGTGCTGTCTAGTAGTCCGTACCGGAAATATGCACAAGGATTTCCGATACGGACTACTAGTAATAAGGCAGTTCCACCCGGAAGGTTGTCCCTTCCCCGGGCCTGCTCTCTACCCGGATGCTTCCCCGGTACAGCTCCACGATATGCTTTACAATGGACAGCCCCAGCCCTGTGCCTCCCTGCGCCCGGGATCTCCCCTTATCCACGCGGTAAAACCGTTCAAAGATACGCTCTGTCTGTTCCGCCTCCATACCGATTCCCGTGTCAGCAATCTCCAGAACCAGATGGCTGGCCGTACTCTTGCACTGAATTGTCACCGCGCCGAATTCCGTAGCCTTCAGCCCGTTGTCCGCCAGATTGATAAGGAGCTGCTTGAGCCGGTCCCGGTTGCAGGTAAAAGGCCGCACGCCGGGATCCGGCGTGAAAATCAGACGAACATGGGGCTTTACCTTCGGCGCCAGCAGCTCTGTGACCTCCGCAATCACTTCATTTACATCACAGGGCTCCTGACGTACATCCTTTTTATGTTCAATCTCGGAGAGCAGCAGCGTGTCGTCAATCAGATTCCCCAGACGCTCTGTCTCAATGTCAATGATATCCAGAAATCTCCCGGCGCAGCCCTCATCCTCCATAGCTCCGTTTTTCAAGGTCTCCACAAAGCCCCGGATAGAGGTCAGCGGCGTTTTCAGCTCATGGGTCACATTGGAAACAAACTCCCGGCGCTGTTTTTCTACCGCTTTCATAGCGGATACATATTTTCGGAAATACATCACAAGGGAAAGGGCCAGCAGCAGCAGAATCGCAGCTGCAAATACCGTGGATCGCAGAAACTCATCGTCCATGTTCCGCAGCTCTTCCATAGGAACAGCCGTGCGGATCACGCCCTGGAATTCCCCTTTTTTCAATGGAACCGCACAGTAGCAGTAGTCCAGGCCAAAGGTAGCGGAACGCCGGATCATGCTGTTGCTCTCGCCTGCCAGGGCTTTTCGAACCTCCTCCCGATCCAGATGATTGCTCATAGCCGGGCCCGGGCCGTCCGATTCCCCAAGGACATTTCCATCTTTATCTATAATGGTAATGCGAATCTGATATTTTTCTCCGTACCGCCCGGCAAAGGCTTCCGAAGAGGCGGCCAGATCTGCATCACCCTGCAGCTCTGCCAGTAAAATATCCCGGAGCATTTCCGCCTGGGTCAGATATCCTGCCTCGCTCTGCTTTTCCAGATAGGAAAATCCATTGCTCCAAAAGGCATATTCAAAAGCCAGCAGGGCAATGACTGCTGCAGCCGCATAGCCTATCAGAAATTTCTTTTTTACATTCATACAGCCTCCACTCCAATCTTACCAGCTCAGTCCCTTATCGTGTCTTAAGCCTTTCTGACTATAGCCAACGCCCTCACGGGAGTCAAATGTTCGTGCAGGCACGGCGCTTTGCTCATCACTCACGGAAATCAACTACTGTATTTCATCCGCCACATAGCCGGCTATGTTATCGGCATGATCGGAAATCCGTTCTATATTATTTAAAATGTCCAGATAAATCACGCCTTTAGCTGCAGAACACTGGTTCCGGGCCAGACGCTCGATATGCTTTTCCCGGAGCTCTTCCTCCAGATCGTCAATCTCATCCTCGATCTGTATGGTCTGCTGCACATAGGCCATTTTTTCCGTCTGACGGGCCAGGATGGATGCTTTCATGGAATCCAGGGCCAGTCCCTCGATCTCCTCCAGTCCCTCAGAGGCCTCCAGAGAAAAGGTCAGACGCTCCCGTATCATCTGCTCTGCCATTTCTGCAATATTATCGCAGTGATCGCTCATTCTCTCAATATCGCCCACTGTATAGAGCAGATTGCCCACAACCTGCCTCTGGTGATCATTGAGTGAGGTCTTGCTGATCTTGGCCAGGTATTCCGCCATCTGTCTTTCGTATTTATTCATAGTTTCTTCTATTTGGTACGCTTTGTCAACCCGTTTCTGGCTGCCTGTCCGGACTGCCTCAAATGCAAGCTTTGCATGCTGGCAGGAAAGCTCTCCCATGCGCACGACCTCCTTTGCCGCATATTCTACTGCAAAGGAAGGGGTCTCCAGGATGCGCTCGTCCAGATGAGGAAGCTGAATGCTTGCCGCTTCCTCCGGTTCCTCTTCGTCCTCTCCCTTTACGAGTATTCCGGACATTTTTACCAGCCAGTTGGCAAAGGGAAAGAGAATGATTGTGTTTGTCACATTAAAAATCGTATGAAATACAGAAATCTGCACGCTGTTTATGGGAGCGCCCGCCCAGACCCTGTTCAAGGAAAATATGGCAAACATGGCTGCTCCGAACAGAACGGCTCCCATTACGTTGAAGAGCAGGTGAATAACGGCGGCGCGCCTGGCTGTGCGCTGGGCGCCAAGGCTTGACAGGAGGGCTGTCACACAGGTGCCGATGTTTTGTCCCAATGTGATGTAAATGGCGGAGTTCCAGGTTACTACGCCGTTGGCAGCCAGGGTCTGGAGGATACCTACCGAGGCGGAGGAGCTTTGGATCAGGGCGGTTACCACAAGTCCGGTAAGGATGCCCAGGATGGGGCTGCTGCCCAGAATGCGGAATGCTTCGGCAAAGATGGGGGCATCCCGGTACGGGGTGACGGCTCCGGACATGAAGCTTAAGCCGATGAACAAAAGGCCGAAGCCGATGAGGATTTCGCTAAGCTCCTGGAATTTTTCTTTTTTGGAAAATAGGATCAAAAACGCGCCGATTCCGATGAGCAGGGGGGCGAAGAATTCGGGTTTGAGAATGCTGCCCCATTCGCTCATGGATACGACCCAGGCGGTGACGGTGGTTCCGATGTTGGCTCCCATGATGATTCCGGCGGCCTGGGTGAGGTTCATAAGTCCTGCGTTTACAAAGCCTACAACCATGACGGTAGTAGCGGAGCTGCTTTGGATCACGGCGGTGACGGCGGCGCCCAGAAGAATTCCAAGAAGGCGGTTTTTGGTTAATACCCCTAAAAGGTGGCGCATACGGCCGCCGGCGGATTTCTGCAGGCCGTCGGCCATGACGTTCATTCCGTATAAGAACATTCCAAGACCGCCGATGAAGCGGAATAGCATTTCGATGTGTGACATTTTGGGTCCTCCGGTTGGTTGTATTTTACTTTTTTGTTATAGTGAGGATAGCAGGGGTGTGTAAAATACAGTCGAAGTATTTGTAAAATGTGTGTAAAGTATGTATGGGGAGGGACGGGACAGTCAGAAAAGGGATTCCCAGGCTTTTCCATATCTGTGTTTGGACGGTTCGCGTACACACTGTCTGCTCTGAACGTACATTACCTTGATGTGTTTTCTAATGATTGAAGGGTTCTTGGTAATGTTCGTTCATATCAGACAGTGTGTGCGCGAACAGCCGGACACTTGATATTGGAAAAGCCTGGGAATCCCTTTTCTGCCTGTCCCTGGTTTTGGGATGTGGTTGTGTAGTTTGTGGTTTTTGTTCATAAAACCCCCAACTATAACTGCGTTCATATTTTATTCACACTTCTTTTAAAAAACGTTAAATTGATTAACATAATCCATTCATTTCTATTCCATATAATAAGACCATAAGATAAAGCAAGACAAAAAACAACATGACAGCCCCTAGTAAGCAATTACTATTTTTTGAATAAACTTTTTCATAATAAATGCCAGGCAGACTAGCTGCCTGGCATCCTCCCATTTATGGGGCTTCACCTGGCTATGCCATCCGCCCCTAGAAGCCTATACAAGAATTCCCACTACCCGCTGCAAACAACTACTTCTCCCCAAAAAGCTCCTCCAACGTATACACCCGTACCTCTGCCTTATCTTCCACATTCTGATAAGCCGGCCACATAATCCGCACTGTACAATACCCAAGTGCAGCAGCCATCCACAGGCAGACGAGGCATCCGGAAATTTTTACCGCCGGCCGGCCCATGCTGCGCCATCCGTCTGCCAGCCGCTGCCCCCAATATCCGATGCCTCTGGCCACATAGTACATAAAGGGCACCAGCATGGGCATGCTGTAGCGTCCCTGGGGCTGATAATCGTTGGAATAGGAATACCAGATATTCATGATATTTGGGAGCAGTACTGCTGTCACAAGTCCTGCATGAAACATAAGCTTGGATGCATCGAAAACCTCTCTCCCATTCCTTGCGTTACCTCTGTTTTTTCTGCCATATCTTCTGCCAAGGGCCTGAATGCATTCCCGGAGGATTCCTGTGCCTCCTGCCAGAAACAGCAGGCCATACCCTGCGAAAATCCAGGCTCTGTGGGCTTTTGTAAGAGGCGCCAGTATTCCCACAAAGCTTTTAAAGACCAAAAGAGCCCAGTCTGAACGAAACAGCATATCTGCCAGGGATATCCCCATATTAACGCCGTTCCGCCTTCCGGAAGGCTTAAATATATCCAGTGCATACCGCTGGGCGCATTCCTCCTGTGTCCGCAGTCCCAGAAAATCTCCGTCGTACAGCATATAATTCCGGACAAACCACCAGCCTGTCAGAACCAAGACAATTCCGCTGACCAGCAAGCCTTTTCTCAGAAATTCCCCTTTACAGGCATCTCCCTTTCTGATGCGCTCGAGATAATATCCTGAAAAAATCAAAACGGCAGTGATGAGAAATCCGTATGCATTGTAGTAAGAGAGCACGCAGATTGAGAGGCTCACTCCCAGCCAGACGCAGGCTGGGACTGAAAAGCCGTTTCTCATGCCCTTCAGAAGATAATACAGAATCATGGCCGAAGCCGTCAGGGCCATGGAATCGCAGTTTAAATAGGTGAACAAAAAGCTGGACTGCGGCAGGCAGACATTCAGCAGCAGAAACACCCACCGCAGGCTTTTCCTTTCAAACAGCATGTCCCCCAAAGCCTTCACATACCAGAAAAAAACTGCTCCGCTCAGTACACTGACCAGACGCGCGGAAAACAGCAGTGCAAAAGCATCCCTGGTAAATACCATGGCAATCCGCATAAACAGCGCCTCCAGCATCTGCGGAAGAATCGGGCGGAACGCATAGGTAAAGCCCCAGGTATAATCCATAATTTCCTTCTGATCGCCTGTAGGAAGCTTCCCGTACTTTAAGATGAACTGTGCAATCTGCAGGCGCATATTTTCATCCGGCCCTTCATTTAAGGGCAGAATAAAAGCCCACAAAAGCCATATGCCAAGTACAAATGCAAAAAAGAGCACTTCCATATATACGTCTTTTGTAAGCTTTTTCATAAGCATTTCCTTTCAAAACTAATATGATGCGATTATAACAATTTATGGAAGAATACACAAGACGGCTTTTCTTCCAAAATTCTTTCGTTTTTCGTCATAATTCTTAATAAAATCATAAGTTTTTCCGTCTTTGCATCCCGTTAATGCATATCCCTTCGGGATGGGAGGACTTCATCCGTTAAGAATCATGCGAATATTCCGGAGGCTTCGAATACGGAAGCCTCCGGAAATTATATTCACTATTCTTAATTGATACTTAAACCGGCGCTGGCATATCCTGCGACCGTATTGATCAGAGACAGCCCACTGGCCTCTGCCGAAAATACAAGCATCAGCCGTGTCTGCGCCGTTACCGGAATGTTGAGCCCTGTAAGCGCACCGTTTAACAAGGTTCCAATAGATATCACTCCGGAAAGCCCCGGCGAAAGGCTGATCAAGGTTCCGGGAATGGGAGAAAATACATTATCCGGCACTGCCGACTGATAAATCTGTGCCTTTACCGTAACAGTAGAGCCCACCAGGGATATTGCTGCCGTTGTACTGAAAAATGCACTGAAGGAAGTAATGATGCCGGCCCGCGGAACCTGGAACGCAAAGTTAGAAAGGGTTCCGCCTGCATTTGTTATATTGATTGTAGAGCCCAGCAGCGTAAGGCCCTGGACGCTGCTTCCGAAGCCTACAAAGGCGGGAAGGCCTGCAAGACCTCCAACGACGGTCGTCAAAGAGACGGGGATTCCGGAAGCAAACGGAATGATCGCCCCTGTACCGGCTGCCCCTGTCGGGCCAGTGGCACCTGTGGCACCATCAGCTCCCGTGGCTCCTGTAGCTCCTGTGGCTCCTGTGGCTCCTGTGGCTCCGGTCGGACCGGTTGCTCCTGTTGGGCCGTCATCCCCAGGACAGCCTTTCGGGCCCTGGGCTCCAATCGGCCCCGTCACGCCCTGGATACCCTGCGGCCCTGTTACACCCTGGGGACCCATAGAGCCTGTTGGGCCGGTCGGGCCAGCCGGACCCGGAATACCTCTGGGCCCCTGGGGCCCCATATCCCCCTGTGGGCCGGCCGGGCCTGCATCTCCTTTCGGGCCGGCCGGGCCCTGGGGGCCTGCATCTCCCTTAGGGCCTTCGCAGCCCGGATCGCCTTTCGGACCGATATCACCTCGAACTCCCTGGATTCCCTGAATGCCTGGAGGGCCAGCGTAGCCTCTCGGGCCTGCATAGCCCCTTGGCCCTGTATTTCCCGTAGGCCCTACCGGGCCTGTGTTCCCTCTGGGGCCTCTTGCGCCCGGCACGCCGGGAATCCCCTGGGGGCCCATCGGCCCTTGATCCCCTTTGTCACCCTTCGGGCCGGGACAGCCTGTATCTCCCTGGATTCCCTGAGGCCCCATAGGACCTTGATCCCCCTTGGGGCCGGCCGGGCCGCGCTCACAGCAGGGCGTATCGCATTGATTGTGACAGCAGTTACATAAATTATTTTGATTCATACGAAACACATCCTTCATACTTATTGAAAAAGACGCCGAAATCGGATCTCCTTCTACAAATATTTTATGTAACTCTGAAATAATTGTTACTTTTTGTCGAGTCGAATATCAAAAACTCAAATTCCTTCAAAATACTGCTTATTGTAAAGATATGCCTTGGAATAAGGCTTACAGACTCCGGCCCGTTCGTTGTATTCTTTTGCCTTCTGACGATCCCCCAATTTGTCATAGCAGACGCATAGCTGCAAAAGTGGGATATAATCATAGCAGTCCGGCAGAATAAACCCACCGGAATATTCATTTTTAGGTATCTTCAATGCAGTCTCATACCAATAAATGGCATGATAAAAGCTTTCATGCTCCAGAAAGTACTTTCCAATCTCACAGCACAATTCAGCTCTCGGCAGATCGAAGCTCATGCTGCGCAAAAGCGTCAGCAGCGCAGCCTGCTCCTCCCCCAGCTTCTCATAACATCTGGCGCAAATAGCGCAGGCTTCTATTTTATTTTCAATCCATCCCTCCTCTGAGAGCAGAAATTGTTCAAATACACAAACAGCTTCCTTATATTCTTCGTGATAATACAGTTCCCTCCCATAATAGTATTGCTGCCTTGGTTCCAACCGCTTTCCCTCTGCAAGGAGCTTCTGATATATCTTCAGATTCCGGTCAGGGGATCCTGGGCCTGTTTTTTTATGGCAGATCCCTAGATCCGAATACAGGATCCTGCCCTTTGGCGGAATCACTTCATGAACTGCGCCTATCCAACGGTACAGACCGCAGTTTCGAATCCACCGTTCCCTGAAATAAGAAAAGGACGGCTTTCCAGCCTCATCAAATGCCGTATGATATTTCATCATTACCATATCTATATCCGGAGTCAAAGACTGTTTCAGCTTAAGAAATTTGTCCTTTTCCCTCTCTTCCAGAATATCGTCAGCATCCATCCACATACAATAGTCCATAGCTGCTTTGGAAAAGGAATAATTTCTGGCATCGGAAAAATCATCCTTCCATGGATGCGAATATACCTTCGTTGTATAATGAGACGCTATTTCCACTGTCCGATCCTTTGAACCGGTATCTACAATTATTATTTCCTCTACAAGATCCGCCACACTGTCCAGACAGCGCGCAAGATTCATCTCCTCATTTTTCACAATCATGCAAAGACTTATTGTCGGCATATTGTCCGCCTCCCCTCTCTATGCTATTGCCTGCAGAGCTTTTCTATGCTCAGATTCATGTTGATTTTGCAAGCCTCCTCTGAAGAACGCCATACAAAGGTCAATGTAGAGCCGGAGGGAATCTCGATGATAAAATATCTTGATATGGCCAGTATTTCCTTCCGCCTTGCCGCCTCTGCGTATGTGGTATACCGGCTCTGCTTACAACCGTTAAATATAGGCGTCAACTCTATATAGCCATGCCTTTTCATTTCTGTGGATATATAAAAACTGACGGCATAGAAGCCTGGAGTCAGTACGATGGAGCAGTCGCTGCCAGCAGAGATATTTTGTGTGATATCCGGTATCTCCGGCTTAAGCGGCAGGCTGGCGCTCTCCGGCATCAGAAGCTCCTGACCCGAAAATAATGCAAATATACTGTTTTGCGGATATCCGGCCGGGCCTGCCGGCCCCCGTGCGCCAGATTCTCCTTTTGGCCCCATTGGGCCTGTGACGCCTTGGGGCCCCTGGGGCCCTGTCACTCCCTGAGGGCCTGTTTCTCCCCGTTCCCCTGGGCTGCCTGGCGGCCCGGGCTCTCCTCTCGGCCCCATTGGGCCGGGCTCGCCGCGTTCAGGAGAAGGTTCGGAAGATTTTGGAATTTCTATTTTTTCAGCCTCCATTGCCGGGAGCTCAATAGGTGCGAAAGAATCATGTTCCTCCTGTTCCGCAGCTTCTGTATGCTGATAGGAAGCCGGTACGGCAGTATTTGCCTGATATGCTGCATTGGGGAAAGGCTGCGGCCGCCCCTGATTATAATTTCTGTTGGGAGTTCTCATGCCAAACAGATTCGGCGGATTGAACATCCAGTTCCTGTTATAGTTATTCAATTGAAACCACCTCATTTATATTTCCTATTGCGTGATAAGCATTTATCATAGTAAATTATATGCATGGGAAATAAATTCGTTTTTCGGGGCGGCTGATATCTGGGCAAATAGGGCTAAGTCAACGCTCCAAAGAACAGCAAATACTGTTTTCAATACTTTGGCTGAAAGATTATTTAGCCCTATCTAAATAGCAATATTCAGTTATCACTTATCTTAAACTATTTTAAAGTGCACTCCATACACTAATTTCTAATTTTTCACCCCAATCTCCATCAATTCTGCTGCGACTGATACGGATTTGATTCGCATAAGATTATCCCATGCGTCTTCCCTGCCAAGCAGATTCATTCCTCCATGCCATACAAGGTCATCGTCTATAATTGCAAAATGTTCAATCACCTCATCCTTTGCAATGACATGAATGCCGTTTTCCTGCATTTCTTTCATCAGCCTTTGGCAAAATTCCGGACTTCCATAAGATAAATTCTGCGGCTCTGTTGTTATAACTGTCACATCTACTCCATATTCCTGCCTCAATTTCACAAGATAAATGAAGCGTTCTACCTTATCCTGGGTAAGCTCCGGGCTGGATACAACAATCCTCTTTTGTGCTTCAACAATGTCTCTCTCAAATATATCCATATAATTTCCAGAGTCATAAATTGCATTTGCTGTCTGTTTTGAAAGAACGCTATTTGTCATCAATTGAAAGCCTGTTCGTTTATAGGTACGCAGACGCTTTGCATACATATTGTCAAAATCACGAATATGGGAATCCACATAATCATACACAATGACTTCTGTTTTTCCATCATAATCACGATTTAATCTTCCTATATACTGCTCAAGCCTGCTTGAAAAGGATACCGGTGCTGCCAGCATCAGAGTATCCAGTCTGGGATAGTCAAACCCCTCACCGATTTTCTGGCCTGTTGCAACCAGAATCATGCTTTGATCCTTTGGCACTTCTTTTAGTCTTCTTCGCACTTCCCGGTTTTCCTTATCACTGTTATCACCATATAGGATAAAGATATTATCCGCATCCCCCTGTAAATGATCATACAGATATTTTGCCTGTTCTTTGTATCTTGTCAAAATTACCGGTGTTCTTCCCTCTTTCACACAAATCCTTGTATCTTCAAGAACCATCTCATTTCTGGCAGAATTCGTACTAATCAGCGCATAAGCTCCATTAATATCTGTTTTGCTTTCGTTTGTGTCAATTAATCTTGTATACCTTGGATATACATAATGGCCAATTCCCTGCTCGACTGCCCGTTCTTTTGCAGTATAGCTATGCCTTATGGGGCCTAAAAGCATAAAAATGATTTTTTCCAGATGATCTCCCCTTTTGGGTGTTGCGGATACTCCATAAATATATCTGGCATTCACTTTCTGCATAACTTTAATGGATGTGCTAGAGCCGCAGTGATGGCACTCATCCATTAGAATCATACCATAAGAATTGATAAACTCATTGAATTTTCCCTTACTATATATGGAACCAATCATAGCCACATCGATAATGCCTGTTAAAGTATTCTTATTGCCATGCAAAATTCCAATGACACTGTTCCTGCGTTTTTCCCGGCCGCTTTTTGTTTTATAAATAGGCGGCTCTTCATCTATAATCAAAAATTTATTCAGTTCATCCACCCACTGCTCCAGTAAATCTTTACTTTGAAGCAAAATAAGTGTATTCACTTTTCGTTCTGCGATAAGATAGCTGCAGACCACAGTTTTTCCAAATGCAGTAGCCGCACTGAGAACTCCATGATCAAATGCAAGCAAACGCTGTGCCGCCAGATCCTGCTGAGTCTTTAAATCGCCGTTAAAAGCAACTCTGATAGGTCTCCCCTTTTCCCTGCGATCTATAATTTCATACTCAATGCCGGCTTCTTTACAGGAAGTACACAGGTTGTCACGAAGGCCTCTGGGAATACGAATATAACCGTCTATATCTTTGCCCATATATATGGCGCTAAAATTATAATAATTGGAATATCCGAGTCTCTTATTTTTGTAAAATATGGGATTGTCAAAGGCCGCCATACTTCGGATCTGATTCTGCAATCGCGGCATTAGATTTAATGTATCAACATATATGCCGTCTCCAAGAACAATGTGCATCTTCCCAACCACATCTGACTTTACAAAACCGTCTTTTTTCTTCCACGGTTTTGGACGGCTTTGCAAAGCCTCAAGGGAAACAATCCCTTTCTTTTCCGCAAGCTCTGTCTGCCATTTTTTCATATGCTCTTCTATATCTTCCAATGACAGCTTTTCCGTATGATTTAACAAAATATCCCACTGTTCCGGATAAGCATTCCAATTTTTGTCAACAAATGCACTGTTTCCGCTTTTCAATGCCTGTCCCTGTAATGGCAAAGCTATTAAATTCCCTATACTGCTTGCGACATCCTGTGATGGGTACATGCGATCGTAATAATGAAAGGATTTTAAATTAATCGATGCGGAGCCTTTATCCAGCAAAAGAAAGCCGAAATTTCTTGCCAGAGATGCCGGTACAGGTTTTTTGAAAAAAATCCATACATGTGCTCCTCTGCCTGATCTTGACCTCTCCACTAATGGTGTTATGCCGTTGCTTTCACATATGCGCCTTAAGGCATCGACCTCTTCATGCCATTCCTCATCATCATTGGCAAAATCCGTTTTTTCAGCGCCTTTTTCATGGTTGTCAAAATCAAAAACAAGAAAGCGGCATGTACCATCCGGAAGCAGCGGATAGATGCCCAAGACATCCGCGCCATCTTCTCTGCAGCCAAGAAGATGCTCTATGATTTTTCTGGGTTCCAGTTTCGTCCACTCTCTATGCCCGCAGGCTTCACAGTTAATTTTTTCACCACGCTGTTTGGGGCATATTCGTTCCGTCCATCTATGATTGCATTGTGGAAAGTATCCGCCTTTTGTGCCTCTTTTCGCATATACATCTGTCCTTCCCCAAAACATTGCAAAATACTTATTTACCAGATCTTCCGTAATATATTTACTTAGGATGCGTTCGCCCTGATCCGGATCATATTCTTCATTTGTTTCAATCTTCTCTTCAAATGGGTTGTCTGATTCATATGCAATGTTTGCCTTTTCCAACTGCATTTTCAATCTTTTGTTTTCGAGAAACCATACTTTTAATAAGCTTTTTTGGTTCTTTGGAATTATTTTCAGGATGCCTCAATGCCATCTGCGGAAAATTTGTTCCTGCTGGTCATTTCCATGTTGGCCCTGGATTCTTTCCGCTCCATCCGGTTTGCATGGATGCATATAATTTCAAGGCTTACTGGCAAGTCGCTGAATTCCTTTTACTATACGCTCAGCTATGCTGCTTTTGACCACCTCAGATGGACAGCTGTAACTGCCAGGCTTGTTTTAAGCTGTATACCCATTTCCCTGAGGGATTCCTCCGTGTTCCTCTCCATTGATGATACCTTAGTGGAAAAATACGGTACGAAATTTCAGGCCGCTCAAACTTGTTTGACCATGCCGCCCATAACGGCTCCAATTACCTTAAGGGGCACTGCTTCGTCAGTCTCATGCTCCATGTGCCGCTTAAGTCAGCGGATGGAATCACTTGCCTCTCCGTTCCCCTCGGATGCCGCAAGGTCATTACAAACCTGTGGAAAGGCCGTACCGTATATGCCTGCGTGACAGCCGCTGACCCTGGAAAGCCTGGCAGTTTCCGTCTGTTCCTATGCACAGCGGTACCAGAAGAGATAGCTGTTGAACCGGAAAAGGATGTTGCCATACTATAGTAAGGAATTCCAAAAGTACCAGGGTCAAAGTCCGCAGGAAATCCGTTATGAGCTGGGAGTTATGCGCAATTGTGGCTATCTATAAAAAGTTGTAAAGTGCTGTGTTATATTAAGTATTTTCGAATCTGTTCTGTCATCTTATATGCATTTGCGCTACATAAATCTAAATCATCAATTGCAATGATTAATTGTTTTTTTCCATCACGTGTTTCCATAAAATTCAAATAATCTTTTATTAACTCTGTCAGTTCTTCTTTCAGTTTTGTACTCTCCCCTAGTTTCGTAAGCTTACTGATATTCCCTTCATAATCAAACTCATCATCCAACATCTGCTTTTGGTTATTGATTAAAGAAACATAGCGGTAAACCTTTTGGAAGCGGTCAAGCAGTTCTTCTCTTGTTCTCTCATCTGCACGTTGGTTATCATTATTATAGCAATCATAAAAGTTTCGAAAAATCTTTGCAAGCACAATGTCTAAAACATTATGAACATCATCAAATAATGATGGGTCAATCAAAATCGGTTCCACAAAATATGTACTTTCAACATTTTTACAATTCAAAAAAATTTCCTTATTTGAATTATGATATATGGCATTGACAAAAGTCATCATAACACTGCTTTTTCCTTCTCCCCGTTCCCCACAAAATGCGATAATATTATTCTCATAATCCTGTGATTTCCAGAATTCTTTTTTATCTCTCACTTCTATTGAGGCTCCAACAATTCTGTCTAATATATTTGCAGCGCATTCGTATTGTTCAATAAAAAGATCATCTTTTGTTATTTCATCTCTTACCGCTATCATAAACTCGTTCCCTTTTGTAATTGTAATTTTCGCCATAATGCTTTCTCCTTTTAACTTTTTTTCTGCACCTAAAATATTATTCTTGAGCATCTTTTAAGGACGGATAGAGTGCAAACATCTTTAGAGTATCACTTGATTCCAGTTTCAATGGAATTAATTCCCTCTCCTGATTGTCTGCCATTTTATGAAAATCATTAATCTTATAGCTTTTTCCCGCATCCCTTTCATCTTCCTGACAAAATTCTTCAACAGCAAAATCACGAATCGCTTCGCCAAAGGATGCGAAATACCAGACTACATTTCCCAGTACTTCTTTGCTGTCTATAAAATCTTCCGGAAACACTCTTGATCGGAAGTAATCTTCTGCCGGATCACCAAAGTCAAGATATCGTTATTCAGGAACCAGTCTCTTACTAAAACTCCAAACTATCCGCATTGAGAAGGAAATATTTCATCCCCATAATCACAAATCCCTCATCATTTCTCCACGGCTTTTTTGTACCATTCAAGATAACAATCTTCTTGAATGAATCTGGAATATTTCGAAGTGAATTAAGCTCTTGTATCTGCTTTTCCTCAGAAGCCATATCATAAGCTACCTGAATGTAATATCTCTGACTGCTCTGATTTACTACAAAATCAACCTCCAACTGCTTACGAATGGTTTTTCCTTCGCTACTCTTTGCATACACTTCTACAATACCAACATCCACATTATAACCTCGTACAAGTAACTCATTATAAACAATGTTCTCCATAATATGAGTAGGCTCCTGTTGTCTAAAGTTCAATCTGGCATTTCTAAGTCCTACATCCGTAAAGTAATACTTTAGATTTGCACCCACATATTTTCTACCTTTAATATCGTATCGACTGGCTTTAGAGATCAGAAAACTTTGTGTTAAATAATCAATATGGTTGGAAATAGTTTTGTTACTATAATTGATACCACATTCTGATTTGAATGTATGCGATATTTTCGTTGGATTTGTAGGCGCTCCTATGGCAGAAGCAAGTATATCCACTAAAGTTCCAATCTCATCCACATTCTGAATCTTATTTCGCTCAACTACATCCTTGAGATAAACATTTGCAAAAATATTTTTCAAATACTCTGCCTTTTGACGTTCCACTGAAAATTGTACCACTTGCGGAAGTCCGCCATATATCATATACTCATTCCACGCATCATCATAATCCCTGTCAAAAACTGCGTAAAATTCAGCAAAGGACAAAGGATAAATTCTAATTTCATCACCTCTGCCCCTAAACTCAGTTATAATATCGCTGGATAAAAATTTAGAGTTGCTTCCGGTTACATATACATCAATATTACTTATGCGAAGCAGACTGTTCAGTACTTCTTCAAATCTGGGCATAAACTGCACTTCATCCAAAAACAAATAATATTTCCCTTCGTCCTTCATTACATTCTTGATATACTGATAACATCTTTTTGGATCTCTCAACTCCTCATTTTCAATTCCATCTAGTGCTATCTCAATGATGTGGTTACTATCCACTCCACTTTCCAATAAATATTTCTTATATAGCACAAATAACAGGAAAGATTTTCCGCATCTTCTGATTCCTGTAATAATTTTGATCATTCCGTTATCTTTTCTTATTTTTAACTGTTCAAGATAAAAATCTCTTTTAATCTCCATGCTTTCGCTCCTTATTTTTGTGTATTAACACATTTCCAAGTAATGTTATCGTATCACTAAATAATTTTTAAGTCAACATCAATTGCTATTTTATGTGTATTTACACAATCTTATGTATCAACAGGCAAACATATGGAAAAAGGATACCTACACATACCAATCAGACTGTTTTCGACACACAACGCCCCATACCCCGTTCATGTCAAGCTTTTGCCACGAATTTTTTTCACTTTCTTTAAGCCAAAATCGCTAGAATCCGCTTAATTTCATAGGGAGCATGGCAGGGTATTGCCAAGTTAAAACAAAATTGATGATGAATTATTGTCAAGTTCTTTTCGGATTGAAAAAACTTTCCTACTCCCCATCACCAATTCCAAGCAATAACTTATCAAAATCA
>CAJTFE010000035.1 GCA_910575725.1 Clostridia bacterium | reverse complement strand
GGGATGGTCAAGAGGGAAACGTGCCGCATCCTACAGCACGCTCTTGTAGATAGTATTTGACACTTGAGAATTAAATTTGACGTTTTTGTGCGGGAGACAGGAACTTTAGTTTGCTGGGCTACACCTACGCCCGGAAACTTGCCGAGAACATGAACAGCAGTTTTTCCATTGAAGCCCGTGTACCCTCTATCCTCATTGCGGGCGGCTCAAATTTCCCGGTACGCAAAAAGGAAAAGCAGAACGCCGCCCGTGACAGGAACATGGAGGACTGGAACGAGATACAGGGCTTGCTTGACAAGATACGCAGTACGGGCATGGGCGGTATCAGCGCAGACGACCCGCAGGCAATCCAGAAATTAGAAGCCAAACTGGAAAAGCTGCAAGCGGCGCAGGACACCATGAAAGCGGTAAACGCCTACTACCGAAAGCACAAGACCCTTGACGGCTGCCCCAACCTTTCCGCTGAACGTATCGAAGCCATGAAAGCGGAAATGTCGTCACAGTGGCACATAGACGACAAGCCCTACCCCTCATGGGCTTTATCCAACAACAACGCAGAGATACGCCGGATAAAGGGGCGCATTGCGGAACTGACAAGAAAGCAGGAAACCGCCTACGCCGGGTGGGAGTTTGACGGCGGCACAGTGGAAATGAACCGGGAAGATAACCGCCTGCAAATCTTCTTTGAGGAAAAGCCGGACGAACAGACCCGTGAAACCTTAAAGGAAAACGGCTTCCGTTGGTCGCCCAAAGCCGGGGCGTGGCAAAGGCAGCTTAACGACAACGCTATCTATGCCGCTGACCGTTTATCCTGCATAAAACCTTTATCCGGGAAAAGCCCCGTGGAGATACAGAAAGAAGCCCGCACAGCCGCCAAGACCGAGAAAAAGCCCTCTATCCGGGCGCAGCTTGCACAGGACAAGGAAGTGCTGAAAAACGCCCCGAAAAAGGCAGCGGAGAAAAGCAAAAAGCAGGACTTAGAAAGGAGCTGAACCATGCAGAAATTTGAAAACGTGGATATATTGAAATCCCTCAAAGCAATCATGCAGAGCCACACGGAACACTTTCAGTCTGATTTTGACATAGACGTAAAAGTTTTGAAGCAGGCAGCGAAAAGCCCGAACCCGGAGGACAAAAAATATTTGTGGTTATGCCGCCCCGCCGGGACGTGGTGCTTGCGAGAGCGTGACACGTTCATCAAGGACACACGGGAGCATAACACGTTCTGTTTCTACGCCGAGCAGACGAGGGACAAAATACTTGCCTATGCCGTGGAGCTGACGGGCATTGAGAAAGGCAGGGTAACGGGCAACCTCTACGAACTGGACTACCAGAAGCACTACAAGCACGTCAAGGACGCTTCCGTAACCCCCGGAGATACTAAGCTGATATATGAGAAAGGGGAACGGACGCAGGAAGCCGGGAAGCGCATTACCGGGGACGCTGACCCCAACTTAGGGAAATTCGTCAACTTTGAGGAACAGCCCAAAAACCCCGCCGCCCTGCATGGCGTTCTACTGGAAGAAAAATATAACCAACATCGCTTAAATTGTGGTAACATTAAGGAGCATATCGAAACACTGTCCGACAAGGGGAAAGAGAAAAAGCCGTCTTTGCGGGCACAGCTTGCACAGGACAAAAAGACCGTAAACGCCGCCCCGAAAAAGCAGGCGGCAAAGACCAAAAACAAGGGATTGGAGGTATAGGCGCATGGGACAATTCAACTTTGAGGAAACAAACCTTATCTGCTGTTACAGGAGGAAAACAAGGGCTGATACGGTGGCGGCAATGACCGCCGCCCTGCCCTACATGGAAACGGAGATACGGGAGCTTGCGGAGCGCACAGCGGAAAAGCTGAAGAAGCTAACCGAGGAAGAATTTGCAGAGCTTGTGTTTCTGCCTACTGAAGATATGGAGTAATGGAACGTCGGGGAATGGCAGTCTGCGGACTGCTGTTTCCCGGCGTTTTCTGCGTTTACAAATATCAAGGCTAATTTAATTTCAAAGAAATTTTGAAAAATGTATTGACATTTATCTATATGTGCATATAATAACACATAGACAAATATCAATGTGAGGTGATTAAATGGAAATAGACGAAAAGAAAGTAGCAACCATTTTTAAGGCTTTTTGTGATGAAAACCGTATTCGTATCTTGCAGCAACTACTTACAGGAGAAAAATGCGCCTGCGTATTATTGGATAATCTGCAAATTACACAGCCGACCCTTTCACACCACATGAAAATATTGTGTGACGCTGATATTGTAATTAGCCGGAAAGAGGGAAAATGGACGCATTACTCCATATCCAAAAGCGGCGGGGAATATGCCGCAGAGTGTCTGAAAACACTGACGAATACATCTCTTTCAAACAACAGATAACCGTGTTTAAAAAGCAACGTACACTTTTTTGCACGGTTTATCTAAACAACAACAAATAGATACATTTCAATCTATCAATTTAAGGAGGCTTTTATGGAAGTATTAAAAACAGGGTGGAATTTCTTTCAAAATGAAATTCTTGGTATGCAATGGCTAAATCGCTTAATAGGTAACTTGCTTAATGCCTGCGGTTTAGACACCAATGAGAAAATAGGCGGCAGCGTTCAGTTTTTCCTTTATGACACCATTAAAATCATGGTGCTTTTGGGAGTTTTGATTTTGCTTATATCGTATATTCAGAGTTATTTTCCACCAGAAAGAACAAAGAAAATTCTTGGAAGATTTCACGGTATCGGCGCAAACATTATAGCTGCATTACTTGGCACGGTAACGCCGTTTTGCTCCTGTTCATCAATTCCGCTGTTTATCGGCTTTACAAATGCAGGGTTGCCGTTAGGTGTAACCTTTTCCTTTTTGATTTCGTCCCCTATGGTTGATTTAGGCTCACTTGTACTGTTAATGAGTATATTCGGTTGGAAAGTCGCAATAACTTATGTCGTGCTTGGGCTTGTGATTGCCGTTGCAGGCGGCACTATGATTGAAAAATTACACCTTGAAAATTATGTGGAAGAATTTATAAGAAGCGGCAAATCTATTGATGTTGAACAAGAAGAACTCCATTTCAAAGACCGCATGAAATACGCATGGGAACAGGTTTTGTCTACGGCAAAAAAAGTTGCTCCATACGTCCTAATCGGCGTTGCTATCGGTGCATTTATCCATAACTGGATACCAGAGGATTTTATTGTGCGTGTTCTTGGAACGGGCAATCCATTAGGCGTAATTATTGCAACAATAGCAGGCGTTCCCATGTATGCAGATATTTTCGGTACAATTCCGATTGCCGAAGCATTATTAGCAAAAGGCGCACAGCTTGGCGTAGTTTTATCTTTTATGATGGGCGTAACCACATTATCCCTGCCGTCTATGATTATGTTGCGAAAAGCTGTCAAACCTAAATTGCTTGCTATATTTATTGTAATCTGTACGATTGGTATTATTCTTGTTGGCTATTTCTTCAATGCAATTCAGTTTTTGCTTGTATAAAAAATTGTGTGAAGAAACCAAATAAATTAAATGGAGGTAAATTATTATGTCACTGTTTGGAAAGAAAAAGGAAGAAGAAAAGAAAGCCCCGGCTTGCGCTTGCAACTCTGGCTGTCCTACGTCCGAAGCTGCGGAAATCACAAGTGATTGCTGCCCCGAAGCTCAAAACGGCATTTGCTGTATTAAAGTTTTAGGTTCTGGTTGTGCGTCCTGTCATGCACTATATGAGAACACAAAGGAAGCTGTTCAGAAAATAGGGCTTTCCGTAGAAGTGGAATATGTAACCGATATGCAGAAAATCATGGAATACGGCGTTATGAGTATGCCTGCGCTTATTGTGAATGAAAAAGTAGCGTCTATGGGAAAGGTATTAAAACCCGCAGACGTTGAAAAACTTCTTCACAAATTAGGCTTCTAAACAAAAATGTTTGATACAAAGGCGGTAATTTATGAGTTGTGCGAATGTAAAAGATTGCGCTTGCCCCAAAAAAACGTGTCCGAACCACGGAAAATGTTGTGCTTGCGTAATAAAACATAGGGAAACGGATAGTTTGCCCTACTGTTTATTCCCGGATAACAACGGGGATAAAAGTAACCGAAATCATTTTGAAGTGTTGAAAAAACGTTTTGAAAAATAAGGAAAGGCGGTAACATGGGGAAAATGATGATATTGACATTTAATGACAACGAGGAAATGGCTATTAAAAGAATAATCGCCGCACTATCGGACGAAACCAGCTTTGAGGTAATACAGCCAAATTTCTCTCCCCTGTTATCATTTCCGGGACTGGAAATAAAACAGCATCAACACCGGGTACTTCAAGGCGGGGAGGAAATCAGCCTTACCCGTCTTGAATACAGTACCCTTGTATTCCTTGCTTCCAATCCCGGCATTGTCCTCACTCAGACACAGATTTTTGAAGCCGTCTGGAACATGGATAGTGATAGCTGCCATTCAAGCGTTGTCAATGTAATTTGCAATTTGCGGAAAAAAATAGAGCCGGACAGCAAGAACCCTGTCTATATTAAAACCGTGTTAGGTGTCGGTTATAAATTTAATGGGTAAACACCGGGAAATGATGATTGATACGTTTCATTGTCATTTCCCGGTGTCTTTTTCTGCCCTTGTGAACGCTTAGAAGCCCTTTTCCGGGCGGTAATGGGTATTTTCCTGCTGCACTACATAACGCCCCGAAAATGCCTTTAAAACGCCTTATACGCCCGCCCTAACTGTCTGCATTACCTTTCTGTCTGTTTCCCCCGTTCCGGCTGCTTCGCTTGCCGCAAGATACTGTCTACATTCTGCTTGATTGTGTCGTACTGCTTCACTTTCTTTTTCAGCTTCCCGTACTCTTGATATAACTTGTCTCTCTTCTCCGTTAGCTCCTTATACTCTGTATGCAGCTTTTGAAATCGGGCAGTTTCCCGCCGTTCCTTGCCGCCTGCAACGTCTTAGCGGCGGCTTCGTGAATGATAATACTGCTCTCATTGCCCCGCAGGAACTTTTCTTTGTCCTTTGCCTTTTTATATTGTATATAGACCGCCTTTGTCTGTTGGTATGCAGATATGTTTTTCATCAAAAGGGATATGTCGGACAATCTCTTTTCCAAGCCTTTCAGTGCGGCGGCGGTATTTTCGCTTTCCGTATGCACTTCATCAAGAACCGCCTGCAACTGTTCATACTCTGCTTTTATATTTATAAAGTCAACTAAAATAGAAAAAATACCGGGGAATGGCAGCTTAAACAGTGCCATTCCCCGGCGTTTTCTCAACTATTTTTTTGTTTATATTCCGTTCCCCATACTACCATAGCGTCTAAAATCGGTTTTAGGCTATATCCTGTTTCCGTTAAGGTATATTCTACCCGTGGCGGCACTTCGGGATATACTTTTCGGGTAAGAAGCCCGCTATCCTCCATTGAACGCAGATTTGCCGTCAAAACCTTTTGCGATACATTTCCGATAGATTTTTTCAATTCCCCAAACCGCTTCGTACCGTCCAGTAAATCACGGATAATCAACACTTTCCAACGGTCACTAATAAGCATTAAAGTCATTTCCACCGGGCAGGCAGGTAAATTTTTTTCCATGAAAAACCCCCATTTCATCACAATAGTTTCTTTTTGGTAACTATGGCACAATAAAGTGCTTACTTTACGTTTTCTCTTTACGGATATATTATAATCTTGCAAGCGGGAAAAAACAAGCCGCAAAAAAATTAGAATTTAGGAGGACAAACTATGAAAATCGCAGTTATTTGTGCAAACGGTAAAGAGGGAAAGTTAATCGTTGAGGAAGCTATCGCAAGAGGGGCAGAAGTTACCGCTGTTGTCCGTGGCAAGAACCAGTCCGCAGCAAAAAAGGTCATTCAGAAAGACCTGTTTGATTTGAACGCAGCCGATTTGGAGGGCTTTGATGTTGTGGTTGACGCTTTCGGGGCATGGACGCCGGAAACCTTGCCGCAGCACAGCACTTCTCTGAAACATCTTTGCGACCTTGTAAGCGGCAAGGAAACAAGACTCCTTGTTGTCGGCGGCGCAGGCAGCCTGTATGTGAACCCGGAGCATACTGTACAGGTCATGGACGGGGCAGACTTCCCGGAAATATTTAAACCGCTTGCTTCTAACATGGGCAAGGCTCTTGACGAACTCCGAACCAGAACCGATGTAAAATGGACGTATATCAGCCCCGCCGGAGATTTTCAGGCAGACGGAGCAAAGACCGGGAAATACATTTTGGGCGGCGAAGAACTGACCTTAAACTCTAAGGGAGAAAGCGTAATCAGCTATGCCGACTATGCGGTTGCTATGGTTGATGAAGCGTTAAACGGAAACCATGTTCAGCAGAGAATTTCAGTTGTAGCAGAATAAACAGGTCAATCATTTTGTCAAATGTTGAAACCCTCTGCCCCAAAGGCAGGGGGACTTCTTACAGGAGGAAATATGAGTGCAGAAAAGTATTTGCAGATGATACAGCAGGATATTCATACTGTTGTTTTTGCCACAACTGACGAGAACCATTTCCCGGTCACTTGCGTGATTGATATTATGTTATCAGATAAAGACGGACTATATTTTCTGACAGCCAAAGGAAAAGCCTTTTATGAACGGCTCAAAAATCAGCCTTTTATTTCGATTACAGGAGTGAAAGGGGCTGACACTTTATCCAGTAAATCTATTACCCTGCGTGGGGAAGTACGGGAAATCGGGCAGCAGCGGTTATCAGAAATATTTGAAAAAAATCCTTACATGGAAGCCATTTACCCGAACAGGGAAAGCCGTACTGCTTTGACGGTATTCCAAATCTACAAAGGAAGCGGAGAGTTTTTTGATTTAAGCCGCAAACCTATTTTTCGGGAACAATTTTCATTCGGTGGAATGGGAAACCATGCGTCCTATTTTTTTGTTACCGATAAATGCAACGGCTGTAATCTCTGCGCTAATTCCTGCCCGCAAAACTGCATTGATATTTCCGCCTGTCACGCAAAAATAAAACAGGAACATTGTCTGCATTGTGGAAAATGTAAAGAAATATGCCCCTTGCAGGCGGTAGAAAGGAGAACGTTATGACACAGACAGAAAGGCTTACTTTTCTGATAAACTATCTTCAAAGTGAAAATAACGAATTAAAATCAATAGATATTCCTGCACAGGACACAGCAAGGAAACGTCTGTTACGTTCCCTTATGAACATTCGACCGCCAAAAACAGTTTCAAAAGAATTTTTGGAAGTGCAGGACGCATATTTACAGGAAGAATGTACGGAAAAAGGTATTATTTCATTATCAGATATTCCATTGGCACAACCGGGAATTTATTTATGGCAGGGCGATATTACCTGTCTGTCCGTAGACGCTATCGTAAATGCGGCTAACAGCGCCATGTTAGGCTGTTTCGTTCCCTGTCACGGGTGTATAGACAATGCGATACATTCTGCCGCAGGCATAGGGCTTCGTCTGGAATGTTTCCGCATCATGGAAAAGCAGAAAACAGAAGAACCTACGGGAAAAGCAAAAATCACAAAAGCCTATAATCTTCCATGCCGTTACGTTCTTCACACTGTCGGTCCGATTATCCACGGGACAGTTACCGTGAAAGACCAAAACCTGTTATCAGACTGTTACCGTTCCTGTCTGGAACTTGCCGCAGCCTATCATTTGAAAAGTGTCGCCTTTTGCTGTATCTCTACGGGAGAGTTTCATTTTCCCAATGAAAAAGCCGCCGAAATAGCAATACAGACGGTACAGGACTATCAAAAGGAAAATCAAAACAGTCTGGAGGTGGTTTTTAATGTATTCAAAGACAGCGACTACAAAATCTATAAGCAGTTATTGGGATAATACGCAGGTAAGGCGTTCCGTAGAAAAAGTAAAAAAGAAAATCGAAAATGCGGACGCTGTTGTAATCGGCGCAGGTGCGGGACTGTCTACTTCTGCCGGATTTACCTATTCCGGGAAACGCTTTGAAGATAATTTTGCGGACTTTATAGAAAAATATGGTTTTAAGGATATGTATTCCGCAGGCTTTTACCCATACAAGACATTAGAGGAACATTGGGCGTATTGGAGCCGTTACATTTTTATCAACCGTTACCAAAGTGCGCCGAAATCCGTATATAACGATTTATACAATTTGGTACAGGACAAAGATTATTTTGTTTTGACGACTAATGTAGACCACTGTTTCCAAAAGGCGGGTTTTGATAAACACAGACTGTTTTATACGCAGGGCGATTATGGGTTATGGCAATGCTCAAAACCTTGTCACGATACGACTTATGATAATGAAACCATTATTAAAAAAATGGTTGCCGAACAGAAAAATATGCGTATTCCGTCCGGGCTAATTCCCCATTGTCCCGTATGCGGTGCGCCTATGTCAATGAATTTAAGGGCAGATAGTACCTTTGTTGAAGATAGCGGCTGGCATACAGCGGCAGAACAGTATCAAGACTTTATACGCCGTCATAAAGGATTAGACATTTTATATCTGGAATTGGGTGTTGGCGGCAATACGCCGGGAATTATCAAATACCCATTCTGGCAAATGACATATAGCAATCCCAATGCTGCTTATGTATGTATCAATCTATCAGAAGCCTATATTCCGGCAGAAATCAAGAAGCAGTCTATTTGTATTGATAATGATATTGGGGATATTTTGAAACAGCTTACAGCAAACGCACTTTAGTTTAGATAAAAGTTCACAGGGAGGTGGTATCATAGGTAAAATGATATTGCTGACACTTAATGAACAGGAAGAAAAAGTAATAGACAAAATCATATCGGCAATAGCTGATTATATACAGTTTGAGCCTACGCAGATTGCCCCCGCTTCCGTGTTATCGTTTCCGGGACTGGAAATAAGGCAGTCCCAACGCCGGGTAATTCAAGCAGGGAAAGAAGTCAACCTTACCCGTCTTGAATACAGTACCCTTGTATTCCTTGCTTCCAATCCCGGCATTGTCCTCACAAGAACACAGATATTTGAAGCCGTCTGGAACATGGATAGCGATAGCTGCCATTCGAGCGTTGGAAATGTGATTTGCAACCTGCGGAAAAAAATAGAGCCGGACAGCAAAAACCCGACCTACATAAAAACCGTGTTAGGTGTCGGCTATAAATTCAGCGGAAAAACGCCGGGAAATGATGATTGAAAGACTGTCATTCCCCGGTGTCTTTTTCTGCCCTTGTGGACGCTTAGAAGCCCTTTTCCGGGCGGCAATAGGTATTTCCCTACCTGCACTACAAAACGCCCCGGAAATGCCCTTAAAACGCCTTACACGCACATTCTAACTGTCCGCATTACCTCTCTGTCTGTTTCTCCCGTTCCGGCTGCTTCGCCTGCCGCAAGATACTGTCTACGTTCTGCTTGATTGTGTCGTACTGCTTCACTTTCTTTTTCAGCTTCCCGTACTCTTGATATAACCTGTCTTTCTTCTCCGTAAGCTCCTTATACTCCGTATGCAGCTTTTTGAAATCGGGCAGCTTCCCGCCGTTCCTTGCCGCCTGCAACGTCTTAGCGGCGGCTTCGTGAATGATAATGCTGCTCTCATTGCCCCGTAGGAACTTTTCTTTGTCCCTTGCCTTTTTGTACTGCATATAGACCGCCTTTGTCTGTTGGTATGCGGATATGTTTTTCATCAAGAGGGATATGTCGGACAACCTCTTTTCCAAGCCTTTCAGCGCAGCGGCGGTATTTTCGCTTTCTGTATGCACTTCATCAAGAACCGCCTGCAACTGCTCATACTCTGAAATGTCATGCTCCGTTAGGAAATTCAAAGTCTTTGCCGCCTGCTTCAAGTTGTGTATCTTCGCCCACTGTTCATAGCCTTTGCTTTCCGCTGCCTTGATACTGTTTTGAATGTCTATGAGCATGGAAACGCCCGCTTTTTCCTGCCTTAACGCTTTCGGCTTCGCCCGGTATGTCCCGGTAATCCTCTCCGTTATGGCTTCCACGGTGTACGCTTCCCCAAGCGTCTTAGAACGGGTAAAGCGTTCCTGCCCCGGCGCACGGAATGAAACGAACTTGCCCCGCTTTACCTCATAGCCCGCCGCTTCCATGAGCCGCAGGAAATCATCAAAATCTTTCGCTTTGGGAATGGTTGCGTCAATCAAGGCTTTCAGCTTTGCTTTCCAACTTGTCCCTTTGCGTTCAGCGTCCCATTCCGCATACTTCTTTCCCTTGTCCTGCCCCGGCGTGACGACTGACAATCCGTGTTCCTTACACAGCCTGTCACTCTCCCCCCGTATCTGGTAATAGCTTTTCTTGTTGGAAATATATTTGCGGTGTGTCGTGAAGTCAACCGCACAAAATATGATGTGGTTATGGATATGCCCCTTGTCTATGTGGGTAGTCAATACATACTCATATTTACCGCCAAGAACCTTGTCCGCAAGCTCCTTTCCTATGCGGTGGGCTTCCTCATAGCTGACTTCCCCCGGCGCAAAGGACTGAATTAAATGGTGTCCGAGATTGTCCCCCTTGTCCCGTGCCTTTGAGAGCGTAAAGCCGAACTCAATATCTGCCGTCTGATAAGAGCAGCCATAAGAGGAAATCAAAATCTGATTGTCCGTCTTGTCGGGATTGCAGATATAATCTATCGCCTTATTCAGCGTAGTTTTGATAGGGTGTATCTTTGTAACTGCCATATCTTTTCCAATGCCCCCTTTATTTCCTCTAAGTCCTCTTTGTAGGCGTTCCCGGTGGAGTTGACCCGCCGTGCTATCTGGTTGACGTTTACGCCGACTTTCTGTATCTCTGCCGTCTGCTCCTTGACCGCCGTATAGTCCAACTGGATAATATAGCCGTCAATCGCCATTTTCCGCAGGTACGCCCCCAAGTTGTCTGTTTGCAGCAGCTTCATTTTTTCCTCAATCAATATGCGCTCCTGCTCCGTCACATAAAATTTTAACTGGATAGCCCGTTTTCTCTCTGCCATAGCTCCGCTTCCTTTCCGTTTTTTCAGAGGGTAAAACCCTCTACAATCAAGAGGGTTTGGGACATTTCCCAACAAGCAAAATTCCAACAAGTCCCGTAGGGCGGCAAGTGGGAATTTTACGGGATTGGGTACTCAATCCCTATGCTTGCTATTCTTCCCCCCTATAACCTACTACGGGAAAAAATCAAAAAATGGCAACCTTTTAGAAAAGTTTTTGAAAATAATCAAAAGAAAAGAGGGAAGCCGATTTTTTTATGGCTTTCCCTCTTGACTGACCCATAAGCAGGAACGGGCGGCGGGGGCAAGGGCGGGCGTTTTTTGCCCGTGCATTTTACCCTTGCGGCTGCCGCCTGTTCCTGCTACCCGTTGTCGTCTGATAACTTCGTGATTGTTATTCTGTTTTCTTCACAATCCAACCGTACCTTGTCCCCCACAGAGAAGCCGAGGGCTTCCAACCATTGCCCCTCAAATCTGATTTGCGGAACGGTCTGGCTGAATTGCTTTGTCTTTCCGTACACTGTTAGTTTTCTGCTGCTTTTCTCCATATACCCCCTATGCTTCCGCTTCCCGGCACTCAATTTCAAATACGCTGCCGCCGACCATGATTAACTGAAATGTGTTTGCCGTGTCGTCTGGCTTGATGTCTGCCAAAATGTCACTATCCAAATCATTCAGTATGTCAAAAAGCCAATCCTTAAAATCGTCAATCCCCATTTCCTTTATCTCCTTTCGTGAATTGTATAGTGTCATTATGCGAACACTATTATAGAGCTAATTTTACATGGATAATTGACTTTATACAAGTACCAATCTGAAAAAAGGCAGGCGAAAAAATGATAAAATATGACCGTCTTTGGGAAACCATGAAAGAAAAGGGCGTGACGCAATATGACCTCTACACATACCACAATGTAAACCGTTCCCAACTGGATAGATTGCGGAAGAATAAAAACGTACAGACCAACACCATAGACAGACTATGTAACATTCTGCATTGCAATGTTGAGGATATAATGGAGCATACCGAAGATGATAACCTTTTCTGAAACAATCGACAAAAAACACACGGGCAGCCGGGACAGTTCTGGCTGCTTTTCCTTTCCCCCAATCCCTTTATTTCTGCCGCCGCAGGGCTTCCCCACGGCGGCGTTTTTTCTTTTTCCCCTCTTGCGTAAAATGTCTTTCTTTGCAGAAAGTCTTAATGCAATCGTGATACAAAACTGATAGAAACGTGATATTGAGCCTGTAACATTTTTTACAGGAAAGGGACAAGCCACAGAAAGAATTTTCCCGCCCGCAATCACAAACGCCACGGCGGGAGAAACCGCAACCCACCCAAGAAAAGAGAACCCAATGCACACCCGACTGAATACAGACCGCAGCCGGGCATTTTTATGTCTTTTGAAAATTTTTTTAAAATTTTTTTCAAAAACATTGCCTAAATTTTCATTTTTCCCGTAGTAGGTAATAGAGGGGTAAAAATTCCCGGCTCTGGCAAGGGCAAGAGGGAGGTGGAAGCATGAAGCCCCATTCACAGGACGAACACAAGCAGCACACCTTTGAACATTTCTGCAAGCAGATATTGAGAAACGAAAAAAACGACTACCACAGGGAACTGAACCAGCAGGGGGAGCGTGAAGTTTTATTTTGCGAACTGCCGCCGCACACCGTAGAACAGTTTGCCATGTGGGATAAATATTTCCAAGATACATACCTTTTTGAGATTATGGGCTTTGAAGTCGCCGTTGCTGATGAACTGTTAGCCGAAGCACTGAAAGCCTTGCCGCAGGACAGGCTTGAAATTATCCTGCTTTCCTATTTTCTGGAAATGAGCGACCCGGAGATAGCAGGACATTTGAACCTTATCCGCAGGACGGTATCACACCGCAGGAAAAACGCCCTGCGGAAACTGAAAAAAATCATGGAGGGCTATGTTGATGAATAAGAGCAGGAGAAAAATGCCGGGCGGCTTGCTGCCCTATCCCGTCATTGTGTCGGCTGTTTCCGGCAACGTGGACGCTATCAACGTGGTACTGGAACACTTTGCAGGCTTCATTTCCTTACTGTCAACCAGAACCATGTATGACGAGCAGGGAAATCCCGTTGTCTACATTGACGAGGAATTACGCCGCCGACTGGAAACCAAGCTGATAGCGAAAATCCCGACCTTTAAGGTGGCATAACGACAGATACCCTTTCCCACTGGAAGCAGGAAAGCACGGGCGGGCTGACCGCCCGCCGCTTCTTGCCATTCCGCAAAAGTACATCAATATGGTGTGCCTTTGCGGGCTGACAAGCCGCAAGAACCTTGACAAAGAAAGCGCACGGCGCAGCATAGGGCAAACGGACACGTTCAATGTGCGGCGAGCCTGCGGGCTGATACGCCAAGACCCCCCGGCAAGGGGCGAGCGACATATTATCAGCGAACCGCAGCGGCAATGTGGAAACTGCCGCCGCCATAACCCGCACATTGGCATAATGATACACCCGTATGACACGGCTACTCATAGGAATGAGAGGGGTTAAAGTCCCGTGGAGCTGCCAAGCCGTCCGTTTCGCCCATTCAGAAAAACCAAGTACAGCAATCCGAAGATATTCTGAAAGGAGGGCTGCCAATGATAAACAGTAAACAACTGGATTTAATGAGCAGGCAGGGGGCAGATGAAGCCGACCCCGCACAACTGACGGACATAAACCATGTTTCCATTGATACGGGGCTTTCTGCCACGGAACGCATGAAAGCGTACCTTGAACAGATAAAAAACCCGTACTGCTTCCGTTGCGGGGAAACAGTCGTGCGTCTATGCTTTGCGCCTGCCGGAAACGACCTCAATTCACACCTAATCAGCTTTTTCGGCGGTCTGAAAAAAGGTTAAAAAATATGTTGAAAAATGCTGAAATAATCTCCGTCCTATGGTATAATGGACGTGTGGTTATAGGGGGATTGGAGGAACAATGCCACGCATAAGGAAATCACAGAACCAACCCACTATAAGCCGTACCGTATGGCGGATTGCTGTCTACATAAGACTATCCAAAGACGACGGGAACGACGAGAGTTTGAGCGTAACCAACCAGAGGAAAATCATCACGGAGTATATCGAGGAATTTTTCGAGGGCGAGTATATCATTGTTGATGTCTACGCTGATGACGGGCTGACCGGGACGGACTATGAACGCCCCGAATTTCAACGGCTGATACATGACGTGGAAGCCGGGACTGTCAACTGTATCATCTGTAAGACATTATCAAGGGCTTTCCGCAACTATTCCGACCAAGGCTATTTTCTGGAAAAGGTATTCCCCTTATACGGGGTACGCTTTATCAGCATTGGCGACCCGTCACTTGACACATTCAAGAACCCGGACGCAGTACAGGGAATGGAAGTTCCCATAACCGGGCTGATGAATGACCGCTACGCCGCAAGGACTTCCAACGACATACGCAGGACGTTCAACACCAAGCGCAGGAAAGGCGAGTTTATCGGCGCATTTGCCCCCTACGGGTACATGAAAGACCCGGAGGACAAAAACGCATTTGTGATTGATGAAGAAGCTGCCGAGGTAGTGAGGAATATTTTTCACTGGTTCGTTGACGAGGGCATGAGCAAGAACGGCATTACAAAAAAGCTGACCGAAATGGGCGTACCCACACCCACCGCATACAAGCACAGCAAAGGCTTGAACTTGCAGACACCGAGAATAAGCAGGAATGACGGTATGTGGGGGATTACCACCGTCTGTACTATCCTTAAAAACGAAATGTATATCGGGAACATGGTACAGGGGAAACAGCGGGTAATCAGCTACAAAGTGCATGAAAAAATCACGCCGCCGAAAGAAGAATGGTTCATTGTGGAGAACACCCACGAAGCAATCATTGACCGGGAAACATTCGACAAGGCGCAGCGGTTACAGGAACGGGACACCCGCACAGCACCGGGCAAGAAACAGCTTTACCTTTTTTCCGGTTTGCTAAGATGTGCGGACTGCCAACGCTCCTTGACAAGACGGACGAACCGCAAGCCCAACAAGACCTATGTTTATTACGCTTGCAGTACATACGTCTTTAAGTCAAAGGACAAATGCACCCGGCACGTCATAAAGGAAGAAGTCTTGCACGAAGCAGTATTGAAAGCGGTACAGGCGCAAATCTCCCTTGTGGGGGATATGGCAGAGGTAGTAAAGGAAATCAACAACACTTCTACCGTCTGCACACAATCCAAGCGGTTACAGCAGCTTTTGAAAGACCGCAGCAAGGAGCTTGAAAAACTTACCTGCGTTACAGATAACCTTTATATGGATTGGAAATGCGGGGACATAACCCGTGCTGAATATGTGAGAATGAAAGCCAAGTTTGAACAGCAGGCAGAGCAGGTAAAGGGCATAATCGCCAACCTGCAAACGGAAATTCAGCTATCAGAAAAGGGCGTGGGAAGCGACAACCCTTATCTGACAACATTCTTGAAACATGAGAATGTAAAAAGCCTTGACCGTGGGCTTCTGGTAGAATTGATTGATACTATATACGTCCACGACAACAACGAGATTACAATTCAATTTAACTTTGCCGACCAACACAAGCGGATTGTTGAGTTTATCGAAAACAACCAACATAACCTTGAACTGATAAAGTCCAACAACGCCGTTTAATGATTAGCGGCGTGTTGGTTTCAAATCTTTAGGCAAAGTTGTCTATAAATCTATGCACCTTTACGTCCAAGCAGACCATAAATCTGACCTCTCTTTACATGGAGATCGACAGCATTGACAGCGGTTTGATTGCCGTACACCTTTGTCAGCTGTTTTGTCTCAATCACATAGTCACTCATAAAATTTCCTCACTTTCAATAACTTTGTTTGCGTAAAGCAACAAATCTAATATAAAGCCTCAACCTTGCCTTTTTCACGTTTTGAAAGGGAAAATCCTGCTATTCACAGGACTTTCGGAAGCAGATCTGCTTTGTCATATCGCTTCCCCTGATTAGAATGGGCGTCCAGCAGTCATTATTCGATATTCAATTCCATACTTCCTGTAAAATCTTCACATTCAATACCAATATAGTTATTGCCACTTGACAATGTAATTGTTTCCTTATAAGTTCCGTCCGTTTCAATCAAGCTAACTGGGTTTTCGCTTCCTGAAATCCAAAATACTTTAGCAGTACCACTGTCAACTTTTAGGACGCACTCTACAGTTAATTCATTTCCCTGCTCTCTTTCAACATCAACACCGCCAAACAGATATTCCGTTTTTGAAAAGTCCTCATATTCGGCTGAATAAGTTCCAACGTAATTATCAATCCCTGTAGTACGTTCCCCCTGCAAAGAAGATTCAGAAGTTAAAACAGTGTTTCCGCCAATTTCATTTAGCGCATCCATGATGTCTAAAGCAGTATTTTTTGGAGTGTCGCCTACGGTATCAGAAGCCACATCAAGTATCTTTTCCGTCCCGTCTGATAGTGCCTGATAAATGCTGTTGCAGCCGGAAAGCGATAAAGCACCCATACATATTAGAATGATACAAAGTATTCTTTTTCCTGTCATTGAATATCTCCTTTGCCTTTTATTTTTTGCGTTTTGCTCCCGTCATGTGCCAGAAGCAGCATAACCGCAGTTATAACAAGCATAATCAGAAGTACAACAACGCACCGGAAAATATTATATGTGCCGGTTTCCATGCCATTTTGATAATTGATAAAACCAAGTCCTATCGTAACCGGGTAAAGACAGGACAAACCATGACCGGAAGCAAAAGTCCCTATGAAACCATAAAAAAATGCAAAAGCTACGCCCGTCATAAATGCTCCTGCCCTTTGCCCTGTAAATACAATAATAGGAAGCACCGATATAAATACAAAGCAATTCATTCCAACCATTTGGACAAGCGATCTCATTATGCTGCCAAGAGCAATTCCCTCATATCTGCAAAAAAGCGAAATGAGAGCAGTAAATAAAAGTTCCACTATCGCCAGAAAGACAGAAATCATTCCGCAGACAAATACTTTACCAAAAAGCAGGCTTCGGAAAGATACCGGGATTGCCATTATATTTTTAAGCGTGTCGTCTGTTCTTTCACGTTCAATCATATAACCCGCAATCATTACGATTGTCGCCGGAAAGATAAGCGAAAAGCTGTTCCATATTACATCATCTGAAAAACTGGAAAATGTCGGCGTTCCCGGCGTACCAATCTCCATAAAACAGGTTAGTAAAACAACAGACAGCATAGTTGCAATTCCAATCCAGATAACAGAGTAACGTTTTAATTTCCAGAGTTCTGTTTTTATGAGCCTTGCCATTTCTTACACCTGCCCTTCCTGCTTTTTGTAGATTTTGATAATCGCAAAATAAGAGATACCTCCAAGGATAAAAACGGTAAATACTACAATTTCTAATTTCAGAAAGTAAGGATGCCAGTTTTCAAAAGCAGTTGTTCCCTGCCCAATCATTCTTGAAGCCTGCCAACGATAAATAACAGGCGTAGGTAAAAGACTGGTAAGCACTTTCAACACTTGATTTTCTGATGTGAATTGCCCTGTAAAAGCAAGGGAAAATCCAAACATTGTATAGAAGAATGTCAAAATAACTGCAAATATATAAGAGCGGTTAAATTTTACAATCGCAATTATAATCGGAAGTGTACCCGTGGCATATAGAATAGCTGTAATAACGGCAATTACAAGTTTATTCCAAATATTGCCCAAATCAGTTCCGGCTATTATCCCACCGATGATTGCAGAGAACAATGTCACACAAGTGAATAAAAGGCTGATAAAGTATAATACTATGATTTTTGCAGTCGCAATTTTCCATGCCGAAACAGGAATAGCCATCAAATTTTTCAGAGTTGCATTATCTCTTTCCATGTAAAAGAGCATAGCTGCTATAATGCCAAGTATGCAGGGAAGCATGACAGGGACAGCTATACAAAAGAGCATATCATATAAGCCGTCAAAAGCGTTCAAATCGCCCACATTCCCTTTTAGCACAAGTGCAGTAAACGGGATAGGAAAAAGCAACGCAGAAAATATTACGAAAAGGACAAACTTTTTCCGTTTCAATTTCCAAAACTCACACTTTACAAGATCAAGCAATCCCTTCACCCCCTGTTACACGCTTGAAATAATCTTCAAGGCTTTCTTCGCAGACATAGGCTTCTGACACGGTAAGCCCGTTTTCGACAAAGGCTGTTACAATTTCACCGACAGGAATGTCTAAATTATGCAGACGCATCTTATAATCGTCCTGTATGGTAAACTGCGTTTCATGGAAATTGCGTTCTAAAATCCTTGCCGCCTGTGTTGTACTGGAAACGGTAAAACGGATATGTCTGCTGCTTTTTGCTTCCAGTTCTGCAAGGCTTTCTTCCTCCAATAATGCGCCGTGGTCGATAATTCCTATATCATCAGCCAAAAGTGCAATTTCGGAAAGAATATGGCTGGAAATCAATATTGTTTTCCCTCTTTCCGTACAGAGGTCACGGATAAAAGAGCGCACTTCCGCAATTCCAATCGGATCAAGACCGTTAATCGGTTCGTCCAAAATCAAAAGCTCCGGGTCGTGCATAATGGCAAGGGCAATCGCCAATCGCTGCTTCATGCCAAGGGAATATTGGGAAAACAGCTTTTTGTCTTTATAGGGAAGCCCCACTAAATCAAGCGCATTTTTAATTGCATTATGGCTCGGCACTCCCCGCAGGGTAGCAAAAATGCGCAGGTTTTCTGTGGCGGTCAGATTCGGGTAAAATCCGGGGGATTCGATCAGATAGCCAATCCGGGGCAGGAGCTTTTTCTCATTTGTCCGTAAAGGCTGTCCCCAGATTGTAACTTCCCCGGAAGTGGGCTGTGTCAGCCCAAGCAGCATTTTCATGGTCGTTGTCTTTCCGGCTCCGTTCCTGCCAAGCAGACCGTAGATGCGTCCCTGCTTTACATGGATATTCAAATCCGCAACGCTTTTCTGTGTTCCGTATTGTTTGGTAAGATTTTTTGTTTCAATTACATATTTGCTCATTGCGAAACCTCCTTTTTCATATTTGCTATTCTATCACGCTAACCTTGCCAAAACCTTGCCAAAACCTTGCTTTTTTCATGTTTTTACAGCTAACAGAAATTTGACAAACTGAAAAATCCCCGTATTACTACAGGGATTTTGGAAGCAATATTGTAAATATAGTTCCCTTATCAGGAGTGCTGTCAGCGGCAATCGTTCCTTTATGGGCTGCCACAAGTTCTTTTACAATAGATAAGCCCAGCCCGTTTCCTTTTGCAGACCGTGACTGGTCGCATTGGTACATTCTTTCAAAAATATGCGGGAGATGATCGGGGGATATTCCTTTGCCATTATCTGTTAATGTAATTCGGGCTTGCCGGTTATTTTCTGAAATACGGAATATCACTTTATTTCCTTTGCTATGGATAAGCACGTTCTGCAGCAGGTTGTTGAGGATACGGCTATACGCATTTACATCTATACGCATAAGGTATTCCGTTTCCGGAATATCAAATTCATACTCAAAATTACTGTTTTCTAAAACGGAAATCCAATCAGCTACGATGTCCCGGGATGCTTCATTCAAATCCAAAGCCTCAAAGTGAAAAATCTGTTCCCCGGAATCCAGTTTCACCCACTCAAAGAGATTTTCCACAAAATGCTTCAGGTAATGGGCTTTCTCAAATGCGACATGGACGTATTCGTCTTTTTCTTCTCCTGCCACTATCTTACTTTCTATTGCTTCCAAATACCCAACCAGAGAAGCAAGGGGCGTTTTGACATCATGGGAGATACTGGTCATTAACCGTTTGTACGCCTGTTCAGACTGTTTTTGTCTGATAAGCTGTGTCTGGCTGTTCATTGCAATCTCATTAATGCCATAGCAGATTTTTCTTGTCATATCATTTTTCTTAGTCAGCATACGACGGTTTAAGTTCCCGGATTTTATATCTTCAAGCGCTTCCTCGATAATAGACAATTGCCCCCGTACACGCCTGAGTTTTGTGAAAAGAAACAGGATTACCAACAAAGCTGTACAAAACATAATCAATAAAAATGGGTTAACACTCATGTCAAGCCTCCCTGTTAAAACGGTAGCCAACGCCACGGACAGTCAAAATGTAAAACGGATGCTCCGGGTCTGGTTCAATTTTTTTCCTCAATTTGCTGATAAATGACATGATATTACTGTCGTCAAAAGCATATTCTTCCGCCCAAACCTGCGTATAAATCTGCTTTTTTGTAAATACCTTGCCCTTATTTGATGCCAGAAAAGAAAGCAGGTCAAATTCTTTTCCTGTAAGTTCAATCTGTTCATTTCCTTGAAAGACTAGGCGGTTAAGGCTGTCAATCGTCATCCCCTGAAACGTCATGCAGTCTGTTTCAGGACTGGAAACAGGATTAAGCAGGGTATAACGCCGGATTAAGGAATTTACCCGTGCCATAAGCTCGTTGATGCTAAACGGCTTTGTCAGGTAATCGTCCGCCCCCATCCGCAAGCCGGACACTTTATCCTCTTCTTCGCTTTTTGCGGTCAGCATAAGGACAGGAACATTACTTGTCTGCCGTATTTGCTGCAATACTTGAAAACCATCCAGATCAGGCATCATAATATCAAGAATAATAAGTAAACAGGTATCCTTGTTTTCCTCCAATATCCGCAGCCCTTCTATGCCGCCGTTAGCGACAACCGCAACAAGGCTCTCCTGCTCTACGCATTTTTTCATAAGCGCACAAAGTTCTTTGTCATCATCAATAACCAAAACCTTATTCATGCTTCCCCGTCCTTCCTGCTTTTGTGCGGGCATCAGCCGGCTTCTTGGCATCTTTTGGTATCAGCCACAAGCGGCTGAATTTTGCCACGCCCGGTATACGGTTTTCCTCACACAGCTTTTGTACCCGTCTTTCTGAAATCCCCCACTTCTTTGCCGCTTCTGGGGCAGAAATATACTCTAACATCTTCATTCACCCTTCCTTTAATCTCTGCCATATAATTATATGCGGTTGGGCGAATCATTTCAAGTATTTAAGACCTGCATCATGGAAATGTGCATAACTGGCTATGGAACTATGGAAAACCCCATTCACAGCCTGTGGAAAAGCAAAAACAGCTTTCCCACATCCTGCAAACAGGGTTTCCACAGTTCCATGAACGCAGCCAGTTATACGACATTTCCACAATGCCTGCGCCTACGGAATCCATTTCTCTATCTATTTCTTTGCTGGAAACATCTTTTTACAAATCTATTCCCGCCATTCTTACGAAAGCGGCTTTTCGCCCGATAAGTTCCGACTGTTTTTCTTTTGTCAGGCCCTCAAACACACCCTTATACCCTTTTTCCAGCAATGGAGTACCTTTTGCTATAAGATACAGCTTCATATCAAGCCATTCCTGCCATAATGCTTCAAACAATGCCTTGCTGTCCGTAAAAGTTGCATCTTCCTCAAAGCCATGCGGCGGCGTATAATATTTGAGCATCACAAAACCATATCTGCCTATATCAAGCACTACAATATCCGCCATTTCGTACAGCTCTGCAAACGCATCAGCCACCTTTTGACATTTTGCACGTTCTTCATCTGTGATATAAATCTTCTTTTCCATATTGCTTTACCTCGTTTCTTATAAAATTTTACCATATTCATTTTATAAGAACCACCTGCACACCAGCTTTTATTCCTCTTGTTTTGGCAAAACCCACTTTACTAACAATTTACTTCCCCGAACATAGTTGACAGGTTCCCGTTAATGGCTCCTATGAAGATTTCCTTTATCCATTCCGTGATCGCGTCAAGTATGATCTGCATAGGCTCTTACCCGTGCTTCTTAGCCGAACAGCCCGGAAAGCAGGGGTACAAGGGTCATGCCGATCAGCGCAACGCCGCCCACCATGAGCTGTGTCATACCTAAATAGTTGAATAATAATCGAAATGATTGTGAAACTTCAAGATTTGATTGTGTTTTGTAGATATTTCTCCGCCACAGGGGATAAAACTCAATCCCCTGTATGCGATTTTTGAAAACATCAGCCTAACTTTTTACCGTTAGCTGGCTTCCCTGTTTCATAAAATTAAAGTGTATCTCCACTGTTGCGCTGCGTTTTCCTTCTGCCATATCCTCATGGACAACAATCTCTTTGATGAGCAGATGTAACATTTCCCGGTCAAGTTCCTTAATGTCGGCATGCTGCCTTATCAGTGAAAGCCACTTTGAATTGTCCTCCTGTTCCCTTGCCGCCCCGTTAAGACGTTCACGCATCGTACCCACCTTTTTCTGTAAGACTTCCTGTTCGCCTTGTGCTTTTTCCATCATGCAAGTAAAATTCGTTTCGTTAATCCTGCCCGCTACCCAGTCCTCATAGAGTTTTGAAATCAGCACGTCCAGTTCGGAAAGCCTGCGCTCACTTTCGGAAAGCTTTTCTTTTATGCGCCTGCTTTCTTCCTCGCTGTCGCACTGGCAGCTTTTCCGCAGTTCCTCCATGACTTTTGTTTCGTCTGCAAGGGCAAGTGCCGCACAAGAGCGTATTTGCTCCAAAACAATCTGATACAGCATGTCAAGCTCCAATCGGTGCTGGCTGCAATGTGCCACGCCGTAACGATTATACTTTGCACACGTCAGTATCCTTGTTTTTGCCTTCGCATTTGCCACACGCTGGTTCATGGTGCTGCCGCATTCCCCACATTTGACAAGCCCTGCAAATATCCCGTAATTTCCCCATGCGTCCGGTCTTTTGCGCATCTTCACTTTTTCCTGCACAAGATTGTAGGTATCCATATCCACAAGCGGCTCATGTACGTTCTCCACCTGAATCCAGTCCTCTGGCTTTTTATCTCCAATCCAGCCAACCTTGAAACGGTAATCTGCTTTCTGTGACGCTATCGTTCCAATATAGACAGGATTGGCGAGTATCTGCTTGATTGTGGAAAAATCCCACATATAGATACCCTTTTCGCCGTATTCCTTTTCCCATTTGGTCACATGGTTTCGCAAGCCTTTCTTCCTGTTCCACCAGCAGGATGCGGGGATTTTCTCGTCCTCCAGTCTGCGCCGAATCCAGTTTGTTCCATGCCCTTCAGCCGCCCATCCGAATATCTTCTGCACAATCCAAGCGGTATCTTTGTCCGGTATCAGGAAGTTTTTATCTTCCGGTGACTTCATATAGCCGAACGGTGCAACGCATCCGGTAAACTTACCCTTTTTCGCCTTGATGACATAAGAGGAATGTACCTTTTTTCCGATATCCTTTGAATAAATCTCGTTGAAAACGCTGCGGAATGCGATAAGGTCATCATCTTTTCCCGTATCCACGCCGTCTGTCACGCCTATGTAGCGGATATGGTGTTTTGGAAAAAATTCGTCCCTCAACTGTCCCGAATGTGTGCTGTTTCGGGTAAGCCTTGACATATCCTTAGTTACCACAATGTCAATCTTGCCCTGTTTGCAGTCGGCTAACATTCTCTGGAAGTCCGGTCTGTCCATGTATAAACCGGAATATCCGTCATCAGCGTACACACCCACAACGGTAAAACCATGCTCCTGACACCATGTTTCCAGCATATCACGCTGGTTGTGTATGCTTGCGCTTTCCCCGTCAAGGTTATCGTCCTTTGAGAGCCTGCAATATATGGCAACCCGTAAACTGCTGTTGTGAAGCTGTTGTAATGCTGCGAAATTAGAATCCATCATACTGTCCTCCATTTTCCGCAAAACCAACAGTTGTACCGCCAATGTCTGCTCCACTGTTCTTAGTATAATCCATATATTGTGTTTTATCAATGATATATGTCGTTTTGTCAATATCACTATTTGGCGCATCAGTTTCGCTGGTACGGTATTTCCTCCGTATCAGTTTCATAAATGCCTGCTGTCCGCTTTGGTTTCCGTCAAAAACCGCTTTTACTGTAATATTTGCTTTTGTACTGGTGCAATTACCGGTCACATTATCCATATTTTTAATCCTTTCTTTTTCTGTAATTGCCCTGACGCTGTACAAGGATACGGACTTATTGACGCTGCCATATCCACAAGTTACTGTCGAAATGACACAAAAAAACAGAGAAACAAATCTGAATCATCAGTTATTTCCCTGTTTCATAGCCATAATATGAAATTTTCTAATCTGCTGTTTACACTGTCTGAATCCCTGCGAGCTGCTCTACTTCTGTAATACTTAGCCCTGTATCTTCTGCTATTTCCTCAACCGTCTGTTTTCCTCTTTTCAACAGTTTCAATGCTGTCTGCTTTTTCGTTTCATTTTCTGCTTCGTTTTTTAATCTTCTTGCACTTGTTTCAATCAATGCTCCGCCCATAATATCACCTACACCTTTCTGCACATTCTCATATTTCTGTGCAATCTCTTTAATTACATCACCGGAAAGCTCTATGATTGTCCGCTTATCAAACGCACCAATCACTCCCTGCTGCTCCAGTTCGTCAAGCCTTTTCAAGATTTCCTGATATTCTGCCTTTAATTCTGCCAGTTTCTGCTCATTACTATTATACTCCGGAAAACCTTTCTCATGTGAAAAAATGTAGAACGGAATCAGCATCAGCAGACGTTTTTCAAAAATATCATCAAGTGAATATGTCTGTACTTTCATAATCGGCACATCATACTGCACCGTCCCACCCGGCGTAATGATAACATATTTCATTTTGTCCGGTGTCTTTTTGTATGTCCGAAGATACAGAACCGCCGTATTGGGGAATGTCACTGTCAGAGTTTCCTCTGTAACTTCGCCCTCGTCAAGAGCTATCTGTGCATCATACTCAAAAAGCCTTATTGTAATTTTCCCATCCGGCAGGCTGCTTTCACATTCGATATGATATTTCTTTGGTATCTTTCCAAAAATTGTAAAATTTGTATCCGTAATGCGTTCTCTATCCGCTTCGTCCTTCTGGTCTATAAAATGCTCATTGGGAAAAAACTGTATTTCTTCTTCCCCTATATATGTTTCCCCGAAAATCTCGTTGATTACAGGGATAATCAGTTTCCGGCAGTCATTTAAGATTGTACGGAACGCCCCGTCATATATATTTGCCATGTGTTATTCCTTTCTTTTTTGTGGTTTTATCATATCATTTTTTCATTGCAAATTCAAGAACCGTACAGCATTTCACACTGTTTCATGCTTTAAAATGCCTGAAGCATTCTCCATATTTGCCCTCCCCCTGCCTATCCGGTAATTTTTCCCTGAAAAAGCAACAGGAACACACCTATCCATGATGCGGTCATAGATGCGCCCATGTTCTTTGAAATATTCCATAGCAGCGTCCGTACAGCGGTGCTTGCAGCCCTCCCTTGTGTCCGCTGGTCTTTCCATGTAGGGAAGCAGCGGCACTTCCGCAATCCGTAGGGAATTGATTACGATATGCACATGAATGTTGCCGCTGTGGTTATGCCCGTCCGGGTGGGTGCATACAAGGGCTTGGTGTCCGGGGAAATGCTCTTTACAGAACTGCTCACCCAACTCCTGCGCCCGGTCAACCGTCAAGCCGTTGTCTGGTGCGTCACGGGGGGCAAAGCTGATAATGTAATGGTGGCTCTTTACGTCCTCCCACTTCTGGTTCTTGCCGTATTTCAGATTGGAGCGCATACACGCTATGGCGAAATCTTCCCCACCGCAATTAAGGGAAGATATGCGGTAATCGTCACGGAGAACAAGCCGCCCGTTCCCATCCAGTGTGGGCTTCATGGTAAACTCGTCATGCTCAAAAGTTAGGTACTGCTCGGCTGCTCCGTAATCGGCATTTTTAGAGCTGATATGTTTGAATGTTGCCAACGGCTTCACCTACTTTCTGCAAGACTTCAAACTTCAAGGCGGCAAGCCCGGATATGGCGGCTTGTACCTCTTGGGAGAGGGCGTTATAGGGTGCGCCGTACTCGTTCAGACAGCGGGCAATCTGATTCAAGTTTCCGCCGATTTTCCCGTACTCGGCTGTGAGTTTCCCAACGGCAGATAACAATTCATCATTGACCGGGGAAACGGAAATAACAGGCTGTATTCTTGACTTGGTAAGGGCTTGCCGGATAAACTCGGCTTGGCTCATTTTGCAGAGGGTGACACGCTCGGAAAACTCGGCGTATTCTTCCTCGGTCAAGCGTGTTTTGATTACCCGGTGGCGGTGGGGCGTGTTGTATCTTTTCATGGCTGTGAACCTCCTTTCGTGGGTGGATTTTTTCAAGCGGCGCAAGCCGCAAAAGGCGGGCTTGGGGTGGCAACCCCAACAAGATTCCCATAGGACAAAATGAGCCGATAGGCGAAATTTGGTACTGTGGTAGAATCTTGCTCTAAGAAAGTGGCGGTTTCCTCTGTGTGGGCTTTTGCTGATACCCCCGGCTTGCGTTGCGTGGATTCTGCCAATTTTGCGGTGGTGTTTCTCCTTCTATTACTTACTACGCACGGCAAGGCAAATCTGGCAAAGTTCCCCGGAATTTCTTTTCGTGTTTTCACAACAGCATTTGACAAAAACGGAAATTTTGGCAATGTTTTCTGAAAGTAGTTGAATTATTTTATTGCGGTGCAAAATCCGGCTTGGTTTTGGGTGCAAAAAAACAGGAAACCTTTTCTTGATTTCCTGTCTTGGTGCGCCGCTGTGATGGGCGGCGGTTATTCTGTTGTCATTCCCCGGAAGCAAACTTGTAGCCTATGCCTAAAACGGTCTTTATGTAGGTGGGGTTTTTGCTGTCCGGCTCTATCTTTTTCCGTAAATTGCATATCACACTGGCAACGCTTGACTGGCAGCTTTCGCTTCCCATGCTCCACACGGATTCAAAGATTTGCGCCTTTGTGAATACCCTCCCCGGACTAGCGGCAAGGTAGCAGAGTGCGCCGTATTCCAAACGGGTGAGATAGATGTCTGCACCGTCTTTCAGTACCCGTCGTTGGTGTAATCTGATTTCCAATCCCGGAAAAACCAGTGTGGGGGAATGGGGCGGCTGTATGGCTTCCAGCGGTATCATATCGGCAAGGGCGGCTATGGCTTTCTCAACCGCTTTTTCTTCGGTGTCGTTGAATATAAGCATGACTATTTTTCCGACAAATCTCACCTCCCGTTATGTCGCCTGTTCGTCAAAACGGAACTGTAACAGGGCAGCGATAAGCCGCCGTTTGATGTTGTCCTCGGTGTCCTTGTTGACCTGTCCGTTTTCAAGGGAAGCAAGCCGGATTCGCTTGCCGTAATGCCGTAAAACCTCGTCCACCGCTTCCGGCTCTCCGCTGGTCGCTCTGATAATGGTTTCATACGGCACAAGTTTAGGATTCCTCATTGAAAAGCACCTCCATTTCTTCATGCAACATTTGTAAAGCACTGTGTATGTGATGCCATGCCGTACTCCGACAGCGTCCGTATAGTTCCCCGATTTCCTGCTGTGTGTAACGCCCGAAAAAGTAAAAATAGATGATTTCTCTCTTTTTCTCTGGCAGAGAGGACAGGGCTTCGGCAAGTTCCCCGTTCGTAAGGATAACTTTCTGACCGCATATCGTAACCGGGTATTGCTTACAGGGGTCTATAAAATATTTATCTGTTGTACTGAATGGGTAAAACTTTTCTTCGGTGAGGTATTCAAAAGATATTTCTCTTTGCCGCCTCCTATCCCTGTCACGCCATGCGTTGATAGCGGCATAGCGTATAACTACTCTGCAAAAGGCATTAAATGTGTATTCGATATGCTCCTTGTATGCTTCTGTGCAAGCCATAAATAATTCCCCCTCTCTCCCACATGTGCCGGTGCATGGTTTACGGTTGCATTTATAATTCAAAGGAATAGCAGTAATTTGGGTTGCTATGCCTTAATTACCTATTTGCGAAACAGAGTGAAGAATTTTTTTACCTAGTCGTAAATTCACAAGATAAATTATAAGCATCGTAATCCCAATCTCTCTCATTTTCAAAGAAAGTAAATTGTTTAATCAAGCGATAGTGTCCAGCAGGCAATTCCCCATAAAAACTTTTAACATCAATTTCTAATGTTAGTCGTTCATCAGGCTTAATAATACAATCCTTTTCATTGCTCTTTGAGGGGTCATCAAGTTGCTTAAGCTGATACCAAGTACCGGATTGTTCAGCTTCTATTTCAAAATAATTTGGTGAATACCGGTATTCTTTATCAGAATTATTTTCTATTAAAAACGAAAGGTGCTTTAGGTCTAAATCCTTTTCTGTATTCATTGAAATCTTTAAATCCTCCAAAGTGTCAAGTTCTTCTTCATTTCCATAAGGAGAAAACTCATATTCTTCGAAATAGTCTTGTACTACATGATTATCACTGTCCTCTGTTTGACTACACCCGACAGTACACACCAGTAACGATAAGGTTATAAACATACTCATTATTTTTTTCATTTGTCCTTATCTCCTTTCTTTTGGATATATCGTAGCAATAAAATGTCTATTTTCAATCAACTTTCACTACAATTTATTTTTACCGTAACACACGCTCCCCCTGCTTTATTATTAGCAATTTGAATTTTTCCACCATGTCTTTCACATAGAATTTTACAGATATTCAGTCCTAACCCCAAATGTTCAGTAGATATATCTTTTGATAATTTATAAAATGGTAATGTTGCTTTTTCAATATCACTATTTTTAAAACCACAACCATCGTCTGAAACTGATATAACTAAATCATTATTCTTTATTACTACGCTAATAGCAATATCATTTTTTGCATATCTAATACTGTTAGAGAGTAAATTTTCATAAATTTGCATAACTGCATCTAAATTGATAAATATGGCTACATTTTCTCCATTTGTTGTAATCGAAAAATGTTTGTCACAACAAAGTAATTCTGCTGTATCATTCAAACTGTCGATAAGTGAATAAACAGTAATACGCTGTCGTGAAATTTCAATATCTTCTAATCTGTATAAGTTTGTCATAGCATTTACATATTTTTCAAGCCGCGAAACATTTTTTGACATTATTGATATTTCTTCTAATATTTCTTCCTGTGATACCAAGCCTTTTGGAATAAAAGAAAGCAGCATAGTAGCATGACCTTTTAATAAGGTCAAGGGAGTTCGTAAATCATGTGAGAAAGCTGCATTTAGGCGGCGCTGTTCAGCAAATTGCCGAAACATAGTTTCATTATTTTTTGCCAAACATTCTTTCATTTTTTCAAAAGCATGGCAGAGTTTCCCCATTTCATCATTTAATGGATATGATAATTCAAAATCTAAATCGTTTGCTTCAATTTTACGATATGCATTAGTCAATAGCTTAATAGGTTTTGATAATTTCTTTTTATAAAAAAATGTCACGCAACATATCATACTAATAGATAGTATGGTAGGAATTATTACAATATTTAGTGAGCCTAAAACACTGTCAATCAGTCTGTCCCGTTTCGTAAAATTAGGTGTAACTTCAATATATGAAACATGGTTCGGATAGACATATTCGTGTACTGGACGTTCTTTTTGATAATCAACATTGAATTTACATATCTCATTACCTTTAGTGTCGAATATTGTGTATTTTGTTTGGTCGTTGCTATAGGCGGCAGTAAACGAACCATTTTCCGGTATATCATACCTTGCTGTCATATTTTCATACTTATAATTTAGATTTATTCTATAGTTGTCTATTATTGAAATTAAAAAGATACAAATAATTATTCCAATCAACAACGAAAACAAAGCATAAAGAACAAAGGACATTCTGATACTCATGTTATTTAACTGATTGAACAATTTGCTTTGCTTTAATTTTCCCATTTATATCCGCACCCCCAAACTGTTTCAATGTAAGGTCTATCGCCTAAAGATAAAAATTTTGCCCTAATACGTCTGATATGCTCTGTGACAACTGTATTATCGCCAATCCCGTCTAATCCCCAAACTTCTTCATAAATAGTTTCCCGATTGAAAACAATCCCTTTGTTTTGTGAAAGGAAAGATATTATATCAAATTCCTTTTTGGTAAAAGATATATCCGTATTATGATAAAACACAATACGCGAGGAATAATCTATAACCATATCATCGTCAAATTGCACTTTTAAAGCTATATTGTGCCTTTTTTCTCTACGAAGATGTGCTGCAATACGAGCTTCTAATTCATCAATAGAAAATGGTTTTATTACATAGTCATCTGCTCCAATAGAAAAACCTTTTATTTTATCACTATCTTCAATACGTGCTGTTAAAAAAATAATAGGGCATGAAACATAATCCCGTATTCTTTCACAAATAGTAAATCCGTCTATATCCGGCATATTAACATCTAACAAAATAATGTTAGGATTCTTTTCTACTTCTTTTAATGCAGTTTTTCCCGCTGTTGCAGTATATACTGTATATCCAAGTTTGCTGAAATAACGATACAGCATTGATACAATTTCATTTTCGTCATCTACAATCAGTATGCTTTGTGCCATAAATATGTCCTCCTATTCAATGTCTTTCTTAAGATTATCAAATAAAAATCTATTTCTAATCAATTTCTTTATTTTTTGAATGCCATTAGAGATTATATATGGCAGTATAAATTATAGCAATATTGTTCTGCATATTTTATACTTTATCAACAAATAGGCATATAATATTTCTTGCCTTTTAACAGGAACAAGAGGGATTCCATAGCCTGTTATGCACATTTCCATAATGTTTGTCTTTTGGTCTTTGGTTCGGAATAGTGTGGTGCTGGCGGTCTATCTCTTGTTTTCGGTTACTTGCTTCTTTACCGTACATGAGCATTAAACTATCGTTTCATTTTTCTCCTATCACTCCAACAAAAGTTACAGCAAAAACAGCAGCCCTGGTTTCCAAAGCTGCTGCATCAATGCACCCAAATATGTCTGCTATACAACGGCTTTTTTCTTTTGCCGTTGTACGGCAGATTTACAATACGGATATTTTACACAATTAATAAATACTCTTTTTGTTTTTACGGCTTAATCCGTTCAAAATTAAAACTGCAAGAACCATACAAACTATCAGAATAACTAAGCTGACTGCTTTGTTTCCGATTGTTACTTCATAATATCCTGAAAGCTGGAACACCGCAGTAATCGGGTAAACAGTTTTCAGAGTTTCAGACATACTTGCAAACAGGCCAACAAAGGAATAGATTTCAGTAAATACCAAAGCAAGCCAATACCCTTTTTTTATACGGGCTACTAATGCCACAATCGGTGAAATAGCAAGAAATACGCCAATACCATTTACAAAATAGGTAAAAAGGAAGCCCCATACTGTCTGAATAGATAATGTTCCGAAATGCATTATAGCTTCAACCGCAAAAGTAATTACAAACAGCAGAAGATAAATCAAAATACTGAAAACCATTACAACGATCATTTTAACAACAGTCAGTTTCGCTTCATCTACTGGCACAAGCCGCAGTGACTTCAGAGTATCTTCCTGTTCCTCCCGGCAAATCATATAGCTGCCTAACAATGCAATGACAGCCGGAAGCACAAAAAAGGTTGCCAAAGACTGTGCGGCAGTCATAAACCAGCCAGCCCCATCTATATATCGTGAACCCTTAAATACAAACTGCCCCTCTGCAAAAACGATAACAGCAATCATAACCACTGCAAAGACAGCAATCCAAACGATTTTAGAATGACGAAGTTTTCGGCGTTCAGCCCAAAGTAATTGTTTCATACTACCCACCTCACTTTCTTTTTCCTAAAGCAAATATAGCCAACACCACTGAACCCACACACCATATAGTAATACATATTAATGCCGCAGGAATATTAAGAGTTTGTGCCAAAACTACACCGGGAATATCACGCATGACAATGGCGCTCATACTGGATAGAGGGTGCAGATACATATTAACCATAAGCAGAATAAAACCAAGGAACGTATAAACCAGCGTTACGCATACTGGAAATATATAACTTTTTCCGGCAGCCGCAACCGCCAAAAGCGGTATTATGGCGAATGCGGTTAATATAGCAATTTCCATACATTTTTTTAGCAAGTAACAAAAACTGCCCCATTCAAATGTTATATAACCGGGAAGCATACCAAAAAGCACAGACAATCCGGCTGTGAGCAGCATAAAACAAATGGAATAAGACAGTACAATAATAAATTTACTAAAAAAATATTCCGCCTTGCAAATTGGTATAATCCACAACTGTTTAAGCATATCATTTTGGTGTTCATCATACATAAGCATAGTGGAAAATACCCCCAATACGACAGGAAGTATAACCCAAGGCGTATAGCTGAACGCAGTCCATTTATAAAATTGTATTGTGTCTACGCCTGCTTCCCTGAACCCACTAAAATAAAAGATTGCAAGAAATGGCATGAGAAGAGCTGCCAGCAGCATTAACAGGATAAACTTTCTACGGCGCAGTTTTAGAAATTCTGTCTGTATCAATTTAAGCAATGCCTTCTCCCCCTGTAATTTTTTTGAAATAGTCCTCCAATGTGTCATTACATAATTGTGAACTGATAACAGCCACATCCTGCACTACAAGAGCCTTATTGACAGCCGCCATATCCAATGACGTATTATAAATCCGCAGGGAATGGTCATCCTGTACGGAATAATCTGTAACTCCGAATTGCCTTTCCAAAACAAGAGAAGTTTTCGGGATATCAGAAACTTGCAGAAGTATATATTTACTGTTTTTTCTTTTCAGTGTTTCCATGCTGTTTTCTTCCAGTAAGACACCGTGGTCAATAATGCCAATATCATCAGCCAACAATGCAATCTCGGACAGGATATGGCTGGAAATGAGGATTGTTTTCCCTCGCTCGGTGCTCAAGTCTTTAATAAAATCCCTTACTTCTGCAATGCCGATAGGGTCAAGACCATTCGTAGGCTCATCTAAAATCAACAGCTCCGGATCATGCAAAATAGCATTTGCAATACCAAGACGCTGCTTCATTCCAAGAGAATATTTGCTGAACAGCTTTTTATCCCGGTAAGGGAGTCCGACAATATCCAAAGCATTTTTTACAGCATTGGGGGCAGCAGTGCCTCGCAGCTTCGCAAATATTTCAAGGTTTTCCGTACCCGTCAGGTTTGGGTAGAAGCCGGGTGTTTCAATAATAGCCCCAATCCGGGGATATACCCGTTTTTCCCTTCCTTTGATATTTTGTCCGAACACATCTATTTCCCCAGAAGTAACAGGGGTTAATCCCAAAATCATTTTCATTATTGTGGTTTTGCCAGCTCCATTACGCCCCAGTAGTCCGTATATCCGCCCTTTTTCTACATGGATATTAACAGCATTGACCGCTGTCTGCTCACCATATTTTTTTGTTAACCGCTTTGTTTCAATCACATAGCTGCACATAATATTTCCTCACTTTCTTAATTATCGTGGTCTTTCTAAATCACATAGTTATACAAGTTTCCGCTTGCTGAATAGTTGGTAAAAACTCTTCAAAATGTTTTCTTCTGTAAAACAATTACAGAAACGATTGTCGAAATAATGCCTATAGCCAGTAAAGAAACAGAACAAGTCATCGGTGATGCTGTTATTACTGCATTTCCTGTCCAACTGTTTACCATTTCAATAGCGGCAGGTGAAATGTGGGGATAAATTCCCATAACACTCGCCAAGGGGTGCAGTCCCATGAGCTGGGACGGGGCAAGCACAACAGGCACAAGATAAAGTAATACAGCCCCAATCGGTAAAATGTACCCTTTTGATAGCGTTGCTAAAAATATGATTGGGAGCATGGCAACCGGGATCAGCGCACCGCCAGCCAAAAACAATAGCCCCGCCTGTAGTATTGTTTCCGTATTCAAATCAGTAAAGCCGCCAGCAATTAAGCCGCCAACGATACAGATAACAAAGGTAAACAGGCATAGCCCCAATGACATAAGGATTACAACCGCTATCTTTGAAAAATAAAGCTGTGCTTTGGAAACCGGAATAATCAAAAGTCCTTTTAATGTATCGTTTTTCTGTTCATCAAAGAACAATGTGGTGGCAAACATCCCCAACACAATAGGCAGAAACAGGCTTGTAAGGTTCTTAAATGCCAAAGTGTATAAGTCACCAAAGCTATCCATGAGAGGATTGCTTCTTGATATGCTGCAGGCACGCTCAACCGCAAATACTCCCAAAATAGCAGTAAGAATAAAAATACCCCAAACTGTCTTATTCCGTTTCCATTTCAGTATCTCAGTAAAGATAATTGTCATTGCCTTTTCCTCCTTTCCAATCCCTAATTATATAGCATTAACCTTGCCAAAACCTTGCCGTAACCTTGCTTTTTTCATGTTTTCCTCCAATGAATATACAAAAAGCCCTGTGCTGTTACAGAGCTTTTGGAAATAGTATCGTAAATGTTGCACCCATTCCGGGATTGCTGTCTGCTTTAATTTTCCCATTGTGAGCATTTACAAGTTCTGTCGTAATAGATAGCCCCAAGCCACTGCCCCTGGCAGAACGTGAACTGTCACATTGATACATTCTCTCAAAAATGTGCGTAATATCAGAGGAGGAAATACCTTTTCCATTATCTGAAATGATAATTTCTACTTGCTGTTCATTCTCCAATAATTTCAAAGTCAATTTATTGCCGCCACTGTGCATAAGCACATTTTGAAACAGATTATTAAGAATGCGGGTATAGGAATGAGGGTCAATTCGTTAAAATCACATAACTCAAAATGAAAAACCTGTTCTTTAGCGTCTAGTTTTACCCACTCAAATAGTGCTTCCACAAAATGTTTTAAGTGACACGCTTTTTCTACTGCAACATGGATATAGGCTTCTTTTTCTTCCCCAGCCACAAGACCATTTTCAACGGCATCTCATTGATTGCATAGCAAATACGCTTTGTCATATCACTTTTTCTCGCCAAAACCCGTCGGTTCGGATTACCGGACTTTATATCTTCAAGGGCTTCTTCAATAATAGATAATTGTCCTCTTACACGCCTAAGTTTCGTAATAAAAAACAGGACAGCCAAAAGCGCTGTACAGAGAGCAATTAATAAAAATGAATTTAAGTTCATGTTATGCCTCCCTGTTAAATCGGTAACCAACGCCCCGGACAGTCAGAATATAAAAAGGGTGTTCTGGGTCTGGTTCGATTTTTTTCCGTAATTTGCTGATAAACGACATGATATTGCTATCATCAAAAGCATACTCTTCCTCCCACACATGGGTATAAATCTGCTTTTTTGTAAACACTTTTCCTTTATTGGCCGCAAGGAAAGAAAGCAGATCAAATTCTTTTCCTGTAAGTTCCACTTGTATGTCATTAACCAAAACAAGACGGTTAATGTTATCTATCGTCATTCCTTGAAATACCATACAATCCGTTTCTGTGCCGGAAACAGGATTGAGCAATGTAAAACGCCGGATAAGAGAATTTACACGTGCCATAAGCTCGTTAATGCTAAATGGCTTTGTCAGATAATCGTCTGCCCCCATCCTTAAGCCGGAAACCTTATCTTCCTCACCGCTTTTTGCGGTAAGCATAAGAACAGGCACATTGCTTGTCTGCCGTACTTGTTTCAACACTTGAAAACCGTCTAAATCGGGCATCATAATATCAAGAATAATAAGTGAACAGGTATCTTTGGTTTCCTCCAATATATGCAGTCCTTCTATCCCGCCGCCTGCGACAAGCGCAGTAAGGTTTTCCTGCTCTACGCATTTTTTCATAAGTGCGCAAAGTTCTTTATCATCATCTATAATTAAAACTTTATTCATGTTTTTTCTTCCTTTCTGCTTTTAATCGGGCATCTGTTGGTTTTTCAGCGTCCTTTGGAATCAGCCACAAGCGGCTGAACTTTGCCACGCCCGGTATGCGGTTTTCCTCACATAGCTTTTGCACCCGTCTTTCTGAAATGCCCCATTTCTTTGCCGCTTCTGGGGCAGAAATATACTCTAACATCTTCATTCACCCTTCCTTTAATTTCTGCCATATAATTATATGCGGTCAGGCGAATCATTTCAAGTATTTAAGACCTGCATCATGGAAATGTGCATAACTGGCTATGAAACTATGGAAAACCCCATTCACAGCCTGTGGAAAAGAAAAAGCAGCTTTCCCACATCCTGCAAACAGGGTTTCCTACAGTTCCATAAACACAGCCAGTTATACGACATTCCCACAATGCCTGCGCCTACGGAATCCATCTCTCTATCTATTTCTTTGTTAGAAACATCTTTTTACAGACCTATTCCCGCCATTCTTGCGAAAACGGCTTTTCGTCCGATAAGTTCCGACTGTTTTTCTTTTGTCAGGCTCTCAAACACACCCTTATACCCTTTTTCCAGCAATGGAGTACCTTTTGCGATAAGATACAGCTTCATATCAAGCCATTCCTGCCATAATGCTTCAAACAATGCCTTGCCGTCCGTAAAAGTTGCATCTTCCTCAAAGCCATGCGGCGGCGTATAATATTTGAGCATCACAAAACCATATCTTCCTACATCAAGCACTACAATATCCGCCATTTCGTACAGCTCTGCAAACGCATCAGCCGCCTTTTGACATTTTGCACGTTCTTTATCTGTGATATAAATCTTCTTTTCCATATTGCTTTACCTCGTTTCTTATAAAATTTTACCATATTCATTTTATAAGAACCACCTGCATACCAGCTTTTATTCCTCTTGTTTTGGCAAAACCCACTTTACTAACAATTCACTTCCTTGAACATCAAAGTCATCCTGCATCAAAAGCTTCAAAAGCTTTGTAAGCCTAAGAAGCTCCGAAACCTGCGTATACTCCTCACAGGAATGCACCTGCTCCATAGCGCTTGCAAGTACCAGGCCTGGAATCCCGTGAAGGGACAGATTGCTCTGATCGCTTCCGCCAAAGGTCTCCACCAGCCGCCCGGACAGGCCGAGCTTCTCACAGGCCCGGCTAAACCGTCTTACAGAGCTGTGCTCCTTTGGCGTATGGTAGGCATGAACAGGAACCTGGAACGTCATCCGGCTGCTTCCGCCCGCCTTCTCTGCTTCCTTCCGAAACACTTCCTCTATCCGCTTTGCCTGTTGAAGAGCCCCCTCGTGGGAATAGCTTCGGATCTCCCCAATCAGAGAGCAGCGCTCCGGCACAATATTGGTCGTCCCTCCTCCGCCCTCAATCCCTCCGATATTCACTGTCATATCCTCTCCCACACGCCCAAGCTCCATGGCCGCCACCGCCCTTGCTGCAATGGCAATGGCATGAACCCCCTTCTCCGGCGCAAAGCCGGCGTGGGAAGCCTTTCCGCTCACCTCAATCTGAAAATCCACCAGAGTAGGGGCCCTGTACGCAGCTGTGCCGACCGGCCCGGTCAGATCCAGAATAAAAGATTCCTCTGCCCTTACCCTGGAAAAATCAAAAACAGCGCTTCCCTTTAGATGCTTCTCTTCCCCTATAAAAAAGACAACTTCCAAATCCCGGCACAAAGCTTCTTCCTCCTCGAGCTCCCACAGAGCCTCCAAAAGAGCCGCCGTCCCGGACATGCAGTCCGCTCCCAGAACCGTTGTCCCCTCGCTGGTAATCCTGCCGTCCTCATGTATCACCGCCCTCTTTCCTTTGGCCGGCTCCACTGTATCCATATGAGCGGCAAACAAAAGAGGGCTTCCTGGAAGCTTTCCCTTGCGGAAACCATACACATTTCCAGCCGTCCCTTTGTAAGCCCTGCCCCCTTCATCTTCCTCCACCAAAAATCCAAGCCTTCGAAGCTCCTCTTTCAGCACATCCGCCATCTCACGCTCTCCAAAACTGGGCGAATCAATAGATACCAGCCGCTGAAAAGTCCTTGTCAGCCGCTCCTCATTAACCTGCATTCTCTTCTCATCCATTTTTAAGCCAACCCCTTTTCCAAGATAAGTCAAATACCTCCCAGCCAAAAGACACACCGGCATACTTCTGTGCTGTCCGCTTTTATTGTGCAGGTTTTCAAAAAAAATGTCAATAGCCTCTGCCTATCCCCCTCCAAAGGTTACTGTTCACTTTGTGACCAGTAACCTATAGCCGGCAATCCAAATATTTCTACCGGAAATATACTTGACATCCTCATTATACCATGCTATCTTTAAATCAAATATTTAGATGATTCTCTAAATATCTAACATCTAAAAAGGAGGACTGTCCATGAACGATGCATTCAAAGCTCTGTCCGATGCCACAAGACGCAGAATCCTTGAACTGCTCTCCGACCGGGATATGTCAGCCGGTGAAATCGCCGAATACTTCGACATTTCCAAGCCGTCCATCAGCCACCACCTAAGCTCATTAAAAGCGGCCGGCCTAGTCTTAGACGAACGGAAAGGGCAGAATATCATTTATAGCCTGAACATGACCATCTTTCAAGAACTCGTCAAATGGTTTTACGATTTTTCCAAAGGAGGTACCCATACATGAAAAAACAAACCATCATACTCACCATTATCTGTATCCTATCCTTTGCCGGGCACCTGCTGATATTCCCAACGCTGCCCGACCAGGTACCCATCCACTGGAACATCTACGGAGAAGCCGACAACTGGGCCGGCAGGCCGTCCACCCTGTTTCTTGCCCTCCTGCCCCTATTCATGCTTTTCCTGCTCCATGTCATACCCAGAATCGATCCCAGAGGCAAAAGCTACGAAAAGCACCAAAAGGCCTACCAGGTATTTATCACCCTGCTCATCCTCTTCCTCAACGCCATCCTCTGGATCGCCAACGCCGCCTGCCTCGGTTTCCCCGTTCCCATAGAACGCATGGTACCCATCGGCGTCGGCATCCTTCTTTTGACCTTCGGCAACTATATGCCGCAGCTGCGCACCAACTACACCATAGGAATCAAAAACCCCTGGACCCTGGAGAGCGAGTGGGTATGGAAAAAGACACATGCTATGGGCGGAATTGTTTTCTGCATGATGGGATTTATTATGGTCTTAAGCGGCTTCTTTTCCACCGGCTGGATGTCGAAGCTTTCCCTTGGCGCTATTCTTTTTGGCGTATTCGGGCTTGAGACATATTCCTATCTGCTGTATCGGAAATGGAAAAAGAACGGCTAAACCGCATACCTTTTACTAAAACTCAATTTCATTGACGCACCCATCCGCACCGTAAGAAAAGTGTATCACCTGGCTTTTTCCGTACTCCTCCGTTATTTTTTGATACTCCTCTTCGTTTGACTTTGCTTCCTCCCCATCTGTTACAGAGGTATAGCGCTCATTTCCGTTTTCATCATACTCTATATAGACGGCTTTTTTCAGATAAAGCTCATTTCCGCTTTTGGACACAGCATACTTTTCTATGCTGTGTCCGGATGCTGCAAAAATGCCGTCCCGGGAAAAGGAAATCGGATAGGCTGTTCCGTCGCTCATAATGGTTCCAAGTTCAAAAAACTCATCCCTTCCATAATAATACACCGTACAATAGACAGCAGCCTGCTTCTCTGCTCCTGTGTCATACATCCCATCCGAGGTTACCATCACATAATTTTTATAATCCATATCCAAAAATGCGTAAGCCTCCTCATCTCCCAATTTCTCGACTAAAGGGCCGTAAGGATTCTCCTTCTGCTTATGCCCACAGGCTCCCAGACACATTGCAATTACCATCAGGCCTGCTATTACCGTTTTCTTTTTATTACACATCTTTCTTTTTCTCCTTCCATCTTTCCATCATATACGCCATGCTCAAAATAACTCCGATTGCAATCAGCAAAATCGCAGGGGCCATAAGCCGCCCATAGTTGACCGGAGCGCTCGCATACTGGCCGACTGCTATGTACCGGTACAATATATATGCGATACTTTCGGTAGTACTTTGAAGCGCCTCAATAAATAATGCGGCCAACGCTCCAATCATAAGGAAAAACAAACCGCTGAGCAATAAAATTGTCATCTTTTGGTTTCGCCGGTTTATTTTTATCATATCCTGCAGTGAAATTTTTTCTTCTTTCACGGACTGCCCTCCTTTCAGAAAATCATCCAAAGAAATCTCAAACAGTTCACATAAAACGATCGCACTCTCCAAATCCGGAGATGAGATTTCTTTTTCCCACTTTGAAATTGTCTGTCTTGACACATTCATTTTTTCGGCAAGCTCCTCCTGTGTCATTCCTGCCATCTTTCTGATTTTTTTAATTTTCTCGCCTACATTCATCAAAAAACCTCCTTGAGTTCACCTTATAAAAGAACACTGCTTCTTTCAAGCAACTGTTTTTAACATTCCCGATAAAAAGCTTAACATTTAACCAGACAGGCACTTTTAAGCTTTTTTAGCAAAGAAATGCGCCCATAATATTTCATGGACGCAAAACAATTCCTATATCATAACAACCGTTCATTTGCCGAAAGCAGCTGCTCTAACGTCTTTGGAAATTCAATTCCGAACTTTTCTGCTTTTCCCATATGAATCCTTATATTTCGTGGATTCCCTGCAAAGGCAGTCTCATTTTTTTTCAATTTCTCTGTGGAATATCCCAGGCCTTCCAGAAGCCTGCGGACAGTCTCGTAGGTATTGTACTCATTTTCCGAGCCAAAATTATAAACCCCTCCCGGAAGAGAGAAGGTCTGGCAAAGCTTTTCCACCACCAGATTCACATCCGTAATCCCACGATAATCATAAACCGGATACACCATCTCCCGTTTCTTTGAAAGAGCCTCCAAAAAAGCAGTCAGAAAATTCCCATGCTCCCTTTCCGAAAGCCGTTCCCTGTCATACATCCAGCAGAGCCGCAGGCAGACACTGTCCGGGCAGAGCTCCATGCACCGCTTCTCCGCCTCCAGCTTCTGCCGCCCATACTCTCCTGCCGGGCTTACCGCCTCATCCTCCCGATGGGCCTCCATTCCCCTGCTTCCAAAATAAATCTGATCCGAGCTGCAGAAAATAAGCTTTGCCCCAATCTCGGCACAGGCCCTTGCCAGATACCCGGTTCCATCCACATTGATACGCCGGGACTCCTCCGGGTGCTCCTGGCACCACCCTGTATCCGAGACAGCCCCACAGTGGATCACAACCTCCGGCCTCACCCTATCCACATAAGCTTTCATCGAAGCCTCGTCACAAAGATCCATTTCTGAATGCCCCGGCCCGGACACTTGAAAGCATTTCCCATATTCCCTTACAATCCGGCTCCCGAGAAAGCCCGTGGAGCCAGTTACCAGCATCCTTCTTAAATCCATGTTTTTGCCTTTATCTTCCATCTCATTTTCCTCCGTCGGTTAAATCCCAATCCCAATTCCCGGAAGCTTTCCATCTTCTTCCTTCAAAAACTCCTTCTTCATCAGCCAGATGCCAAGAGAAAACATCACAGCTCCCACAACCAGACATCCTATGTAAAAAACCGTCGGATTCATCGCCTCCAGCCTCTCAGCCGCCGGCGTCAAAAAGGCAGAATAGGCGTTAAAGACTCCATGAAAGAACATAGAGGCCAGAAGATTCTTGTACTTCAGCACAAGATACCCACATATAAGCCCTACCAGAAAGGCATAAGCTCCCTGAACCAGATTCAAATGCATAATCCCGAACAGCAGGGCCTGCACTACGTTAATAACCCAAAAGCCTGCGCCAGTGCGCTTTAAATACTCCACCGTAAGCCCCCGGCACACAATCTCCTCCCCAATAGGAGCCATAATCACCGTTGCAATGGCAGAAAGGATTGTCAGCTCTCCAATGCCGCTTTCCTCTATCATTTGATTGTAAACCTCAATCTGCTCCGGATTCACGACGCTCCATCCCAAAAGGAGCAGCCCAATCAGACACTGCGCCCCAATGGCAATGCAGAAAATACCTCCCAGGGACTTCACGGAAAATGGACTCTTTTCCTTCTCTCCCCTCACTGCCTTCTGCCGGAACACGCCGAAATAGTACCACAGCCCTGTAACAAAAAGCGTCATCACCTGGGTGAGCACCATAATCGCCATCACATTATCAAGAGCTGACTGGGCCCCGGCCTCCACTCCATAGCGTATCATATACCACACCATCAAAACCACGGTTCCGGCAAACTGAATCGTAATAAACACAATCACCGGAAGAATACTCAGTAAAAACCATCCAAATTTTTTCATAAAGCACCTCCAAAAAGCATCCGCGCCGTCAGCTTAAAAGCTCCTGCTTTATGACGGCGCTGTTTCTGATATGTTTTTTTCTATTTTATCAGATTTTCTGTCAAATCACCACCTAGTTTTTTCGGTTTCCAACAAATATCCAAGAAATGCCGCTGACATATTTTGCAGGCTAAGAAAGAAATGTGACTTTGTCACGGAACAAAAAATGCTCCTTCCTGTATACTGATATAAAAATCAGCAGAAGGAGATTTTTTTTATGGCAAAAAGAAAAGCAATCGTCAGTACCCGTGACTGTGCAGCCTGCGGATGCTGCATCAAGGTTTGTCCCAAAGGCGCGATAACCGTTCCAAAAGGCATCTATGCAAAGGTGGATGAGACTCTGTGCATCGGATGCGGAAAATGCGCAAAAGAGTGCCCTACAAGCATTATTTCTATGGAGGTGATCGGACAATGAAGCAGCAGAAGAAATGGTATGACTACCTGTGGATCTTTTCCCTTACATATCTGATCCTGGGATTTTTTAATATCCTCTTCGCCTGGCTGGGCCTGCTCTGCTTTTTTATTCCCCTGCTCATCTCGATTGTGAAGGGAAATAAGGCCTACTGTAACAAATACTGCGGCAGAGGACAATTATTTGCCCTTGTGGGAGGACGCTTCGGACTTTCGAGGAAAAAAGACATCCCAAAATGGATGCGCTCTCACTATTTCCGATATGGCTTCCTCATCTTTTTCTTTGCTATGTTCTTCCTTATGCTGTGGAACACTTATCTGGTATTTGCCGGGACGAGGGAGCTTGGGACGGCGGTCACGCTCCTGTGGACTTTCCGGGTTCCCTGGCATTGGGCCTATCACGGCACATGGTTTTCCGAGGGCACGGCCCAGTTTGCCTTTGGCTTTTACAGTGTTATGCTGACCTCCACCATTCTCGGGCTGATCACTATGGTTCTGTTCAAGCCCCGTTCCTGGTGCGTCTACTGCCCCATGGGGACTATGACGCAGCTTATCTGTAAGGCAAGAAACAGCTCCTCCCTGCATTCCGGACAGTGAGCCATAGAGCTGCAGGAACTGTGACCTTATCACAGAAAACAAAAAACAAAGCGTGTATCCTAAGGATATCAAAGGAAAGGAAGGTAACTATTATGTCAGTACTTACTGTTAATAAAAACAATTTTGATTCCGTAAAAACAAGCTCTAAGCCCGTTCTTTTAGACTTCTACGCAGACTGGTGCGGCCCCTGCCGCATGGTGTCGCCCCTGGTGGATGAGATTGCCGAGGAAAATCCTCAGTACCTTATCGGGAAAATCAACGTAGACAACGAGCCGGAGCTGGCCTCCGCCTTCAAAGTGACAAGCATTCCCACACTGGTTGTTATCAAGGACGGAAAAGTAACCCACCAGTCAGCCGGCGTTAAGCCGAAGGAGCAGATTCTTGCTCTGCTGGATGGGAACGCTTAGATAAAGCAGGAAAAATAAAGAAGTGCAGGAAAAGGCGAATATCCCCTTTCCTGCACCTCTTGTTTTGTCTGCCTAACACCTTTTTTCTTCCATCCCAGTCAAAGGGCCAATTTCCGCAGCCGCTTCTTATCGAGAATATGAATCCCCTTCCGCGAAACCTCCACAATACCCTCATTGGCAAAATACTTCAGCATACGGGAAACTACCTCACGGGCCGATCCCATATATCTGGCAATCTGTTCGTGGGTCAGCGCAATGGTATCGGATCCGGTACGGGCCGATTCATCTGCGAGAAAAATAGCAAGCCGTTTGTCCATGCTCATAAATAAGATCTGCTGCATCACCCACATCACGTCAGAAAAGCGGCTTACCGCTGCCTCCAGGGAAAATATTTTGATGGACGGATTGCGCTCTGACACCGCAGCGTAGGCCGGGCCGCTGATCACATAGCACTGGCTGTCCTCCTCTGCATTTATAAACACATCAAAGGTAATGGACTTCAGCACACAGGAAGCGGACAGCATACACATATCGCCCTTGTGAAGCCGATAAAGAGTGATCTCTTTCCCTTCGTCAGACAGCATAGACAGTCTAAGACTTCCGGAGCAGACAAAAATCACCCCGGAACACTCATTGCCGTCGTGAACACCGGCTCCCTTTTCATAAGTCACAGACACGGAATTCTGACAGATATAATCACGGTCTGCCTCCGCAATCTCATTCCAGAAAGGAAAGATTTCCTTGTAAACAGGTTCAACTATCGCTCGTTCCATATCAGCACCTCTCCTATCCCAAAGCTTACAGCAGCCATCCAAGCAGCAACCCCGAAACCACCGCACTCCCGTAAAGCAGCGCCAGAATCCTTACATTTTCCCTCATAGGATGATTGGAGCGGAACAAAACCGCCGTGCCGACACCGGCTCCGGCGCTCAAGCCTGCAATGGCCGAAGCAAAGCTCAAGCCTCCGGACAAATAAAGCTCCGTAATCAGCACAGAGGAAGCACAGTTTGGAATCAGCCCCAAAAGAGCGGCCAGAAAGGGCTGAAACAGCGTATCCTTCCCTAAAATCCTGGAAAGCTGCTCCATCCCTATAAGCTCCAAAATCAAATTCAGACAAAAGGTAAACACAAAAAGATAAGCCCCCAGGCGCACCGTATGAAGAAGGGCCGGACGAAGCACTCCGCTGGTATCGCTGCATCCGCAGTTTCGGCACATTTCCTCAATGTGCTTCTCTTCCTTCTTTTTTCGAAACAGAAGATCCATAAGGCAGCCTGCTCCCATGCCGATAACTACCTTCCAAATCAAAAGAGTGCCAATCACCCTGCCGCTTCCCGGATGGGCCAGCAGGATCAGCACCGCCTCGTCGGAGGTAGAAAGAAACACTGCAAGAAGTGTCCCCAATGTCACCAGCCCTCCCGAATAGAGATTGGCCGCCGCCACCGAGAATCCGCACTGCGGAATACATCCAAGAACCGCTCCCCAAAAAGGGCCAGCCTTCCCTACCCTCGCCAGCGCCCTGCTGCTATATTGATTGGAATAATGTTCCATGGCCTCAATAACCATAAAAGCCGCAAATAAAAAGGGAAGGGTTCTCAAAGTATCAAGAACCGCATCCAGTAAAGCATCCAGAATCATAATTCTACCTCATATTCTCAACCCCGTCCCAAGGCACCCTCAATCCAAAAAGGCGCACACCCTTGGAACGGGCATCTGCATACAGCATCTTACCCAAATGCCCTGCAGTCATTCTTAAGGTATACCATTTTTCCGGAAAAATGGCAAGTTTTATTTCTTCTTAATGCCCATACTTTTAATACCCATACCGTTTCCGATATTTTACAAACATAAAAGCTGACAAGGCCAGGGCCATCAGCTCCGCCACAGGGGTAGCAAGCCAGATGCCCTTTACCCCCAGAAGCATCGGCAGTACAAGCATGGTAATCAGCATAAATACAAAGGATCTGGAAAATGCCAGTACCGCAGAAACCGCACCGTTTGACAGCGCCGTAAACATTCCGCTTGCAAAGATATTAAAGCCGATAAAAAACAGCGCTATGGTGCAGATACGGTTTCCCTCCACCGCCAGGTCAAACACCGGATTGTCCGGCCGGGCAAATACAGACACCAAGGGGCGTGTAAGGATAAACGAAGCCGCCACAGTCACCAGGGAAATCACTCCGATTATCCCAAGGCTGATTCCAGTTAATTTTTTAAGCTTCCCATGATTCTGCTCTCCATAATAAAAGCTCAGCATAGGCGCAGCCCCATAAGAGTATCCCGTATAGAGGGAGCTTGCAAACATCAGCACATACATAATAATAGTTACTGCCGCAACGCCGTCCTCTCCCACATAGCGGAGCATAGTCCAGTTGAACATCATCGTGATAATTCCCGTCACAAGGGCTGTCGCCATCTCCGAGCATCCGTTTGCAGCCGCATTTACAAGAATCCTGAAGCGAAATACCGGCTTCTTAAAGTGGAGCAGGCTCTTTTTGCGGCTGAAGACAAAGAAGCCAGCTACGGCAGTGACAGAATACCCGAGCCCCGTTGCAACGGCGGCTCCGCTGATTCCCATGGATAAGCCTGCGATAAATACATAATCCAGAACCATGTTCAGAACGCCGCCTGTGACGGAGCAGATTAAGGAAAGGGCCGCTTTTTCGCTTGCAATCATGTAGAGGGTAAAATTGTTCATAAGCAGAATGGGGATCGTGAAAATAAGGTAACGGCTTAAGTATTCCACACAGTAGCCCTCCACCTCTGCGGAAAGATTCATTCCGGCAAAGATCCGATCCATAAGCAGATAGCCGAGACCGCTCATTACCAGGCCGGCGAATATATTTACCAGGATCAGGAAGGTAAAATCTTCTCTGGCTTCCCCACTCTTCTGCTCGCCCATTTTTTTCATAATCACGGCGCTGCCTCCGGTAGCAAGCATGGTGGAAACTGCGGTGACAAGCTGAATCACAGGCGCGGTCAGATTGATGGCGGACAGAGCGTTTGTGCCGATAAGGTTGGACACAAAAAGGCCGTCAACCATAGTGTAAAAGGACATGAATACCGTCATGGCAATGGTTGGGATTGCGAATTTTAAAATATTCTTTAAAGTTACAGGTTTTAGATATGCATTTTGGTTTTCCATACGTTCTCCTTTTATTCCAGTTTTATTCCAATTTTATTCCAGTTCCGTAATATCCTTTTTCCCGATGCTTTGCATCACTTGTTTTTTCCTTCTGTATCTGGTATCATATACCGTACAGTTACAGTACGGTCAAGAGGGAATTTCAAAAAATATTTAAATAATCTCCGAAAATCTTACGGTATAGGTAACAGCGATTTCTGCCCTCAGCGGACGGCAGACGCTCATGGTATTTGGTATTGGAAAGGGAAAATTTATGAACGAAAAAGACAAGCTGCTGACCATCGGGCAATTTGCAGCCCTTCACGGCATCAACAAAAAGACGCTTATGTGGTATGACGAAATCGGCCTGTTCAAGCCTGCCGCCATCCACCCTTCTAACGGATACCGCTGCTACAATTACCGCCAGAGCCCGATTCTGGAGACCATTCTCCTTCTTCGGGAGCTGGATGTCTCCATACCGGAGATCCAGGCTTTCATGCAGAACCGCTCCGCAGAGAATCTAAGATGCCTTCTGGATGATAAAATAAAAGACCTGGATCTGCAAATCAACCACCTTAAGGCAGTCCGAAATACTCTGCAAAGCCACAGGCAGAATATGAACACCTTGCTGACTATGGATTTGTCCGAAATCAGCATCGTGGAAAAGGAGGAACGCTGTCTGGTAACCGTGGATATTGATGAACATACTTCCTTTGAAAAGGAAGTGAAACTCATCACAGCCGAGACCGCCCGGTTTGGGCTCGGCCGTCTCCACGACGCGTCCTACGGTTCTATGCTCCCGGTGGAGAGCCTGCTTAAGGGAGATTTTGAGCATTATACGAAGCTATTTATTGAAATCCCCTTTCTTCCACGAAAAAAAGGGCTGCATGTGCAGCCCAAAGGAAACTATCTGAGAGCCTTTCACAAAGGAAGCTGGGACGGCCTTGCGCTCCGCTATAAGGAGATTCTGGCCTATGCCGGGAAGCATAAGCTGGAGCTCTCTGGTTTTTCCTATGAAAAAGGCATCAACGAAACCGTCGTTGACCGGATTGAGGATTATATCGTGGAGATCGAGATTCCTATCACTCCCCAATCCAGCTTCACAGCAACGTTGTAAAATCTTTGTTAAAAAAATATCGTTTCCTATTGCATTTCCGAAAATACCTGCTATAATGAATCCCATAAATAATAGCGAAGTAGGATTTTATGCGTCAAGTGTTCGATGGATGGGGAGTTGCCTCGAAACGAAAAGGAAGCGCCGAAAGCGCTGGTCTTACGATATATTATCCGCACCCGTTGCTACAGATGAGTACATCTCATATGTGGAGGGACTATTATTTATATGTCACCATTCATTCCCCCGCTACACAATAGGAGGTGTATTTTTTATGCAATTATGTACCAAAAACGCATTCCGCTTCAAGGAACAGCTGGAATGCATCCACAGCGTACAGGGCATCTGCCTTGGCGGACTTTTCGTATCCCTTTATGTGGTACTGTCCCTCTTTAATATCCGGTTTTCCGAGATTCTGGAATTCCGCCTTGCCTTCCTGGCCCTGGCGGCAGCGGCCTTCTACGGCGGCCCCCTTATGGGAATGACCGTAGGAATCGCCGGCGACGTGATCAGCTTCTTTGTCACGCCCCAGTCTGCGCCCTTTTTCCCCGGCTTCACACTGACCTACGCAGTTATGGGCTTTCTCTTCGGCATCTTTCTCTACCGCGCGAAGATCACACCTGGACGAGCCCTCATCGGCGGCCTCACAGAATTTACCATTTCCTGCACCCTGTCCACCCTCTGGCTTCATCTGATGTACGGGATGCCATGGCAGTATCTTCTGACCATCCGGCTGGTGAAGAATACCATTGCCCTGGGCGTTTACACAGTTCTGCTCTTTGTATTCCTAAATGCATTTTCCAGGATCCTGGGAGCTGCCGGAACTGCCTCGAAGCCGGTGCGTTCTTAAAAGGGATGAAACAATGACGCCAATAAAGTCAGCCGACTCGCCAATTACATATTTTGTAAGCAGAACCGGACAGGCCGAATGGATACTTTTTATCCACGCCGCTTTCGTCAATCACAATATGTTCCAGGCACAGTTTGCGTATTTTGAGAAGAAATATAATCTCCTGGCTATTGACATCATCGGCCATGGACAATCAACGGATACTCAGAAAGGGGATACCATAGACAAGATGTCAAAATGGATATTTGACATCTTGAAAGCCGAACAGATTGATCAAGTTCATATTGTTGGTGTTTCGTTGGGGGCAGTTTTAGCACAGGATTTTGCCAACCGTTATCCATATGCAGTAAGCTCACTGGCCTGCTTTGGCGGATATGACATTAACAATTTTGATGCAAAAATGAAAAATGAAAATAGCGCAAAGCAAAAGCTGATGATGTTAAAAGCACTCTTTTCAATGAAATGGTTTGCAAAAGCAAACAAGAAGATTTCCGCATATACGGCACAGGCCCAAAATGATTTTTTTGCTATGAATATATGCTTTCCCAAAAAGTCATTTATGTTTCTGGCAACGCTCAATCGTATGGTAAATAAGCATAAAACCGGGAAACGGAATTATCCTTTGTTGATTGGCTGCGGAAAATTCGATATTCCAATGGAATTAGAGGCAATAAAAGCATGGAAAAGCTGCGAGCCCGATTGCACCGTAGTCCTCTTTGAAAACGCGGGGCACTGTGTTAATATGGACGTGCCCCAGGAATTTAATAAAACAATGGATGAATTCTGGAAAGGCGCAAGTCGATAGAATCTGAACAATGTTCTTAACATTTTAGCCTATTTGGGTTATAATATTTAAAACAATGCAGATTTAACCATGAGGTATTCCAATGTGTGATGTAAAAAAATATGAAAACATTTACAATGAAATAGAGCATCTTCAGCCTGAAGACACTTTGCAGCTCGTTTTAGAAGCCGAGACAGAAGATCAGCGAAGCTTCTATGAAATGGTCGGAGATTTCCTTTTACAAAAAAGCCAGCGGCAGGTAATCGAAAGGAATCTCTTTTAATGAAAAAATATATTTTAATAGCAGGAGTAAATGGAGCCGGTAAATCAACCTTGTATCAAACCTTGCAAAGCTTACAAGATATGCCAAGAGTAAATACTGATGAAATATTAAAAGAATTTGGTGATTGGAAAAATCCTGCGGATGTTATGACCGCCGGGAAAATAGCTGTAAAACAAATACAACAATATTTTAGTGAGGGAATCTCTTTTAATCAAGAAACTACCTTATGCGGAAAATCAATTTTAAACAATATTAAAAAAGCAAAAAAAGAGGGCTATGTGATTGAACTGCATTATGTGGGTGTTGAAAGCGCAGCCATTGCAATGGAGCGGGTTTTGAAGCGTGTAAAGCAAGGAGGACATGGGATTCCCAAAAAAGATATCGACAGAAGGTTTATTAATTCGTTTTATAATCTAAAAATTGTTCTGCCTGACTGTGATTTGGCAGCATTTTATGATAATACCATAAAATTCCATAGATTTGCGATTTATAAAAACGGAAGACCTCTACGGATATCTCAGCATGTGCCAGAATGGTTCAAAAATATTTCAGCTTCGTCTTCTCCTTAAACTTCTGTAAACATCTGACCAGGAATTAAGCCATTTAGGCCCAAACAAAAACATCCCCAAAGGAATCACCGGTTTAACAGTACCGTATTTCCTGACGGGGATGTTTTTTATTCGTCCTAAAGATTCTCTATTGGGCTGCCAGGCTCTTCAGCGTAGTGATGGAAATATCCCCCACCACCGCCAAATCCTCCGCCTGGTAAGCATAGGGAAAATTGTCTTCAAACAGTATCTGCGAGGAAGGGGGAAATTCCTCATCTCCGGCCCACAGGATAAACCGCACATGAAGCCCGTTGATAAATTCAAACTCATACGCCGCATCCCCCATGGAAATCTTCTCGGCCCCCAGCTTCTCCATGGCCTTCGCAAACTGATCCAGTTTAAATCCAAAAGCGAATTTGAGCCTTGTCAGGCACCGCCCCTCAAACTGGCGGAAATACACCTCTCCCCAGGGCACTTCCCGATAGGTAAGGTACTTTCCTGTGCTCTTCACCGACTGGCCGGAAATAAGAAAGCGCAGCACAATAATCTTAGCCGGAACCATCTCTGAATAGCGTACTGCCCCTTCCTCTCCATTTTCCGGATGAAGGGCGAACTCCGGATAATCCGCCAGATAGGGGCATCCCATCAGACGGATATGAAACTGCCGCTTCTCCCCATCATACTCTATGCCGCAGCGGGAAGCCGCCTCCTCAGGTTCTATCTGCCGGTACTCCTCCAGATAATGCTCCAGAGGAATCCGCTCCTTGTTGTCTTTTTCATAGGGAAATTCCATTGTAACCGTTACTCCTTCTTACCATTCTATCAAATCTACTGCTCCACCGACGGGAAAAGCGAACTGTCCGTATGGGGCAGGAAGCAGCAGGCTACAAACTCATCCATATAGCCAGGCTCCGTGGAAAGCTCCAGATAAGTCATATTCTGGGCCAGCTCATAAACCTTCCGCTCCGCTTTCGTAGACAAAAGCATCGCATAAGCGCCGGACAGGGAGGAGTTGCCGATATAGTGGTAACACTCCACCGGAATATCCGGGAACATGCCGATATTGATGGCATTCTGCATATTGATGCCGCTTCCGATGCCGCCGGCCACATAGACCTGCTCAATCATGCTGATATCAAAATCCAGGGTTTTCAGCATCGTGCGGATGGCAGAGAAAATAGCTCCCTTGGCACGGATAAAGTTGTCAATATCCACCTCGGTAATCTCCACATCCTTCACAGAGCCGGACTCTTCCTCAAATGCCAGCACATAGCTGCCCATTCCGTAAGCATCCCTCTTGATCCGCTTTCCGTCCCGGATAAATTTCCCCTTGGGGCTGATAATCTTGCAGCGGAACAGCTCAGCAATCACATCAATGATACCCGATCCGCAAAGTCCGATGGGCTTCTCTCCCTCATCCCCAATAATGGTAAAATCAGGTTCCATGGTCTCTGCATCAATGGTGCAGGCCTCAATCGCCCCGTCTGTGGCACGCATACCGCAGCTGATATCGCCGCCCTCAAAGGCCGGGCCCGCTGAGCATGCACAGCTCATCATAAAGTCGGAATTTCCAAACACCAGCTCCCCGTTTGTTCCCAAGTCAATAAACAGAGAAAACTCCGGCTGGTTCCAGAGCATGCTCACCAAAGTGCCTGCCGTAATATCGCCGCCTACATAGCTTCCAATATTAGGCGCCATAATAATATGAGCATCCGGGTGAACCTTCAGATTGATATCCGACGCATAGAAAGAGTTTGTCTTAAAAAATGCCGGAATATACGGCTCCATCCGCAGAGGATCCGCATTGATTCCCATAAGCAGATGATTCATGGTCGTATTGCCTGCAATCGCCAGGCGGTAAATGTGCCGGGTGCTGATGTGAGCGGCCTTGCACATCTGCTGAATCATGGGATTCAAGGTCTCTGCCACAATGGCATCCTGTAAGCGCGTGCGTCCGCCCTGCTTAGTCGATTCAATGATTCGGTTGATGACATCGGCTCCGTAGCGGATCTGTCCATTTCCGGTGGATGCCTTGGCCAGAATTCTTCCGTCTATCATATCAACGACTACGGCAGACACGGTCGTTGTTCCGATATCAACGGCAAGTCCGCCTACAATGAGGTCCTCATTGGCTCCATACACATCATAAACAAAAACATGGCGCTGCGCCTGTCCGATGATGCACTGGAGTTCGAAATTGCTGCTCCGCAGGGTATTGGGAAGCTTCCGCAGGCAGGAATAAGGAATCCGGATGTACTGAATCCCGGTGGCCTCCTGCAATGCCCGGATTACACGCTCAATATCAGGCATGGTGTCCTCAAGGCTTGGAGGATCCATTTTAATCCGCACAATATGAATGTTATTGTGAAGGGGCAGATCTGCCTCTTCGATCTTGCGCTTGGATTCGTCAAAGATGGCTACCTCCTCTGGGGAACTGAGATCAGCCACCTTCATGCGGCTGCGGTAGGCGGATGCAATATCCGGCACCATCACTTCCACATCTCCGGCCACCTGGCTTACACAGGCCAGACGCCAGCCTTCTTCATACTCCGCATCGCTGATATGGCGTGTTTTCTTGGAATCCAGTTTTCCTTTGATGAATTTTACCTTACATTTTCCGCAGGAAGCATTGCCTGAGCAGGGGGCATCAATCACTACGTTGGATTTCCGCGCCGTCTCCAGAAGATTCTCCCCCAGGGCTGTGGACACTGTTACCTGTTCGCCGTCCTCGAATCGAAATGTTACGTTTGCCATTCTTCAAAAATCCTCCCTATTTAGTCAAGTCTTTTTTCCTTGATTTTCAAGGAATTTTTAGTTACATATCTCAGATGAATGAGCCACGATGATGGACATTTCTCTGTATCTGGTACGAAAAT
>CAJTFE010000034.1 GCA_910575725.1 Clostridia bacterium | reverse complement strand
CTTTTGATGTAATAACTTTGACATGCATAGTAGACCCCTCCCTGGATATTAGTATACCACAAATCGAAGAATAAATCAATATAACCTATGTAAAATATACAACATATTGACAAAAAAATACCAGCAATCACAAGGGCTGCTGGGTCTATATGCTGCTAAGCAATTCCAAATTCAGGCGGATTCAGCGTAACTGTGTAAATCATGGTAAAACCTCCTTTCATTCTTTTGAAACAACAGTGCATTTTTGTTGTTTTAACAACTTTAACTATATAATATCATAGTTTCAACAATTGTCAACTGTTATTTCAAAAATATTGTATATAAAATTCGTATACCCTCAGTGAACAAGGAGACACTCGGTCCACTGAGGGTAATATGACAAACAATAACAAAAAAGCAGTCTTGTAAAATAAGCAAATCATGGTACAATAAATGCAAGACAGCAACTCTCTTAATTCATATAAATAAAGGCGGACAAAGCTTATGATAGAAACCTACTTAAAATCTATTGCCGTGGCTGGTTATCGGTCTTATGGAAAAAATTTGGAGCAAAATCGTATTGATTTAAAGGAAATCAATATGATTATCGGCGCTAATGGCGCAGGAAAGAGTAATTTGATTTCTTTTTTAGAAATGGTTTCTTTTATGATGACCAGAGGGTTAAGAAACTACGCTGCCAGACAGGGCGGCGCCCAATCTCTATTTTATTTCGGAACAAAAGAGACCGAGCGTATCGAGGGTGAACTGCGAATTCACGATGATAACGGAAAAAAAGAGGACATTTATTCCTTCGGCCTGGAACGCAGTGTAACGGATCAATTGTTTTTTTCCTGGGAATGTATTTCTTATCAAGATAAATGGCATTCGATACCTTACAAGCAAAATTATGGCATTGGGCATTTTGAGGCAGGATTATCAGATTCCCGGGATGCTACGGCACGTACATTGCGAAGTTACTTGGAACGGTTACGGGTTTTTCACTTTAACGATACTTCTATCAACGCACGAATTCGCAGCAATGCCAATGCTGCTGACAGTACTTATCTGCGTTCAGATGGAGGGAATATTGCCGCATTTTTGTATCGAATGAAAGAAAATCCGGATGAGCTTCCTTTTTATAACCGGATTGTACGGCATATACGGATGATTTTACCTCAGTTTTTTGACTTTGTTCTGGAGCCGGATTTCAATGGTATGATCCCCTTGAACTGGCGGCAGGAAGGAGCAGAGGAGGTATTTGGGCCGCATCAGTTTTCCGATGGGGCATTGCGGTTTGTGGCTCTGACCACACTGCTGCTGCAGCCACAGACAACCGCTCCTATGACTATTATTTTGGATGAGCCGGAAATCGGACTTCACCCGTATGCCATTTCCCTGCTTGCAAAGGAGATCCGGATGGCCAGTAAAACCTCGCAGATTATCGTGTCAACCCAATCGCCTTTGCTGCTGAATGAATTTTCCTGTGAAGATGTTATTACAGCCGAATATGATAATATAAGCCAGCAGAGCACTCTCCGGCGCCATAAGGAGGCTGATTTGCGAGGCTGGCTTGAACAATACACGATGGGAGATCTTTGGGTAAAAAATGTACTTGGAGGGCTGCCTTTATGATACGCATTAATATTATAGCAGAGGGCCAGAGCGAAATGCATTTTGTAAAAGAACCTCTGAACAAATATTTCAGAGGAAGCCTAATCCTGGATTCCCACTGTGTATTAACCAGCCGGAAAGCAGGCCATGAATTCCGCGGCGGACTCAACTCTTATCAACAGGCTAAAAATGATATTGTAACATGGCTTAAACAGGATACCGAGGCTTATGTCACCACAATGTTTGATTTTTTCCGGCTGCCCACAGATTTTCCGGCATACGCCCCGGCAATGCAATGCCAAAATCATCAAGACAGCGTCCGTATTCTGGAGACCGCCATGAAAGAAGATATTATTTCTACTCCGGGAATCACGAATGTAAAACAACGATTCATCCCCTACATACAACTGCACGAATTTGAAGCACTCCTGTTCACGGATATTCAAATACTAAAATACGACTATTTTGATCCTGAGAGCGAACGCCAGATTCAGCAGCTTTATAGAGAAACAAAGAATCTTCCACCGGAAGAGATCAATCATGGAACAGAAACGGCTCCGTCTAAGCGATTATTAAAAGCTGTCGATTATCGAAAAGGGGATATCGTCTCCGAATGGCTTCATGCTATTGGAATTGATGCCATTCGGCAAAAATGTCCTCATTTTTCTTCGTGGCTGAAAGAATTACAAGCTCTTCCGGAATTATCCGGATTTCAAAGCGTTTCTCAAATACAATAAAAAAATGACAGCTGAAAGCTCACGGCTAATGGATTTTATACTATTATGAAAAAAAATATCCCAATGGAATACCACTCTCTAAAAGAAGCCATTCACGCTGCTTTTGGAAACCATGCTGAAATATCCAAAACCGACCGCATTCATGGCGGCGACATCAATGATACCTATAGAATAAGCCTTTCTACTGGCAAAAAGGCTTTTGTAAAGACAAATTCCATAAGGAATACAAGATTTTTTCTGACAGAATCGCAAGGACTTCTGGCCTTAAGGCAGACAGAAGCAATCGGTGTGCCAAAAGTGTTGGGAACAGGGATTGATGAGCAGAAAGGATTCTCCTTTCTGCTATTAGAATGGATAGAAAGTGTGCCTCATATTGGGGATTACTGGGAAATATTCGGCCATGAGCTTGCAACCCTGCACAAAACAGTTCTCTTCCATGCAGAGGAGCCACAGACAATAAGATATGAGCAAGAAAAGCAAAGTCATTCATATCCATTCGGGGCAGAGGGACAATCCCCCTCAAGATTCGGCTTTTGGGAGGATAATTTTATCGGATCTAATCCGCAGAAAAATCTCCCTAAGGCATCCTGGATTGACTTTTACCGGGAATGCCGCTTGATACCCCAGATAAAAATGGCGGAGCATTATCTGGATTCTAAGCTGCGAAAAAAGATAACGTATCTTCTCGATCATCTCGATTCTTACCTAAGGGAACCGGAATTTCCCTCCCTGCTTCACGGAGATCTGTGGAGCGGAAATGTGCTGTGCGGAAATGACGGAAAAGCCTGGATTCTGGACCCGGCTGCCTATGTGGGAGATTTTGAAACGGATCTGGCTATGACACAGCTTTTCGGCAGCTTTCCTTCTGCATTTTACTTTGCATATGGGGAAATCAATCCCATTGATAAGGGGTTTGAAGACCGGAAGGAGCTGTACCATTTATACCATCTCTTAAATCATCTGAATTTGTTCGGCCGGATGTATCTGGGAAGTGTTGTGAAAATTTTAAACAAGTATGTATCTTAAGGAGTACCTTTCATTTGCATATAGTTCCCAATTCTTATTCCGGGGATAAGCTTTTTTATCATTCATCCTTTTCCGTCACAATCCGGAGAAATTTTGACATCAGCGGAAGATAAGTCACCAGAAATACAAAATATGCGGCCCAGCCTGCGGCTCTTCTGTTCTTTTCCGGTATCCTTATGCCTGCCATAATTCCCATGGCAAAAAGGCAGAGCTTAATGAGCGCCAGATCCTTCCAGCTGCTTTTCTGCAGATATTTGTCAGCGTAAGAAAATAAGCATTTCATGGTATAATCCCTCCTGTTAAAATTCCTCTATCATAATCAACATGCATCTGCTAAATCTATGATAACAGAAAAGGAGAAGCTTCGCAATGAAAAACCGCAGGCAAACCATCCAATATCTTCTTCCGGTATCACATTTCTGCCGTATTTTTTGTTTTGGCATGCCGCAAGCTGCTAATATTCATGAAACCTCACCCCTCTTTATAGGTGTATTGGAAGATATTCCCTGTTTGCTAATCTGTATTGGGGCATAATCACTGTTTATTTGCTAAAAAACCCCTAAAAAGTAAAACATTGTACTGGTTGTCAAAGAAATAAATCCTGTTTTAATCGCTGGCTCTGAAAATAGAGCAATGCTTCCTGCTCCTGTACTCTTCTCTTTTCGGCACTTTCTTCCATGATTTGTATATATTTCACCCGGAGCCTGCGCTTTCTGGCCTGCTCTGCTTCGATTTGCTCCAGTTCCTCCTTTGAAGGACCGGTGATTCTTCCGCTGCCAGTGACGGTACAGTTCCGTATGTCTCCGTTTTCGTCCAGATGGAAGACATAGCTTTTTCCTGCCTGATATGCTGCAACATCATAGCCGTAGGATGCTGCAACTGTATTATCCCAGAGGTCGTAGTCCTCTTTCCATGCCTGCAGCTTCGCAACGATCTGCCGGGCGTAGTCCGGATCCGTATCCATTTTCTGCTGTAGTTTCTCCGGGATAAGGACTGCTATTTTCCCTGCACCGACGCTGCTGTAATTTCTTTGGAGATCGCTGCGTGTCTGAGGCGGATTCTCACCTACGGGCCTCCAGTCATTTAAGGCATCGGCACTTGTGTCCGGCTGAAAATACTTCCAGAATGGAAAGTCATTTCTCTGCCAGTTGGCGGAAGAAATGTCGGCGTTTCCCACATGGGTTATAACATTGTATTGTGAAAATGCATCTGCAAAGCTTGCGGCTCCTATGATTCCGGTGCTGTATGCCTTGCTGATGGCTGATATATAATCCATAGAGCCCGCCATTTTCTTTGCGTAGGCGATCCGAAAGGCGTTTGCTGCGTTTTTGTCGGTTATTTTACTTAGGCGTTCCTCATAGGTTTCTCCCATATAGAGCTTTGTGTTGCTTCCATTCTGCTCGGCAGCCTTTATTCCTTCTGATGTACCCGTTCCTGCCGTTCCCATTGTTCTCTCTGCTGCTCTTGCCGTCGTAAGCTCTGCGAAGCTTGCACCTACGAGATTTACGGATGTTTGATTCTGGCTCTGTTCTGCCAAATAGCGTTCTTTCCAAGTTCCAGTTGTCACTCCAATATCCATTTCGCTTCTCCTTTCCATCGTTTGCACATGCTTTTTGTACATAGAGGGATACCTGTTAGGGTACTTCCTTATAACGTCTAAAACCAAAAGGTTCTTATTTGTTATATCGGCAGAAATTTCTTGTTTTTTGGATGTATGGAACGAAAGGACTGCTTTTCGGATATAAAAGATGCTGGATTCCGGAAAAGCAAACTATTTCTTTTCCTTTCAGCGTCCGCCCCTATGATGGCCTCCGTGTCCATGATGGCCGGAATTGCCATTGTCAGGATTTTGGCAATTGTTATCCTGGGAATCCGTGTCCCAAGAACCCGTATCCGACGGCTCCTGGTTTTCATTTCCTCCATGTCCCCGGCATCCCTCAATGCGGTTCTGAATATCTCCCATTGTCATGCCGTGGCAATCCTCCACTGTAATGCTCCCGTCGTACCCGGACAGCTCCAGGTAGGCCCGGTATTTTCCAAAAGACATTGCATGCTGATGAGCTTCCTTCATACAGTCCCTGTCACTTACATAGGTCAGCACGGAAGCATTCCCCGGAGCGGAAATTCCTGCAAGCTTGCTAAGGATAGCCTCTGCATTTTCAGAAACTACGGTAAATACCAGCAGCGAATTTTCCGTAAGGAAGTTTTCGGCTGTCTCATAATCAAGCAGCAGACGCACGGCCTTGGGATAAGAGAGATTTTTCAGTTTTACCTGAGCCAGAATCTGCTGCCCGTCCTCATTATAGGCATTTGCCGAAACCACTCTGCCCAGACGGTTGATCCCCAGTTCAATGGAAGGATTCACATCTATGCTTACATAGGAAACAGGACTGCCGTAAAAGGTATAGCCGCCGGTTCCCAGCAGCAGCATCAGACAGACCAGCGCAAGGGCAAAGCGCCGAACGTAAGCTCTGTTCCCAGCCTTGTTCTCCGCTCTGCTCCCCTCTCCTTTCACCTCTCTTTGTTCCTCCAGATAACGCAGCGTATCTGCCTTCAGCTTTTCGGATGCTTTTATGCCGTTCATGCTTTTTTGAAGCTCATTCATGCCAGATCACCTCCAAGCTGCCTGCGCAGAATTTCTTTTGCCCTGGAAAGCCAAGTGTAGATGGTATTTTCCTTTCTTCCCAGTATCTTTGCAATCTCTACTGCAGTATAGCCTTCATAGTAAAACAAATAAATGACATTTCTGTATTTTTCTGGAAGCTGAAGGACAGCCTCCAGAATATCACCGGAAGAGCTGTCCTGCAATTCACTTTCTTCTGCAATTATCTCCAGAGGGAGGCATTTTCTGTGGGAAAGCTTTCTCAGCCAGTCCGTACAGGCGTTGATAGTAACACGGATAAACCACGCCTTTTCGTGCTCGCTGCTCTCAAAGGAGCCCTCGTAAAGCAGATATTTCAAATATACGTTTTGAAATACATCCTCCGTGTCGTGGCTGTTCTTCAAATGCACAAAGCAGATTCTCTGCACCATATCTGCATATTCTTCCACAACACGGTTCACGTCCTCCGTGCTCTTCAAAGGCTCCACTTCCTTTCGGGACAGACGGAAACTCTCCTGCCAGAGCTGTCCCTGTTAATTTCCTGCTTCGGAATACTTAACGGTGATGGCGGCCGCCGTGGTGTCCGCCGCCGTGATGACGGCCGCCGCTGGTATTCTGGTTCGCCAATCCATAACAGCCGCTTCCATACTGACAAGCGCCGTCCACGATACAGCCTCCGTCCCAGGGACAAGTCTCATTCTGGTAACAGGGAGCGCCGCTGCAGACACCTCCGTACTGACAAACACCGTTCACATCACAGCTATTGTTGCCGGTACAGTAACCATTTTCATAGCAAGAAGCATAGACCGGTTCTGCATCCGGTACCTGGGCCGGTGCATCCGGTTCTGCAGGCACAGCTGCTAAAGCACTGTCCGCTGCACCAGTATCTGCCGTTGTATTATCTGCTGCCCCATTATTCGTCGTTTCCGAAGCCTGATTCCTGTTGGTTGTGTAGGCTGTTGCACGAATACTCTTTGCCCGTCTGGTATGATGGCCCGGATGCGCCTCGGCCACGCTGGACAAAGAACCTGCCAGTATAAGCGCCAATGCAAGGGATAATACGATTTTCAAACATCTTTTCATAGTCTTCATAGCCTCCTATTCCAGTTCCGTAAGCTTCTTTCCAATACACCGGTATGAAATCAATTTCCATACACGAATTCTTGTGTCTGGAAACTGATTTGTGCATTGGAAAGAATCTTACTGTTTCCAGTTCCGCAATATCTGCTCCAATTTGCACTTCATATATAATACGCTCAAAGGAATCCGATTCCTTTCAAAAAAATTATTTTTTTATTGATTCTATCTTCCCCACTGTCAATCCCCTTTTTTCAATGATTAACTCCATTGTACCACTTTATCCACACATAAACAATCACAACATTCCGGCAATCCATGTTGGTAAAATGAATTTGAATAATCCTTCCACATCCCCATCACCTCCACCGCTCGTCGTTGATAATGCGCCCGTCTTCCATGGTGAGAATCCGCTCCGCCTCCAGGGCCGCCTTTTCATCATGGGTAATCAGTATCACCGTCTGCTCCAGATTCCGGTTTCCTCTGCTGCCTGAGAGAACAGCCAGTCTCTTACAGCCAGATGCAAAAAGCAAAAAAGGACGGCATCCGGAAATAATTGCATCCCGATATCCCATCCTGTTCTGCTTTTTCTCTAAATATATTAAATACGCGAAATCCTTCTAAGACTCTTTTGTAAGCTCCTGGTACAGCTTTGCATGATCGTTGATGCACCACCACTTGCTGCCTGAATTGGCTGTCACACAGATGTAGGTTCTTCCGTTGGCATTGGTTCCAAAGCTCACTGCACAGCTTCCCGACTCATCCACATAGCCGGTCTTGCCATAGACCGGAATCCCGCCTGTCTCCTTGTCCTCTATGCGCCGCACAAACCAGTTGGACAACTCAATCCCCTCCGGGTGCTGTTCCGTAGCGGAAGTCGTATAGATCCGGGCGGAGAATACCTCCCTGCACATCTCATTTTGAATGGCAGCCTCCATCATCACTGCCATATCATAAGCCGTCGTATAATGATCGGCTTCATAAATGCCCACACAATTGGTAAAGTGAGAGGTCTCTGACAGCCCAAGCTCTTCAAGCTTCTCATTCATCAATTCCACAAAGGCCTCCTGGGAGCCTGCCACATAGATAGCAAGTCCCAGAGACGCGTCGGCTCCGGAAGGCAGTATCGTCCCGTACATCAGATCTCGGATAGTAACCTTCTCATCTCTGTCAAAGCCTGCATTGCTGCAGTGATTCTTAAAGCTGTAGTCTGTTATGTCAATGGTAATGGTAAAAGTATCGTCCCAGTTGTCTATGTGCTCCGCCGCAACCAGGGCCGTCAGCACCTTGGTCATGGATGCAGGAACCATACGGGTGAAGGCATCCTTGGAAGCCAGGATAGTATCCTCTTCTGTATCCACGAAAAGGGCGTAGCTGCTGGTGATATCCTCCCCCAAAGCCAAGGTTTCCTCTGCGGCCTCATAGCGGTAGGTCTGCTGTTGACCCGAACCACCCTCGCCCTGCCCGTTTCCTTCCGGGTTTATTGCTCCCTCGTTTGAAAGGCTGGCCGCCAGAATGCTGTTCTGTGCCTCCGCCGCAAATTTTTGTCCCAGTCCGGAAACAGTTCCCCGATCCGGATTTATTTTTCCCCATATCATCTTTATCATCAACAGCACAATGCCGATAACGGCCGCCGCAATTCCCACCTTGATCATCCGGCGGATCAGCATCTGTCGTCTTCTTCTGCGCCGGATCTCCTGCCGCCTGCGCATGCGCCGCCTTCTCCGGCGCATCTCGTCCTCATCTTCTTCGTATGGCTTTTCCAACTATTTCTCCTATCAAAAGTCGCTGCGCGACAGCACTAAAGGGTAAAGCTGCTTCGACACACCGGTAATGAGAGAAGCTTTTATTCGAAAAAGCACTCATAAAAGCTCCTCTCGTGCGCCTTTGCAGCTTTACCGTCCAGAACATGTGTTTGCAAATTGTAAACTTCTTATTATTATGCTCAAAAAATCCAAAGATACATCATAAAAATAACATAAAAGAAGCCGAGGTACAACCCTCAGCCTCTTCCTTTTTTAATCCTATGCAAGTACGTCAATAAACTGCCCCAAATCTGACGGGATGGCTCCTTCTATCATCTCCAGGAGCTCTGCGCTGGTCTCTTCCACCTGATCCATCACCTTCGCTGTCAGGGCATAGCCTACATTCATATGAAGCTGGCTGTATGACATAACAGATGATAATGCTGCAATATCCATAATAATCACCTCTGCCTATGAAATACATTGTGCTGTCTCCTTATAAAACAGACAAACGTATTCCAAATGTTTTCTATACCATCATAACAGACTTCCCTGAAAAATACAAGAGCTTAGTCGATGGAAATCCCGGCCTTCTCCAGAATCTTCGGAACATTCTTCTCCGCACCGATTGCCATAATATGTACGCCGTCACAGAGGCCTTCCTCCTTGATCTTGGCAATCATCTCAGCCGCCATCTCGATACCGAGCTGCGTAGGCAGACCCTTCACGCCCTTGGCCTTGCCCTCTGCAGCCGCAGCAGCCAGACGATCGATCATATCCTGAGGAACAGCAATTCCCGGTACATTCTCATTCATGTACTTGGCCATTCCGGCGGCCTTCAGCGGAATGATGCCTGCCATAATGTGGGTCTTGATATTCGCCTTATCCACCTCATCCATAAAACGCTTAAAGCTCTCCAGATCAAAGATCCCCTGGGTCTGAATATAGCGCGCGCCTGCCTCCACCTTCTGGCGGAGCTTATTGATCTGCAGAAACAGAGGCTCATAAACGGGAGTCACCGCCGCGCCCTTGTAGAACTCCGGCGCGCCGCCCTCCAGTTCATTTCCGCCGCAATCCGTTCCGGTAGCTTCCATCACAGACAGCATATGAAGAATCCCGACAGAATCCAGGTCATACACCGGCTTCGACTGGCTGCAGTCTCCAACCGTAGGATGATCCCCGGTCAGAGCCAGCATCGTATCAATCCCAAAAGCTGCCGCTGAGAGCATATCACCCATAATCCCCATGCGGCTGCGGTCACGGCCCGTCACCTGGATAATCGGCTCCAGGCCAGCCTCCTTCAGCTTGATGCAAAGGCCGAGAGAAGAAGCCTTCAGACATGCAGACTGCATATCCGTCACATTCACTCCATGCACCTTGCCCTTCAGAAGCTCAGCCGCCTCCATCTGTTCCTTAAAATCATATCCCTTGGGAGGAGCCATCTCAACGGTTACACCAAACTTTCCGCTTTCCAGCGCTTTCTCTAACATTCCCATTACTTGTTCCCCCTAATATTAATTGTTCTGGGATACGAAACCTTCTCATATCCTTTATCCGGCCGTCTCTGCACCAGCTTATCCAGCATTCCCAGAGATTCCAGACGCTTGTAAATCAGAATCCATGCGCAGTCATTCTCCGGATTCACCTCACATTTGCCGTTCTTCTGTCCGCCGCAGGGCCCGTTCACCAGAGATTTGGCACATCTGGAAATAGGACAGATGCCCCCGGTCGTACCCAGCACACAGTCTCCGCAGAGATGACATGCCTCCTCAAACAGTCCGAACTTCACAGCCTCTCCCAAAAACATCGTATTATTCGACGGATAAACCGGCGCTGCGGCATGATTCGCCGCCACCTGCACACCGTCGCCGCAGGACATACAAACAACCGCATCCGGACCCGCCGCATTCAGCTTCTTCATGGCCGTCTTCACACCCATGTTCATACAGCAGTAATCCGCCATACCTGCAGCCACCACCGTCTTACCCTTAGACTCCAGATAAGCCTTCAGTTCCCCAATCTCCTTCTCGCCGCCCGTAGCACAGGCCGTAGCACAACTGCCGCAGCCAAGGATCGCAATCTTCTTCGCATCCCCGAGCATTGCCATCAATTCCTCAATGGGCTTTTTCTGTGTGATAATCATGGTATCCTCTCCTTATATCCCTTAAACGTTCCAGGCACCCCTCACCGACAAACAGGCCCCTCCAAAAACCAGACCCTCCAAAAACCACACGCCCGCAAAGAGCTGTCCTCTCCCTTTCTATTGTAATACTTTCTGATAAGAAATCAAGTATAAATTCAAGGAAATTAACAATTTTCTAACAAATTATATCACTTTTAACACTTTTATAACATTTCATAACACAAAAATTCACCTCATCCTTCCACCCAAACCCAAAAAGTCCCCCATTCATCTTTCCACTCCCACCCCCAGGGCCAGCCGCAAAATAATGCCGCCGGCTTTTCCAGTATCCCAGTGTCCGGCTATTCACGCACACTCTGTCTGCTATGGACGTACAGTGCCAAGAGAGCCAACCACACCCAAAAATCTCCCAAGGCAATGTACGTACAGAGCAGACAGAGTGTACGCGAATCGTCCGAACAAGGGATACGGAAAAGCCGGCGGCATTATTTTGCGGCTGACCCGTCCCTCCTAATACAAATTTTTCACCTTAAACTCCTTCTCCGCCTCCCTCCTCTGATCCTTCTTCGCAATATCCTGCCGCTTATCGTAAAGCTTCTTCCCCCGCGCCAGTCCAATCTCCACTTTCACCAAGCTGCCTTTCAAATACACTTTAAGAGGCACCAAGGTATACCCCTTCTCCGTCACCTTCCCCCCAATCTTATTAATCTCATACCGATGCATCAAAAGCTTCCGCACCCGGAGCGGATCCTTATTGAAAATATTTCCCTTCTCATAAGGACTAATATGCATCCCATAGATAAAGAGCTCCCCCTTCTCCATCTTAATAAAAGACTCCTTCACGCTGCACTTTCCCATCCGGATGGACTTCACCTCTGTCCCAGCCAGAGAAATCCCGGCCTCATAAGTCTCATCAATAAAATAATCATGGTAAGCCTTTTTATTATTCGCAATTAATTTTACCGCATCCTTACTCATACTCTCCCACTCTCCTTAAAGCTCTTTCCGAATCCTCACTGTTCATTGCCAACTGAAAGTCTATCGTCCTCAAAAACCTGTCCGTCCCTTTCACCCGGATCTTCACCCTCTGGCCCAGCCGGTAGACAAGGCCGGAACGCTGTCCCCTCAGCTCGTAAGCATGTTCCACGTATTCATAATAATCATCCTCCAGGGAATTCACATGAACCAGCCCCTCCACCGTATTGGCCAGCTCCACATACAGCCCATACTGGGTAATCCCGGAAATCACACCCTCAAAGATCTCCCCGATATGCTGCTCCATAAATTCCACCTTCTTAAGCTTCTCCGTCTCCCGTTCCGCCTCGTCGGCCCTCCGCTCCGTCTCGCTCGCATGCTTGGCAGCCTCCGGCAGAATCGCCTCATAATGCTCCACCCTGCCGCCCAGCAGCCGTCCCCGCAGATTTTCCTTGATAATCCTGTGAATCTGCAGATCCGGATAACGCCGGATAGGGGAAGTAAAATGGCAGTACTGCTCCGCCGCCAGTCCAAAATGCCCCGAACAATCCGTAGAATACTTTGCCTTCTGCATAGCCCTGAGCGTCAGCCGGCTCAGCATCGCCTCCTCCGGCGTCCCCTCCAGCCGGTCAAGAAGCTTCTGAATCTCCCCCGGATGAACCTCGTCCCCTCCTGTATGGAGAGAATATCCGAAGTTTTTCAAAAAAAGCGCCAGCTTGTGAAGCCGCTTGGCATCGGGCTTTTCATGGACCCGGTACACAAAGGGCTGGGCCTGCCAGTAATAGTCCGCCGCCACAGTCTCATTGGCCGCCAGCATAAAATCCTCAATGATCCTTGTAGCCGAATTCCGCTCATAGGGGCGGATCTCCACCGGTTTCCCGGCCTCATCGAGAAGAATCTTCGTCTCCGGAAAATCAAAGTCAATGGAACCCCGTTTTCTCCGCCGTCTGCGAAGAAGCTCTGCCAGCTCCTTCATTTCCTCAAACATCGGAACCAGAGCCGCATACTCCCTGCGATCCGCCGCGTCCCTATCCTCCAGAATCCGGTTCACGCTGGTATAGGTCATCCGCCTTGCAACCCGGATCACCGTCTCCGCTATGGTATGATCGATGATTTTTCCTCTGGAATCTATGGTCATAATGCAGCTTAGCGCCAGCCTGTCCTCCCCTGCATTCAGTGAGCAGATGCCGTTGGAAAGAGCATGGGGAAGCATGGGAATTACCCGGTCCACCAGATACACACTGGTTCCCCTCTCAAAAGCCTCCCAGTCAAGGGCGCTGTTCTCCTGCACATAATTGGCAACATCCGCAATGTGCACGCTTAAGACATAATTCTCCCCTTCCTTTCGTACAGAGACCGCATCATCCAGATCCTTGGCGTCCTCGCCGTCAATGGTCACGCAGACCTCCTGCCGCAGATCCAGCCTGCCCTGCCTGTCCGCCTCGGAAACAGGCTTTGCTATCCGTTCCGCCTGGTTCAGTACCTTCTCTGAAAACTCCATGGGGATTTGATAAGCCCTCACAATGGACAAAATATCTGTCCCGGGATCATTGCTGTGGCCCAATATCTCAATGATGCGTCCCTCAGGGCTTTTCCTGCCTGCGCCATAGTCTGTCAGTTCCACTACAACCTTATGCCCGGACACTGCTCCTCTGGTATGCTCCAGCGGAATAAAAATATCCCGTGTAATCCGCTGGTTGTCCGGAACCACGAAGCCGAAGCTTTTGCTCTTCTCAAAGGTTCCCACCACCTCGGTAACGCCATGGGACAGCACCTGAAGAATCACGCCTTCCTGCCGCTTTCCGTCCGGCTGCCCCTTTAAGCCTACCTGTACCGTATCTCCCAGAAAGGCATCCTTTGTATCACTCTCCCCGATGTAGATATCCTCTTCCCGGTCCTCCACCGACACAAATCCAAACCCTTTTGGATGGCTGGTAAAGATCCCGGTAACCGTCTTTGCCTCTGCCTTATAGTAACGCCCCCTCTTGGAAAGCTGAAGCTTCCCTTCTGCCAGAAGCTCCTCCAGAGCCGCCGAAAGCTCCGGACGCCGCTCCTTTTCCACCTGCAGCAGAACGGCCAGTTCCTTCTGCTTCATGGGAACATAACGGGCATCGCAGATAAATTCATATATAATCTTCTTTTTTTCCTCTAAGCTTTTATTTTCCATATACACTCCGTCAAAAACACTTCTCCATACCTTTGCTGTTCTTATAATTCCTCAAATGACAAAAAAGCACTCTCGGCAATATCCGGAAGTGCTTTTTTATCTGTCTTCTTTAGATAAAACTCATATTCAGCAAAAGCGCCAGTACAATAAAGGCCACGGCCAGAATCTTTGTATACAATACGTACTGCCCTTCCTTGGAGCGGCCCTTATTCTGCTCCCAGAAGGAATTGCCTCCTGCAATAGCGCCCAGTCCTGCTGATTTTCCTTCCTGGGCTAACACAATCACGGTCAAAGCCAGACTTACCAGAACAAATATAATTGTCAAAACAATTCTCAAAATGCCCATCGTTACACCTCCTATAGCCAAACAAGGTATAGTTTACCATAGATTTGCAGAATGTTCAAGCCTCATTTTGGGCTTTTCTGGGTTTCACTCAGCTTTTACAGGCCGGATACGCCAGCTGTTCCTGGCTGGAGGCTGTGGCTTTGGCCAGCTGCAGTACAATCTCGCTGAAGTACCGCGGGCTTACTTCTTCAAGCTTGTATTGGTTCTCTTTCTTTATGGTGTCGTATATGTAGCTGCCCCGTTTGACAGTGCCTGCACGGTAAAAAGCAGCGCCGTATACGGTTACTTCGTCGTTTTCATCGCCTACATAGCTGCCGGAGAATTCCAGTTCTACGCCCATATCGCCGTCCTCTCGGTAGAAGGTGCAGTAGACGCCGGCGTCCTGGACGGATCCACGGTACCAGCCCATGCCCTGGAGCTTGCCGGACAGAGACAGGCCGTTCAGAAGCTTTCCGCCGAAACGGGTCAGCTCGGCTGCTCCCGTCTCTTCCTCTGTGATCCGGTAAACAGGACGCTCTAACTGCTCGATAGGCTGGATGATCTCGTAGTCGGACAGCTGTTCCTTCCAGACTGCCAGATCCTCCTCTGAAAGCTCGATGGGATGTACCAGGCCTATCTGCACGTCTGCCAAAAGCTCAAACTCGTCTTCGTCCTTTGTATTGAAGCTGCCGTCCTCCATATAACGGAAGGTATCTTTCAAAACGCCGTTTTCGTAAGTTCCCCAGATAAGGCCGATGGCAAACTGATGCATAACCGGGTTTTTCACGAACAGTTCCTCCCAGGCTTCGGATGTCCAGAGGCGTTCTGCGGTTAATGCCTGCTCCAGACGCATTTTCTGGTTGGTTATGACGGTTTTCATCTGCTTTTTCATCTGTTTGAATTCGGCATAGGCTGCAGGGGCCTTTTCCTCATCGTCGCGCTTTCCGGGGGCCGGAAGATTCTTTACTTTTTTCTTTGAATTGTCGAAAATCTCCAGCTCCAGGGCCGGGGTCAGATAGACGCTAAAGGAGCGTGTTCCGTAGTCAAAGATCCGCTTCAGATTCTCGTCAAAGCCTAAGTTAGGCACGATCCGGTCTTCCAGCTGGGCTCTTGTGATTCCAAGCTCTGAGGCTGCGTATTCCAGGGCCTCTCCCGCCGCTGTCTTTACCTGGCGGAATTTGAATTTCCGGGATATCTGATCCACATACAGGAGGGCTTCAGAGCTTCCGTTTAAGGCCAGCGCCTTTATGGCTTCTGCTGCAAGGGCGCCTCTGGAATGCTGGGGCCACTCTTGGATCTGGTGCCGGAAAATGTCGACGATCCCTGTCCCGCCGTGAAGGGAGGCTGCGTAAAGCACCCATTTTTTCTTGGCCTCAGCGCCGGACTCCAGCCATTTGTTGAAAAGCTCCGCCACATAAGTTCCAAGCTCGGAAGGATTAAGCTCTGATGCCAGGACTGCGGCCTCGGGGCTTAAGCCAGGCACAGAGCGGTCTGCGTAAGCGGTAAGTATGGCCTGAAGGTATTCCTCCTCTGCCTCGCTTCCGTCCTTTTTATGTACGGCCTGGAACGGGGTCTCATAGGCCCAGGCTGTCTTTCGCTTTTTTCCGCCCTTTAAGATCTCTTTTACCAAATCGGCGGAGGTTTTGGGGCCGCCCTTCTCTGCAGCTTCCTCCGGTTTTATGTCGAGGCATTCGGAAAGAAGCTCTTTGAGCTTCTTGCTCTTTTCCGTCTCCAAAGCCTTTGTGAAGATGTCGCGGAAGGTTTCTGCGCCCCAGAATTTCAGCACCCGGATGGCAAGCTCTCTCTCCTGGGATTTTTTGGAGGCTATCATGAGCCGCATCTCGGGCTCCCACTCCTTATGCCCCGTGCAGATGGCCACCAGCTGCTCACGAACCTGCTTGGAACTGTCAAGAGCGGAGGCCAGGATGGTCTCCTTTTCTTCCTGCCAGAAAGTATCCAGGGCCCGAATGCAGATACAGCGGCCAACGGAAGTGCTGTCCTTTGCCCCTTCGCGAAGCTCTTGAGCATGCTCTTTCCATCTGGCGGATAATATCTGAGCAGCCGTGTCCAGAACCAGATTTTTGTCCTTCTCCTGGTAACATGCGTTGTAAATGCCCTCGATGGCGTCGGCCTGGTAACGGATGGGAAGCCCTTCCTTCTCAAAAAGCCGGATCAGCTCCTCCATTTCCTGACAGAACTGCTTTGCATTGGTTTTATTTCCCCGGATGGAATGGAGATAATAGCCTGTAAAATATCCTCCCTGCATACGGAAGGCCTCCAATATCACGCCTCTGCAAAAGAGACGGCCCTTGTTTCTGTGCAGGCTCTGCAATTTCTGAAAACGCTGATAGTAGTAGCTCTGGTTTCCCCTCCAGCTGTTTACAAAGGGGTAGAGCGTATCAATGGTGGTTTCGCCCAGAAGATAAGCCTTGGCTTCCGCCTGGCCGGTGTTCATATTTGCTGTCAGTTCTGTGGCAAGCCGGTATTGATGCTTGTCTGTATTCTTGGCCTGTATCTCCTGATAAAGCCCCGGATTTGCCTTTTTAATGTAATCCAGGATGCGCTGATATTCGTCGGTCGTGGCGGCGTGCTCTGCTGCCTGGCGCACGGCCTCGGGATGGCGCAGGGCCATACGGGCCATTCCCTGTTCCTCGTCATTTGCCGCATACCAGCGGATCAGGGCGTCGGGCTTCACGGGAAGCAGGCCTTCCAGCTGCTCTAAGTGCTTATGGAACCAGGAATCTCTGTCATTTGCAATTCCCGTCATGCCTTTTCCTGCTTTAAGAACCGTATCCAGGGCCAGGCAGCCTGCTATCTGCAGGAAGGCTGCAAAGCATGGGGAATGCTCTATGGCGAGAAATGCCGCTCCTGACAGGAGCTGAACCATGTATTCTGTGTGGCTGCGGCCGTTTAAAAGCTTCTGCAGGGAGGCTGGAAAGGGCTGCTCTGCCGGGTGGCGGCGTACATAGCTCTGCAGCTCTGCAATCTGGCTTTTTCCGAGGTCATGCTGGATAAACATCTCAGGCAGGCTGTCGATAAGGTTTTTTTCCAGAAACGCTGCTGTCTGGGAAAGGTTTTCATCACCTTGGGATACATTTTTACTGAAAAGGCCCAGGATGCCTCCGGACTTCTTTGTCTCGGGCTTCCTGCTGTTCAGATAGATGCCTGCCAGCAGCACCTTTGCATTGTCATAACGGTGATAGCAGAGATCCATGGCTCTTCTCAAAAGCTCTGGATCCTTTCTGCCCTTTTCAAGCAGGGGCTTCATACGTATGTAATTTAGAGAGTATGTGCTCCAGACTATCCCCTCTGCGTACATGGCTGTTTCCTGCTCCGGAGTTAAATATTCCTTTACGGAATCCAGGTTCCAGCCGTAGCGGTTGAAGAGGTAATAGGCGGTGGAGCCTCCTACGGCTGACTGGAAATGGACGTAGCGCTTAAGCCCCTCCTGCCTGCCGCGCTTTCTCAGATGCTCTACGTAATCGATGCTTTTCTGCCGCTTGTCGTCAGTAAGGCTGGAAAAGTCCTGGCGCTCGGTTTCTTTCAGAAGCTCCGGGTTTTCCGGTGCGGCGACATCCAGATATTGTTCCGCAAGCTGGCGGTTTTTTTCGGACAGCTTCAGGGCGTCCAGGGTATCCATTTGTTTTTGGTAGTTTCTTTCTTCACTTAGATTCATTGGCGTTTCTCCTTTCCGTTATCTGCCTTTTCCATCTCCAATAACGCCCGATCCAGGGATGTTTTTTCCTGGCAGAGCTTTACATAGCTCAAAAGGTGTATCCAGGCCTTTAATACCGGCTCTGGGTCAAATTCCATCTGATGGCGCTTCTTTCCCAAAGTTTCTGCAAGAAATGCAAGGGCTTCCTCTGCGCCGTGAAGGCCGAAGGTTCCGCTTTCTTTTGCAAGACGGCTTAGATTTTCAAGAGTTTCCTCCTGGGTGGAATTCAGGCCGCATTGAAAAAGATCCCCAAGGGCCTGGCGGATCTCTCCCAGGAAGCTCTCCATCCCCTTTATGATCTCTCTGTTAAGACCGGGGACTGCCAAAGACGGGCCGCCCTGCTCTTCCAGATACTTCTCCAATTCCGCCTGTGTCTCGTAAAAACGCTCTCTTCCAAAGACCTCTACGGGATACAGGCACAGCCTTCCCTGTTCCAGATAGGGGATGCCGAAGAAAATCAAGGTCTGATCCTTCTCCTTTTTCAGCCGCTCGTTCAAACGCTCCAATACCTGGATGGTCAGCTTTTCTTCCTTGGAATAAGTTACGGCTACAGAAAGCTTCCGGCCCTTTTTATCCAGAAGCTCCATGGAAAAACGCTGATGCACCGTATCGAAGCCAGCCTCCCTGCAGCTAAGGGCTCCCGCCAGGGCCAGGCGTTCTCCCTCGTCTTTTTGTTCCTGTTCTCCAAAGCAGGCCGATAGAAGCTGCTCATAATCCCAGAAAACAGCTTTCCTTATATCCTCCCTCCGGAAATCCCGGGCGCCGGATACCTCGCTTTTTGTCTCCTGGCTCACTGACAGACGTCCGTCCCTGGCCGCCTTTGCGTGATCCAGATAAAATTCCAGATCCATCATCTGTTCCCTGCTGCAATTAAGGCCCCAGGGCGCCTGCGCCTGTTCTGCCCTTCCGGGAGGACGTCTGCGCACCCCTTCGTAGAAAACCGGTCTGGCATCCGTCCATTGATAGAACATTCCCTTGTCCGGCTCCATAAAATAATATATCTCCCCTTCGTAGCCTGTTTTGCTGTGAAAGCTCCGGCTTCCCATGGCTATGAGATGAAGACGGGGCATGGGCCGGTAGGCCTCCCGAAAGCTTCCGGCCAGCGTCCGCAGACGCTCCGGCTCTCTGGTCTCCTTAAGCTCACCGGCCCTTTGATAGATGGATAAAAGCTGCTCAAGCAGCTCTTCTGTCTGAAATGAGGCTGCACGGTCAAAATACAGCCGGTACTCGGAGGCTGTCTTTCGCAGACTGGTTTCAAAGGCCGCCAGTCCGGCTCCGCGGCTGATGACTGCCAGACGTTCCATGCCCTCTGCCGCCTCCGGAGACAGACGGGACAGTCCGGTCATAAGCTGCAGGCGGATTTCCTCCTGAATGGAGGCAGATGCCCGGTCAAGCTCTTTGTGATCCCATTCCTCTTTGCTCTCACAGAGCTTCTCCAAATGTTCCAATGTGACTGCGTGCTTGTGAAGCTGATAGAGCAGTATTGCCTGGGCCTTATGGGGGCACAGCTCCTTGCTTTTGCAGGAGCAGGAGGAATATTCCAGGGGACTTAAGAGCTTTACCGTAAATGCTTCCCAGGGAACCTTGACCGTGATGACGGTTCCCTCCTGAAACTGCGGCTGTTCTCCCGCCTTTAGATGATAAAGCAGTTCCTGGTACCGCTTATTGCCGCAGGCGCGCCTAAGCTTTTGTAAAGGGAAGGAGAGAATCTCCTCTTCTGCTTTTGTGTTCTCCAAAACTTCTGTGTCCGCCTGACTGCTTTTCAGGTATAGTATTGCCGTGATCAGATGGCGGCAGACGCTTCGGGACGGACAGGTACAGGTACTCTCCCCAAGGGGCATGCGGATTGTGCATACCGCCTCCTTTAAGGTTACCTCCGCTTCCGTTTCGCCCCAGGTAACTGCGGGCGGCTCCTGGTCAAGATCCTTATAAGCACGCTTTACCGTTCCTTTGTTGCTCAGTCCTATAAGATATTCGTCGTCTGTCTGCGTAAGCATTTGTTTAAAAGCTTCCATGTCTTCATCCTCTATCTCAGTTATATAACGTTCTTCCCTGACAAGATCACTGCATGATTTTCCCCATAAAGTCTCCCAGCATTTCCGGCGTCATTGCTCCCACATGAGCCCCCAGATCCGCCAGCCGCTGTGCCGTGCGGCGGTCGTAAACCGGGTTGGCATCCCGGTCAAGGGCAGTGAGGCAGATAAGCTTTGCGCCGCTCTCGATGATATCCCGGCTTACGCCCAGCAGGCCGCCGATGCTGCCGCCCTCGCAGAGATCCGATACCAGAATTACCATGGTTCGATTGGGGTTCTCGATCAGACCTTCACAGTACTGAAGAGCTCCCGCAATATACGTTCCGCCCCCAAGCTGGATGCTCATAAGCGTTTCCACCGGATCCTCCAGATGCGCACTTAAGTCCACCACCTGAGTATCAAATATCACAAGCCGGGTGTCCAGCATGGGCAGCCGGGCAAAGATTCCAGCCATCACGGCGCTATGAATCACCGAATCCAGCATAGAACCGCTCTCGTCCACGGCAATTACCACACGCCATTGGTTGTATTTCCGGGTACGGCTGCTGAAATAGACCTGCTCCAGTACCAGACGCTTTTCCTCCGGGTCGTAATGAGACAGATTCCTCCGGATGGTTTTACGGATGTCCAGATTGCGCATGGATTTTACATGACTTGGGGTATTCCGGTCCAGGCTCCCCAAAAGGGAACGGCGGATCTCCCGGTTCAGCTTTTCCGCAATCTCCTCTGCTACCTTTCTTACAATCCGCCTGGCCGTATCCAGAACCGGCCCTTTCATCAGATGCTTGAGCTGCAAAATGGTTTTTAAAAGCTCCTGGTTGGGCTCCAGCTTCTCCAGAACCTCCTTATCCGTTAAAAGCTCCTGCATCTCGTAACGCTCCAAGGCATGGCGCTCCAATACCTCCACCGTCTCCTTGGGAAACAGACGGCGGATCTTGGTGATCCAGCCGGCGGTAGTCAGCCGGCTGGCCCCTGTGCCTCCCTCACGGCGCACGTCCTCGCCGTACTCACGGGAATAGAGGAAATCAAGGGCTTCCTCCAGATCTTCGCAGCCGATACCGCTCTCCATGGCGCGAAATCCCTCTCCCCCGAAGGAAATCTGATCCTTCGACTGGCTTCCTAAGATCAGCCGCCAGCGGTTCAATTGTTTTTGGTCGTTCATATACCTTTCCCCATCCTCTCACCTGCATATGCATCCAGAGCTTCCCCATAGGCATATTCTCCGGGACTCACAGTTCCTCCTGCCAGAAGATCGCTCTTTTTCTTCCCGTGAAGGGCCGCAGCGCGGCCTGCAATCCGGTCTGTCTCAAGAGGTGTAAAATAGCTGAAGGCCAGACGCAGCTCCGGCAGAAGCTTTAGGAATTCCTCCCCAGGCAGACGGTCCAGAAGCCCGTCGATCAAGGCCAGAAATTCGCTGCTGGCAAATACAAAATCTCTGGCTGTAAAGAACAGCCCCCGAAGAAAGGCAGCGCTTTTTGACAGCATCTCGCCGCTTCCCTGCATATATCCCTGGGCCGCCATGGTAATCTGCTTCCCGTATCCGCCCTCATAGCCGTACAAAAGCCCAAGAACCGTCCCTTCCACACCGGGATTTAAGGAGCCCCGGCCAAGAAGGGTTTCCAGCGCTTCCATCAGCACCGGCCGCCGCTCATGGGCATTGCTTTTTCCCGCTGCCTGATAGAGAAGGCGCAGACTCTCCATGCATTCCTGCTGCCGCTCCTCCCCCACCTGCCCCATAGAAGGCAGAATCTGGATAATCTTCTGAAAGCAGATGTCTGTCATCTGTTCCAGGTCAAGGGCATCCCGGATCTGGTAGAGATCCTGCAGATCCAGGAGCATCAAAAGCTGGGAAAAGCCTTGGGTCAGCGAAAAGAAATCGCCGTCCGCAGCCAGCACCTCCGCCAGATGAGTCCGCATTTCCCCCTGCCCCTCATAAAGGCCCATAAGAAAGCCCTTTACCAGAAGCTCCGCCGCTTCCTTGCAGCCGGCGCTCTCATCAAACCGGCTGTGGAGCAGGGAGCGGGCCGCCTCTTCCATGGTTCCTCCGGAAATGGAGGCATCAATCAGGGCCGCCGTTACCTGTTCCGACCATTTATAGCTCCAGATTTCCCGAATCCGGTTCTGATCCCGGCGGTTTACCAGATCCGCTCCCTTTTTCCGTCTGGCAAAGCCGCAGGCCAGAAACTCAGTCCGGTAAAGAAAACGGCTCATACGCAGGTGCTTTTCCTTTTTAAAGATCTCCAGAACGACCTCCTGTTCCAGACTGGAATGCAGCTTGACGCCAAATCCCCGGCATTGTTCCTCAAAGTCTGAAAGCAGCGGAGGCCGGGCGGCATCCTTACAGAGCCGTCCCACCTGGGAGCCGGTCACAAGCTCTTTCAGAATACGAATTGCGCCCTCGGTGGACAGATTGCGTTCTCCTTTTATAAAGGAAGAAACAGCGCTGTCTCGAAGCTCATACAGACCAGGCTCCTGTTTTCCGCGAAGAGCCGCCAGTCCGTGGGCCATGGAAAAAGCGCAGATCTCGTCATAGGAGGATACATTTTCCTCCTTTCTTCTGGCCTGCCGTCCTGCCGCTGCCAGAAAATGAAGAACCGTCTGCTCGTATGCGCCGAAAAATCCCCTGTCAGGCGGATCTCCTTCCTCCTGTCCCTCATTCTCCAGCAGATTTTTCCAGACCTGGTGGTAAAATCCCGGCGACTGCATTCCGCTGGCATAGCCGTTCAGGGCATCCGCAGCCTCCATGGAATAAGCCATGGGATATACCTCCTGCTGCTCTCTCACTTTTCCGTGAAGCTTCACCGGCTCGCCCCTATAGGCATAGCTCCCGTCCTTTTGCCGTGACAGAAGCTCAAACAGGCCGCAGCTGTGAAAGCCTCCCGTGACCACAAGAATTCTGTGATAATCCTGTGACGCTTTTGCTATCTGCTCCGCCATATAACGCTCCCGCAGAAGACAGCCGTCCTCCACAAGCTCCTCACCGGGCGTATTTTTCCGGGAAAGAATGCAGTAAGTGAGCATCTGGCGCACAAAGTCCTCTGTGCTCTCCCCAAGGCCCTGGATCTCAAAATACTTCTCCCACAGCTCCTCAAAATCCCTCAGCCCTGTTTTTTCACAAAGCAGGGTCAGATAACGGCTGCGGCTTAACAGGTAATCATCGTTGTAGGTCTGCTTTTCTCCCTCCCTGCGGATGCCTTTTCCGCCCACGGTTCTGATGAGAATCTCCCCATAGGACAGATCCGCAAACCGAGCCGGTATCCCCAGTCTCTCTGCTTCCCGGAGGGCTGTCAGTTCCGGGGAACAGTCCAGGAAGGGATAGTAGCATTTGTAGTCCCCTTTTTTCTCTGTCACAAGGCCTTCCTTGTCCCGGTAGGCGTAGTACAGGGCCAGGGGCGGCTTTGTGTCCTCATTTACCAGGACGGGAATCAGCGGATCTGCATTTTCCGGCCCTTCAATGAGAATCAGATCCGGCCGGTAATCCCTCACTGCTTTTTTCAAATGAAAGGAACAGGCCGGGCTGTGATGGCGGATGGGAAAATAGAGGACGGGATGCGCCCGGTTGTATAAGAGTTCAGGAGGAATCTTAAACGTATCCTCCGCCTCTCCTGTTACCGCAGGTATTTCCTGGCTTCGTAATAGCTGCTCCATAAGCCGCCCTCTTTTCCTCCCTTATCGCGAATCACCGTCTGGAAATAGCTTTTCAGCTTCTCCAGATCGTCTTTATTTTCCTTCTGCACGGCTCCTACCAGGTTTTGCACCAGGCAGCCCAGATCCATCCGGGAATCACCGTAGTAATAAGCCGTCATCATCGTCTGATAGTAGACGGAAACAGCCTCCGCCGTGCTCATCACCGCCGAGGGGCGGTCGATCCGGTGGCCTAAGGAGGAGACGCCCTCCCGAAGCTCATGGTAGGTGGAGGCAAGGAGCTCCGCCACATCCTCATCCGGCTCCATTTCAATCTGGTTTTCTTTGGAGAGCTCCGCCACTTCATTTAAAATAATCTGCTTCTCCAGGGCTGCGTCGCGGATGGGCATCACTGTCTCGAAGTTGAAACGCCGCTTTAAGGCGCTGCTCATCTCGTTGACGCCTTTGTCCCTTGTATTTGCCGTGCCGATTACGTTGAAGCCTGCCTTGGCAAACAGCAGGCCCTCCCCGCCCAGCTCCGGCACGTTCAATACCTTGTCGCTCAGGACGCTGATAAGGCTGTCCTGGATCTCGGCCGGGGTACGGGTGATTTCCTCAAAACGGGTGAGAATGCCCTGTTCCATGCCCACGTAGAGGGGGGAGGGAACTAAGGCTTCCCGGACGGGGCCTTTTGCAAGGAGAAGGGCGTAGTTCCAGCTGTATTTGATCATGTCTTCGGTAGTTCCGGCCGTGCCCTGGATGGTGTTGGTGCTGTTTCCACTGATGGCGGCGGACAAAAGCTCCGAAAGCATGGTTTTGGCCGTGCCGGGCTCTCCCACCAGCATCAGGCCCCGGTTGCCGGCCAGGGTGATGATACAGCGCTCTACCAAGGCGTCGTTTCCCAGGTATTTTTTGCGGATGACAAGCTCCCGATCCTGGTATCGCAGGGGCTCGCGGCTGCCCAGGATGAAGGTCCGCACGGCCTTGGGGGACAGCTTCCAGTTTAAGGGGCGCCTGCCTGTGTCCAGGATGGAGAGAAACTCCAGCTCCTCTTGGTAGCGTACCTCTACGGGTGGTTTGATTGCTGATTTTTGTTCCACTTTATGTAACCTCCTATTCTAAGTCGCTGCGCGACGGCACTAAAGGGTAAAGCTGCTTCGACACACCGGTAATGAGAGAAACTTTTATTCGAAAGGGCACTCATAAAAGTTCCTCTCGTGCGCCTTTGCAGCTTTACCAGCCCATGCGTCTGTCAGAAAGACTATTAAAGTTACGGTTCTGCCTCTTCCAGAAGCCTCCCTAAAAGATATTCCCTGTGATTGAGAAACATCTCCGTCACCTGGTAGCTGTCTGTATCTGTATATTCAACAGGGTGAACGGCTTCCCCGTCAAAGGACAGAATGTCTGCCTTAGGAAGTCCGAGAAGTATAGGGGAATGGGTGGCGATGAGGAATTGGCTTCCCTCCCGGGCCAGGCGGTGGATGCAGATAAGCAGGGTGAGCTGGCGCTGGGGCGAAAGGGCGGCCTCCGGCTCATCCAGAAGGTAAAAGCCCTGCCCCCGGAAGCGGTTCTGCATCAAAGCCAGAAAGCTCTCCCCGTGTGACTGTTCGTGGAGGGAGCGGCCGCCGTATTGGCGGTAATAGACAGCCGGATCATCTCCGTCCCGGTATTCCTCCACCTGGGTCGCCACATTGTAGAAGCTCTCTGCCCGAAGGAAAAAGTTGTCCCTGGGGCTTCGAAAACCCTTTTTCAAAATCATTCCTTCGTATAAGGAAGAGTGGGTGTCCCTGGTGGAAAAACGGAAGTTACGGCTTCCTCCCTCAGGGTTCAGGCCGTAGGCTGCGGCAACAGCCTCCAGAAGCGTTGATTTTCCGGTTCCGTTTTCTCCTACAAAAAAGGTTACCGGATTGTCGAAGCTTAGGGATTCCATTTTAGCCAGGGCCTTGATCCGGTGCAGATAGGAATCCGGCTCTACTTTATTCCAGTCAATGGTGAAACCATTTACAAAAAGACTTTTCATGGCAGGTCTCCATTTTAACTCTGCAGCTGCTTATCAAATGCAGCGCTGCTGTTTTCCAATTTCTTCTTTCTAATTCCAGTCTTTCATCAGTTCCAGAAGCGTCGTCTCGTAATCTCCCAGCAGCTCCTCCTGCCGTCCGCCGCTTCTCAGATTCGTCTCTACGCCCCTCTCTCCGTCTTCAAACTCCCAGATGTGGTAGGGAACGCCCCGGTAATCAAAGTCGATACTCCCCAAGCCGTCCTCCTCGTTATAAGTATAGCTCCATCCCCGTTCCTCTATCAATGCCAGTACCCGGCTTAAATGCGCTTTCTTTTCCATAGCCTCTCCTATTGTTGTTTCTTTTTTTCTATTATAATTCATTTTTTATGATTTGTCGTTTAAAATTCTCTTAACTTCTCATTTTTGTCTCCGTTGGTTTAAACGTGCCTGTCTGCATGTCCGTTGGCATATAAATTCACGGTTGACAACGCACTGCATTTTATGTATGATCCAAAAAACAAGATAACTAAAGAAAAACCAAATACGGATTTAATCAAATACCGATTCCATTCCTATCCTTTCCCTTAATCCCTTTCCAAAAGAAGCGGCAGAGCCGCCGGAAAGGAATGGACGCTTCTGCTTCCGTCCAAAATCGCAGTATGCGCTGATTGCCGCGTTACGGAGAACAGTTCTGCCAAAGGCGGCAAAGGCATATTCGATATGCTCCATGAATTGTTCAGAATACCTCATTTTCTCATCACCCCCTTTCTTCCCAGTAAGGTTCAGTGCCATAGGGATAAAGGACAGGCAAAATAATGGCAAAGCTGCCGAAGCTGTTTGTACAAGGTCGGGGTCCTGATTAAATATGCAAATTACGGACTTATCAAAAATAAACTTAGATTATTCACGGCACAGCCGTGAAAGTGTCTGAAAGCCACATAGTTGCTGTATTTTAACTGAATATTGCTTTTCACCTGTCAAGTGAATGAAAAAAGAGCATCCACTTGTGATAAAATTAAGGTGTCTAATCTCAAATAATACCAACAAAAGGAGCCCTTTATGAGTATTGTAAACACCTTACCATTAGAAAGCAATAGACAGATTAAAATAAATTTTGATGGAGGAGATTTATCGTTACTGTTCACTCCCTACATTTGACGATTGTGAAAAGTGACGAAATTTAAATTTTTTATATGTGGATAAATAAAGCGGACAGAAAAATGATGTTTATAGTTTTTCTGTCCGCTTTATTTATCAGAAAGTTATCCACATTTCTGTCTTCCGTTTCGTCCCAGGCATGCTTCCTTGCCCTCTTTTTCACCTGATATTTACTCGTTTTTTTTAAATTATCCACCGTCAAATTGACCATGCCCTCAAATACGGAAATTCGCATTTTGAGGGCATCTATAGTATAATTACCTTATGAAAACGGAGGATTGAGAGAATGAAAAATATGGAAGATGAAATCGTCCTGCTTAACGTGAATGCATGAGCATGCTTATTCAGATACGCCAAAACGAAGAATCAAATTTATATAACAGAGTATCCGAGATATTTGGATAAAGAAAACCGATGGTTTCGACTAAGATTAGTCTACACCATCGGTTTGTTTATCACAAGCTGACCTCTGAACAGTAACGATAAAATTTGAAATCAAGTATCAAATAATCAATTTACTTGCATTTTATTGAAAATGGTGTTATTGTAAATTCAACAATTAAATATTCGGGAGCTTGTGTTACAGGCTGAGAGGAAAGTATAACTTTCGACCGATATACCTGATTTGGATAATGCCAACGTAGGGACAACTGATAGTATTGTATTATGGGAGTTACCTTAATTGGTAGCTCCCTATTTTTTATTTAGGAGGAAAAGCTATGGTGAAAATCAATGGAGTTGAGAAAGATGCTGTCGGAATGACAATTTCACAGTATCTGAAAACAACGGATTATGATTTGAAGTTTATTGCCGTTGAGCGTAATGAAGAAATTGTGCCGAAAAGTCAATTTGATGAAACAATCATTCAAAATGGTGATGTTATTGAAGTGGTCAGCTTTGTCGGAGGGGGTTAATATATGCACTTAATTCCCACAAAAGAAGAAATGCTTTTAGCACTTGAAGAACGACATGGTAAGGAATTACAAAGCAAATTCAGTAAAGCATCTGTTGCAATTTGTGGACTTGGCGGACTTGGTTCTAATATTGCAATAGCACTTGCTCGTGCAGGAATAGGAAAACTTATATTGATTGATTTTGACAAAGTTGATTTGTCAAATCTTAATCGTCAGCAATATTTTGTTTCACAAATCGGAATGTATAAAACAGATGCGTTAAAGGTTAATTTGCAACAAATCGCACCATATCTTGAGATTGATACTCACACTGTCCGTATAACCGAGAGCAATATCAAAGCGCTATTATGTAATGCTGATATAATTTGTGAAGCCTTTGACCAACCTGAAGAAAAGGCAATGCTTGTAAACGGCATAAGGGAAAATTTCCCGGATAAGTATTTAGCTGCAGGCTCGGGTATGTCAGGAATGGCATCGGCGAACAGTATAAAAACTCGCAGAGTAACGAAACGATTTTATCTTTGCGGTGATGAAACAAGTGATGTATCTGATGGTATTGGACTTGTATCGTCTCGTGTAATGGTGTGTGCAGCACATCAGGCACATGTGGTTTTAAGAATAATTGCAGAAGAATACGAAGTATAAGAAAGAAGGAATTATAATGGAAAATGATAAACTCATTATCGGCGGTCATGAATTTAATTCAAGATTCATTTTGGGTTCAGGCAAATACTCTTTGGAGCTTATTGAATCGGCAGTTAAGGATGCAGGGGCAGAAATTATTACCCTTGCTGTTCGCCGTGCAAACACAAAGGAGCAGGAAAATATTCTTGATTACATTCCAAAGGGGATAACACTTCTGCCAAATACATCTGGGGCAAGAAATGCACAGGAAGCAGTCCGTATTGCCCGTCTGGCACGAGAACTTGGCTGCGGCAATTTTGTAAAGGTTGAAATTATGAGAGATTCAAAATATCTTTTGCCTGATAATACAGAAACCATCAAAGCAACTGAAATCCTTGCAAATGATGGCTTTATTGTAATGCCGTATATGTATCCTGATTTGAATGCTGCCAGAGATATGGTCAATGCAGGTGCTGCAAGCATAATGCCTCTTGCATCACCTATTGGGTCAAATAAGGGACTTGCAACTCGTGAATTTATACAAATTTTGATTGATGAAATTGATTTGCCTATTATTATAGATGCAGGTATCGGCAGACCGTCGCAGGCTTGTGAGGCTATGGAAATGGGTGCAGCTGCTATTATGGCAAATACTGCACTTGCAACAGCAGGCAATCTGCCGCTTATGGCATCTGCTTTTCGTGCTGCAATAGAGGCAGGCAGAAAAGCTTATCATGCAAAGCCCGGCAGGGTTCTGTCAAGAGGTGCATCAGCATCTGATCCGCTTACCGGATTTTTAAGAGATTAAGCGGAGGCAATATATGGATAACGAATATTTTATTGATTCCGTGCATTTATCACCAAAGGCGCTTGAAAAGAAGCATAGGCTTGAAAATGATCCATCATCAAGAAAAAATCATATGGAATATCTGCCGGGAATGGAGCAGATTGAATCTGATATTTGTGAAAAAGTAATCGGACAAATGAATTCGTATGATTATTCAAAATATACAGTAAGTGATGTTAAAACAGCACTTGAACATGAAACCTGTACGATTGAGGATTTTAAGGCATTGCTCTCTCCTGCGGCAGAGCCTTTTTTGGAGTTAATGGCACAAAAAGCACGAACCGAAACAGGCAAGCATTTCGGTAATACCGTTTATATGTTCACGCCGCTTTATATTGCAAATTATTGCGAGAACTATTGTGTTTACTGCGGCTTTAACTGTTATAACCATATCAATCGTATGAAGCTGACTATGGAACAGATTGAGCATGAAATGAGAATTATAGCAGATTCTGGTATGGAAGAAATACTTATTCTTACAGGTGAAAGCCGAGCACAAAGTGATGTTAAATATATTGGTGAGGCGTGCAAGCTCGCACGAAAATATTTCAGAATGGTAGGTCTTGAAATATATCCTGTGAATACGGATGAATACCGCTATTTACATGAGTGCGGTGCTGATTATGTTACAGTTTTTCAGGAAACTTATGATACAGATAAATATGAAAAGCTGCATCTTCTCGGTCATAAGCGAGTGTGGCCTTATCGCTTTGATGCACAGGAAAGGGCATTGAGGGGCGGTATGCGTGGCGTTGCTTTTTCAGCACTTCTTGGTCTTTCGGATTTTCGTAAAGATGCACTTGCAAGTGCATTGCATGTTTATTATCTTCAAAGAAAATATCCACATGCTGAAATGTCACTTTCCTGTCCTCGTTTAAGACCTATTATAAACAATGATAAAATCAATCCGCTTGATGTCCACGAAAAACAGCTTTGTCAGGTGATTTGTGCATATCGCATTTTTCTTCCGTTTGTTGGTATTACTGTATCATCCCGTGAGAGTGCCTCTTTCAGAAACGGCATTGTAAAAATTGCTGCAACCAAAGTATCTGCGGGTGTTTCCACAGGTATAGGTGATCACGAAAGCAAATACACCGGAAAAGAGAGCGGCAGCACAGAGGGTGATGAGCAGTTTGAAATAAATGACAGCAGAAGTCTTGAAAAAATGTATCAGGATATTTCTGACGAGGGCTTGCAGCCTGTGCTCAACGATTACCTTTATGTATAAATCGGAGGAAAATGATGAAAAAATTTGATTCAACATTATACTTTATAACGGACAGTACTGATTTCTCCGATGAGGAATTTTTGTACAGAATTGAAGAGGCTTTAAAAGGTGGGGCAACATTAATTCAGCTTCGTGAAAAGGATAAAACGACAAGAGAATATATTGCTCTGGCTGAAAAGGTGCATACATTAACCCAAAAATATAATATACCGCTTATTATTGATGATCGTATTGATGTAGCTATGGCAATCGAAGCAGAAGGTGTGCATCTTGGTCAAAGTGATATGCCGATAAGTACTGCAAGAAAAATTCTTGGAAATAATGTAATTATCGGAGCTACTGCAAAAACTGTTCCACAGGCTTTGGAAGCATATGATCAAGGAGCAGACTATCTTGGAGTCGGAGCAATGTACCCAACTACAACTAAAGTGAAAACCGTACTTACTTCAACTGATACCTTAAAAGATATTTGCACGGCAGTTCCCATTCCCGTTAATGCTATTGGCGGTCTTAATAAAACAAATACGGATATTCTCAAGGGCATAGACATAGCAGGATTCTGTGTTGTGTCCGCTATAATGAAAGCAGATGCTCCAAAAGCTGAAACAGAAATACTTCTCAATATTGCAAAGGAGTTAGTCAAAAATGATTAAGAATGCCATTTTTGATGTTGATGGAACATTGCTTGATTCAATGTTTATATGGGATACACTTGGTGAAACATATTTGCGCTCTATTGGCTATACACCAAAAGAAAATTTGAATGAAACCTTTAAAAATATGAGCTTATATCAAGCGGCATGTTACTATATATCGGAATATGGTGTTACTCTTTCCGTTGAGGAAATAATGGATGGAGTAAATTTAATGATTAGAGACTTTTATCTTAATGATGTAAAATTGAAACCGTATGCTGCTGACTTTTTACAAAGACTTAACAGCAAAGGAATAAGAATGTGTATAGCCACTGCAACAGACAAAATAATTGTTGAGGCTGTACTTGAAAAATATGATGGTTTTAATACAGTTGCTGTTTTTGATGAATTTGAAAAGCAACAAGACAAAGTGAAAAATTTTTCAGATTATTTCTTGAAAGACCATTCAAATTTTGAAACTTTTTGGAATTTTGTTTTAAACATTTAATCTATCAGCGGCAGATTGGGGGCACCACCTTTTGTCGCTCAATAAAATTAATGCTGATATAGGGTAACGATAATAATCTGAAGGAGAAAAACGATGAAAAAAGCATTAACAATCGCAGGAAGTGATTCCTGCGGAGGCGCCGGTATTCAAGCAGATATTAAAACCATGACTATGAATGGTGTGTATGCAATGAGCGCAATCACTGCACTTACTGCGCAAAACACAACCGGCGTAACAGGAATTATGGAGGTAACTCCTGAATTTCTTAAAGAACAAATTGACGATGTATTCAATGACATTCGTCCCAATGCAGTTAAAATCGGTATGGTTTCATCAAGAGAATTGATTGAAACTATCGTAGACAGGCTTAAAGCATTTGACGCTGAAAATATTGTTGTTGATCCTGTAATGGTAGCAACAAGCGGTTCAAGGCTTATAAATGAAGATGCAATAGCAACACTTAAAAGTGATTTGCTGCCAATTGCTGATGTGATTACGCCGAATATTCCTGAAGCAGAAGTGTTGTCAGGAATACCGATTCATAGCGAAGACGATATGATTAAAGCAGCAGGAATGATTAGTGAGGCATACAACTGTGCTGTTCTTTGCAAGGGCGGTCATAGCATAAATGATGCAAATGATTTGCTTTATGAAAACGGAAAATATCAATGGTTTAAAGGAAAACGAATAGATAATCCAAATACACATGGAACAGGCTGTACTTTGTCAAGTGCTATTGCATCAAATCTTGCAAAAGGCTTTGATATGCAATCATCCGTGCAAAGAGCAAAGGATTATATTTTAGGTGCACTGGCAGATATGCTTGATTTAGGCAAAGGCAGCGGACCAATGAATCATATGTTTAATCTTAACAGCAGCTTTGCTGACTGAATCATTTAATATTTACTTGAAAGGAATTTTAATATGAGAAATTACACAACACAAATGAACGCAGCAAAACAAGGCATCATAACTCCTGAAATGAAGGCAGTTGCTAAAAAGGAATATCGCACAGAAGAGGAAATAAGGGCTCTTGTTGCCGAAGGTAAAGTTGCGATATGTGCAAATAAACTACATAAGTGTATTGATCCTAATGGAGTAGGTTCAATGCTCAGAACAAAAATCAATGTTAATCTCGGTATTTCAAAGGACTGCAAGGATTATGATATCGAAATGCAAAAGGTAATGGCTGCTATTGATATGGGTGCAGAAGCCATTATGGACCTATCATCACATGGAAATACACAGCCTTTCAGGAAGAAACTCACAAGTGAATGTCCTGCAATGATTGGTACTGTTCCTGTTTACGATAGTGTTATTCATTATCAAAGAGATTTGGCTACACTTACTGCAAAAGATTTTATAGATGTTGTCCGTTTACACGCTGAAGATGGTGTTGATTTTGTAACACTTCATTGTGGAATTACAAGAAAAACAATTGAACAGATTAAAAAGCATAAAAGAAAAATGAATATTGTATCTCGTGGTGGTTCTCTTGTATTTGCTTGGATGAGTATGACAGGTGAGGAAAATCCTTTTTATGAGTATTACGACGAGATATTGGATATCTGCCGTGAGTACGATGTAACCATTTCTCTTGGCGATGCTTGCCGACCGGGTTGCCTTGCAGATGCAAGTGATGTTTGTCAGATTGAAGAGCTTGTTCGTCTTGGTGAACTTACAAAGCGTGCATGGGCAAAAAATGTTCAGGTTATGGTGGAAGGTCCCGGTCATATGCCACTTGATCAGATTGAGGCAAATATGAAAGTTCAGCAGACCATTTGTATGGGGGCGCCATTTTATGTGCTTGGTCCTTTAGTTACCGATATTGCACCGGGCTATGATCATATAACATCTGCTATTGGTGGTGCTGTAGCAGCAGCCACAGGTGCAGCGTTTCTCTGTTATGTTACCCCCGCCGAGCATCTTGCACTTCCAAATGTAGATGATGTTAAGCAAGGTATTATCGCATCAAAAATTGCAGCTCATGCTGCCGATATTGCCAAGCATATCCCCCACGCAAGAGATATTGATGATACTATGGCTGATGCAAGAAGAAATTTCGATTGGGACAAACAATGGGAATGCTCCATTGATCCTGAAACAGCAAAAAAAATTCGTGATGAAAGAAAACCTGAAATTGAAGATAGCTGTTCAATGTGCGGAAAATTCTGTGCTGTAAGAAGTATGAATAAGGCACTTAACGGTGAATATATTGATATATTATAATGATAATCGTTTGATGTAATATTTATTGGAAATTATTAAGGCCTCACTTATAAGTTTAATGCTATGTATATTGTTATGAAAAGTACAAACATTATATTTGAAAGTGAGGTTTTATTATGTTTAAGCACGAAAAACAATTATTCCATCCTGTTGAGGTTGAAAAGCCTAATCCGCAGTATGCAGCACTTCTTCAGGAACAGCTTGGCGGTGCAAACGGAGAATTGAAAGCTGCAATGCAGTATATGTCACAGAGCTTTCGTATTAAAGATCCTGAAATCAAGGACTTATTTTTAGATATTGCTGCTGAAGAACTTGGTCATATGGAAATGGTAGCACAGACCATCAATCTTCTTAACGGTCATGATGTTGAAGCGACAACCGTTCCGGCAGGCGAAATTGAATCCCATGTTCTTTTAGGATTAAATCCCGGTCTTATCAATGCATCAGGATATTCGTGGACAGCAGATTATGTAACCGTAACAGGTGATTTATGCGCCGATTTGCTTTCTAATATTGCTTCCGAGCAGAGAGCAAAGGTTGTTTATGAATATCTCTACAGACAAATTGATGATAAAAAAGTTAAAGAAACAATTGATTTTCTTTTGAATCGTGAAGAAGCACATAATGCAATGTTCAGAGAAGCATTCAATAAGGTGCAAAACAGCGGTTCAAATCGAGATTTCGGAACAACAAAAGCAGCAAAAATGTATTTCAGTATGTCCGAGCCATCACCTGATAATAATCCATTTTCTAAAACAGATGTTGAACCTGTGTCTTTTAATTGATTTTTTATTATTTGAAATATGCACAAAAACGAACAGGATGTCTGTGTTTGACATCCTGTTTGTTTTTGTATTCTATTTGTGTTTTTGAATCATCTTTAATTTAGTAGCTATGATTTCTTTATAAATGATTTCTCTTGCTTGATTAGAAATATTATTCATTTTTTGTACCCATAACATTTGATTTTCAGCTTTGAGTTCTTCTGTAATACCTTGACTTTCAGAAAACAGTTTAACAATTAAATCATATTGTTCTTTTGCTCTATTATCAATCTTGTGCAAATATGAATTTAGTTTACCTTTTGTCAAAAGATTATAGTAAATAACTCTATGATTTTCTTTCAAATACGCCTTATGCCTTTGTCCCCAAAAGCCTATTTCATAATTTGTATCAACTGACATAAGGGCAGGAATTTTAACATCTCCTATCTCAATATAACTTCCATTTAATTCTTCATATAATGATTTCATTGCATTTTTCTCCAATACTCAATTTATTATATTGTTGTAAAATGCAAAATGCCGTAACGATTGTTTTTACTTAATTTCAAAACCTTCGTTACAGCACCTACGCATTAGTGCAACCCCTTGATTTTATTGGGTTCTTCTAACTTGTCCCTATTATAACACGGGCATCTGCATCTTATGCGTCTGGCTCTTTGATGACAGATATTTGTAAATTCTTGGCTTCAATCAAAACTTCCTGCTTGCATTTCGGACAGTAAAAAGGGTAGTTTTTCAAAATAGTATCCTCTCTTATTCTGTTACGGATTTTACCACCACAAATAGGGCAACATATCCATTCTGTTCTCATAACTGTTGTAACTTGCCTTTCTTCAAGCGAAAAACCATATCAGCTTGCTTTGCAAGGTCATTAGAATGAGTAACAATAATAACGCACTTATTCATCTGATGGGCACAATTTTTTAATACTTCTGTTATTTCGGCAGCAGTATCCTCGTCCAAATTTCCTGTCGGTTCATCAGCCAAAATAATAGGTGTGTCCGACGCCAATGTACGGGCGATTGCAACACGTTGCTGTTGTCCTCCAGATAATTTCATTATATTGCGTTTCACTTCGTCTTCAGTTAATCCAAGGTGTTTTAACACCAGAAGGGCATCCTGCTTTGCAGTCAGCTTTACATTTTCAACAGGTGTCATATAGTCAATGAGATTGTAACTTTGAAATATAAGTGAAACATGATTGCGTCTATGGTATTCAAGTCTATGCTCTGAAATATCCATACCATCAAATAAAATTTCACCTTTTTGCGGTACATCAAGCCCGCCAAGCAGTGATAACAAAGTAGTCTTTCCAGAGCCAGACACTCCAAGTATGGCATACATTTTTCCTGTTTCAAACACGGCATTTACCGCTGTCAATATTCTTTTGCTCTTGTCATAAGAGTAAGATACATCTTTAATTTCAAATACAGACATTTGTAAAAACTCCTTTCTTTAACTCATTTTTGATAAAATTTCTCTTGGCTTCAAACGCATTACCGTACCCGATGAGAGAATCACGGAAACCGTAATTATTGCAAAACCAATCAGATATAGCTGCAACATATCGAGAATATCAACTGAAATGTGGATTTGCTCTGTTTTTGCAATATCAACTGATACCTCTGTTTCGGGCGGCATTATGTCCTGTTCATCATTTTGTGTTGTAGAAATCTCACTATCATCCTTTATTGTTACTTGAACATCATCCAACGAAAGACCATAATCGTCCTTTATGTCCCGAACTACATCTTTATCATTGCTTGAATTTTCTCCACTTGACGGACTTTCAATAAGTTTGTCTGCCAGTTGATTTGCAGCCGCATTACCCGTAAAGAAAGATAAACCAAAAGCGATTACGGCAATCATAAAAACCTCTATCAGATATTGACTAACGATTTTACATTTTCCAATGCCGAAAGAAAGGAATACCCCTGTTTCATGGATGCGGCTTCTTCCCCACATGGTAAGTATTAAGGCAAGAATTATTCCGCTGACCAATGCAATAACCAAAATAATTGATGTAACCAAGGATTGTAGCTTTTCGAGTGGAGCAGCAGCTTCTTGATACTCTGTATTGTCGGTAGTAAGGGTAAACGCCTGCCAATCAATTTCAGAATTTTCCCTTATTTCTTTAACAATTCTTTCAAGGTTTGAGGGGTCATCGACCAAAAACTTTGCCGAAACATAGCCTACGGGTGTATCTCTGAAAAGTTCTTGCAACGTATAGTAATCGACAAAAATCTGATTTTCTATTTTTTCGTAGGTAGGTACATTTTCAAATGTAGAGTCGGGTTTAAGGATTTCATAAAATCCGATAATTTTTATTTCAACTTTACAATCCGCCGTTATCGAAAAGGTGTCTCCGATTTTCAAGCCGTTTTTATCTGCTAATTCTTTGCTTATTATGGCTGAATGCTTTTCGGCGTTCGTAATATGCTTTCCCTCAATTAGCTGTAATTTCTGTGATGTAAAAAAAGTATTGGTTTCACTTGAATAAACGGTTCTTGCGTATACGGAATTATTTAATTCGCCTTTTAACGGGACATTTCCCTTAAATATTTCAAGATTAGGCCAAACATTGCTTTGTGTGTCTGCATCACAACTTTTTATTCCGTCCATCTGCAAGATTAAATCAATCATTTCCTGTGTCAAAGGACGTTCCGTGTATAATGTTACACCGCCCTCATCATCATTGATTGTCTTAAAATATGGGTTATTTTCAGAAAATTCTGGCAACAGTTCAAATGTCCCTCCCATTGTTTGCCGCAGCTTTTTCTGCTCTAACCGTGCAGCCCTTTCAATCGAAATTCCTGACAGCACAAAGGTTGCCATAATAAGAAGGACGAAAAAAAGCAATATGCTTTTTCCTTTTTTTCTTGTGACGTATAAAAATGCTCTCTTAATTGTACCCATTCTATTACCTCCGTTTTCTGATGTCAATTTTAGTGAACGGCTATATCATAAACTCCCAATATGGAACCAGTATGAAGTGTATGTGAAATTCAAGGATTTTTTAAACAAAAAAGCTCCCCGATTGTTGGAGAGCTTCTTTACTGTTGGAAGATTATTTTAAATTGATAATAAATTTCATTCCTTGTGGATGTTTCATAGGAATAAATGAATATGAAATATCCATTGTATGAAACAAGGTTGCGACAATGTAAAGTCCAAGCCCATTTCCGCCATTATCACGGTTTCGGGAAAAATCTGGACGATAAAACGGCTCAAATAAATGTCGTAATATTTCATCAGAAATAGGCTGACATTCGTTTTCTATAATAAGATTTTTTTCATCAAAATATACATAAATTGTTTTGCCTGTTTCTGTATATGCTACCGCATTGGAAAGAATATTGGAAATAGCTTTTTCAAACAAATGCTGTGGCAGAACTGCCGAAAAATTATCAAACAATTCCAGTCTAAATATAATACCCTTCGCCTTTGCAATCAACATATATGGTTCGCATAAAGCAGAAATCACTTCTGATAAATTAGTTTGTACCGCTGTTTCCTTTTCGGATGATATGCTTAGCCTTGAGGTTTCAAGAATATCATGTATCATATCAGCAAGATATTCCGTCATTTCTTTACATTCTGGCAAGTAAATATCATAGTCTTTATATTTTCCAATACCGAGTATCATATTTTCTAAAGTAGCATTTAAAGCCGTAACAGGCGTTTTTAATTCGTGCGAAGCAATCCGCAAAAAATCAACTTTTGATTTTTCACTTTCGCTTACATATTGTTTTTCAACTTCAAGATTATGAATTGCTGACAGCAGGCTTTGATACAAATAGTTTATGTTATCTGCCAACGCACCGATTTCATCTTTTGAGCTAATAGTACAGACAGCATTTTTCTCCATTTGTGCCATTTGTTTTGCTGCCATATTGATGTGCTTAATTGGAACAGTTATTTTTCTGGAAAACCAAAAAGAGCAACCTATGGAAATAATAATACAGCAAACAAGAGATACTGGCAGGGCATCTACGATTGTCTGCTTAACATAAGGTGCTACATTAACATCTGTGCTGAAAGATATTTGCTCACTTGCCTTAATCGTAACATCCATAATTTCGTGTGGAATAAATAAGTAAAGCAAAAGATGGGCAGCTCCAACAATAAAGAGCATCAATCCTAATGTATATATAAAAGTCTTTGGAAATATCTTTATTCTCTTCATGTATTCACCTCATACTTGTAACCTATACCTTTAACAGTAACTATACATTCAAGCCGTAGTTTCTTTCGCAAATTTTTAATATAAGTATCTATTGTCCTGTCGATAACAGGATAACTATCGCCCCATAAATCATCAAGTATCTGGGTACGGGTAAGAACCAATCCTTTATGTTCCACAAGCAACTTTAGCAAATCTATTTCTTTTGGAGTAATATCAATTTTTCCATTATTATCCTTTGCAGAATAACCAGAGAAATCCACAATTACATCGCCAAATGCTATTGTATTAGGCAATATCCCTTTTCCACTTCTTCTTAAAAGAGCTGTAATACGCCGCCCCAATAAAACCATAGAAAAGGGCTTTGTAATATAGTCATCTGCTTGTTCATCAAAACTTGTAACTTGTGTATATTCATCTTCAATCGCTGTTAGCATAAGTATAGGAACAGAGCTTTTTTGCCTTATTTCATGTAAAACGGAAAGCCCCGATATTTTAGGGAGCATAATATCAAGCACAATTAAGTCTATATTGTATTCATCAAAAGATTGTAATGCAGCAGCACCATCATACGCTGATATTAGCATATGTCCTGCTGATTTTAGATACTCGCATATTGCTTCGTTTGTTTTTCGGTCATCTTCAACAATGAGTAATGTCGCCATATAAATCACCTCTGTTTAAGCATATCATACCAATGTGGAATGGGTGTGAAATTGCCTTATTTCTTTTTGGCATATAGGAGTTCTTTCTACGAGCATCGGCAGGTTTATTCATTCCTCTTAGTATTAACTATACTCGATTTATCTTTAACATGCTCTCAATACGGTTTTCCTTGCATAGTCGCTACACCCAATGGAGTAAACATTCCATTTTTCTGCGGCTTCCTGTGCCTGCCTGTCGATGTCGGCAAGGTATGTATTATGGTATTAAGTAATCTCCTTGCCGCCCAGTTCCTCAAAAATCGTTTTTGCCATCGTCTGTTACCTCCACATTCTTTTTTATTTTGAATGTCCGCAAAATCCGTCCTACATCTCCGGGCCTTCAGGGGCAGTCCAGATCGTGAAGCGCCACCAGCAAATCCTGCACGTTCACCGACATGGTTTCTTTCTCTGCCAGTTCGCTGGCCCGATGCCGGATGCTGTCGGTGGTTTCCATCATGGCATCATCATCTTTGACCTTGAAAGGATGGCCCTTGAACGAGTGCAGCTCGCTTAAAGGGATTTCTACCACCTTCCCCCCGCGTCTTTACTGAATGACCTGCAAAATGAAGAAACGGCATAGTCCACAAGCTACGCCGTTCCCCGAAAACATTCCCAATACTGTCTTATGAGTGCCGCCCTAATGCCAGCCCTGCTGTTATAATTTGCGGACGAAGTCTGCCCGTCCGAAAGGAGTAGATTTTTACTCCTGTACAATCTTATGATATACTTTCTTTCCCTTCCGGATAATCAAAGCCCCGTCACCGTCCAGATCTGCAGCCGTAAAGCTCTTGTACACATCCGTCACCTTCTCGTCGTTCACCGTCACGCCGCCCTGCTGCACCAGGCGCCGGGCCTCGGAACGGGTGGGCGCAAGCTTTGTCTCCACCAGAAGCGACAGAATATCCTTGCCGGCTTCCAGCTCTGCCTGGGGATAAACCGTGGTGGGCATATCGTCCGTCTTGCCGCCGTTTACAAAGAGGGCCTTCGCCGCATCCTGTGCTTTCCTGGCTTCCTCCTCGCCGTGAACAATCTTGGTGATCTCGTAGGCCAGAACCTCCTTGGCATGGTTAATCTCTGCGCCCTCCAGAGCTCCCAGGCGGCGCACCTCATCCATAGGCAGGAAGGTCAGAAGGCCTAAGCACTCCTCTACCTTCACATCCTCGATATTTCTCCAGTACTGGTAGAACTCATAGGGAGAGGTCTTTTCCGGGTTCAGCCACACGGCCCCTTTCATGGTCTTGCCCATCTTGATGCCCTCGCTGGTCGTCAAAAGCTTGAAGGTCAGGCCATAGGCCGGTTTATTTTCCTTTCTGCGTATCAGCTCCACGCCGCCGATGATGTTGGACCACTGATCGTTGCCGCCCATCTGCATCTGGCAGCCGTACAGCTGATTCAGCTTTAAGAAGTCGTAGGACTGCATGATCATATAATTGAACTCAAAGAAGGTGAGTCCCTTCTCCATCCGCTGCTTATAGCATTCTGCCGTCAGCATCCGGTTTACAGAGAAGTGAGCGCCTACCTCCCGTAAGAACTCCACATAATTCAGATCCAGCAGCCAGTCCGCATTGTTGGCAAGAATGGCCTTGTCGTTTTCAAAATCCAGAAACCCTGCAAGCTGCCTGTGGAAGCACTCTGCATTGTGATCAATGGTTTCTTTTGTCATCACCTTGCGCATATCGGATTTGCCGGAAGGATCTCCCACCATAGTCGTTCCGCCGCCTAAAAGGGCGATGGGCCTGTGGCCCGCTTTCTGCATATGCATCATGGCCATAATGGTGAGAAAATGCCCGGCCGTCAAGCTGTCCGCCGTTGCGTCGAAGCCGATGTAAAAGGTAACCGGTTCCTTTCCCCCCAGAAGCTCTCTTACCTCCTCCGGGTGCGTGCATTGTTCAATGAAGCCGCGCTCCATCAGAATATCGTATACATTTTGTGACATTGGTCTGTTCTCCTTTTTCCTTAATGTGCCCATTATTTTGAGCGTACAGGTACGCCCCAAGGCGTTTTCTTATTTCTTTTCCTTCCACTGCTTCCGGTCGTCACCGTACCATACCACCTGGTTTCTTCCAAAATGCTTTGCATCGTACAGCATGGTATCCGCAATTTTCAGATATGTATTGTAATCATCGCTGAGCCTGGGAGTAACCGTGACTCCTCCGATACTCACCGTAACCCACTCGGACACGCTTGCGGCATGGGGGATCTGAAGCTTCTCAATATTTTTGCGGATCTTTTTCATATGTCCGAAGATGTTCTGGGGAGTTCCGCCCAGGATAATTGCAATGAACTCTTCCCCTCCGTAGCGGGCCACAAAGTCCATGGTACGCCGCAGATGATGGGAAATGGTCTTTGCCACCAGCTCTATCACCTTATCCCCGGCCGGATGCCCAAAGGTATCGTTGTAGGCTTTAAAATGGTCAATATCAAACATAAAGATGGAAAACGGAACCTGCAGCCGGGCCGCTTCCTTCCATTTTGCAACACTGTAAAGGTCGTACTGCCTTCTGTTTGCAATTCCTGTGAGCTGATCCGTCATGGACTGCTCTTCCACCTGCTTCCGGTATCCGTACAGCTTCACATGGGTATTCACTCTGGCCTTTACAATCACCGGATGGAAAGGCTTTGTGATATAATCAACGGCTCCCAGCATAAACCCGTGCTGCTCATTTTCGATATCGGAAAGGCTTGTAATCAATATGACCGGAACACTCTGGGTGATAATCTCCTCCTGCAGTTTTTTCAGCAGCATAAAGCCGTCCATCTCCGGCATTACCACATCCAGAAGAATCAAGGAAAACTTTCCGGTGCTGGCAAAGCTTAAGCCCTCAATTGCAGTCTGGGCAACTGTAACCTCGTATTCATCCTCCAGAATGGATTTTAATTTGGCTGCCTGTGTAACGCTGTCATCAACAATCAATATCTTTTCCATGTTCTTACCCCTCATTTTACCTGGTTCTTTACTGATCAACAACATTATTTTATCCTGCCTGACGTTTGCCGGCCGGCGTATAGGAGAATTATACCTAAGTAACGAGAAATTTACAATGGTTTTTTGTATTTCGGCAGGTGGTTATTTCCTATTTTATCGGAACTGCCTGTAGGAGCAGCCGCAATATCGTTACTATTTGAAAAAACCGGGCATACTTATTTTGTAAAGCACTTGCTTTTCACAGCAGACTGCGTTAGAATAAGAGAAGGGAGATTTTTTCGTGAAACACGAAAATATATCAGTTAGGAGGGGTACTTTGGTTATTTTAAATGTATATTTGGATAATTTTTATGCCTTTAAAGATTTTCAAATGAACTTGACCTATCCAAAAAAGATTGTGGACTCCTATATTCAGAACGAACATCTGAAGGAGCACCCGAACTTCCGTTACAAAAAGATCAACATCGTTATGGGCGCTAATGCCTCCGGTAAAACCACCCTGGGATATATATTTAGGGGAATCTTCAACTTTGTATCCAAAAAAAATCATTCCTTTATTACCAATGCCATCAATGACAGGAGTAAAAAAGCTTCCTTCTGCATCGATCTGGTATGTGACAGCAGCATTCTCTACCGCATTGCCTGTGACATTTCCCCCAGATCAGACGGCAGCTATCAAACCGGTGATGTGAAGCTTGAAATCCGCAGTGAGAACATATGGGCCAAAGACAGCTATGAATCCTGTATCAGACGCCTGGAAGCCGCCCCCTATTCTCCATGCGAGAGTTATCTGGAAGAACTGGATAAAGTAGATGCACTCTCCTGGATGTTTGAATACCCAAGGGACGCAAAACGTACCTTGAATTTTGACCCCTTAGATAAAAAATTCCTTTTCGTTCTGGAAAATATCCTGCGGGCCTTGGATCCTTCTATCCGAAAGGTTGAACGCTCCCGGGATACCGAGGATGCCCTTGTAGTCCGTTTTAAAGACCGCTCGATCATCCTTCAAAACGGGGGAGCCCTGGATACCGGCCTGCTTTCCAGCGGCACCAAGGCCGGCGTGGAGATTGCCCGGGTTGTCTCTGCACTTCTGCAGGGCTTCTATACCTTTTACTACTGTGATGAAAAGTTCTCTTACATCCACAGTGATATTGAAAAGGCCGTGCTTTCCCTTATGATTGACCATATCCGGCCTAATGAGCAGCTGTTTTTTACTACGCACAATACCGATATCCTGGACATGGATCTTCCCAAGCATGCTTTTACCTTCCTAAGGAAGGACTTTATGGACGCTGAGCATCCCATCTCCTGCATCAATGCCTCAAGCCTCCTCAAGCGCAGTTCCGACTCTTTAAAAAACGCAGTGGAAAATGATATATTCTCCACCTCCCCGGTGGTGGATCTTATCTATGACCTTGCTGGGCTTTAAGCAGGAAGGAGGACGGCGATGAGAAGTAAATTCATACAGTATTACGTAGAAGGCGAGACAGAAGAAAGGCTTATCCATGTACTTAAAGCCGATCTGAAGGTCATCCTGCCTGGAAAGGTTCAAAAATTAAATGTAGTGGAATGTGAGCTGACAAATGCCCGTCTTATGACGCTCCGGCCTGGAACTATGATTGTGCTGGTCTTCGACACCGATACCGGATACATAGATGTTCTGAATAAAAACCTGGCGAAGCTGAAAAAATGCTCCTCCGTATCCGAAATCGTCACCATTCCGCAGATTCCGAATCTGGAGGAAGAATTGGTGCGCAGCTGCTGCATAAAAAAGGCGGCAGAATTGACGGGAAGCAAATCCGGAAAGGATTTCAAGTCTGACTTTATTCAGACTAAAAATCTGACCGGTAAGCTTTTGGAACACCACTTTGATATCCGGCAGTTCTGGTGCGGACAGCCGGAAAAACCTTATCATAATATCGCAAACCAGGCGGAGAGGATTAAATTGGTTGGGTCTTGAATTGCTGTTTGAATCTTATTACACAATCCAATCCCAAAGCTCCCACAACAGGCCGGCAAGAGACGAGCTTGCTGTGGGAGTTTTTCATATTACTTATGTATTCTTTTATAGCTGATTTTTGTAAAGCCTTTATCAAAAATATAACAGCAGTCTCACATGGAAGAACTTCATTGACCATTAGGCAAAATCGTTGTATATTGCAGGAAAAGGGAATCTAAAATATAAGAAGCCATTTTAGTTTTCAGCAGTACCTGAGATTTAGCAAAAGAGGTATGTGAATATGGGAAGATATTTGAACAGCATAGTTCCTTTTGAAGCACGGAAGCAGATTTCCGGAACTCGTTTTTTGTAGATAAAACATCGCTGTTGGAAGATGTTTTAAATGCAGCTGAAATAGACGGACAGAAATTCTTGTGTATAACAAGACCTCGCCGTTTTGGCAAAAGTGTGATAGCTAATATGGTAGGAGCCTTTTGGGGAAAGTCTTCAAACATCAGCGCATTTTATAATCTCGCAATTGCAGAAAATGAAAACTGTAGAAAACATTTTAACCAGCATAATGTAATTTTCATTGATTTTAGCAGAGCTCCAAGAAATTGCAGCAGCTTTCATCAATATATCAACCGCATTCAAGACGGCATCAATCAAGACCTGGAAGATGCTTATCCGGAAGCCGGGATTGATGTATCCGGCACTGTCTGGGACAATCTTTTGACTGTATTTGAAAAAGCCAAAGAGACTTTTGTCTTCGTGATTGATGAGTGGGACGCTAGGATCAGGTTTATGCAGAACTCGCATACATGACAGGCGTACTTCCAATTGCAAAATATTCCAGTGGGTCGGAACTGAATATGTTTGCGGAATATGACATGACCATGATGGAGCGGTTCAGTAGTTATTTTGGTTTTACAGAAAAAGAGGTTGACCGCCTCTTTGATATCTATCTCAAAACGACAAAAATCCAAAAATCACTCGGGAAGACTTAAAGATATGGTATGACGGCTGGGTTATGGTGATATTTTCATTGGTAACGATGTAAACAAGCCTGTCTTTATCGTTAATCCTTCTGCTCCATTCTGCTTCTAGGCTGCCCTTTAGTGGTTCGGGCTTTCCCTCACCGGTAAATGGTTCACGTTGGGTCGATTTTAGAAGGCTATTTATTTTTTTCAAGGTCTTTTATCCTGTGACTGCCAGTAGAGGTATTCCTCCCATACAGCTGATAAGAAGGGTTTTCCAGAAATTCGGAAGCCGTCTTATAAAAAGAACGTTTGCTGGCCGGTTCAAGGATTCTGGCATAGATGAGATCGGAAAGGACGGCATTGATGTCACATTTGAATCTATGCTTGTCCCTGAGATTGTGGCATGTTTTATCAAGTTGAAGGCGATAGTAAAAAGCTTGAGGAAAAAGATATCCGCCACGGTAGAAGGCCTGATGGTCATAATCCAGCTTTTGATCGGAATGAAACGTAATCTGAACGGCCTTTGCTTGTTGTTCCTTTTTATATTTAAGGGTTTCTATCCTGGCTTCTTCTCTGGCCCAATTCATGACATCATCCCGAACGGGGCCATGCTCAACTAGAAATTGAACCTATGCCGCGTCTTCCCTCAGACGGCCATGAAGCATATCATGGCTATCCTGATATCCGTCTTTTCTCTTGGATATCATGGAAAGACCATTGATTTTGAAAAATACAGCTCCTGCCACCGTACCACAGTCGCACATTTCCTCAATAAAGGGAAATGGGATGACACCATCTCCTCCAAGACAAAGCCTTCGTCACGGGCTCTGCACCCGATTGAAGATGCATATTTCCACCAGTCCCATCTCAAGGGGAAACAGAACTATGGACATCAGGCCGTGGCTGTCATGCTCTCCTGTAACGGCATCGATGATGCAGTGGTACTGATCAGCTATCCAAAGGATGCGTTCCATGCCCCCAAGGCCCTGTGAGCTTTTATCAGCACGGAGGTTTCCTTGAGCACCCGTGAGATTCTGGATCAATACGTGGAACGGTGGGCAATCAAGGTGTTCTTCCGCCAGTCCAAGGACAAACTGGCATTTGACAGGTATCAAGTCCGTTCCTCGAAAGGAATCCGGAGGTATTGGCTGCTGATGCCACTGGCTCATTTGGTTGCCTGCACTGGATGCGGTGAAGCCATGCCCTTTGAAGACGGCTATGCTTATATTTATAGTCATATCCAGGAAGAACGGCTCCGTTTCATTTACCAATGTGGGGCAAGGCACGTTCTTTTTGAGGAAGTCTTAGCTTTAGTTGTATAGGCGCATTGTGCAGTTTTTTACAGCTTCCAATCGGAGTTCTACAGGCACTCACAATATATATCTTCCTAATTATATCCTTTCTACCCTTCAACTTTATTTTATTTTCACATATAACTTACTCCAATTATAAACCATGTCCTTCACATATTTTAAACAGAGCGGCCCCAAGATCATTAAACCGCTAAGAAACAGCCGTCTTCCAAAAACATTCTGCCCTGGCCATAATTTCATTCCAATTTCTAAAAACAACAGATGATATAAAAAAATATAGGGTGTATTTTTCCCAATCAGACAAATCACTCTAATCACAATGTTCCATATACTGTTGTTCTTACTTTTTACACATTCTATCCCCGATTTTACTATTAACAGCACCAGTATCGCCTGCAATGCATGCATCCAATTTAATCCGCTTATCTGTGTATCCCCAAACATTGCCGGAAAATACATAATATAATCTTTAAAAATAAAAATATACTCCCATATACAAAGTAAAATAACATTTAAACAGAAAACAAACTTCGGATACTTAAATTCATAATCCAGGAATGCTTTCAACCTCATTCCCATATACCAGAAAAAAAGCCATATTCCTCCTCCCAGATGCCCTCCACTGCTTGAAAGTTTAAAAGCACTGGTATACGTAACATTAAAATAACATATAAACAAAACCGCCATCAGGACTGCTGTTCTTCTTAGATATTTCTTTTTCCCCTCTGTATCCGCCCAGTTTAAAGCTCCAAGCAGTATAGGTGATATAATGATTAGCTGGCAATATACCCATATATAATAAAATGGCCCACTCGCATCAAAATGAATAATATGAAAAAAGAGAGTTTCTACATCCAGAAACCGTTCTTGATAGAATACATATAAAACAGTTGCAATAGAATATGTTAAAAGCAAATCGCTAATTCTTTTCCTAATATGGATAGCTCCCTTTTTTTCATAAGAACAAGCTGTAAGGTAACCACTAATGATAATAAATAGCGCAACTGCATACCAGGTGCTTTTAAATATCCGCTGATCATAATAAAATAAATTGTTTACATGCTGCGTCATTACCCCCCCCCCACGCCACAAATTTAGCTGCGTCTATCCACTTTATCCGTTCATGCATCCCACTCATTCTGCTGCCTCATGTAATCTCCATAATCTCTGATATAATCATCCTGGTTATAGTGTTCGCTGGACAAGCACAAAAGAACGGAATCCGCGCTGAAATCATACATTTCTTTCCATACCATAGCCGGAATATAGATCCCCGTATGCGGCCTGTTTAAAAGATAAATCATTTCATTGCCTTTTCCGTCTTTTATTTTAACTTTGCTGCTTCCTGATACATTGATTAGAACAAATTCACTCTTGCGGTTTGCGTGATTTCCACGGACAACACTATTAGAAGATCCATAAATATAAAAAACTCTCTTTAGCGCAAACGGTATGTCGCCTTCTCCCTCGCAAACAACCAGTTTCCCTCTTTCATCACCAATGCTGTTGAATTCAAGCATCCTTACATTAAAAAAATTATTCATTTGTTCCAGAATCCTTCCCACTGCTTTTCTGGTCAATATTCATAGTTTCACCGATTACTGCTATCGGACGCTTCCGTGTATTTTCCAGAGTACGCCAAATATATTCTCCAAGCAGGCCCAGAGTAAACATTATCATTCCTGATACAAACAGCAAAATTACAACAATTGTTGTATAACCAGGCACATCCGTCTTTCCCAATAATTTTGCTGCAACCAGATATACTGCATATAAAATAGAAAAAAACCAGAACAGTATTCCGGTCATTGTCATGCACCTTACCGGAACATAGGAAAAGCTTATAAGAGAATCAATTGCAAGCTTTAATTTTTTCTCAAAGGACCAGCTTGATTTTCCAATTTCTCTTTTCCTTCTGATATAGCCTACCGTAACCGGTTCAAAACCAGTCCACAATATTTGAAGAGAGATTGGCGAGTTTCTTTCCTGCATTCTTAAAATCAAATCAGCTACCTGTCTGTCAATTAAATAGGTATCAAATCCTCCCGCCGGCATATTTTTCTGCGCCATTTTCTGAATAATCCGGTAATATAGATTTGAAGTAAGGTTGGTAAAGGCCGAATCATTCCTGTTTTCCCGTACTGCCAGTACCACCTTCGCACCCTTTTTCCATGCCTGATACATACTTACTGTCAATTCAGCCGGTTCCTGTAAATCAACAGCCTTTACGGTAATACAGTCGCCCGTGGCATACTCATATCCGATAAAGTTGGCCTCATAAGCACCAAAATTTCTTGACAGCTTTATGATTTTAATATTTGGATCCTTTGCCGCCAGCCCCTTCATAATCTCCCAGGAATTGTCCGGCGAACAGTCATTAACCATGACAATTTCATATTCATCCACAAAGGGAGCTATCTGTTCTATAAAATTTTCATAAAAGGGCAGGATATTTCCCTCATTTTTGTATATTGCAGTAACCAATGATAATTTACCCATTCTATAACTACTCCCCAACTATTTCCGCATACCCAAAACCCTCATGTCCAAAGCGGTTGCCATTATAAAACATATATTTTTTTCCATTACATGTAATCACGCTTGGATATGCAGCCATATCGGAATCCCACCCTCCAGGTGTTCTTGAAAAATTCAGCTTTTCATCCATCCGCTCCCAGTGATATCCGTCTTTAGACTCTGCATATTTCAAATCATAAACAACATCCTCAGTTCCTGTACAATAATACATTTTATAAATACCTTCTTCTTTTACTACCTGAGGCGCGCCAATCCGATATTCATCACCTTCAACAGGAAGAACCAATTCTCCATCAAAGTTCAGTTTTGTGAGATCCTTTGTCTCCAGACAATATAATTCATATACAGCAAGCGTTTTAGTTCTGCCTTGCAGAAATCTGTCACCGGCTACATAATATACTTTCCAGGTGTCTTTTTCTTTTACCACACACTGGACACTTCTGAATAAAACACCTTTTTCTGTTCTCTCCATTACAGGAATCGTAGAATACTTGCGGAAATGGATGCCGTCTTCGCTGATACCCAGACCACTGAAATAAGTCATACGGACTTTTACGCCAAGATTAAATCCGGTATAATACATATAGTAAATTCCGTTATCCTCAAAAACTGTACAGGGAACAACTCCATTGTCATCAAAATATCCTGCATCTCCCAGTTCCAAAAGAGGTTTCTGACAGACTGCCAGCACTTCGGAAGGATTTTCCGGATTTACATCAACATATCCAGGCCTTCCTGCCCCATCCTTTGTTCTGCATGTAAAATAGATTCTTAATACATCTCCCATCAATACGGGAATCGGCTTCATAGCCGAGTTGTCCATCCATTCCCCATATTCGCCCTTTGCACCATACACAATCCCACTCTTTTTTAATCTCATTTCCAAGTCTCCTCTCTTTCTGATTCTATGTTTACACCAAATTGTTCATAGGATGTTTTCCCTGTCTTCTTTGCCGGAGAACCGACATAAACACATCCTTTTTCATTTAAGCTCTTTACAGTAACAGAACCTGCTCCAAGAACAGTATCTTCTGCAATTGATACCCTGTCTCCGATGGAAGCATTCACTCCTATAAAAGAACTCTTCCCAATCCGGCAGAACCCCGAGACAACAACATGAGAGGTAAGCCAACAGTTGTCCTCAATTACGCTTCTGTGCCCTATGTGATTTCCGCTCCAGAGGATTACATTATTTCCGATTTCCGCATGAAACTGAATGGTATTATCCTCAAAAATAAATGTATTCTCTCCTATTTTCACATTGTGCCAGACAAATGCTCTGGAACTGATATAAGATGCGCATTCATATCCCAGTTCTTTGCATTTGAGATATACCTTTGTCCTTGCCCTGTTTAATTCCGGATATGTAATTGCCACAAACACTTCATATTCTTTTGGCGGATATTGCTCTGTAATCTCCTCCAGATCAATCACCGGCAGATGGCAAAACTCCCTTTCTTTTAAGTACTGTTTTTCCACTGCAAATGCTGTTACCTCATATTCCGAATCATATGTAAAATATTCATAGGCAATCTCACCAAATTCTCCTGCTCCCACGATTACAAGCTTTTTTGTCTTTCCCATATTATTACTTTATCTCCTTACAAAATATAAATTTATTGCTAGTCGTACATCCAATACTTTCTTTAAAGTCACACAGTCCATAATTGGGAATTCCATTCATGGTAGAAGGGCCAATATCCAGAAACCCCAAACCGAGATGCCAGTAATACTCATAAATTGTGTATGCCAGTAAATTCATCGGCCTCTTATCTGCAAAACCGGGCAGATCTCCCCAATATATTACTTGGTTTATATTGTCTGTCACTTTAAATACAATGGCTGAAGCAACCTCTTCCTCATCGATGTCAAGTATAAAAAGATCATGACTGATATAAGCTATGGTATCCTTCACCTGCTCCCAGGTCATACTCAGATAATAATTCTTGCTTTTTCTGCTTTTCTCAATAATTTTGTATGCTGCATATTTATCTTCTTCCTTCTCGCAATGTCTTAACCTATATTCATGTTTCAATGCATTTTTAAGACACTTTCTGGCATTTCTGTGTAAAGATAAATTATATTTTTCCATATCAGTGATTGGGAAATAATAATCCAGATCCATGGAATATATCTGATATCCGTCCCTTATAAGCGCATTCACCAGCTTACTTATATTAGGTTCGTCATAAAATACCGGGGGCAGCTTCAAATATATTTTTGATATTTTATGAGCCACAGCATATTCATTAAAACACTTTAGTATGTCATCTATCTGCTCCATGGTACAGGATTCAAAGAATTCAAATGTCCCGAAAGGTGCCGAATATGGAACCTTAATAATACCCTTATCAATTCCTATGATTAATCCTGCCTTGTATTTATTTGTTTTAAAAAGCAGATAGTCAACAGTATCCACTTTGCATTTATTTAATTCGTGAAACCACACTTCGTCAAAGGCAATGGATGCCTGTCTTTCCACATGTTTATACGTATCTTTATCTACAATTTCCAATTCCATTTATCATTCTCCACCTGTTGAATTCCTAATCTGATAGATATTCATTGTTTCCGTATTTTTAACCAGAATCAGCTCATCCACATCATAAATAAATCCTGGTGTAATATCATTTGTCTGTACAATATAGTCCACTCCCTCTTCCCTGACTTTTTCAATTCCGCCGTTGTTGTATATATCTGTTATTAAGTCCTTTCTCCGTTGTATTTCATTTTGTACCTCTTCGCCTGCGAGCACTAACATATCAGTACCTTCCAAATACTGCTGCCTTTCACAGAACATTCCATATAAGTAATAATGCGTGTTATCTGTAATCACTGCTTTATCGCTTAGAATTATGGAGTCTAAAGGTGTGTTGTCACGAATCCATCTTAAGGCATCTACATCAGAGCTTCTTATGCCATTTTTTCCTATATTTCGTATTTCTTCTTCACTGGAATTTTTTAATGCATTTATTCCATGCACTACAGAGGAAATAGCTCCCACCCCTTCATACGAATATTGTAAATAGGAATACATAGAAAACACCATGCATACTAACCCAATTGCTTTTATATCATCTCTTACTCTACTTTTTACAGGCATAAAGTTACTCTCTAATTTTTCCACTAATACAAAAAAATTAAAAATTAAGGCATATAAAGGAATCATCGCTCCCATAGCAAAATACATTTCACTATGTCCTCCTGTATTGGCAATTGCCCATAATAAATATCCGAAAATTCCTGTTGAAGCAAGCGCAAATACCAAATAAAAACTGTAAATATCCAATCGTCTTTTAAAAAACATCACACACATCAGCAAAAAGGAAAGAACTCCAAGCCACATAATAATTGGATTAACCAAAAAACATTTTATAACGATTGCAAATAAAGCATTTTTTTCTCCTAACCATATAAAGGGTTTTAAAAGCTGACTATTTGCGGAAGGAAATAACCGCCAGTCATCAAATGTATAAATTCCAGTCAATTGCCAGGAAGAGCTCCCATCCAAAACAGAGAACATTCCTATGCAATATTTGCATATAACCAAATAAATTGACAGAATAGACAAACCATAACCAAACGCCAGTAACCATTGTTTTCTGACAAGCCAAAACAAACAGAGCAACGCCGGAAACAAAAGCAACACGGTTCCAACGGGCCCTTTTGCACCTACACATACACACCAAAACAAAATTATTTGTAAAAATAAGTCTCTTTCAAACTTTTCTTTTTTCCATTGATGTATGATTAAAGAAATAAAATAAATACCGTATGCATAGCTTATATCAAATCCAAAAGGAGACAACAGTGTGTGATGCAAAAATGTAACAAATACAATATTTTCTGCGCCTGTTGTAAAAAGTATTATTAGATAACCAGCAATTTTTAATTTTTTTTCGGCCCCAATAGTGTTTAACAAAAAATGAACAGACCCAGTCATTAAAAATGCTTTAGTTAAAGAATATAAGGGAAATGACAGGGTAAAAATATCAATTCTGTACACAATACTCAAAAAGGCAATCGGTATATTGGAAAAATAATGATAATTTAAAGCATTCCCTTGCATATATAAATTAGAGGGCGGAAATGATATTTTCAGCGCTGCTGTATTATTAACCCAAAACTGCATATCTCGAGAAGTATGAAACGCTCCATATACATCCGGACTAAGATAATTAGCAGAATATGCAAATATGCTAAATATCAAAAAAAGAAAAAAGCAGGCTATATCACTCCTGCTATTATCATTATTTATGTTATTAAATTCGTTCCTTCGGTTTAAAACCAAATATATAACAGAACCTATTATTGTAATAAGATTAATAAACCAAAATGATAGTTTCCGATTAAAAATTTCTCCTAAAAAATATTCTAAAATAATAAATCCATATCCCACCGCATATGAATAAAATATAAGAGTAATTCTGGAACAGCATATTTTTAATTTATTTGCAATAGCTAATCCAGGTAAAAAAATAGAAAAAATATTTAACAATATAAAACGAAGTATTATATCTAACGATATATGAAAGAAAAAAAGCATACTTAAACAATAACCTGCTATTATCAGTGTTATATATATTAAGTCGTATTTAATACTTTTATTTTTAATAAATGCAGCAACTTTCTTAAACATATTACATAGCCTGAATTATTCACAGAACAGTATTTGAACTGATAACTGTACCATGAATCTGAAAATTGATCCTTGCAACCATAACATCACTCAATTAACCCGTCAAAAGGGCATAAAATCCCCGTGACAGAGTTCAGAGCAGTTGTTAAGCTGTCAAGGTTCGTTAATAGTTGCTATTCCAGCTGTACATTCAGCTTACCGATATTTGAAAGTGTCTCAGTGAATTCATTCTTATAAGGGCAGCTGCTACACAGCTTGAATATGATATATCTTGCTGAATGAATTACTTTT
>CAJTFE010000033.1 GCA_910575725.1 Clostridia bacterium | reverse complement strand
TCTACTTTGTATACCCAACACCTCTATTTTCGTACCAGATACAAAGAAATGTCCATTATCTTGGCTCATTCATCTGAGATATATAACTAAAAAATCCTTGAAAAATAAGGAAAAAGACTTGACTAAATAGGGAGGAAAATATATGGGCTTTCATATTACTGATATGCAACTGAATGTATTATTTCAGACATGGCAAACAAATTACCATATCTATGCTCCCCACAACTTTTCTGGCGGCGGACGCTTTTCTGATACAGATTGTATCCGTTATGGAAAAATTGAACATGCTGACGAAATCGTGTTCGACAAAAAATCTGATTATTCCTTCAAGGAAGTGCTGACACCCGTTTCTCAAACCCTGTTCTTCTTTACGGAAGGGCAAACCAAAGAAGCCGATTTTCCCCAAAAAGGCGCAGTCATTTTCTTGCGTAGCTGCGACCTATATGCTCTTAAGCGGCTGGACGATATGTACCTACACAACAGTCCAGCAGATTATTACTATCAGCATCTGCGGGATAACATTAAGATTGTGCTGATGGGCTGTGAACATTCCTTTGAAAATTGCTTCTGCGTCAGTATGGGAACCAATGTAAGCACTAAATATGATATGAGCATCGACCGCCAGCCTGACGGCACCTATCTGGTGGACTGTAAGGATGAGGCATGGGTGAAACAGTTAGTACAAGCTGGATGTGAACAGCAGGAAGTCATCCCTGCTCATGTCACTGAAAACCAAGTTACAGTTCAAGTCCCTGAAAATCTGACCGCAGAGGTGGCCAAAAGTACTATGTGGGAGGAATACAATAGCCGCTGCATCAACTGTGGACGTTGCAATTTTGTCTGTCCTACCTGTACCTGCTTTACTATGCAGGATCTCTTTTATAGTGAGAATGGCAAGGTTGGAGAGCGCCGTCGTATCTGGGCCTCCTGTATGGTAGATGGCTTTACCGATGTGGCCGGTGGCGGCAGTTATCGGAAAAAAAACGGAGAACGGATGCGGTTCAAGGTACTGCACAAGGTACTGGACTACAAACAACGCAATGGCTATCACATGTGTGTGGGTTGCGGACGATGCGACGATATCTGTCCGGAGTATATCTCATTTTCAGGTTGCATCAACAAATTGCAGAGTGCTATGACGGAGGTGACTGAACAATGATGAAAAATGATTATATTCCTTTCCCATCCAAAATTTTGGAAGTAATTCGGCACACAAAAATTGAGTATACGTTCCGTATGGAGTTTCAAGGAGATGTTAAGCCGGGACAGTTTTTTGAAGTGTCGATTCCTAAATATGGAGAAGCTCCTATATCAGTCAGTGGTATTGGAGACAACTTCGTAGATCTAACCATTCGTCGAGTGGGCAAGGTTACCAATGAAGTTTTTGAACATTATGTGGGTGATACTCTTTTGCTGCGTGGTCCCTATGGGAATGGATTCGATGTATCAGACTATGCAGGTAAGGACATCATCGTCATGGCTGGCGGAACTGGTCTATCGCCTGTTCGAGGAGTGGTGGATTACTTTTTCAATCATCCAGAGCAGCGGGGGCATATGACTCTGATTGCAGGCTTCAAAACGTCGCATGACATTCTTTTCCGCAACGATCTGAAGCTCTGGAAAAAAAACATGGATATCATCCTTACGGTAGATTGTGCAGAAGAGGATGTTGCCTGTCATGTGGGCCTTGTTACTCAGTACATCCCTCAAATCAAACTGGATAATGTGCAGAACACAGTGGCTGTTGTAGTAGGGCCTCCTGCCATGATGCGCTTTTCCGTGCAGGGATTACTGGATATTGGACTTCCAGAAGAAAATGTCTGGATTTCTCAGGAACGGAAAATGTGCTGCGGTCTGGGCAAGTGCGGTCACTGTAAGATTGGGGACACCTATGTTTGCCTGGACGGTCCAGTATTTAACTATACCAAAGGGAAATTTTTAGTAGATTAAGGAGGGGTAACATGGATATCAACACAAAAATACTAAAAAAGAATGCGTTTCGTGTCACTAAAGAACGTGGTATGACTGCTTCCAGAATCCGTGTTCCCGGTGGTCATCTGGATGCCAAATATCTGAGCCAAATTCAGCATATTGCAGAAACTTTCGGAAATGGCACAGTTCATATTACCAGCCGACAGGGATTTGAGATTCCTGGTATTCCTTTTGAAAAGATGCCAGAGGTTAATGCTGCCCTTCAAAGCCTGATTGACGGTTTGGAGATCAATCAGGATGAAGTGGGCTGCGGCTATCCTGCTGCTGGAACCCGAAATATCACCGCTTGCGTGGGCAACCGTGTCTGTCCATTCGCCTGTTATGATACCACTGCGCTTGCCCAGCGTATTGAAAAAGCTGTTTTCCCCAACGATCTCCACTTTAAGATTGCTCTGACTGGTTGCCCCAATGATTGTGCCAAAGTACGTATGCATGACTTTGGCATCATGGGTATGACAGTACCTCATCTTGAGTCTGATCGTTGTGTTAGCTGCGGGGCCTGTGTAAAAGCCTGCAAAAAGAAATCTGTTGAGGCTCTGAAGCCAGTCAACTTCCGTCCTCAACGAGATGAGCGGCGATGCATTGGCTGTGGAGAATGTGTTTTGGCCTGTCCGAATGCTGCATGGACTCGTAGTGAAAAGAAATACTATAGACTTACTTTGCTGGGTAGAACTGGCAAAAAGAACCCGCGTCTGGGTGAAGATTTCATCAAGTGGGTGGACGAAGACAGTATTATCAAAATCATTCTCAATACCTACGACTATGTGAAGGAGTACATCGACCCCAATGCTCCCGGCGGAAAAGAGCATATTGGCTACATTGTAGACCGTACTGGTTTTGAGGAGTTCAAACGATGGGCCTTGCGGGATGTCACTCTGCCAGAGATTGCAGAAGTTATGACTCCCATGTATTGGAAAGGTATAACATATTGATATATAACAGCTTGAGAGATTTTTGAAGGACACTTAAAAGTATTTTTTTGATAAAATAGATCATCAGAAAACATACAATGAATCACTCATACTCTCTATTGAAACATCAAGCTATCTTTTAATAAAAATTGATTCTTGCTGTACTCAATAATTCCGTCTTTTTGCATTTTTGAAAGCTCGTTACACATGGTACTGCGGTCCACATTCAGATAATCAGCTAACTGTTGGCGGTTGTAGGGGATCAGGAAAGAATTGCTCCCGGCGCGTTTGGCGCATTCCGAAAAATAGGACATCAACCGCCCCCGAATGGATTTGGAGCTGGTATGCTGGATTCTTTGAGAAAGCTGAAGGTTTCTGTGAGCGCAGACAGTCAGCAGATTTCGGACAAGTCTTGTGTGGAATGGACAGGCATTGGTACAAGTAGCCAGGACACGCCCCACATTCATAAACAATATGGATGTATCCTCCGCAGCGGACACCGTAACCAACATCGGCTCCCCCGGAATGCAGGCATACACCTCGGCGAATACAGAGCCGGGCGCAACATGACCCAAAATACTGGTATTGCCCCAGATATCGTTGCAGGAGATCACCGCCAGGCCGGACAGCAAGATCCCGATATTTTCCGTGATGTTTCCTTCTGAAAGGATTACCTCTCCTTTTTGAAAACTACGCGTTGTGGCATTCAGGCAACCCAAAAGAGATGTAATCTCTGCTTCTTCCAGTCCTCGAAACAGTTGTGTATTGGATAAATTCATATTTTTCACTCCTTGTTGTTATAACAACAGACTTTCATTTCATATTATAGTATACTAAATCCAGAAACGCAAGAGAAAGGATGAAGCAAACATGATTCGGAAAATTATTCAGATAGACGAAGAAAAGTGCAATGGATGTGGGGCCTGCGCCGAAGCCTGCCATGAAGGGGCTATCGGCATGGTAAACGGGAAGGCAAAACTCCTGCGGGACGATTATTGCGATGGTCTGGGCGATTGCCTGCCCACCTGCCCCACCGGTGCGATTTCCTTTGTGGAACGGGAAGCTGCTGCCTATGACGAAAAGGCTGTGCAGGAAAATATGAGAAAAAAGAACAGAATGAATTCTCCTTCCGTTGGTGTTCATGCGGGTTGCCCGGGCAGCCGAATGCAGCGAATCCAGCATTCGCAGGAATCTGCTCCTTCTGCCCCGATGCAGGCTGAGTCACAGCTGAGGCAGTGGCCCTGCCAAATTAAGCTGGTCCCAGTAGGTGCCCCCTATTTTGAAGGAGCCAAGTTGCTGATTGCGGCAGATTGCAGCGCATATGCCTATGCCAGAATGCACGAGGATTTTATGCGTGGGAAGGTTACGCTGATTGGCTGCCCCAAGCTGGACAACGTGGATTACAGCGAAAAGCTGACGCAGATTATCCAAAACAACAATATCCAGAGCGTGACCATTGTGCGGATGGAAGTTCCCTGCTGCGGCGGACTGGAGTTAGCTGCTAAAAAAGCATTGCAGGCAAGCGGAAAATTCATTCCCTGGCAGGTGGTCACTATCTCGATTGATGGAAAGATTCTGGAATAACCTCTGATTCGGTTCTTCAGTTTTTGGAATATATCCGACAGACAAAAACAAATTATATTGCAGGAGGTGACTGTTATGAGTAAAAAAATGAAAAACATTGCGCAAGCCGAGGTTCTGACGCTGAAGGAGCAGATCTCCTATCAGGAGGGGCAGGTAGTCAGCAAGACGCTGGCGCAAAATCCGGCAGTAAGTATTACCCTGTTCTCATTCGCAAAGGGCGAGGAAATCAGCACCCATGAATCGGGCGGCGACGCTTTCGTAACCTGTCTGGACGGCGTTGGAAAAATCACCATTGACGGCACAGAATATCTGTTGCATGAAGGAGAATCCATCGTCATGCCAGCTGGACACCCTCACGCGGTATATGGACAGGAAGCGTTCAAGATGCTTTTGGTCGTTGTATTTTAATCAAACGTAAAATTGACAGAGGGAGGTGATTTTATGAAAATAAAAGTAGATCAGAATCTCTGCATTGGCTGCGGGCTTTGCTGTGGGATCTGCGACGAAGTTTTTCGTATGAATGAGCACGAGAAGGCGGAAGCATACCAACCAGCAAACGATGACAATCAAAGCGCCGTGCAGGATGCAATTGATTCGTGTCCTGTGTCTGCAATCGCTTGGGAAGATTAATTCAAGCGCATCTATATACTTTTTTGATTGAAAAGTAACTACATCATTTCAAATTTTAAAAGTTTTTAGGAGGTCTATTATGGAACAAAAAATGTTTTGCTATCAGTGTCAGGAAACCGCCGGGTGCAAAGGTTGCACCATGTCCGGTGTATGCGGGAAGAAGCCTGATGTGGCAGCTATGCAGGATCTGCTGGTCTATGTCACAAAAGGGATTTCAGCTGTTACAACTGCACTGCGTCAGGAAGGGAAGCAGGTATCTGCGGAAATCAATCACTTGATTACCCTGAATCTGTTCACCACCATCACCAATGCAAATTTTGACAAAGAGAGCATTGAGGCAAGAATCCGTGCCACACTGACTGAAAAAGATGTGCTGTTGGCGCAGATTGCCGATCCTTCCGGTCTGCCCGAAGCGGCAAAATGGAATGGCTCTGGCAATTGGGAAGAAAAAGCCGCAACTGTCGGTGTTCTTTCTACTGAAAACGAGGATATCCGTTCTCTGCGAGAACTGATTACCTACGGTCTGAAGGGATTGTCCGCATACTCCAAACACGCAAACGTTCTACTGAAGGATGATGAGGAGGTCGATGCCTTCCTTCAGCGGGCGCTGGCAGCTACACTGGATGACAATCTCAGCGTAGAAGAATTGATTGCTCTGACAATGGAAACCGGAAAACACGGCGTATCCGGTATGGCTCTGCTGGACAAGGCCAACACGGAAGCCTATGGAAATCCCGAAATTACGAAGGTAAATATTGGCGTTGGGACAAATCCCGGTATTCTGGTTTCCGGTCACGACCTGCGGGATTTGGAAATGCTGCTGGAGCAGACACAGGGAACCGGCGTGGATGTTTATACCCATTCCGAGATGCTCCCTGCCCACTATTACCCGGCATTCAAAAAGTATCCCAACTTTATCGGCAACTACGGCAATGCGTGGTGGAAGCAGAAGGAGGAATTTGAATCCTTCAACGGTCCTATCCTGATGACGACCAACTGCATCGTGCCTCCTAAAGACAGCTACAAAGACAGACTCTACACTACTGGCGCAGCAGGATATCCGGGATGTACCCATATCCCAGGAGAAATCGGGGAGCAGAAGGATTTTTCCGTTATCATTGAACACGCAAAAAGATGCGCTGCACCTACTGAAATTGAAACAGGAGAGCTGATCGGCGGATTTGCACACGCGCAGGTTCTGGCTCTGGCGGATCAGGTGGTCGATGCGGTAAAAAGCGGCGCGATCAAAAAGTTCGTTGTGATGGCGGGCTGTGACGGCCGTGCCAAGAGCCGGGAATACTATACCGAATTTGCCAAGGCACTGCCGAAAGATGCTGTGATCTTGACAGCCGGATGTGCGAAATACAAGTACAACAAACTGCCTTTGGGCGACATCAACGGCATTCCTCGTGTTCTGGACGCCGGGCAGTGCAACGATTCGTATTCTCTGGCTGTCATTGCTTTGAAGCTCAAGGAAGTTTTCGGTCTGGACGATATCAACGACCTGCCCATCGCCTACAACATTGCGTGGTATGAGCAGAAGGCTGTCATCGTTCTGCTGGCGCTTCTGTATCTTGGCGTGAAGAATATCCATCTCGGTCCCACTCTCCCGGCATTCCTCAGCCCCAATGTGGCAAAAGTTTTGGTAGAGAACTTTGGTATTGCGGGAATTAGCACAGTAGAAGAAGATCTGAAATTCTTTTTTTAAACTCATGCATAAATAAAAAAGACAACTTTGCTTCTGTAAAATCAGAATAGCAAAGTTGTCTTTTTATTTTCTTACATTTGTTAAATATGGTGTTACTTTATATGGCACCTTTTTTCATATTTCGTGTTATTCACGAACTCGCAGAACGTTCACGCCTCGATACCTGAACTGTAAAATGGTATTGGAGGTGAACTGATAGTGGCTGAAACAGAAAAAATGGATATTTCCTACATGGGGCCTATCTTCAAAAAATACCGTGTAGATGCAAATCGAACACAGGAAGAGGTTGCGGAAAAAGTGGGAACTACCGCCCGCTTCCTTATGGCTTTAGAGAACGAGGAAAAGCGTCCAAGCATCGATATTCTTTTGCGTCTTGTTGACACCTTAAACATCCCTGGCGATGCTATCCTTCATCCACAGATTCAGCACATAGACAGCGAGGATCAACAGCTTTTGCGTCAGTATATGCGACTGAACGACCGTGATAAATCTGTTATCCGCGCAGCAATTCAGGAGATGCTGAACAACAGATAAGAGACTGCCACCTTTCACGGAAGGTGGTTCTTTTTCTCTGTCTATTAGGATTTCTTCAGGTGATCCCTTCTGGATACGCCGCAGTGACATAATCCATACGCCACCAAGAGGACAGATGCTCCCCTTGGTGGCGATACTTTTTAATTACAGTCTGTCAGAGTAAACAGCAGACTGCTCCTGCCGCCGTTCTCCCGCCAACGTTGTTCTTTCTTTAAGAGTCCGGCTGTAATCAAATCCTGAATCGCACGTTCCACCGTGCGCCGGGACAGATGTAGTTCCTTTGCGATGGTACCAATCGCTGGATAGCATTGTCCCTGTGCATTGCTCCGGTCTTTCAAATACATATACACGGTTTTGGCACGATGGGGCAGTTCTGCTTTGTAGATGTTAGAAAAATACCCCATACCTGGATCACCTCCTAATCGGTTCGCAGCGGAGGACGTCTTGGTATGCTGCTGTGTTCTTTCGCCGTCTGCGCTTGTGACTGTTGCTGACCGCCCTTGCGTGTTTCACCGGCATCAGACATTGGCGGTTCTTCCCATTCATCATCTTCTGCATCTCTGCGCCGCACAATCTCCTGTTCCAGTTCAAAGCGATCTGCATACTTCACACTTCTGGCAGCCTGCTCCGGCACCTCATACGCATCGCCAAACTGAATCCCCCATTTAAGAAACAGGGGAAGCCGGGTCTGCATAGGACAGTTTCCCGTTTTTGCAAGGATAAAATGTCCTTTTGGAAGTGTTTTCAATTCGTCCGGTGACATCAGAGGACGGCTCATCATCTGCAGGCTCTGGCTCGGATCGTTCTTTCCTCTGGAGATGGAACCGGACAGAACAGTCCGGTTTCCAAGTGCTTTCGATAAAATCTCCGCACTTTCCGAATTCGGTGCAAATCCGCCAAACAGAATGTCCTGACAGTTATCGATGATGATGCTGGAGCCTTCCTTTCCATAGTTCTTTTCCAGCTGTGCAAAGCTCTGGATAATGGGAATCATACTGATCTGTCTAGAACGTCCTGCAGAGAACATCATCTCCATTGATTCAATTTTAGGGATCGTACCAATCTCATCCGCAAACATCATTACACGGTTCGGCAGCTTCCCACCATGCTCGTCAGCGATGGTCAGCATTTCACGATACAGCTGCTGCAGAAACAGTGACACCATAAAATACTTTGTATTATCTTCCTCCGGAAGAACAATAAAAATTGCGGATTTTTCTTTACAGAATGTTTCCGTATTGTTATTCGTTAGTTTATCTGAACCAAAATCCTCAGTTTTTCTCCAAATTAAATAAGGTATGGGATATTTTAATCTGATATATTTTCCGTCAGATTATTTCATCTCCATACCTTTTGTGCTATCCTTTTATCTGATACGCAGAAAAAAGGACAGGAACCCTCACCGACCAAAGTTTGTGTCCCTGTCCTTACCCACACCATGGCGGACGGTTCCGCCACAGACAAGGATATGATAACAGTAATCACAGAAGAATGCAACGAAATTTCACAGGAATTTTATGATGATGCCATGGATTCCATCCAGATCTGCCAGCCGGAGTGTTCCTGCGGCCACTGCGGCTGCCTCGCAGGGCACGGGGCCTATACCCGCTCCATAAAAACAGCACTGGGAAAGATCCCCCTTGTCATACGCAGGGTGCAGTGCAGCCTCTGCAATGCCACCCATGCCCTCCTTCCCTCCGGCAGCGTCTCTTAAGCGAAAGTCTCCCGCTGTCCCCCGCCCATGCCCTCACTAAGCCCTGCATCCGACTTTTCGGACTGAAGAATTCCAAAGAGATCCTGGTGGAGACGGCCCAGTACCGGGAAGCCCTCTTCCGCCTTTCCTATCTGGCTAAGACAAAGGGCTTCGGCCTGCTCACGGGCGTGCCGGGGCGGGGCAAGACCACTGCCGTGAGAAACTGGGCGGCAGCACTGAACCCTTCCCTCTACAAGGTGGTCTATTCCTGCCTCTCCACGCTCACCGTTTCGGATTTCTACCGCAGCCTCGTGGAATCCCTGGGCGGGCAGCCCTCCTTCCGCAAGCCGGATAACTTCCGTTCCATACAGGAGGAAGTCAGCCGGCTGTGCCTGGAGAAGAAAAAGACCCCCGTCATCATTATTGATGAAGCGAATTATATAGGCAATGCCATCCTGAATGACTTAAAACTCCTGTTTAACTTCGAGATGGATTCCAGGGACCGGGCCGTGGTCCTTTTGTGCGGCCTGGGGCAGCTGAACAATACCCTGCGCCTGTCCGTCCACGAGCCCCTGCGCCAGAGGCTCGTGATGAACTTCCACATGGAGGGCATGACGAAAGAGGAGGGGAGGGCTTTCATCCAGGCAAAGCTTGACGGGGCGGGATGCAGCCACGCCGTCTTTGATGAAGGAGCCACCGAGGCCATCCTGAACGCTTCGGACGGCACGCCCCGTGTGCTTAACCGCCTCTGCTGCCAGAGCCTGCTGTGTGCAGATGCAAAAAAGCTGGATCTGGTGGATGCCGACACAGTCATGCAGGCCATAAACGACTGTGAACTGGGATAGGAGGCCGCTTATGGATAAGATAAAAAGGAAAGCCCTGCAGCGGGAACTTAAGGCGGTGGAGGATGCCTATGCCGGGACACTTGACTGGCTGGAACTTGGGGAACTGCGTTCCTGGGTGGAAGCTGGAAACAGCCCCTATGAGAATCCGGAACAGGCCATCCATGAAGATGGTACCTTTTTTGACTTCATCGAATGGCATCGGACGGCACGGTGGGTCACCGTCAGGGAACCTCTCGATTTACGGGAGCCTTCGGACAGGGAGCTGTTTAACTTTTATACAGACAGACGCTCTGACCATGGCTCTTTTGAGGAGACAAAAAAGTACCTCCGGGATGCACAGACCTTTCTGGGCTGTGAGATCCTCACTCTCATAGATTTTCTGAAAGAGAGAGATCTGTTGTATGCGTACCTGCGTTATAAATATCCTGAACCACTGACAGAGGAAGAGGAACTTCCATTCTGATCTTTCAGGAAGACATACCCCTGCGCAATTAATTTGCATAGGGGTATTTTCAGTTCCGAATAATGTGCGAAACCGTGTTCCCACAATGTGATGGGAAATCTATCATAGATTACTTTCCTGCTAATATAATCTGCAAATCGAATGCTCTTTTAATCTGAAGAACAACAACATACCGCAGGGCGGCGTATAAATCGCTGTCCACATACTTTTTATCAATGGTTTTGTCGGGATTTTCCGCATAGTCAATTACTTCCTTCAGCCTGTCTTTGACAGGCCAGAAGCCGGTAGTCGCCATTTATAGTACCGCCTTTTCTTTTTGGGGGAGAATTAACTCGGCTGTGATTCCATCAATCAAGGCAATTATTTTTTCTTCCGTATCCGCTGTAATTTTGCCTTCAACAGCAATGCAGAGTTCATCCAGCTTATCATTAAAAGTGAAGAATATTTCGGGCAGGACGGTTCTCGGCATATATCCCAAAGCACGTTGGCGGAGATATTCCGATACGGAAAGCCCACACTTTTTGGCGTTCTGCGCAATGATATTTTTTTCTTTTTCGCTCACACGGATAAATAAATTTTTGTTCTTGGCTTCATTCATAACATCAGTCCTTTCTTGGATTTTTGAGGGGATTGGGGGATTCTCCAAAGCGTAATCGGCTTGTGGAGCCGGTTGGGGTGGAAACTGTCAATACAGTTTCCCTGCTTGCTACGGTATGCGACACTCTTTCTGTCGCATACGGTCTGTTTTTTCCGCCGGTCTGTCTGAATGTCGTTTTTCTGTCCCTGCCCCATCTCAGGCGGCGTTGTTTCGCTCACTCTCCGAAAAAGAGGTCATCGCAAAATCATATCCCATTCAGCCGGTCATTCAGTTGTAACCGGCATTTGGGCAGCAAAAAAAGCCGGTACATCAATGTGTGCCGACCGTTCGCAAAAGGACAGTCTTATCCCTTTGTGGTGTTGGTTTCACATTCATGTAACCGGCTTTGAGATTCAAAGTCGAAACTGTCAGTTACGCTTTCTGATTGCCGACAGTTCAAAGCAATTCAGAAGCAGCGGTATTTCCTTTTCGCATACCGCAGGCGTGTACGGTGCAAAGCCGTACTCCCAAATTCTGTGAAGATATGTAATTGGTTGTGGTTCTCATAAAAGAGTATTTCATTATACTGAATGAAATAAGTGTTTGTCAATACTTTCCGAAAAGGTTTTGAATATTTTTTTCGGAAAGTGGGAGTACTATTTAATTACAAATAAAAATCATGTTCGTTTATCTTTGGATAAAAGAGCAGAGCCGACAGGCTGTGATTGCTCACAAGCCTGCCGACTCTGTGCATTATGTGTCTGGCTTTTTGGTGAAATGTTGTTTGCCCGATAAATAGGAAATTATAGCAAATAACCTATAGCGATGAAAAGATAGCTATATAGGTATTTCCTGTTTAATCTTAGATACATTACACCGCTAAGAACAGAAAACATCATAGTAGAAATTCCGTTCCATATTTCAAGACCTACCCCTCTTGACACAAAATGAATCGCTCCCCATGTCATAGCCAATATAATACCGCCAAAAGGAATTGGGCTTTCTTTTTTCAACAGAGTTTCAATTGCTTTTTGCCCGTATATTATGATTAGAATAACAAGCAGCACTTCAAATATATAGTATAAATATTGCGCGCAAAATTGGAATACAGTTTTACCCTGTGCTTCTCCGACAATCTTTAATGTATGCCAATCAATGAAAGTCATAATTTTGCAGCCAATGAAACAAGCAAGCGTTACGATCCAACTTTTCGAGGAAATCTTATCCCTTTTGCTTCCCCTTTCCGGAAAATGATAATGCTTCCTTGAAAAAAGCAGGAGAACACCAATGAAAAACGCCCACATAAAAACCATTATGATACAATGAATACTTCTTTGCTGCATTGTATAATTCTGTATGTCTACATGCAGAATTATAACTTCAATTGCAAATATTGACAGCAATTCAAGCATAAATGCTCCAAATGAAAGTAAACTCAGCCATAAATATTTTGTCCATTTTACTTCTTTAACCATTATCCTCTCCTTATGAAATTCCGATTTCTTTTTATTCTTGACTTCCCGACAAACAGGAATTTGTTTGTTCAAATAAACAGGAACATTTTCAAGATTCCTGCTTCTTCATTCCGAGAAAAAACCGTAAAACAGGTATTCTCTTTACGATTTCATATATTAAAAATGTTGCAATAAACGATATTAATACAATCAATAAAAATTGTCCTGCAACACCAATAGGTAATTTCAAGGAGAAAAAACCTACCACGACCAAAATTGGCATATGGAGAATGTAAACAGGGAAAGACGTTTGAGTTAAATAAATGCTGACCCGGTTATGAAAGTTCAGCCTTGACCTTCCTATTCCAAGCAGCATGATAATTGTCGTCCAGCCGTAAAAAACATATAGCCCGGTAATCCAGACGTTTCGGATATTTTCAAAACAGTACAAATAGGTGTATAAGCTGCCTGACAGGACGCTGATCACCAGACTCACAAACCGGCATTGCTGTAGTTTTTGCAGAATACTTTCTTCCGAAAGAATATAGTATCCGAACAAAAACAGTATCATAAATTGCCCTAAGCTTTTCCCACCTATATTCAGGACATATATGCAAAACCACTCTGGTACAAATAGCAAAACAATAAAAAAATATGAAAGACTGCCAACTCTAAATTTCGGTAAACACTTCTTTTGCAAGCGAACAATTAGTAGCGTTGTCAAAGAAATGACAAACAAATAAAGTAAAAACCAAAGATGTGCAGGAGTAAAACCTCCTTGATATCCTGTTAAATCAGTTTTTTTTGTAAAAAACAGTCCGTACTGTTTCCAGTAAGTGTCTGTATATCCATTAAAGAACACTTCCGCAGTATAGGTCATTACAGGGACAAGTGCAAGCAGTCCAAAGAAAAACGGAATAACTAATTTTTTTATCCGCTCCGCAACAAATTGTTTGTTCGTCCTTTTCAGAAGAGCGTATTTGCAACTCATGCCTGCAATAGTAAACAAAAAGGTCATATACCATGGATACACAAAAGTCGAAAACACATAAAAAACGGTGTTTGTGTGCGACCATATGTAAAACCCACTGTATTCGCCTCCACTCCAAATCTGTGCCGCATGGAATGGAAAAAGCAACAGAATTGCCAACCATCTTAAATTATCTATATAATATTTTCTCTCCATTCGCATACTCCTTGCTGTAATCCTGCATATGCCAATTTGCTCTTTTAAGCAATTCTCAGATAAACTTCGATTTTCCAGTATGCCAAACTGGAATTGCTTTTATTGTAAATCATCTTTAGAAATTGCTATTGAAGGATAATGAGAAAGTTCCGTCAAATCAACATTTAGTGGCACACTATAAATCATGTAATAATTATTAGGATTGACGGCAATCAATTCATTCATTTTTTGTTCTGCTAAGTCCTTATCATTTGTAGCATAAACAACTGATACAACACCTACTTTATCATTTTCCGTCCCCTGTATATTTCCGCATAATATTAATTTTAATGGGGCGTTCCCATTCAAGCCTTGCTTAATATAGTCCTTATATTCCATAGTTTGCCCTCCATCAATTCTGATTTTCCAGTTTAACTCTTTTTCCAATTATACATGAAAACATGGGATTTTTCAATTCTCAAACTGTCTTACTGTCTTTGCTTAGGTTTGGATGGGACTGTCGCTTATTACGGAAACGCTGTCATTCACCTATGAATAAATTGTACCATTTTCAACAACTTCCCTTACACACGCCAAAATGTTATTCATCTTTTGAATCCATAAGAATTGATTTTTTGATTTCAACTGTTCTGTCACGCCTTGCCTGTCGGAATATTTCGTTGCCAGCCGAAAAAACATATCTACTGCCAGTGCGTCTACACTTGCAAGATATTCATTCAGCCTGCCGCTGGTAAAGAGGATCATATATAAAACCTTATGGTTTTGTTTCAAATACTTTGCATGTCTCTGTCCCCATACGCCGATATGCTTTTCTTTTTCGGCAGGTAAGGCGAGCGCAGGCAAATAATAATCGCCAACCTTTGTATATGTCCCGCCCATCTATTCAAACAATGTCTTTTCCATAGTATTAATCCTCCATAATTTTATTTTTGGGTTAGTTGTTGACTGCTTTGATATGCACATTATCAACCGCTAAGTGCTGCTTTGAATTTTGCATTACTTTTCCGCATTGTGGCAAAAAAAATTACATTTTACGAATATGTGATTATATTTTCATATAGAGTAAGCCAGCGTGAAAAGCATTCCTACTTTTACGCTGGCTTTTGCCTTTGCTATCGCCCATAAGCTGTATTCCAATTATGTTTTCAAATTATCTCCTTATGTGGTGACAGCCTTTGCGGTTTTTCTTTTGTTGTTTTTTGCAAGAATATGGCACAAGCCTGTTTCTGGCGTTGGATGCCGTTCACCGCCTGCCAATCTGGATTTTTCAAAAAATTCAGATTGGAGGTAACAGGAATGTCATTCAACTATGGCAGAGAAGAAAAGAAATGGCGGCTCTGGAAAGAAGCCGAGGAAAAGCAGTTACGGAGCTTGGGTGTCAGCGAGGACACCATTGCAAAGCTCCATACCCACGATTGGGCGGTCTTTAATTCCGATAGGCGGTATTACCGCAGATTGCAGGATGCAGGTACATACCTTGAGTAATTTGCCGAGGAAACAGCACAGCCCGAAGTGAAAACCGTTGAGGATTTTTTAGACAGCATTGAAAATCAGCGGCTCTATCAAATTCTTATCATGGTGGACAGGCTCACCCTGCAAATTGTTCATAGAATCATAATCAATATATACACTTGCTTTTACACCGCCATTATATGGGTGTGCATCCACTTTTACAGCCGAAAACAGGAAATCTTTTGATCTTTGATAACTCGAAGGTTCATACCCCGAATAATAATACTGGCTGGATTGCTTTTTCCAGTTCTTCCATGTTATTTACATGTATTGCTATCTTCCCCATGAATAAAGCCATATCCTTTGTCCCGAAAATATCTTGTCACTTTGCCGTACAATAATTATTCCTCCCCACATTCTTTCTGTTCTGCATCATCCGGAATAACATCACCACACTTCTTCTCAGATAATCGCCTACAAGCTTCTTTTAGACGTTCACCCATAATAAACTTCATCTTATATCGTGCTGGTAAAATATTCTCTCTTATCCCATTAAAAGTTTTTGAATTTAATTTGATTGACTTAAAATATTTAGGCTCTATCTTGATATAGTTATACAGCTTAATAGAATCGCCATCCTCTATAACGTCAGCTATTACGTCCCAGAAAGCATCCAATACGTTTGCAATAATCTTCTGTGTATATTTCAGATGATACTTCCTTTTATAGAAACTCTTATTACCGTCTATGACTATTTTTTCATCAATTAACTTCTCTGATATTTTGTTGACTACATCCATTTTATGTAATACGTTATTCATTTTTCGCTTGTCCTCCTAATTCTTTTGCTGTAAAATCTTTTGCTGCTTGATTCAGCTTTGAACCTGGCTTGAAATGTACCCTGTAATGTTCCGGCAGAATCATAGTTCGATTTTCAACCACATTCCTTGATTTACGTTCAGCCATATATTTTATCCCTATTGTGGCATAACCATTGAGCTTTACGAAATCGCCATTCGAAATCGCATCAATAACGACATCCCAAAATGCAGACAGAACCGTTTCAATATCTTCCTGCGTATAATTCTTATCTTTGTGTCTTAGTGAATCAGCAATCCGTTTCACTACTCCCGGCTTAATAAGCTTCTCATTCATTTTTGTTTTTACCTCCATATTTTGTCATGTAGTAATCAATTTTTTCCTTTTTTAATTTAAATCAGCTAATGTGATTCATCCTCCTTTCCTGCAATATAACTACCCTTTCAAGTTACTGTGGATTGTGGTTACAAAATACCCTTGTAAGGCTCTGTGCGGCTCATACAGGAGTTTTAAGATATAGGTATTGAGGAAAACACTAAATAAGCCCTCTATCAATCATATTCCTACAACTGATAAAGGACTTATGCTAATGTCCTAATATTATGTTTACACTTTACAGACGATGTGCTCAAACCTCCTTATTTTATGGGTTTTTTATGAGTTGTGTCGGGGGTTCAAGTCCCTTCCTCGCTACTAGCCAAAAGGCTCAAAGGTAGTTCATACCTTTGAGCCTTTTTCTTACGAACACCTAAGGAAAGACCATCCTTACGTAACAAGCCGTCCTCTTACCTTATCTCCCCCAAAAGAATCATCCCTCCCTTACGCTCAACCCCCGTATCCCACAACTCCTTCAGATTCAGCCACTCCATCTCCCCATAAGTCACAGCCTTCACGTAGAATTCATCCTCATACGCTTCGTACTCGACCAGATTAAACCAGTGCCAGACATATTCCTTCATCCGGGGATTTTTGTGGTGCAGCGTCAAAAAAGGAATGGGAAACTCCATATCAATCTGACCTTTTACCGCCTCCTTAGCCTTATCATAAGCCTCTGTCCCCTGAAATCCCTCCGCCAGAAGAACCTGGCACCCTGCATCCTTCCAGTAAGTGCGAATTCCTTCAAGGTAAATCTCCGTAGTATCAATTCCCTGCAATCTGGGACGCAGATAAGGCTTCATCTTCTTGGAAAACTGGATATAATCCTTTTTATCAGGATGCTTTGCATCATAAGGATACAATTCCTCCAATCCTCTGCGAGCCGCAAAATAAATACAGAGATCACAGGCCGTAACAGCCGCGCAGCCTCCGCCTTTCATAAAGGGATCCAAAAACCAGTCCTGATTCCCTCCCGGGGAGCCCTCCACAGAAATATAATCCAACTCCTTTTTCATAATTCCCTCCCGGGGAGCTGTACCCCATCCCCCCGTTCCATACTTAAACCATATCCAATAGCCTCCATCCTCCGCCCCAGCTCCAAAAGCCCTTCGGCCGCCTCCGCCCCCTCGCAGAGCTTATTATCATAGAGGCTGTACTGCTTCCTGTTCTTCCCCGGCGACAGGTTTGGCATCACTACATTAGCCCCCGCCAGAATTCCTCTTTCCCTCCCATCCAAAGCCAGGGTTCCAAGAGCCGTAGTTGCCGGAAGCAGCGCCGCCGGAAGCAGAATCCGAATCACAGATAAGAGCTTCACCGTCAGCTCCACACTGCCTGCCGGTTCTTTTGCAAAGCTCGTATCACAATGGGGGATAAACGGCCCAATCCCCACCATTTCCGGCTGCAATTCTTTCAAAAACACCAGATCCGAAGCAAGCTCCCGGTAAGTCTGCCCGGGACTTCCCACCATAAAGCCCGCCCCCGTCTGAAAGCCGAGCCTTTTCAGCTGATACAAGCACTGCTTTCTTGCGGCCAGGCTCATATCCGCCGGGTGAAGCCTTCCATAGTGAGCTTCCTCCGCCGTCTCGTGGCGGAGAAGATACCGGTCTGCTCCGGCCTTGCGAAGCCCCCTATAGCTTTCAAAGGAACGCTCCCCCACAGACAGCGTCAAGGCGCAGTCCGGATAAGCCTCTTTCACGGAACGGACAAGCCCCAAAAGACGTTCGTCCGTAAACCAGGGATCCTCGCCCCCTTGAAGGACAAAGGTGCGGAATCCAAGTTTCCATCCCCTTTCACAGCATTCCAGAATCTCCTCCGTAGAAAGGCGGTAACGGACTGCCCTTCGATTCTCCCGATTGATTCCGCAGTAAAAGCAGCCATTCCTGCAGTAATTGGTAAATTCCACAAGACCGCGGATATAAACCCTTTCTCCGTAATATTTCTTCCGGAGCCTCACAGCCTCATCCTGCACATACCGGGCCGCTGCCGGTTCCTCCATGCGCTTTAACAGTTCCTGGTACTCCTCCCTGCAGATAAGCCCGTGATCCTTCACAAAGCGTTCCACCAAATCCGCCATTTTATCCCTCCGGCCCCAAAACAGCCTTGGAAAAATCTATGTCTCTATTTCGTGTCTTTATCCTCCGTCTGCTTCTGGCGTACCTCTCTTGTACGGATCTCTTCCCCAATCTCCCGGATAAAGTCCTCAAGCGGTTTCTGCCCCTCATCCCCGGCAAAGCGGCTGCGGACAGACACCAGACCTTCTTCCGCCTCCTTCTGGCCTGCCACAAGCATGTAAGGAATCTTCTGCATCTGGGCCATGCGGATCTTATAGCCGATCTTTTCATCCTGGCTGTCAAGCTCTGCCCGGATCCCGGCCTCGTTAAGGCCGTCCATAACCTTCTTCGCATACTCCGTATGCTTCTCGGAAATAGGCAGCACCTTCACCTGCACCGGCGCCAGCCAGGTGGGGAATGCCCCTGCAAAATGCTCAATCAGAATCCCGATAAACCGCTCGATGGAGCCAAACGCAACCCGGTGAATCATAATGGGACGGTGCTTTTCTCCGTCCGCTCCGATATACTCCAGCTCAAACCGCTGGGGAAGCTGGAAGTCAAGCTGGATGGTTCCGCACTGCCAGGTTCTTCCGATAGCGTCCACCAGATGGAAGTCAATCTTCGGCCCGTAAAATGCGCCGTCTCCCTCATTTACCACATAGTCAAGCCCCAGTTCATCCAAAGCAGCCCGAAGCCCCTCGGTAGCCATCTCCCAGTCCTCGTCGCTTCCCATACTGTCCTCAGGCCTTGTGGACAGCTCCACATGGTACTCAAAGCCAAAGAGAGTGTACACTTCATTAATGAGCCTTGCAACTCCCATAATCTCGTCCTTAATCTGCTCCGGCATCATAAAGATATGAGCATCGTCCTGGGTAAAGCAGCGCACACGCATCAGTCCATGAAGCTGTCCGGACTTCTCGTGGCGGTGCACCAGTCCCAATTCGCCTACACGCATGGGGAGATCCCGGTAAGAACGGGGCTCAGAGGCATAAACCAGAATTCCGCCCGGGCAGTTCATAGGCTTCACCGCAAAGTCCTGGTCATCGATCAGAGTGGTGTACATGTTATTTTTATAATGATCCCAGTGGCCGGAGGTCTCCCAGAGGCTCCGGTTGAGGATGATCGGCGTTGCAACCTCCACATAACCGGCCTTTTTGTGAATCTCACGCCAGTAGTCCAGAAGGGTATTCTTAAGCGTCATGCCCTTGGGCAGGAAAAATGGAAATCCCGGCCCGGCCTCATGCATCATAAACAGACCCAGTTCCCGGCCCAACTTCCGGTGGTCGCGCTTCTTTGCCTCCTCCAGCATAGTCAGATAAGCCTCCAGCTCATCCTTCTTGGCAAATGCCGTGGCGTAGATCCGGGTCAGCATCTTGTTATGCTCGTCCCCTCTCCAGTAAGCGCCCGCAATGCTTGTCAGCTTGTAGGCCTTTCCCACATCCTTCGTGCTTCTAAGATGAGGGCCTGCACACAGATCTGTGAATTCCCCCTGCTTATAGAAGCTGATTTCGGCATCCTCGGGCAGATCGGAGATCAGCTCCGCCTTGTAGGGCTCCTCCTTCTCCTTTGCCCAGGCAAGCGCCTCGCTTCTAGGCAGGGTAAAACGCTCAAGAGGAAGGGCTTCCTTGACAATCTTCTTCATCTCTCCTTCGATACGCTCCAGATCCTCTGCCGTAATCGGCGTCTCAAAATCGATGTCATAGTAAAATCCATCCGCCACAGAAGGGCCGATTGCCAGCTTAGCAGAAGGATACAGCCGCTTCACTGCCTGGGCCATAACATGGCTGGCCGTATGGCGCAGCGCAGACAGTCCTTTCTCGTCCTTTGCCGTGAGAATGTTAAGCTCGCAGTCCTTATCCACTACGGTTCTCAGATCCACCGTCTCACCGTCCATCTCGCCGGCACAGGCTGCCCTTGCCAGGCCCTCGCTGATGTCAAGGGCAATCTCATATACGGATTTGCTTTCTGCGTACTCCTTTACGGAGCCGTCCTTCAATGTTACCTTCATTACGCTTCTCTCCTCTTCTTCTCTTTTTCAATGGTATTGTTATTTCCGCAGGTTACGGAAATCCCCTTCTTAATCGGCGCGTTGTAAAATCCAATCACCATGCCTGCAAAGAAACAAAAATCCCTCCCTGCCGATTGCGACAGAAAGGGACGATAATTTTTATCGCGGTTCCACCCTGATTGTTTTAAATACTCTAAAACCACTCATTCGGCGATAACGGAGCCACCGGGCCGGATTGGGGCCGCTCAGAGGTAGTTTTCGGCACGGATCGGCGGATTCCTCTGATCCTCTGCTTCCCGATGAGGATGCTTCCAGCATATGCACCCCTCTCTGGCATCTTCCACAGCCTACTCGTCTCTTCAACGCATTTGCCTATTTGTATTGCTTTAGGCTTATTATAACATTCCGAACCGGTTTGTCAACCGAAAACTCTCTTTTTTCCAAGCCTTCTATTTCTATTCTATTTTGCAAAAAATGCCACTGCAATGGCGCCGGGGCCCACATGGGTTCCGATGGTGCTGCCGATACAGTAAGACGGGATATGCTCAAGCTTCCCCTCCCAGATAGAAACGCTGTCATTTAAGTATTTCTTTAAAAGGCTGTCCTCCAGCCCGGAATATGCCGTGGCATAGGGCATCTCAAAATCAATGCCGCCGGATTTACCGATAAGCTGCATCAAAAGATTGTTCCCCTTCTTGGAGCCCATGGCCTTGCCCACCATCTTAACCTCTCCGTCCTCAACGGAGATAACGGGCTTTATATGTAAAACAGCGCCGGACACTGCAACGGCTGCGGAGATCCTTCCGCCCTTCTGGAGATATTCCAGCGTTCCAAGAAGCGCCATCAGTTTGATCCGGCTGCGTTCTTTCTCAAGGCGCTCTGCCAGCTCTTGTGCAGAAATCCCCTCTTTCAAAAGCTGTACCCCATACTGAATCAGAATCCTTTCTCCAATACAGACGTTCAGGCTGTCCACTACAAAGACCTTTCCCGGAAATGACCGGGCTGCGGACACGGCTCCGGCATAAGTTCCGGAAAGCTTGGAGGAAAGGGTAATCACCACCACATCGCTTCCGTCTGCCGTGAGCTTGGAAAAGCATTCTTCAAATTGAAACATGGTAATCTGGCTTGTGGTAGGAAGCTCGCTGCTCTCAATCAGCTTCTCAAAAAATGCGGGCCCGGACAGATCAATCCCGTCCTCATACGTCTTATCTCCGAATTGTATCGACATGGGAATCATATGAATCCCCAGAGCCTGTGCCTCCTTCAGATCAATGTCCGATGCCGAATCCACCACCAATTTTACTGCCATAACCGTATCCCTCCTCATCTTGCTTACTCTCTGTCAGTGGTTCTGATGCTTCCTGCAACCATCCCGGCGATTTCCTCCGGCGATTCCTTCTTCCCGTTCAGTTCCCACATGACAAACACATTCAACAGCGCTCCGCCGTAAAAGTAGAGCTCATAAACCGGAATCTTATAACGGGGCATAATCCGGTTCTTCATATAAGCGTTCATAGCTTCTATCACAATATAGTAAAGCCTGGCGTCCACTAACTTTAAGATAAAACTGGCGTACCGGTCAAAATACCGGAGGGCATGGATGATACTGGACAGCTGGTGAAACTCTCCCACTTTTTCCTTCTCGGAAATACACTCCCGGATATACCCGGCCACAATCTCATGGAAAAAATCAGCCAGAGCCTCTTCCTTCGTCTCGTAATAATGATAAAAGGTCATCCTCGACACCCCAGCTCTCTTGACAATGTCCGAGATCTTGATATCCTTATAGTCCTTTTTATCCATGAGAGAAAAGATAGCCTCACCAATGCACACTCTGGTAAAACGGGTTCTTTTATTGTAATTCTTTGAAAATAAGTTTGCCACCGCACCGCCCCCCTTCCTGCCGTCCTATCTTGCCTGCAATTAGAGTAACATATTTTCCCTGAATAGGAAAGTCATTGCAGCGAATTTTCTGCTACTGCACCCTTCCTGCCAGCAGATCCTCCACAACCGACTTTACCGTTTCAATCTTATGGATCTTATAAGCGTCTGCGCCGCAAAAGAGAAGTGCTTCCTCCACCTGGCCCTTGGCTGCGTGAATCAGCGCCTCTGTTATGCAGTAAGGGATCTTTGCCGGATTACATTTGCGCAGGCAGCCCCGGCACCTTTTCGGGGCAATCCGCTCCCCACCCTCTACACGCTCCAGAAAAGCATTGTGAATGGCCCTCCCCGGCATTCCCACCGGACTCTTTACGAGAACAATGTCCTTCTCCCTGGCATTCAGGTACGCCTCTTTGTATGCCGGATCTGCGTCGCATTCCTCCGTGGCCACAAATCTGCTTGCAGCCTGGATGGCATCCGCTCCCAGTCCGAAGGCCTGCTCCGCCTGATCCCTGCCGCTGATTCCTCCGCCCAGAACCACCGGGATCTTCTTCTCAAACCGTGCCTCATAAGCCCGTACCTGCCCGATGATTTTTTCCACCTCCTGCCCATAGGTATCCGGGCCAAACTCCTGCAGCTGCTCTTTGGTAAAGCCTAAGTGTCCGCCTGCCTTCGGCCCCTCAATCACAAGGAAATCGGGAATGCGGTTAAACTTTTTTGCCCAGTACTGGAGGAGCACACGGGCCGATTTTTCTGTAGAAACGATAGGCGCTATCTTAATAGGAAATGCTTTCACCAGAGCCGGAAGGTCCGCCGGAAGTCCTGCGCCGGATACAATAAAGTCGGCGCCAAGTCTTGCCGCCTCCTTTACATACTCCCCGTAATGATTCATAGCCACCATAATATTGAAGCCCACTACGCCGCCTCGTGCAAGCTCCCTGGCTTTTTTCAGTTCCTTCCCCATAGCTCTGAGATTGGCTTTCAAGGGATTTTCGTCAAAATCCTCCTCCAAAAAGCCAATCTGGGCCGCCGAGATCGTCCCGGCGCCGCCCTCTGCCGCCACAGCCCCGGCCAGGCCGGAAAGGCTGATGCCGATTCCCATACCTCCCTGGAAAATGGGTTTTCTCAATGTCAAGTTTCCGATTTTTAAAGGCATTCCCTTCATTCTTCTGCTCCTTCCATTTCCCTACATCCTGCGGAAACGTTCATATCGGTGATTCTGCAAAGCCTCAGCCCCCATGCGCTCATAGGTATCAAGAAAGCTGCTTATCTTTGCCCTCATAGGCTCCGTTACCTCTGCAAGGGTCTCCTTGGAAAACTTCTTAGGCTCTCCAAACACATACTCCACAATGCCGGCCTTCTTCAGATCCCTTGCCGTCAGCTTCATCACCTCCGCCGCCTGCTTCGCCTTCTTGCTGTCCTTCCACAGAATACTGGCAAAGCCTTCCGGAGACAGGATAGAGTAAATGGAGTTTTCCAGCATCCACACCTCGTTGGATACGGCCAGGGCCAGGGCGCCGCCGCTTCCGCCCTCTCCGATAATCACCGTGAGAACAGGCACCTTTAAGCCCGACATTTCATAAATATTCCGGGCAATGGCTTCTCCCTGGCCCCGCTCCTCTGCCTCCAGACCGCAGAACGCTCCCGGCGTATCTACCAGGCAGATAACGGGGCGTCCGAATTTTTCCGCCTGCTTCATAAGCCTTAAGGACTTCCGGTAGCCCTCCGGGGAGCACATACCGAAGTGATGCAGAATATTTTCCTTTGTATTCTTTCCCTTTTCCTGGGCAATAACGGTGACAGGCCTTCCTTCAAACCAGGCAATCCCCCCCGTCACGGCCAGATCATCCCCAAAGTACCGGTCTCCGTGAAACTCATAGAAGCCCTCGAACAGCTCCTCCACATAATCGCTTCCTACAGGCCGCTCCTTATCCCTGGAACGCTGCACCCGGTCCCAGACTCCGATTCTTTGATAGCGCTGCTTTTTTTCTGCCAGGGACTGCAATGCGGCCGGGCCGGACTGCTGCCCGCCCTCCCGGGCATGAAGCTTGAGGATATCGCCCAGAACCTGTTTCATCTCATCCCGCTCCACAATCCGGTCTACAAAGCCGTGCTCCAGGAGAAATTCTGACTTCTGGAAGCCCTTGGGAAGCTTTTGCCGGATGGTCTGCTCAATGACTCTCGGCCCTGCAAAACCAATGAGCGCCCCCGGCTCTGCCAGAATGATATCCCCCTCCATGGCAAAGCTGGCCGTCACGCCTCCGGTGGTGGGATCTGTGAGCACGCTCACGTATAACAGACCGGCGTCACTGTGGCGCTTGAGCGCCGCAGAGGTCTTGGCCATCTGCATAAGAGAGGTGATTCCCTCCTGCATACGCGCGCCGCCGGAGCAGGTAAACAGGATCACCGGAAGCCCTTCGCTGGTGGCCCGTTCTACGGCTCTTGTGATTTTTTCTCCTACGGCTCCTCCCATACTGGCCATGAGAAAGCGGCCGTCCATAACGCCAATCACAGTCTCACAGCCGTTGATCCGGCATTTTCCCGTGACTGCCGCCTCGTTCAACCGGGCTTTCAGCCTTGTCGCCGCAAGCTTTTCCTCGTAACCTTCAAATTCCATGGGATTGCTGCCGATAAGCTCTTTATCCCACTCCTGGAAGCTCTCCTCCTCTGCCAGACGGCGAATGCGCTCGTAAGCCTTAATCCGGAAATAGCCTCTGCATTTCGGACACACATAATAATTTTTCCGCACGTCCTCCACCAGAAGGGTTTTGCCGCATTTGCTGCATTTGCACAGCAGGCCCTCCGGAACCTGTGGTTTTTTATCTCCGTCCAAGGGAAATCTTTTGTTAGTCTTTTTAAATACGTGATCCAGATTCATATCTTCACCTCAAACATTGTCCTTGCGCCTAGTATGCCAAATAGTCAAATCCCATTGATAAATTCAATATCTACATTTCCCGCCAGAAAATCCGGGTGGTTTAAAATGTCGTACTGGTAATCCACATTGGTATCCACGCCCTCAATGATGACCTCGCCCAGGGCGCTCTGCATCTTCCGGATTGCCTCTCCCCGGTTCTTGGCCCATACGCTGATTTTGGCTATCATAGAATCGTAGAAGGGGGGAATGGCATAGCCGCTGTAGATGGCGGAATCTATGCGCACGCCTTTTCCTCCGGGCAGATGAAGTCCCATAACCGTGCCCGGGCAGGGGCGGAAGCCTTCCTCCGGCTTTTCCGCATTGATGCGTACCTCGATGGAGTGGCCTGTGATCCTTACATCCTCCTGGGTATAAGAGAGCTTCTTCCCATCTGCAATGCGGATCTGCTCCTTAATGAGATCAATTCCGGTAATCCACTCGGTCACCGGATGCTCCACCTGGATGCGTGTATTCATCTCCATAAAATAGAAGCTTCCTGTCTTTTCCAGCAAAAACTCTATGGTTCCGGCCCCCGTATACCCTGCCGCCCTGGCAGCGCGCACCGCCGTCTCTCCCATTTTCGTCCGAAGCTCCTCTGTCAGAGCGGCGCTTGGGGCTTCCTCAATCATTTTCTGATGATTCCGCTGTATGGAACAGTCCCTCTCTCCCAGATGAATGACATTTCCGTGGCTGTCCGCCAGAATCTGCACCTCGATATGCCTCGGCCTTGTGATAAAATGCTCAACGTACATGGCATCATCCCCAAAGGCCTTTTTTGCCTCTGTCTGGGCCAGATAGAAGTTCTGCTCAAAGTCCTCCGGCCGCTCCACCATGCGCATTCCCTTACCGCCGCCTCCGAGAACTGCCTTGAGCATAACTGGATAACCGGCTTTTTCAGCCTCCTTCATCCCTGCGTCCGCATCATAAACGGCGCTTTCGCTGCCGGGAATGATGGGAACCTCTGCCTGCTTCATGGTATTGCGGGCTTCCTGCTTATTGCCCATTTTCGCCATAACCTCGGCTGTGGGGCCGATAAAGCAGATATCGCACTTCTCACAAAGGGCGGCAAATTTGCTGTTTTCCGACAAAAGCCCGTAGCCTGGATGGATGGCGTCTGCGCCGGATACAATGGTTGCGCTGATGATTTTTTCCATGGCAAGATAGCTTTCTAAAAGAGCCGCCGGGCCGATGCAGATGGCCTCATCTGCCAGCTTTGCATGTATCGCCTCCCGGTCTGCCTCCGAATATACGGCAACCGTCTCAATTCCCATCTCCCGGCACGCCCGGATAATTCGCACCGCGATCTCTCCCCGGTTTGCAACCAGAACCTTTCTAATCATATCCCAATCTCCTATTTTAAGTCGCTGCGCGGCAGCACTAAAGGGTAAAGCTGCTTCGACACACCGGTAACATCTACCCTACCATAAAGGTCAATTCCGCCTGGACTACGACCCTGCCGTCTACGCTGGCGACGGCCTCGCCTACTCCTACAGGGCCTTTTCTCTTGATGATCTTTGTCTCCAGGCGAAGCTTATCTCCCGGAATTACCTTGCCCTTAAACTTGCACTTGTTGATTGCCCCGAAATATGCGGTTTTTCCTTTGTTCTCCTCGCAGGAGAGGATGGCTACCGCCCCGGCCTGGGCCAGAGCCTCCACGGTCAGCACGCCGGGCATCACAGGTTCTCCCGGAAAGTGTCCGGCAAAAAAGTCCTCCCTGAAGGTCACGCATTTATACCCAACCGCATATTCCCCCGGCTCATAATCCTCAATATAATCCAAAAGCAAAAATGGATGGCGGTGAGGGATTATCTCCTGTATTTCCTTATTATTTAAATGCTTCATTTTAATCTCCTACTCGGCTGAAACTACAAACAAAGGCTGCCCGTACTCTACCGTATCTCCGTTTTGGACACAAATTTCCGTCACAACCCCGTCACAGTCACTCTCAATCTCATTCATCAGCTTCATCGCTTCCACAATCCCCAGAGTCTGGCCTTTCTTCACCCGGCTGCCTACAGATACAAAGGGCTCTGCATCCTCGCTGGGGGCCGCATAGAACACGCCCACCAGCGGAGACTTAACCGGCATGCCCTTTACAGAAGAAGCTATTGAAGCACTGCTTTTGGGAAGCTGCTCCGGCTCTGCGGCGATTGCAGCCGGCGCACCTTTCAAGGCTGTCCCCCGGCTCTTCTTCAATCTGATTTTTGTCCCGTTCTGCTCATAATAAAAGCTGTCCAGTCCCGAATTGGAGACACATTCCACCAATCTTAAAAGATTTTCAAATTCCATTGATTCTACCTTTCTTTCTGTCTACTGCCCTTCATACGCCCGGACCAGCACAGAAGCGTTATGGCCTCCAAAACCCAGGGAATTACTGAGAGCATAGGCGATCTTCTTTTCCACAGGAGCACCGATTGCATAATTGAGATCACAGCCTTCCCCGGGTGTAACCGTACCCATGGTCTGATGAATAAAGCTCTCCTCTATGGATTTCACACACACAATAAATTCCACACCGCCTGCTGCTCCCAGTAAATGACCAATCATGGATTTTGTGGAGTTGACAACAACTTGATCTGCCGCCTCTTTGAAGGCTGCTCTGATTGCCTTTGTCTCAAAGAGATCGTTGTGATGGGTACTGGTTCCGTGGGCGTTGATGTAATCCACCTGTGACGGTGCAATCCCTGCCTCGTTCATGGCAAGCTCCATAGCCTTTGCCGCACCGCTCCCATCCTCACAGGGAGAAGTAATGTGATAAGCATCCCCGGTAGCTCCGTAGCCCGCAAGCTCTGCATAAATCCGCGCTCCCCGCTTTCTGGCATGCTCAAGCTCCTCCAGAACCACAACGCCGGCTCCCTCTCCCAGTACAAAGCCCTGGCGCTCCTGGTCAAATGGGATCGATGCCCTTAAGGGGTCTGCAGCCGTGGAGAGGGCTGTCAAGGCATGAAAGCCGGCCACTCCTGTGGGACAGATACAGCTCTCCGCACCGCCGGCCAGCATAATATCCGCATCGTCATACTGGATGGCCCGGAAGGCGTCTCCGATACAGTGGGTGCCTGAAGCACATGCAGTCACAACGTTGGTGCATTTTCCCCGAAGGCCCAACTGGATGGAAATATTGCCTGCCGCCATATTGGAAATCATCCGGGGAACCATCAGGGGATTGACCCGGTTGACCTTGCCTGCCAGAATTTTTGAATACTCCGACTCCACGGTGCTTAAGCTTCCGATGCCGGAGCCTACGGTAACGCCTGCCCGGAAGGCATCTTCCTGTTCCATGTCAATTCCGGCATCCGCAAATGCCTCCTTTGCCGCAGCTACGGCATACTGGGAAAATGCCTCCATGCGCTTGGACGCCTTCACATCCATGCGCTCGCCGGCCTTAAAATCCTTGACCTCGGCAGCCAGCTTTACCTTGTATTCCGTGGTGTCAAATCTCGTAATTTCTCCGATGCCGACCCTGCCCTCCCGGATACTGCTCCAGAATTCCGGCACCGTATTTCCAATGGGAGTCACTGCCCCCAGACCGGTCACAACCACTCTTCTTTTCATCACTCTACTCCTCTATTCCAGTTCCGTAAGCTCACTCACATCACCATGCCGCCGTCTACGTGGAGCACCTGGCCGGTAATGTAGCCGGCGTCGTCGGATGCCAGGAAGCCCACGGCCTTCGCCACGTCCTCCGGCTTTCCAAAGCCCCCCATGGGAATCTGCGCAGCGGCCTGCTCACGCACCTTGCTGCCAAGCTTTCCTGTCATATCTGTTTCAATAAAGCCGGGCGCTACTGCATTCACCGTAATACCCCGGCTTGCCAGCTCCTTTGCCGCTGATTTTGTCATGCCGATTACGCCTGCCTTGGATGCAGCATAGTTGGCCTGGCCCGCATTTCCTGCCACGCCTACCACAGAGGCCATATTGATGATCCGGCCGCTTCTCTGCTTGAGCATGTAACGGGACACAAGGCGCATGGTGTGGAAGGCGCCCTTTAAGTTGGTGCTGAGCACGGCGTCAAAGTCCTCCTCTGACATCCGCATCAGCAGGTTATCCCTTGTAATTCCGGCATTGTTCACCAGAATGTCGATTCTTCCCCGTCTGCCAATCACATCGTTTATCAGCTTTTCACACGCTTCGTAATCAGCCACGTTACACTGGTATGTTTCCGCCTGCCCTCCGGCTGCCTGGATGGCGTCTGCCGTCTCCTGGGCCGCCTCGCTGGAGCCGTTATAATTTACCACTACATAAGCGCCCTTTTTCCCAAGCTCCAGGGCAATTGCTCTTCCGATTCCCCGGGAAGCCCCTGTCACAATGGCTGTCTTTCCTTCTAGCATAATTCACCTGCCGCCCTTTCTGCGTCCTCCCAGGAGGAGATATGATACACGGATACTTCCGTATTGATTTTCTTTAAAAAGCCCGAGAGGGTTCTGCCCGGCCCGATCTCCACAAAAGTGTTCACACCCTCAGCAATCATGTATTCCATGGTCTGCTGCCATTTTACAGGCGAGGATACGCCCTTTGACAAAAGATCGGCGATTTCTTCCCGGCGCTCCACCTTTTCTGCCGTGACGTTGGCCACATAGGGGATTCTTAAGGGATGAAGCTTTGTCTTTTCAATTTCCTTTCGAAGCTCCTCCCCTGCTGTCTGTAAGAAGGGGGAGTGGAAAGGCCCGCTGACGTTTAAGGGAATCGTCCGCTTAGCTCCCGCTGCCTTTAAATGCTCTGCAGCAGCCCGGACTGCCTCTGTCTTTCCGGTAATGACCATCTGTCCGGGACAATTGTAATTGGCAATGGTTACGTCCGCCATGCCCTTGAGCTCCCTTTCCAGCGCTTCCCCTGTCATTCCCAGCACAGCGCACATGGCGCCTTCCCCGGCAGGCACGGCATGCTCCATAAGGAGCCCGCGCTTCCGCACCAGAAGAATGGCATCCAGCTCTTTTAGGCCGCCGGCTGCGGCGACTGCCGCATATTCGCCCAGGCTTAAGCCTGCCGTCATATCCGGACGGACGCCCCGTTCCGTCAGTACACGGGTCATGGCAAGACATGTGGTTACCATGGCCGGCTGGGTGTACTGGGTTTCATTGAGCTTTTCGTTTTCTTTAAAACAGATTTCTTTCAAATCAAAATCCAGAGCCTCGCAGGCCTCGTCAAAAAGCCTTCCTGCCGCAGGGCTGTTCTCATAAAAGTCAGCTCCCATACCGGCTTTCTGTGCTCCCTGGCCCGGATAGATAAATGCCAGCTTACGCATAATTCTTTGCTCCCGTCAGAATCTCGTCTGTCTCTTTTACCAGGCGCTCCATCAGCTCCTTACAGGTCAGCTCTTCCTTGACAAGACCGGCAATCTGGCCTGACATAACGCTTCCGTTTTTCATATCGCCTTCCTGAACGGCTTTTCGCAAAGCCCCCAGAGTAAGGTACTCAAGCTCCTCCAAAGTGGCCCCTTTGCTCTCAAGCTCCAGATATTTCTTCGTCATATCATTTCGAAGGGTGCGCACGGGATGGCCGGTGCTTCTTCCTGTCACTCTGGTGTCTATGTCCTTGGCCTTGATAATCTTTTCCTTGTAATTCTCATGTACCTGGCATTCTTTGGTTGCCACAAACCGGGTTCCCATCTGTACGCCGCTGGCCCCCAGCATAAATGCTGCCGCAATGCCTCTTCCGTCGGCAATTCCTCCCGCAGCTATGACAGGCACTCCTGCCGCGTCCACTACCTGAGGAACCAGGGTCATTGTGGTGCTCTCTCCGATATGGCCGCCGGATTCACAGCCCTCAGCCACCAGTGCGTCGGCTCCGCAGCGCTCCATTCTCTTTGCCAGAGCCACGGAGGCCACCACGGGAATTACCTTGATGCTTTTGCTTTTCCAGAGCTCCATGTATTTTTCAGGGCTGCCTGCTCCGGTGGTTACGACCGGGACTTCTTCCTCGGCAACAACCTGCGCTACCTGCTCTGCGTAAGGGCTCATAAGCATCACGTTAACGCCGAAGGGCTTTTCTGTCAGCTCTCTTGTCTTGTGAATCTGCTCTCTGACCCATTCTGCCGGCGCGTTGGCCGCTCCGATGATTCCCAGGCCGCCTGCCTCCGACACGGCCGCCGCCAGGTGATATTCTGCTACCCAGGCCATTCCGCCCTGAATAACCGGATATTGAATACCAAGTAATTTTGCTAATTCTGTCCGCATTGTTTTACCTCTTTTTTGTCACAATTTACTTTTTAACTCATAGCATGCCGCTTCCCATAGGAGCGGCGCATGTTTCCTTATTTGTGATTTTCAATATAGTTGATGACATCGGCCACTGTTAAAAGCTGCTCCAAATCCTCGGAGGGAATTTCCACACCGTAATTTTCTTCCAACGCCATAACCATTTCAAACAGATCCAGGGAATCTGCATTCAAATCCTCCTTGAAGGAGGTCTCCATGGTGATGCTGTCCTCATCTACACCCAGATTGTCAGCTACGATTGTCTTAATTTCTTCAAACATGATTTTTTCTCCTTTTCCGTTTTGCAATACTTTTGGCAGTACTGTTTTCTTTGTTATTATATTGAAGCCCTTATGCCTTAAGCTTAACGGCCCTCCCACTGCCGGGTTGACATTCAGGCAGAGTTCTGGGCTCTTGGGACATTTCAGGGTTACTTCCATGTAATAATTGCGGTTCCCCAGGTGAGGCCGCCGCCGAATCCGGCAACCACCAGACGATCGCCGCTCTTGAGCATGTTCTTTTCCTTCATTTCGTGAAGGAGAAGGGGGATGCTTGCTGAGGAGGTATTGCCGTATTCCTTCATATTCATGGGAAATTTATAGGCCGGCTCTCCAAGCCGCTTTGCCACTGCCTCCACAATGCGCTCATTTGCCTGATGGAGCACGTAATATTGGATGTCTCCTTTGTGCAAATGATTCTTCTGAAGTACCTCCTCAATGGCCTGGGGGATGCTTCTGACTGCGAATTTAAAGATGGCCTGGCCGTCCATTTCAATATAATAGGACGTTCCCAGGTTCTCTTTGGGCGCTTCCTTTCCAAAGGGATTGTGGTTCTGCCGGCTTTTTAAGGTCAGCGCCTCTCCCTTGCTTCCGTCGGAATAAATGGACGGAAGGTATCCCGGCTCCTCTGCCGCCGTAAGGACTACGGCGCCGGCTCCGTCTCCGAAGAGGATGCAGGTTCCCCTGTCGCTCCAGTCGGTGACATCCGACAGGCACTCGCTTCCTATCACAAGGATGTTTTGAAAAATGCCGGCTTCTATGTAAGCGCATGCGGTGACATATGCCATGACAAATCCGCTGCAGGCGGCGCTTAGGTCAAAGCATACGGCCCGGGAAGCTTTGATTTCTCTTTGTACCTGGCATGCCGTACATGGCATGATTTCTTCCGGAGACATGGTGGATACCAGGATCATGTCAATCTGCTCCGGCTGAAGCCTTGCCTCTTTCAATGCCTCTTCCGCCGCCTCAGCGGCCATGGAGACTGTTGTTTCCCTGACGGCGATGTGCCGCCTTTCAATGCCGGTTCTCTCCTGTATCCATGCGCCGCTTGTTTCCACCAGGTTTTCCAGCTCTTTGTTTTCCAGGATCCTGGAAGGCACGCTTGCCCCCGTTCCTTTGATTACTCCAGTCATTTGATACCTCTGCTGTTGCTGTTTACTTTGTGAACTGATTTAAATTTTAGCAAATCCCCAGGCAAATACAATTTACAAAACAGGGGGAAATGTAAAAAAACAGTTGCAAAGGGGATGCATTTGGGATATACTATAAAAACAGACTTACCCTACAGGGGCTTGTACTGGTTTCGACGGGGGTCTCGCAGCTGGTGAAGCTATCCGCAGGCGATGCGTCAAATCGCGAATCTAAATATAAACGCTGAAGACAATTTAGCATACGCTGCCTAATGGCAGCTGTCGGCCTTAGAGCACCTGCACTTTAAGAATCCGGCATCGACTATGCAGGAAACGACTTGCGTTAAGCTTTGCGCGCATGGGCGTATTATGAAGCTACTGAAACCGTCAGGGTGTTAGTTCCCGGCCGGCGGAGGGAATGTCAAAGAACTGACTATGATAGTAGAAGAACAGGGAACAGGCTTTCGGACAGGGGTTCGATTCCCCTCAGGTCCACTTAAAAAACGGAAACTCTTTGTTATGGAGTTTCCGTTTTTTACGGTTTTTTCTGTCCTTGCGGCAGGACTCTATAAAGCAGGAGGCCCGCAGGGAGCAGCTTTACCCTTTAGTGCTGTTGCGCAGCGACTTTAAATAGTAGGAGAAAAAAGCTATGAAAAACTTTGATGTTATTTTATGGGATGTGGACGGAACGCTGCTTAACTTTTTGGAGGCGGAGAAGGCGGCTATCCGTTCTCTCTTTCTGGAATTCGGATTGGGAGAGTGTTCAGATGAGATGCTTCGGCGGTATTCGGTTATTAACCGGAAATATTGGAACCGGCTGGAACGCAGGGAAATGACAAAGCAGCAGATTCTGATTGGACGGTTTGAGGAATTTTTTTCCGCAGAAGGGATTGATCCGTCTTTAAGCGAACGGTTTAATGAAGCTTATCAGGTGCGCCTCGGGGATACGGTTGTGTTTTGTGATCACAGCAAGGAGCTGGTGGCTTCTCTGGCCGGGAAGCTTCGACAGTATGTGGTGTCCAACGGGACTGTGACGGCGCAGACGAAGAAGCTTCAAAATTCTGGGTTTGATATGCTGATAGATGGGGTGTTTTTGTCGGAGGAGATTGGGTTTGAGAAGCCGGCGAAGGAGTTTTTTGATTGTGTTTTTGCGAAGATTGGGGATGTGGATCGCAACCGGGTACTGATTGTAGGAGATTCACTGACGAGTGATATCTTAGGGGGGACTTATGCCGGGATTCGGACTTGCTGGTATAATCCGGATGGGGGTGTGAATGATACGGAGGCACGGGTGGATTTTGAGATTCGGGATTTGAATGAGGTTTTGGGGATTCTTTAGGTTATGCAGGGTCCGGAGCAAGATAAGCCCGGAGACTTTTCCATATCCGTGTTCGGACGGTTCACGTACACTCTGTCTGCTCTGAACGGACATTACCTTTGTCCGCTCAGAGCAGACAGAGCGTTCGCGAACAGCCGGACACCTGATATCGGAAAAGCCTCCGGGCTTATCTTGCTCCAGACCCATTTACGTTGTTGGGTAAACAGTTTTTAAGTCTTCTTTGTTTTCTAAGAGCTGCTGCAGGAGCTCCTGCAAAATCTGGCTGTTCTGCATTCTTTCGAGTTCTGCTTCTTTTTCGGCGGCTTTCTGGCTTGTAACTCTGTATCCTGTCTGGGCGACTTCGGCCTGAACGTCACGCAGCAGGTATTTTTCGGCTTCTTCGCGGGAAAGAACCTGCATATCGACCAGCTCCATGAGAATTCCGCAGAAGTCTTCGTTTGATATGTCTGTTATATTGTAATTTTCTTTTAAATAACGAAGCTGGTCTTTTGTCAGCTTTTTGGACTGGGCGCTGTTCCAGGTGGCTTTTGGATTGTCGGTTGGGTTTACCATTTCTTCCAGGGTTTTGTCGCCGAAGACACCGTTGTCGGACTTGAAGAGCTGGTATTTTTTGTTCCGCTTCTTTTCTTCCTGGTATTGGGCGTTGGAGGTGCCGTAGAGGATCTCTTTTACCAAGACAGTCTGGTAGTTTTTTAGCAGCTTTTTTGCTTCTTCTACTTCGGCCTGGACTGTGGATTCTGCTTCTTCGCCTGCGAGGTCCTGCTTATCTTGGCCGCCTTGCCTGAGCAGGTTTTGAAAGCTCCTTTCCGTTGTGTCTGAACGGCTTTCATCCGCGCTTTTTTTGAGATATGGGCCAAAGGTTAATCCGTTATAAATACTGGTCTGTGTTCCTGTGATGCTCATAGCTTGTTCTCCTGTCTTAAACTGAGTCTTAATACTGGGTGATTATGGTTCCATTCCTTCAAAGATATCTTCGAGCTTCATAGTAATCTGCGGAAATCCGGTCAGCGCAATCTCGGTCTTTGCATTATAGTGCTCTTCCGCCGGATCATCCTCAAGAATATAATGATAGGTCAGTATATATCTGCCTTCTGTCAGATAATAAATCTCAACAGATTTTCCCTGTGGGGATACGATCCAGTATTCCTTTACACCCGCTTTCTCGTATGCACGCATTTTATCTGTTTTATCTCTAAGGGCTGTTGACGGGCTTAAGGTCTCCACGATAAATTTGGGGACTCCGCTGTAGGTTCCGCCTTTCAGATGCTTTCTGTCACAGATAATCATAACATCCGGAATCACATAGTCGTCGTTTTCTTCCGGATGATATTGGAAATCGAGATTTTCCATAAATACAAGACAAAGACTGTCTTTTAAGCCTGTCTTTATAATTGTATTGATGTTATTATTAATAATCCCATGCTTATAACCTGCAGACGGTGACATATCATAAATTACACCATTCATTTTTTCCTGTTTCCGATGGTCATCCTTCAACATTGGCATATTATCACATCCCTTCTTTGTCAGGATCATCTGTCCGGCATTTTGTTTACATAAGTATTTTTCGTCTCTGTTCAATTGACATACAAGGCTGCTGAATCGTTGTTACTATTATACTATAAGAAAAAAGGAAAGAAAAGATTTTCCGTGCAATATTTGATTCCATAAACAATATGCTTTTATTCTTCCCTTAAACGCTATACGAAATTCATTTTCTAATCAAAGGGAATAGTACTCCCAGGTTCCCTGTATTTTCCCTTCCGCCATCCGAATCTGCAGGTTCTCCATCGAATCGTAGATACGGCTGGTAAATACGTCCGCTCCGTCATTGACAAAGATCTCCAGACTGGAAGTATCTGAAAAAATCTGAAGCTTCCAAAGTTTCTCTGTCTTTAATCTGCGCACCGTTCTTCCACTTCCACATCCCGTCATATCGAGCTTCAGCACCCTGTCTTTATAAGCCAGTACCACAGATTCCCGAAGATGCAGTTCAAAGTCTTCTGCTCCCTCTTCCATAAGAAACTTCAGCTCAAAGCAGGGTGATGTCCACCGCTTAAGACCCTCCGAAAGCTTTCCAGAAGCTTTCTCCTTTCTAAGTCTCTTAAGCTCCTTTAGGGGCCTCTGGCACAACAGGCCTGCATCATTCACATAAAGCTCCCGCGGAATCGTCAGCGCATGAATCCATCCTCTGGCAAGGGTCGGCTCCTCATACCCGGCGTCCGGCACAGCCATCCAGCCGAACAGAATCCACCGTCCGGCCTCATCCTGAAATACCTGAGGCGCATAGAAATCAAAGCCCCTGTCCAGAGAATGGAAAGCTCCAAGCACGTAATTTTCTCCCTTAAAATCATAATCCAGGGAAAACCAGCCGCACTGATACACATTGGCAAACTCAAAGCCGTCTCTGGGCACGCCCTGAGGACAGGTAAAGAGAAATCTGCGATCCCCGATTTTCAGATAATTGGGACACTCCCACATATACCCAAAGGGCTTCTCTGGCTGAAATCTCAGCTTATAAGACCAGTGTATCAAATCCTCACTCTCAAACAGAAGAATCGAACCCTCATCCTTCACACTGCGCGCCCCCTGAATCATAAAATACCGGTCATTTTCCCGGAACACCTGGGGATCGCGCACATGCCTGCTCATATCCGCCGGATAGTCCTCATTTTTCATCAAAAGCTGTTTTTCGGAAAATGTAAATCCATCCCTGGAAGTAACGAGAATTGTGTTCTGCTCTCTTCCGTCCGTCACATAGTTATAGCTGCCCTCATAGCGGACATTTCCCGTATAAAAGAAATAAATGGTTCCGTTTTCCTGGTAAGCAGAGCCGCTGTAGGGCCCGTTACAGTCCCACTGGGTATCCGGATACACTGCAGGCTCATGCTCTTCGTAATGTATAAAATCTTTTGTGGTCATATGCCCCCAGAAAATGCTTCCAAGCTCTGGGTAAAAGGGACAATATTGAAAATAAATATGATAGATACCGTCCTTCTGGCACAGTCCGTTGGGATCGTTGAGCCATCCCATGGGCGGCTGAATATGATACTGAAGCCGCATGGGGTCTTTCTGCACCCGATCATACCACTCTTTCCTTTCCTGAAAATGCTTCCGATAAGCTTCCTTTTTCATTGGACTTTTCACCATTGCTGTATTCTCCATTCCAGTTCTGCAATTTCTCTTAATGGGCCAGACGGACATTTTTATCTGTCCACCTGACCCCTTCCCAATCTGATAACCAACGCCTTATCGAACAAAGTCCGCCGGCCTCTTCGGGAACACCGGACTTATAAAGCCTTACTTACAGGCGTTCTCCATGCCGGACCTTCCGAAGCTCCCATCCGCTCATATCCGGCTGATGTTCCGGATCCGTAAAAATCATGGGGATAATCGTATCATAACCTTTTTCGGCTATCTTTTTCAAGTCAAATTTAATCAAAAGCTGTCCGGCCTTCACCTGATCCCCATCCTTTACACAAGCGGTAAAATGCTCACCCTTAAGATTCACCGTATCCACACCAATGTGAATCAGAATCTCCTCTCCGGCATCCGACATCAGGCAGATAGCGTGCTTCGTCTCAAACACACTGGCTACCGCAGCATTCACCGGAGCATAAACCGCACCTTCCTCCGGCTGAATGGCAATGCCATCGCCAAGCACCTTATTGCGGAAGGTCTCATCCTTCACATCCTCCATGGCAATCATCTCTCCGGCCGTATAAGCAAGGAAGGTTCCCTCCTTATAATCCGCAGCCTCCGCCAGAACTACGGGAGCCGGTTCTTCCGCATTCTTTACCTCCGACGTCTTTCCTTCCACAGCTGCAGCCTGCTTCTGAAAGCCGCTCAGAACCAGAGTCATCACAAAGCCCGCTGCCAGAGCAATCACATGGGCAATCACATAGTTTACATAACCATTACCTGCCGGGTCCGCCAGAGCGATTCCCGGAACCACCGTTGTTCCAAAACCAAGGGCTGCCAGATTCGTAAAGTAAACAACCGCACCGCCGATTGCGCCGCCGATGCAGCCGCCAATCAGAGGATACTTAAACCGCACATTCACGCCGAACAGAGCCGGCTCCGTAATTCCGAAAAGCACAGACACAAAGCTGGGAATACAAAGCTCCTGGGTCTTTGCATCTTTCCGGTTCCGAAGCAGATATCCGAGAACCGCACCGCCCTGGGCCGTCATAGCTACCGACATCAGAGGATTGAGAATATTTCTTCCCGTATCCGCCAGAAGCTGCGCTTCAATCGCTCCGAAGATGTGATGAAGTCCCGTAATCACCACAAGCTGCTGAACCCCGGAAAACAGGGCATAGCCAAACACACCCAGATTCTGCGTCATCCACACCAGAGCGCCGGTAATACCGGAAGCAAGCCCTCTTCCGAGAGGCCCGATAATCGTAAAGAGCAAAAGCGCCCCGACCAGAGTCGTAAGAAGCGGAGAAACCAGAAGCCGAATCACCTCCGGCACCTTTTTCTCAAAAAAGAGAGCCAGCTTTGCCGTTACCACACCCATCAGAAGCGCCACGATAATGCCGCCCTGGAAGCCGACCAGGTCTACCCCCAGTCCGAAAAGATGCAGCGTAGTAACCTCCACTGTCCCCTGTGCCGCCGCATAAGCATCCGCAAGGCTCGGTGACAGCATAATACATCCCATCACAATACCAAGAATCGGCCGTCCTCCAAACCGCTTACATGCACTGTAGGACACCGCCAGAGGAAGAAACCCGAAAATAGCGCCGGAAGAAATATTGATCAGTCTTGTTATGCCATAAAGGGTTTCACTGTTCTGCACCAGATCCACATTCGCAAGCACACCGGAAAGTCCCGTCAGAAGAGCCGCCGCAAGAATACCCGGCATAATATCAATAAACACATCTGAAAGCGCCTTAATGATTCTCTGTAGAGGATTCATCTTCTTATTCGCCTCCGTCTTCAGATCACTCAGGCTCATATTCTGCTTTCCCGTGTACTCCGTAAACACCTCATACACATCGTTCACCAGTCCGGCTCCAAAAATAATCTGAAGCTGATCCCCGGCCACAAACACCCCCTTCGCCAGATCCAGGTTCTCAATCGCCTTCAGAGCCGCCGTATCATTGTTCTCCAGAACAATCCGAAGCCGGGTGGCACAGTGGGCTACGCCCTGAATGTTGTCTTTTCCTCCTACCAGTTCCGTCAGTTTTTCCGATATCGCAAGATATCTCTGTCGCTTCTTTTCGTCCATTATATACTCCCCTTTCTCTGCAGATTATGATCTGCTCTTGTTATTTTAACTATACTATATTAAAATAAAGAAAACATGGACAAATGTTGCCTTCTCATGCACCCTTGTGACAAAACCATTCTCTTTGATGCCAAGGATTTCTTCCAGGGCTGCAGCGTCCCATTAAAAAAGAAAGGACCCCCGAAATGAAAGACTTCCTCTTCTCCAATGACTACTTCAAAAACCTCGACGCCTTCGTCTACACCTGCGGCTACGAAACCTGCATCCCAGGCCACAGCTATGGCCCCATCATCCGCAGCGGCTACCTCATCCACTATATTCTGGGAGGCCAGGGCTACTATAAAACAAAAGAAACCATGTACCATCTGAAAGAGGGCGACGCCTTCCTCATCTGCCCCGATGAGCTTATCTACTATGAAGCTGACCGCAAAGATCCCTGGATCTACACCTGGATAGGCTTCCAGGGTGTCAAGATCAAAGGCTACTTAGAGCGCACCTCTCTGCTGTCTTCCCCGGTCTTTCACTATGGCCACGATGACCGCATCCGCCTCTGTCACGAAAAAATGTTTGAAGCCAGCCACTTGAACGCCAACCGGGATCTTATGATGAACAGCATCCTCTACGAATACATGTTTCTTCTTGCAAGCAAATTCCCCCGGGAACAGTACACTCCTGGGGAAAAGCAAATCAGCTATGTGGAAGAAACGCTCACCTACCTGGAGACAAATTATTCCAACAAGATCTCTGTCCAAAGCCTGGCTGATTCCATGGGTTTAAACCGCTCTTATCTCCACCGCCTGTTCAAATCTGCTACCGGTTCCTCCCTTAAGGAATACCTCTTAGACCTGCGCATCCGGAAAGCCTGCTCCCTCCTGAAATCTACAGATCTGCCCGTAGCAATCATCTCCCACTCTGTAGGCTATGAGGACACTCTGTACTTCTCCAGGCTCTTTAAAAAGAAAAAAGGCTTAAGCCCCAGTCAGTACCGGGTGCAAAAGCCCAATAATAAGTAAATGGCCTGGAGGATCATCCGCAGTTATTCAAGATCCTCCCCATTACTTTCAATACATTTTTTGTACCAATAAAAGGAATCTTTTTTGTAACGTTTTTTACTCCCCTTTCCTTCATCATCCTGATCCACATATATCACTCCATATCGTTTGCTCATTTCCATAGAACCGCAGGATACAATATCAATAAATCCCCACATAGTGTATCCAATCAAATCTACGCCGTCAAGAACAGCTTCTTTCATTTGCTCAACATGTGTTTTGATATAGTCGATACGATAGGAGTCATGAACACTACCATCATTCTCCAGTACATCTTTTGCTCCCAACCCATTTTCGGCAATAAATATCGGCAATTGATAGCGATCATAGACTTGATTTAAAGTAATGCGAAGCCCTACAGGATCTTTCTACCATCCCCACTCGCTTGATTCCAGATGTGGATTTTTATTAGCCATGATCAAATTTCCGCTTGTTTTTTCCCATCCCTGATTCACAGTAGAAACCTGTGAAAAATAATAGGAAAATGCTGTAAAATCAATGGTATTGTTATTTAAGATTTCATCATCCACCGCTTCCATTTTGATATGAATGTTTTCTTTTTCAAAATACCTTCTCATGTAAGCAGGATATGCTCCTCTGGCTAATACATCCAAATAAAACCAATTAGAATATTGATCGTCCAGAATCATCTGTAATACATCGTCCGGATGACATGTTGCCGGATATGTGGTAAATCGTGCAATCATACCTCCTGTTTTTTAAAATACTTTGATCTGTTTTTATTTTTTAATGTTTTACTCAGACTTCTTTTTTATTTAAAAGAAATGAAATGATAAATGAAGATAACCACGCAACTGCCATAACTACTAATAACCGCAAAAAGTTATTTCCCTCATCCATATAGGTCGCAATACTTGTTATTCCCGGAGCAGAAAATGCATATGTAACAACTCCCAAAATCATTGCTAATGCACCAGCTATTGCGCCTCCTGCCATAGCCGCATATAATGGCTTCTTTTCGGGTAAAGCAATACCGTATAAAGCTGGTTCTGCAATTGCAAGAACAGTTACCATCCCGGTAGAAATTGCAGCAGACCTTCTCTCACCAGGCTTCATCTTCAAAGCATATGCAATAACCGCCCCAGACACAGCTAAATTGGAGTAGAAGAAATTAGGCAGCATAAGATCATGTCCTAATGTTTCCAGATTCTGAAGTTCAATCGCAGACCATCCTTTTACACCAAAAATAATTGTCAACGGAATGATTCCGCAGAACAGGGCACCTGCCACAGGACCTGCGTTTGTAAACAGCCATGCAAAACCACTTGTCATACCAACTGCAATCCAGTTTCCCAAAGGAGCCGCAAATCCAAGGAATAACGGTGCTGTAATCAAAAATGACAAAGAACCGGAAAACACAATTCTCAAATTTTTCGGCATACGTTTATCAATAAAATGAAACACTACCGAGAACAGCCATACGGATAAAACAACCGGGAATATAGAACCTTTATAATTATAAGCCGGAATATTAAATAAACCGAAATTATAACCTTTAACACCTTCTGCCGGCGACAAGAAAGTTGAATACATCAAGATACCACCTGTCATAATACCAAATATTTCTTTAACCTTAAAACGTTTTGCTGCTGCGTATCCGATAATGAACGGCATAAAATAAAACGGAGCATCCCCTACAGCATTCAGAACCGTAATTATATCTGAGTCAGCCGCAATCAGACCAAGGGCGGTTACCAGTGAAACAATACCTTTGATCATTCCGCCTGCAACAATCGCATACAAACCCGGTGTCACACAGGAAGCCAGAGTATTAAGCCCCCGGGTAATAAGATTTGGCTTCTTTTCCTCAGCTACACTGTCACCGATTTCCGAAGCATTCTCCTCTCCTTCACGGATGTCCGCAATTTCCAAGAAGTCAGCATATACTTCAGGAACATCGGTTCCCACAACACACTGTATCTGTCCACTTGACTCAACAACTTTCAAAAGACCGCTCACACTATCTAATTTATCCATATTTACCAGTTCCGTACTGATCGGAACAATTCGTAACCGGGTTATGCAGTGAAAAACTGTCTTAATGTTCTGGCTTCCTCCAATTGCTTCCAAAATATCTGAGCACATTTTGCCATATTCATACTTTGAAATATCTTTCGCCATCTTTGTTACTCCTTCCTGCTTTCCTTTTTTTCCTTAGTTATCTTTTGTGAACCGGTTCTTACATTTACATCATATGAGAAATCGTCATAGCCCACAATTTCGGAACAAAATATAATCACTTACCAAACTTAATCCGTTCTTATTGCTTGCTTGACGCATAAAGTTTTTATTAATATAATACTTTTAATCTTTCTCTTTTGTCTGGTGTGAAAAAGCCTGCTATAGATATAATTTGTGAGTATTAAAGGAGAATGCATATGAATCTCTGCCAATTAGAAAATAAACTAAGAAAACTATCTTCAAGGGAATTGTATCATCGGGAATATCCGGAACGTTTAAGCAGCCGGTACAAACATATTGAAAAAATAGTTTTGGATGGCCAAGAATTGTACGTCTTTAAGTTTGACTCTATTATGAATCAGCATAATATCTGTCTTAGTCAACAGTCGCGTTTTACTTCTACGCCGAAACATATTCACTCTGTCATAGAACTTATTTATATATATAATGGAAAAATGACGCAATTTATAAACGACGAAGAAATAACCTTGCATAAAGGAGATGTGTGCATCCTGGATAGGAACACGATTCATGAAATCCGGCCTCTTTCTGAGGAAGATATCGTTATTACAATTGATATGCGAAAAGATTTTTTTACATCAAACTTTCTATCCAGACTGTCTACGCAGGGGCTTGTTTCCCGTTTTCTCGTTGATGCCCTTCGTGAAAAGCAAGGCAAGTATCAATACCTGATTTTTCATAAACAGCCTGATATTCATATCCACTTCATTATCCAGCAGCTTCTCTGTGAATATTATGATTCTAAAATCTGTAGTGATGAGATTATGGATGCCTATATGATCATATTGTTTTCCCAGCTTCTGCGCATGTACCAAAAGCATCCTCTTGCAGAGCCAAATGACAGCAATAACAATGAGATGCTATTACTGATTCTCCGATATATAGAATCCAATTATCTGACGGCCACCTTGAATTCCGTCGCTGATATCTTTGGATTTCATCCTAACTATCTGAGTTCTTATGTAAAAAAACATACAGGGAAATCTTTTAAAGAACTTCTTATTACCCAGCGCATGATCCAAGCCGGATTTTTTCTTAAAAATACAAATATGCCGGTTTTAGAAATCATTCGAGAAATCGGCTATGAAAATCAAGGGTTTTTCTACAAAAAATTTCAAGAGTATTACCACATGTCTCCAATAGAATACCGCAATTCTTAAAGTATCTTCTTCCTTACAACTCCCGCAATACCAACTCCGTAATCCCAGGGTTGCCCCCCATTGTAATGCGTTTTATTTTCGGCTCCCTTTCATATCCAAATTCTTCCCGAATGCCATCACGGATTCTGGTACCTCTGTGATATCCATGTATAACCCGAATCCGATATACACTTGCATTTGCCCTGTTCAACTGTTTTCTTATTTCCTTAAATGCTTCCTCAACATTTTTTCCATGAACATCAATTTCAATAATTCCTGATAGCATATGAACCATTCTCCTCTTAAAAAGCTTCGAAAACTTTTTTCGCAAACCCATGTTTACCCTAAACCATGCAGATAAATCTGCCATGCCATACGGTTCTTTCAAATCAGTTCTCTCCCAGAATAATCCCTATTAATTCCTTATCCAGCATAATAGTCCGATTAAAGGGATTGATGATGATACCATTGATTCCATCGGTCCTTAGGGCTATCTCAAACAGTTGTTTCATACTTCCCAAAAAAGTAGACATCACACGGCTGTTTCCTCTCATTTCTTCCTCAAAGCTGGTAAAGGCAGACCACCAGACGCCTCCATCCTCTGTTTTAATGGCCTGTGCATTCATCTGAGCATTCCCTTTTGACACATCCACCGCAACAACCAACTGGCCTCCATCATTCATCCGGCGGCGAATAACCGTCAGCACATGTGCCAGCATCTCCTGTGTTGGCTCCTGCTGCAAATCTGCGATTGCTCTTTCTATTTTCTCATTTTTCTGTAAATGTTCATCCAGTATCTGACTCATGTTTCCCCCTTATTCTGTCTTGTATTATCCGCCTTAAGCGGCGGCCTGACCCTGAATTGTCCGCTGCTCAATTTCCCACACAGCAGCAATTCCGGTTTTCTCGTTCCACCCAGAAGATATGAATGCCAGCCCGAACGTAACAAAATCACATCCCAGCTGGCTTCCCTGTAATATTCTCTAATTTTTACTGATGCCTGCTATAATACCGCCCACAATCAATATGAAAAAAGCTATGTAAAACATTCCGCTGACAGCCATTATAATTAAAACAAACGGCAGGAGCACAATTGTAAGCAAAAATTTTGTTATTCCCCAAGTCGCCTTAAGACCAAACAAAAATAATTTTCCAAAAAACCAAATCATACATACTGCAAATAACAGTGTTAACATTTTTAACCTCCATCTGCCAGCCCACACCGCTGGCTCACTAAAATGAAATAAGTCTTCCGGTCACGCTCTCAGCTCTTTTCCGGCTTGAAATCCGATTTATTTCTGATTCCTATTTTTTTGCTAAACTCCGGATTCTGCTCCATTTTTTCAAGCATCCGAATTAGCTGCATCCGTTTTTCCGTACCCATCCGCTCATCCCATTCTGTATTACTTATTCTTGCCGTTTCCACATGTTTTCAGTATAATAAATGACAGGAGAAAAATACACGCCGGATAAAGAGATATAACCTGGTGTATTTCTCAATCTTCGAGAAATGAGGAAGTGATTTATTATGGGCAAACAATCCGTACGGGAAAATAAAAACATTTATCAGCTCTGCCGGGAAGAACAGGGCCTGACACGTGAAAAGGCCAGCGAGAAGATGGCCGGCATCTCTGCCTCCAGAATTGAAAAAATCGAATACGAGCTGCAGGAGCCCACGCCTTATGATATTGTTCAAATGGCGGATTGCTACAAAAGACCGGACCTGTGCAATTACTACTGTTCCCACAAATGTACCATCGGAGCCCGCTATGTTCCGGAAATTGAGGTGTCGGAGTTATCCAATATCATTTTAGAAACCATCGCCAGCTTAAACGAAATCAATCCCTTAACCGGCCGCCTTATCCAGATTGCCCGGGATGGAAAGATAACGGATGACGAGATCAAGGACTTTGCATTTATCAGCAAAAAGCTGGATGAGGTATCCCTTGCCGTTGATTCGCTGAATCTGTGGGTGGATAAAACCGCCAGCGAGAATAATATTAATATTGAGCTATTGAATGCGGAAAAAGAACGATTAAAATAGCGGCCGCTTAAAAGCTTTGCAGCCGTCTCAGGATATTTTCAACCTGCCCAATGGCTTCCGCAACCTGGCTTCCTGCATTGTTGATCCTGTCCTGAACCATCCAGTCTACAATAAATCCGTCAAAGAACCAGTCCGCAAAGGAAAGAAAATCACCCGTTTCCATCTCCAGATTATAAGAGATGCTTACATCTCTCAATTCCCGGCTGAAATTCTGAAGTTCGTATTTTGCCTGATCCATATTTTGTTTTGCAGCATCCATTTTGGAACGCTTGATCATGGTAGAAAAAAATCCTCCGCCAAACATATCCCATAGGCCCCAACTTTTTGCACTGTTCAAATCACTCTGTGCAGCCCTTAAGCTGTTGAGAGCCCGATGTCCTGCGGCGATTGCTTCTCTTTTTTCTTTTTCCAAATCATATGCCATATGCATTTCCCCCTATTCCATTTAAAATGATTATATAATGTACTTGAGGGCTGGTAAACCACTACCTTGTGGAAATAGAAGATTCTATTTCTCGATTTTTTCTATCATAACCTTATTCATATTTAAACTTTGGCAGTTCCGACAGTGGACCAGACATGAAGGTCAAAATAAGTGGCTGGCAAAGATTCATTGAATCAAAAACTATTCAAAAACAATCTCCTCTTCTGCTTTATTATAAATATCAATCTGATTTTGAACATCAATTTCATTCACCAGCCATCCTCTTACCATGCAGAGCTTAATGAAATCGTCAATTCGGTTCACTCCATTCATTTCTTTCAGAGTGACAACAACACCAAAATGCAAGCCTCTTCCGGCCTTTGGCGCCAAACGCTCCTTTGTCTTGATACTTAATCCCCAGACACCTCCCGGATATGCTTTTCTGGCCCTTGCATTGTCTTTTAGTTCTTCGCTGATATGCTTAATATTATCCCATTTGCGGTACAGCTTTCTCACATCTTCCTCATAGATATTTTGAATGCCCTCGTCTGCCTGTTTATTATAGTCGATAGCCTTAATTCTTCCTTTCCCATCCTTTTCAATCACTCTTCCAAAATGAAGATCCATTTCCGTGCTGGTATAATCGACACCCTGATTTCGATTGCTTCCCGGAAAATATGCCAAAGTAGCCTTTGCAAAGAACGGATATGCATTCATATCTTGAGGAACGGGTATATTGTAGGTATAAGTTTCGTACTCATCAATTGTTCCACTCATTATAAATCTTATCTCATCATCTTGAGAATGTGTAATGTCTTCTATTTTAATTGGGACAATTCCATATCCCATAGTAAAGTCTTTTGTATCTTTACGGTTCCAGCCTGCTGCGGAATCGATAATCAAAGCTTTCGCAACCTCTCTGCTTAATCCTACAATATGGATTAAATATGCCATTTTTCGTGTAATCCATGGCGCCGCAAATGAAGTTCCACATACAGATGCCATACCAAGCGGCTCGCAAACTGTGATTTTCTCAACACCGTCACCGCCATAATAACAGAGATCTGGCTTATAGAAAAAAGACAAGACGGGACCCGTTCGTGTATAAGAAGCAGGCCTTCCATGAAAATCTACAGCGTTCACCACTAAGGAATTTAATGAATCTGCCGGAGCCCCTATTTTGACACTGCCAGCATTTCTTCTTCCTTTGTTTGTCCCTGCAACAACAAAAATCACATCATACTCGCATTGGATTCGATCCAGTTCCGCACCCTCTGGGGAAATAAAATTCGGATCAATCTCCATAGCTGACCCTAAAGACAGGTTCCATACTTTAATATCTCTGTTCTTCGCCACGATATCCCTAATCATTTTTAAAATGGCAAATGAACTAAACCGGCCTGCGGTAGCCACACCAAAATGCCTTACCCGGAACCGGCCGCAGCCATCTTGCAAGCCAGGATTAAATGACGGGCCATCCACAATAATAGATGAGACTGCCGTTCCATGAAAACAATCCTCTGAACCTATTGTAATATTCGGATCTAATCGATTTTCATATTGAACCCATTTATGGAAGTATGCGCTCTCATCAAATTGTGTGTCGATTACTCCGACGATTGGCTCATTCCCAGGCTCTGGAATAGAGATAATATCCTCTGCTCCCACTAAAATCGGATCATTCAAAGCAATCTCAGCAAAATCATTCACATGCATAGCAATTAAATAAGAGGCATTGTTCTGCAATATCTCTATTTCTCTTGGCTCCAGGCGCAAAGTCGTTTCATCAATCATTTTCGCATTGATCATATCTATGCCGAATCTACTTAGCAGTTCCGTTGTTTTAACACCTGTCTTATAGATTGTTATAATGGATTGCTCCTTTATTTTCTCTGTTGCCTGATCAAGAGCAAACCTCTCAACATAATTTGCATCTACAACTACTTTAAAAAATGTTGTTTTTGCCATTAAATCATCATTGTATTTTCCACAATTAATAAGCTCCGTATCCTTTTCGGAAATCTGCCCATTAAAACAGCGTCTTAACACTTGCTCACATTTTTCCAAATATTCTATAGATCTGCGAAGTGCCTCAAAAGAAACAAAGTAAGTAAACACATGCTTTTTCCTTATATCATTTCCATGCATCTCATCCATAAATTTTGCACCTCGGATGGATATATTCGGATGCATATTTTTTTCTCCCAGCAGAAGCTGAAGTCTATTACTTTTTGCAACAATACATTTGTAATGTACGCTAATTAAAGCTCCGCCTAAGGGCGGCTCGTTTTTCCAGCGTGTCTCCAAATTCATTAATTGCATTTTTAGGTTATAAATATGTTTTTCTGTAACTATCGATCCTTTCGGAAGATTTATGGGACCAAAACTATTGGTATTCTTTCTTTGCTTAAATTTTCCTTTTAACTGCAAAATATGATTCATATGCTTACTCCTTTAGCTCTCTTGCCACCGTACTTTTGGATTTTTTCGTCAAAATTTCGATTTCACGTACGGTAAAATTCTGCCCCTGTAATTTTTTAAAATCTTCCGGTTTTTCTCCCGTAATTGTATCATATAGTCTCCTCAAATAATCGCTTCCATCCTCCGGATCGCTAAAAGCTACTGCCGTCTTAATCAAATTTTTCAGCTCCCCCGGATAAGGTATTGGATTAAGAAGCGCCATTATTTTCCGAAACATACGGATATCCTTGTTTCCCAATTTAAATTTCGTTAAAAATTTATTTAAAAATTCTTCTGCAATGGTCATTAAATCCTTTTGCGAATAGCGGTTGAAATCTATAACGGCATCAAATCTTCTGGTCAGCGCTTTATCAAAATGGGAAAACAAATTTGTTGTTGCAACCACCACCACCTTTTCATTCATATAATCCAATCCTTTTAGCATTGCAGATGTGGCTCTTCCCATTTCTCTAAGATCATTTATATTTGTTCGATCTAATGCAACTGCATCAATTTCGTCCAAAAGGATAACCACCCTTTCTGGATGCACAAAGGCTGCCACCTCTTTAAAAAGCTCAGAAATGTTCTTTTGCGTTTGTCCCAATTTGCTGTCTATCACAGCAGCAAAGTCAACCATGTAAATTTCCCTTTCCAGGACTCGTGCCAACTGCTTTACTGCCTCTGTTTTCCCTGTGCCGGGTGCCCCCTGAAAAAGAAATTTATTGATTCCGGCGTCATGGGCAACTGCATGTACGATTCCAAGCAAATCCTGGGTAATACTGTCCGGCAGCCATAAGCTGTCATTTGTCGGTTCAATTTTTTCAAAAAATGCCGATTCGTTCTGGCCCATCTGCGGTACAAAGGTATTGGCATCTGACAGTAATGCCATAATGTATTCCGCTAACTGGGCATCGCCTGACGCATCAAACTCCCTTGCTATGTCATAAGCCTCATTTCGAAAACCTGCGTCATTATTTTCTGAATAATACTTTATAAGATTAAGAACACTTTTCTTCTTCATATACTTCACCTCTGCTATTGATATTTATATCATAAACAATAGGGACAATTTTGTCAATATTGGGACAAAAATATTTTTTATTCTTAACTTCCCACTTTGGACATGATATATTCAATGTAAAGAAAAGTACCAATAAAGAAAGAAACCAGCATCTAAACGAATAGATTACTGGCTTCTGTGTACATATGTACTTCCCAAAACATAGTGTAACATAGAATCCTTTCATAAGCAATCTAAACATCCGTTCGTTATTGTTTCTTTTTTATTGTTAACATAAATGTCAAATTATAACTTTAGAAAGGAAACATTTTTACATGAAAGCTACTAAAATAAGAATGAAGACAGGCTATGAATATTCAGCCAAAGTTACAGAAATATCCGAAATCTATATTGAGGGATGCACAAATCCTGGCTTTTTTCTAAAATCAACCCTATATGATTTTATCAAATCTAATCCCTGTTCTATCCAGGTAAATATTTATCCCTATCCAAGCTTAATTCCGGCATTAAGTTCAAACGGAGAAAAATATGTGCGTTCCGAACCAAATGACACACCATATGATAACTTATTAAAACTACCAAGGTGTTAGATTAGTAAATAGTACGTGAAACACGGGGACGAGAGATGCCGGCCCCGTGTTTTATTGCTACACCAAAATGTTCTGGCCATATAAACCTTATACTTTATTTGTTTCTCTGATAAATACTCATAAGTCTATTATATGCTTTTTTATCTTGACATATTTTTAAATATTCAACTTCTCGTTGCTGTGCAAGCATTTGAATTTCCAAGGATCTTTCAGTCGTATTAATCTTCGTTCTTATAAAAGCAGCTAATAGTTCTGTCAGTGGCTCTCCAATTGCCTCTTTAAAATTGAAACCTAAAATTTGCATTATATTAAATATTTCTTTTGACAAAATTGGTTTAATAGCATTTATACCATCCTGAATTTTTCTTGAATCATCTTGACTACTTTGTTTTAAAAATTCTTCCAATAATGGAATAATACTATTTGTTATATAATCAATCTCTTCTTGTGTTATCTTCTGTGTTATTAAATTTTCTTCATAGGCTTGCGAAATCTGGATAAGTCTATTTTTATCCGATATAAGATCATTTATAATCTCTTCCAAGTTACTTATAATTTCATCTTTGTCTCCCTTTTTCTTTACTGTTCTTATCTTATCAAAAATTGCTTCTACACTTTTTCTTCCTGCAATTGATGCTAATTCAGTTCCTAATGTAATCATTTCTGGCGTTAATTCCATTATATTATCCTCCCTATTATTGCACATTCACCCTCAAAATTGTACGTATCTGTATATCCTCTTAACCCATTTCCACCAAAAACCGGATACATTCCCTCATCTTTTATTTTTGAAGAAATTATATTTTTTCCACTACTAAATCTGGAACAGACATTTCCAATTGTGTCTAATTTGTTATTATTCATATTTTAATTCCCCTAGCCTCTCCCTAATCTCCTCCTCCAAAGCCTTCCCCTCCGAAAACAGCTTTTCAAGATTCGAGGAATATGCTCGCATCCTTTTCTCAAACGCCTCCGGCGACAATTCTACAAACTCAATCCGCACTTCAAAATACTGCCCTGCCGACAAGGAGTAATTTTTATCTGCAATCTCCTCATAGGTCACCGAAACGCTAAAGTCCTCTATAACATCCTGATTGATAAACGTTTCTTCAATCTTCTTTACTTCATCCGGACGTAAAACGGTTCTCTGGTTCTTCCCCTCTTTCCTCTTTTCCCCCAGCTTGGAGGCATCGATCAACATGATATTCCCCTCTTTATTGGATTTATCAATAAAGAGAACAGATACGTTAGTTCCCGTATTGGCAAAGATATTTGAGGGCATAGAAATAACGCCTTTCAGCCAGTGCTTATCAACGATTGTCTGGCGAACCGTCCTTTCAATGCCTGACTGCGCCGTAATAAATCCTTTAGGCACAACAATCGCCGCTTTCCCGTCCTCTTTTAAGCTCCAAAGAATATGCTGAATAAAACACAAGTATACTCCCATGGATTCTTTCTTCTTATTTGGGATCTTGGGCACTCCTGCAAAGAATCTCTTGATTCCATCCCTTACCTCGGAATTCTCCCACTTTTGTTCAATAGAATTTCTAGTAGAAGAAAAATCCATCTTAAAGGGAGGATTTGATGTTATATAGTCAAACCGCTTTACCCCTGAGCCTGGATCGTGTGCCGCCTTATAATGTGCCGGTGTTTCAAGTGTATCACCCTCAATGATGTTATCCAAACTGTTTGTAAGTCCGTTAAGCAGCATATTTGTCCTTAAGAATCTGGATGATTTACCAGAAATATCCTGTGTATAAACCTGTGCCCTATCGCCGAAGCTTCCCTTTCCTAAAGCATTTGCAAGATGAAGCACCAGTGAGCCGGATCCGGCCGACGGATCATACACATCATAAATCTTATCCTCTATCGGCGACATTCCTACCAGAATCTTTGCAATAATAGCAGAGATAGCCTGTGGGGTAAAATACTCTGCATATACACCGCTGGCAACGTTGTAGTCCTTAATCAGATGCTCAAAGATAGCACTGTAAAAGTCAAAATTGTTTTTAAATGCTGCTCCGAAATCAAATTTGTCCTGACTGATAATTCCAAATATATTTTTGGCAAAATTATTTCTCTTGGATACTTCCACATTTTCCGTAACCCTGGTAAACAACGGCTTTCTTCCTCCATCTGCCGTATCAATACTGAATTCTTCATTTTCCGGATAATTGGATATTCTCTCCAACGCATCATCAAAAAGCTTGTAGAAATCATTATTTCCAACTTTGTTGATCAGGCATTCAATCGTGTCCTCATACTTAAAGGCAACATCCTGTGGGTATGTATCATAGAAACCTGCAAAGGTATCTTCATCCTGCAAAACCTCTTCGATACTTATACCCATTTCATCAGCAAAGACTTTCATATTTGCCATAAATTTGTCATTGAGAAATTTGTACAGAAATACGGAAGTAATCACTACTTCTTCACTTGCCTGATTGGATAAGCCATTTGTCTGACAAAGCCCTTTCATTTCATCAATCATCTGTTTTATCTTGGTTTCTAATGTAAAAATGTCCGGCATGATAATATCTCCTATTCCAGTTCCGTAATCTCCCTTACAATACACCGGTATGAAATCAATCTATAGCCACAGATGCATGTGCCTGTAAATTGATTTGTGCATTGTAAAAGACATTACTATTTGAATATCTGTATATTCGTGTATAAATCGTTAAGCAGCTGCGCATAAAATCCTTTGATTTTACCGTACAGTTTTTCTTTCAAAAGAGTTTTTGTTGCCTTTGACTTTATGGAATCAGCAAAATTTTTCCTGCCCTGAACCATCACAATTTCCTTATCCAGGACATCCTCTATCTCGTGATAAATAATAACTAAAGTCTTTTCAATCTCTGTCCCAGATCCATGATGATAACTATTCCATAAAAATAAATGGCCCCGGATATTCTCCAAGAACCATTTATTTTTTACCTTAACGGGTGAAATGCAAAATCTGCCCGCCCTAAAGGAGCATGTATCAAGAGTGCCCACAGGGTATATCTGTATAAATTTACGCTTATGCCAGCTGCTCCAGCACCCAGTCCACATCATCTGTGGTCTTCAGCGTTTCCAGTCTGGCCTCATCTTCCAGAAGGGTGCAGAGCTTTCCCAAAAGATCCAGGTGCTCGTCTCCCACTCCTGCAATGCCGAATACAAGCTGCGCCTTTTCCTCCCCAAAATCCACGCCTTCGGGATACTGGAAGAGTACAATTCCGCTCTTTTTCACCGTGCCCTTGGCCTGGGTGGTGCCGTGAGGTATCGCTACGCCCATACCCATGTAAGTCGTAACAAGCTTTTCTCTCTCCTGCATGGCCGCCACATAGGAACCATCCACATAGCCCAGCTTTTCCAAAAGCTCCCCGGCTGCCTGGATAGCCTCTTCCTTGCTCACCGGCTTCTGCCCAAGCTGGATCCCCTCTTTTATAAGAATATTTTTCTTGATGGGCACATCGGGAATCACAATGTCGGTGTTCTCTCCTGCAGGAGCCGCAGGCTGATCCCCGGTGGTCAGCTGTACATACAGAGCGTCCAGAGCCGGATCTGCCAGAAAGTTTCCGATGGTGATAAGCTGTGCCTGGGGTGCGGATTTCTTTGCCCGGTCGGCCAGAGTGGTCTGTACTACTGCAATATCACAGTCCCCGGGAATATTGTCCACAGAGGTATTGATCACCGTGATATCCGGACGGTTTCCTTTGATACGGTTGCGGAACTTGGTTGCTCCCATGGCTGAGGAACCCATACCTGCATCACAGGCAAATACAATCTTTTTAACTTCGGAAGCTTTCTCAATAGTGCCCGGAACCGCTGCCTGCCCTTTGGCTTCCGCTTTTCTGGCCGCCATCTCGCTCTGGGCTTCCTCCAGGCTCTTGCTGCCGGCCATCTTTACGAGGGGAGAAGCAACTACAAAGGAAACTCCCGCTGCAATCACTACGCCTAAAATCACTTTCACCATATCCGATCCCGGCGTCATCATCAGGTATGCAATGATGGAACCTGGTGATGCCGGGCCGACCAGGCCGGCGCCTGTGATGGTGTACCAGAGAATCGCCGCCATATTTCCCAGAATCGGGGCAATGATAACAAAGGGATTCATCAGTATATATGGAAAATAAATCTCATGGATACCGCCAAGAAGGTGAATAATCACTGCGCCCGGAGCAGAATCCTTTGTGGTCTTATCCTTACAAAAAAACATGTAAGCCAGGAGAACACCAAGGCCGGGACCGGGATTGGCCTCCAGCATGTACATAATGGACTTTCCTGCATCTGCCGCCTGGATGGTGGCAATGGGGGTGAACACACCGTGGTTAATGGCATTGTTCAGAAACAGCACCTTCGCCGGTTCAATGAATACGGCTGCCAGAGGAAGCAGGCTGTGCTCCACCAGAAAGGTAACGCCTGCGGCAAGCACTGCCAGGATGCCGCTCATAATCGGGCCGATCAGTATGTAACCCAGCATGGCAAGAAGCATGCCCAGAATGCCTGCCGAAAAGTTATTAATCAGCATCTCAAAGCCGGCAGGCATACGGCCCTCCATCAGTTGGTCAAATTTCTTGACGCAAAGGCCGGAAAGGGGGCCCATGACCATGGCGGCCATAAGCATTGTGATCTCTGTGTTGCTGAGAATTGCACCGATAACGGCAATGGCTGCAACCACCCGTCCCCGGTCGCCGCCGATCATGCGTCCGCCGGTGGATGCAATCAAAATGGGGATCAGGTATGTCAGCATGGGGCCGACCATGCTGTTAAAGCCCTTGTTGGGGATCCAGCCGGTATCGATAAACAGTGCGGCAAGAAAACCAAAGGCGATAAGTGCGCCGATGTTCGGCATTACCATGGCCGACAAAAATTTTCCAAAACGCTGTACTTTATTTTTCAAAATCGTCCCTCCTATTAAAAGTCGCTGCGCGACAGCACTAAAGGGTAACGCTGCTTCGACACACCGGTAATGAGAGAAACTTTTATTCGAAAAAGCACTCATAAAAGTTCCTCTCGTGTGCCTTTGCAGCTTTACCGTCCAGCAGAAATTACTTTTAATAAATACTTGACATTTCTTAGCTGGACTATTTCTAAATAGTCAGGGATTCAAGAAAACAGATCTACAAAACCTCCACCTGGTGCCTCCTGCATTCTTCCAGAAAGTCCTCTGGAAGACTCCCGTCTGACACTACAACATCTATGGCATCCAGGCCGCAGATGTTGAAGCTGCATTTGAGCCCAAGCTTGCTGGAATCCATCAGTACAATCACCTGATCGGACTGCCGTACTGCAGTCTGCTTGAGAATCGCCTCGTCCCGGATGCCGCAGCTAAAGCCTGCATCCCTGTGATAGCCGGTGATTCCCAAAAATGCCTGGTGAAAGTTCACGCCCTCCAGTTCTTTAATAGCGGAAAATCCAAACACACTCTGGCTGTACCGGTTCAGCTTGCCTCCCGGAAGCATCACGGCAGGCTTGGAAAGACCCGCCAGCTCCGTGGCGCAGCTTAGGCCTGTAGTGTAAATCAGATTGGACTGATCTGGAAACTGACGGGCAAACATGGTGGTGGTACTGCCGGAATCCAGATAGACCGTAGTATCCGGGCGCAGAAGCGTCAGCGCCTTTTCCGCTATTTTCTGCTTCTGGGAAATATTGCGGACGGACTTACGGCCCAGAAAATCATCGGTGCCGATAAGCACCTGGACGGATTTCGCTCCGCCGTGAATCCTTAAGATCCGCCTGGCCTCGTCCAGAAGCTTTAAGTCTGTGCGCAGGGTCATTTCCGATACATTGGGAAAGGCATCCTTCAGCTGTGAAAAGCTGACGGTTCCGTTTTCATTAATCAGATCTACAATCGCATTTCTGCGTGTTTCCATTGAATCCATATACATTCCTCCGATCTGGGCCGAAAAGCTCCCCGAACCGGAGATTTCGGTCTCTTATTCTTTTATAAAGTTTGCCAGTAAGTATTCCTCTGCCTCCGGGCACCACAGGCCCTGATGTGCGTCTACGATATCTGCCAGCGCAATTAAGTCCTTGTTGTCCTCCTTCTCTCCCTTGGCGCGCAGATCGCTTAAGGCGGTCAGAGGCATGGTCAGATGGGTGTAAATAAGCTTTTTGCCGCCGGGAATCTTTGGCAGATTCAAGGTCGTGTCTACCACTGCGTCCAGTCCTCCGATGTGCGTAACCATAACGGCCGGGTTGATGCGGCCGGCTGCCGTCAGCTTTAAGGACTCCAGCATATCGTCGGTGTTGCCCCCGGTGGTTCCCATTACGTGGGTGGAATTGTAGTGTACGTCGTAGAAATTCATGGCTGCGCTGAACTTGTTGTCAGTGGGGCCGGCAAAGAAGTTCAGACAACCGTCGCGGCCCAAAATCTCGCTGGACTGCTGAATGACGATAGCTACCGGAGCATAGCAGAATACGTCGTCAAAACCGGTTCCGCCGGAGATTTTGCGCAGTTCTGCTACCGGATCCTCATAATTGCTCATATTTACAAAATGAAGTTCAACGCCGTCTTTTTTTGCTTCCTCTACAGGGAACAATTCCTCTGCACGGGCCAGGCGCTCCGGGTTTACATCTGTTACTACAACCATGGAAGGACGTGCATCCCGGTGAAGGGCGTAGGTAAGCGCTCCAAGTCCCATGGGGCCTGCGCCTGCCATAATTGCCAGCTTGCCGCCCTCTTTGATTCCCATTTCGTGGGTGTAGACACCCATTTTGGTGTGGTAGGCCGCATTAAATGCGCCGATGCTGCAGGACATGGGCTCTGCCAGGGATGCTTCATAGTAGGCGCGTCCTGTGTACTCAAAGAGACAGTTCAGCTCCATGACTTCCGCCGGAAGGATGCAGTAGGTGCAGTCGCCGCCGAAGAATTCGTAGGAATAGCCGGGGCTCCACATGGTTCCCTTGTAGTTGAGGGCCGGCTGCAGGGTGAATTTCATGCCGGGCTTGAATTTGTCCTGGTGGTTTTTGCCTACTTTTACGATGTCGCCGGCAAATTCATGGCCCATGATGGCCGGATGCTCTGCCACATCATCGTGGACACGCTTATGGTCTGCACCCAGGATGGCGCATTTGTAGGTGGACATGCAGATGCTGTCGGACACGACTTTGACAAGGATTTCGTCGTCGGTGATCTCTGGAAGCTCAAATTCATCCAATCTTAAATCGTTGGCTCCATGTAGTCTTACTGCTTTTGCTTTCATAATAACAGTTCCTTTCTTTATGATATTTGATTATGGTTGGTTTTGCAACAATCGAATTGGTTTTGCAGCAACAGTTTTTGAAAAACGGACGGCTCCAGGCAGAATTTGTGAGATGGCAGGATTTCTGACCGGTTACAGCTTATGGAATACGACTTTGGGTATCAGGTTTTTGATGGTGTCGTATTCGGCGGCCTGGGTTCCGCTGCACATGACGTTGGCGGCTCCGGCAGCGGTAGAGAGACGGACGGTGTCTTCCAGGCTTTTTCCGGACTCCTCGGCTACGGCTAATGCAGCTACTACGCTGTCGCCGGCTCCTACAGTACTCTTTACTGGGACCTTTAATCCTTTGGCATAGATAGTTTCTTCCTCTGTTACGTACAGGGCTCCAGCACCTCCCATGGATATTACGATTTTTGCTATGCTGTATTTTTCCATAAGGTCACGGGCAGCTTTTTCGAGTTCCGTTGGTGTTTCCAGCTTTTCTCCCATAAGTGCCGAAAGCTCGTGATTGTTGGGTTTAATGAGGTAAGGGGACGCTTTCAGTCCCTCCGCCAGCAGTTCTCCGTCTGCATCCAGAATCACTTTTGCTCCGGCTTTTTTGCAGGCTCTTACCCAGGCGGCATAGGTATCTTTCGGCGAACCCTTGGGCAGACTTCCGGACAGTACTACGATATCTCCCTCATTTACTTCTAAAAGAAGCTCCTGCAAAAGACCCTCCAGTATTTCCCCAGATACGGTGATTCCGGGCTCGTTAAGGTCGGTATTGGTGTGATTGACCGGATCGATAACTTTCAAGTTGGTCCGGGTCTCTCCCTCTACGAACCAGAAGCCCGTCTTAATCTCCATGGCCTCCAGTGCAAGGCTGATAGCCCGGCCGGTGTTTCCTCCCAGTATGCCCGCGGCTGTGCTTTCGCCGCCCAGCTTCTTTATTACCTTGGACACGTTGATGCCTTTTCCGCCCGGGTCGGTCCGCATGGTGGTGATGCGGTTTACGCTGTCTACGGTCAAGGATGGAATTTCAACCGTTTTGTCCAGAGCCGGATTCAGCGTAACTGTGTAAATCATGGTAAAACCTCCTTTCATTCTTTTGAAACAACAGTGCATTTTTGTTGTTTTAACAACTTTAACTATATAATATCATAGTTTCAACAATTGTCAACTGTTATTTCAAAAATATTGTATATAAAATTCGTATACCCTCAGTGAACAAGGAGACACTCGGTCCACTGAGGGTAATATCTCAAGTTTGGAAAAAAGACGGCTCAAAGCCTCTCAATTAGGGCTTTGAGCCGATTTGTCTACATAGGTTATACGGGCCGTTTTTCGTAATGAAAAAATTTTTTTAGTACCGCAGGAGCTTCTTCATTTGCAGC
>CAJTFE010000032.1 GCA_910575725.1 Clostridia bacterium | reverse complement strand
TTGTCCGCATGCCCTAATGATTCCCTTCCAGTATTCGGCACGGACTTCATGAGTACATTGATCCATAGTCTTTAGTTCCTCCTTGAAAAATCTATTGCTTTTTTCAAGTATGGACTAAAAATGACTTTAGCGAAAGGCGAGCGTTTTGACGATTACGTTATTTCTGCTTTCTGAGACTGGCTAAAAATACAATTAATAAGAAAATAAAAACTCTGTAAACGATTTAAACTCATTCAGACCATCTCCTTGTAATATTTTCTTTTTCTTTGGTCAAAAAAGCTTCCCATAAATTAATATTGAGAACATCACACAATGATAAAAGAACAATAAAGACATCTGCAACTTCTTCATTTACAGAAGAATAATTATTAAGCAACTCTTTATCAATAGGTAAATAATTTTCTGCCTTTCTTATTGCCTTTGCCAATTCGCCTAATTCTTCCATTAAAAGCATCAATTTGTCTTGTGCCGATTGACTTGTAAACCCTCTAAATTTCATTACTTCCGAAACATATATCTGAACATCATCCAATGTTTTCCTTTCAGATAATGAATATAACAGTTTTAATTGCGTATTATCCATATGAAACTCACTCCCTAATTTATTATTAACCCCAAAGCGTAACCCAATTATTATATTTTGATTTTAGGAAAGAATATTAACAAACTACCTCTTCATTATTAATATTCTTTCCCCAATCATCCTGTCAAATCATACTTTACGGAAATGACATACCCGTAAGCAGCTTAACAGAAATAAGTTTAGGCGCTTTATACTTTTTCATAATTTCACCTCCTTCCATACAATTCCAAAAAATTTATAAAGAATTTTTTGTTTCCTTATTTTTGTGTGATTGAAGTATCAAACGCACAAGATTAAAGACTACAACAAATACATTATATATGAAATGAATAAGAGCACCAATATAAAAATTCCCACTCTTTAAAAAATAATACAACTAGATAAACTCATAATAAATTGAAGAATAAAATCTTTATATTTAAAACGCTTTTTAGCTCCAGCACTTATTATATGATCAACAACAAACAATATTGAAGTGCTTAGTATAGCAACATTCTCAGATGTCAGACTACAAAAAACTTGTAATACAAACAATTTATAATACAACTCTTGAACAATTACAGCTAATATCAATGTATATATTTCTATACCGACCTGTTTTCCATTTATACAAGGAAATAATTGCAATAAGTCTTTCTGAAAAACCCAAGCAAATTCTTTCCATTGAATAGAAATAAGTACCATACTGATTGCAGTTGCTAATATAATATAAACTATGTTATTTGAACTTATTGTTATTTTAGGTACGTCATAAATTATAAAAACCACTAAATATGGTACTGCATAGAAGCTTCGTCTTAAAAAAAGGATTTTATCACCCATATAGATTGGAAATAATTTTATTAACATGATATTGGTGAGCAAAACCAGTATAAACGATATAAGTAATATAATAAGCATATTTATTCCTTATTTATAATCAAATTATTTTTCTTAAGCTCATTAATAAAAGTAATAATATCTTTTAACACAACATCATATGCTACATCATATTCATTAAAAACAGCTAGTGCAATATTTTCTAAAGAATTTTTTCCATCTATCAAAGTCCAAACTAAATCTGATATTTCATCTAATTCGTATGCTAAATAGTCTTTAGATAAATAATTTCTTCCATTAATTTTTCTATATTGAACAAATCTACTCTTCCTAGGGTACCGGCTTCCATGGAAATGATGAGCTGTAACAGGGTGGAAAAATCTAATTTTCTGTTTCTGGAAAAGTCAGTTCGAGGATGCATAAAGAAATCTTCCGGGTGGGAAGCCATACTTGAAATGATATGCAGAAGAGAGTTTTTGACTTGTGCGGCAAATGACATACGAGACCTCCTTGTAATTGAACAAACGATATGTTTCTAATTTACAAGGGCCGCTTTCACTGATCATTTTCAGTGAAAGCGGCCGCACATTTTGTTCCGTATGTCACCCCCTAGAGATAACTTTAAAAAAAGAGTTACACCCCTACTTAAAATTTAGCTTTATAACTTAACTAACTGACATTGCCTCTGAACAGTAACCTTCTATCACATGCCACTCCGATTTCTGCCTCTTTTACAGAGGCAAATCCATTTCCTAGACCGCTAATTAATCCCTCCAAACTGCTCCTCGCCTATTCCCAGATATCCCAGCCCCCTAAAGCATTCACAAAAAAACCGACGGCAAGGTTCGTTCATCACAGCCTTTGCCACCGGTTTCTTTTTATCATCTATCTCTGTCCGCCACAGGCGCCCTACAGGCTTAGCTCCTTCCCCCCATTCATCTTGTTAAACAACAGCAGCGACGCCACTGTCAGCAGGGTCAGTATGGTAGACAAAGCCGCAGCCGTCCCGTAATTGCCCCGGATAACCTCCGTATAGATAGCCACCGTCAAGGTCTTCGTCCGGCCTGTATACAGGATAATGGCCGTAGAGAGCTCACTGATCATCGTCACCCAGCTCAAAATCGCCCCCGACACAATTCCAGCCTGCATCATAGGAACCGTAATGCGGAAAAACGCCTTCATCTTCGTCGCTCCCAGGGAAATGGCAGCCTCCTCGATGCTCATCGGAATCTGCTGCAGAATCGCCACAGAAGAACGAATCGTATAAGGCAGTCTTCGAATCACCAGCGCCACTACCATAATCAGCATCGTGCCGCTGATAAGAAGGGGCGGCTTATTAAAGCCCACCAGAAGGGCAATACCAAGAACCGTTCCCGGCACAATGTAAGGAATCATAGACAGAATATCCGTGATATTCGTGAGGAAATTCCTTCTGCGCACCACCAGATAGGCAATGAGAATCGCCAGCAGTATAATCACCACCAGAGCCAGGATTGGAATAATAATCGTATTCTGAATGCTCTTTCCCAGCTTTCCAAAAGCCGTAGCATAGCTGCTTAAGGAATAGCCGTCCACAAAAATCTTTCCTTCCGTATTTTTAAAGGAAGTGTAGATCACATAGCACTGGGGCAGCACGGCAACCCCAATCACCAGATAGGAAAAAAGATGTACCATCCACCGGACAGCCCCCTTGGCCTCCCGTACCTCCATGGGATGCAGCGCATTCAAAGAGAAGGATTTCCGGTTGGAAACATACTTCTGGATGAGAAATACCACCGTCGTAATCACAATGGCAATCACAGCAATGGCAGCCGCAAAGCCGTCATTTCCCCCTACCTCATTGATAAACTCATTGTAAAGCACAACCGGGAAGGTACGATACCCCTCTCCAATCAGCATCGGCGTTCCGAAATCCGCAAAGGAACGCATAAATACCAGAAGGCCCGCCGCCAAAAGGGTTGGCATAATCAGCGGAACAACCACCTTCACAAAGCATTTCACGCCGGAACAGCCCAGGTTTCCCGCCGCCTCAATCAGGGAATTGTCGATGTTTTTCAGCGCTCCCCTTGCATAGAGGAACACCAGCGGAAAGAGCTGCAGGGTCATAACCAGGACAATTCCTCCAAATCCGTAGATATCCGGCAGGGCAATCCCCATATTTTTAAAGAAGGTGGTAATCACGCCGCTCCTTCCAAGAAGCAGAATCCAGGAGTAGGCCCCGATAAAAGGCGCCGACATGGAAGCCACCACAATTAGAATGCTCAAAAAAGCTTTTCCCCGAATCTTGTATACGGCAAAGAGATACGCAAGGGGCGTTCCAATCAAAAGAGACAGAACCGTGGCCGCAATGGAAATCTTAAAGCTGTTAAAGAGCGTGTTAAAATAATAGCTTTTGGAAAAGAATTTCGCAAAGTTAGCCAGGGTCAGCTTCCCCGTCTCTGCGTCGAACACAGACTGGCGGATGAGATACCCCATGGGATAGAGGAGAAACAGCACATACAGGAGTATCACAAACAGCGTGATAAAGCCCCATACGTCCAGACGGAATTTATTATTGTTTTTCATAGGCCTCGCTCCTTACCAGGTTTCGCTCCCCCGTATGATTAAACACGTTGATCTTTTCCTTCTTTACCTTCAGAAGAACAGACTGTCCTTCCTTCAGCTCCTCCTTAAGGGACGATTCCTCGATGATCTCCACAGTCTCCCCGGCATCCGTATCAATGTAATAGTGGGTGTTAAGGCCCAGGTAGACGAACTCCTTCACCGTTCCCTTGATTCCGTCTCTGCCTTCCTTGCAGATGACAAATTCCTCCGGCCGGATGGAACAGAGTACCTCCTGATCCTCTGCCCTTTTCAGAGCGTCAATCTGCTCCCGGTATCCGTCTGCAAATACCAGCCCGCCCTTCTCAATTCTCGCCGGAACCATATTGGTGCGCCCGATAAAGGTGGCTACGAACACATTCTTCGGTCTCTGGTAGATGTCCTTGGGCTTTCCAATGTGCTGAATCACGCCGTCCTTCATTACGGCAATCCGGTCGCTGATGGCCATGGCCTCCTCCTGGTCATGGGTCACATACACAGTGGTAATTCCCACGCTTTTCTGTGTATGACGGATTACCGTCCGCATCTCCATGCGGAGCTTTGCATCCAGGTTGGACAAAGGCTCATCCATCAGAAGCACATCCGGGGTAATCACCAGGGCTCTTGCCAGGGCGATACGCTGCTGCTGTCCGCCGGACAGCTGGCTTGGCATCCGCTCCGCATACTCCATAATCTGCATCAGATTTAAATATTTGTCCGTTTCTGTCTTAATCTTTTCTTTCTCGATTTTTCGGTTTTTCAAGCCAAAGGCAACATTGTTCCGCACGGACAGATTGGGAAATATGGCATAGTTTTGGAAAACCATGCCAATATTTCTCTTACTGGGATCCATATCATTGATCCGGGTCTCATTAAAGTAAAAATCTCCGCCCTCAATGGAATTGAATCCTGCAATCATCCGCAGCAATGTTGTCTTTCCGCAGCCAGAAGGTCCCAGGAGGGTAAATAACTCTCCGTCCTCTATTTCGGCGCTCAAATCGGGAATCACGGTGTTCTCACCATATTTCTTTACCGCATTTTTTATTATAATTCTGCTCATCTTATCCTCCACAACCTTGCTGACGTCCGGGTCTTTACCCTGTCTGTCTTAATTGCTCTGCAGATCCGTAAAGATCTCGGTGTAGTGATCTACGATCTCCTGCTTATGCTGGCTTACATAGGGGATATCCTCCTCAAGCACCTTGATGTCTGCCAGGGGAACCATGTAATCGCTGGTCTGTGCATCCTTCATAATCGGACGGTTTGTCAGGGTGCTGCCCCAGATATTCTGTACCTCTTCGCTTAAGATAAAGTCCATGAACAGCTTTGCATTGTCCATATTTCTGGCTCCCTTTACGATGGTTGCCGATGCGGGCAGATATACGGTGCCCTCTTCCATGTATACAATCTCAACAGGCGCTCCGTCCTTTACAAGCTGTGCACAGGGATCCTCGTAGGAAAGTCCAACTACATACTCGCCGTCAGCTACTCCCTTGTAGACGCCGGAAGAGCTCTCGCAGATCTTTCCGTCAATGTTTGCAAACAGCTCCTCTACGTACTTCCATGCAGCCTCGTCCTCATAGCCGCCCATAGCCAGCAGCATATTGGTCAGATGCGCAAATGCGGAAGAAGAGTTGGCCGGGTCTGCCGTGGCAATCTTGCCTTTCAGCTCCGGATTCAGAAGATCCTCATAGCCCTTGATCTCAATGTCCCCAATAAGATCTGTGTTTACAATGAGAACGCTGCCGTCCAAAACGTTGCTGGTGATAAAGCCGCACTCATTCTTGTAAGCGTCTACGACTGTCTCATTGTTCGGCGATACATAAGGCTCCCACAGATCCTGATTGTCATACATCTGGGACCAGGAACCGCCGAAGAGGACATCTGCATACGGGTCGTTCTTCTCAGACTCAATTCTCTTTACCAGCTCGCCTGTTCCTGCCTGGATAACCTCTACGGTAATGCCGTATTTTTCCTCAAACAGGGGAATGGTTGCATTGATAAGGCCCTCAGAGTTGGGGGAGTAAACCACCAGCTCGCCGCCTACCTGCGCTGTCTCAGAGCCGCCCTCTTCTTCGCCGCCTTCCTCTGCAGGAGCTTCTGTCTCTGCCGGAGCCGCCGGCTCCTCTGTGCTGCTCTTGCCGCAGCCTGCCAGTAAGCCAGTGGTCATAACAGCCGCCAGCAGTAACGCAATACTCTTTTTCTTCATCATAAAATCCTCCTTTAAAATTTATACCCTTATTTTATCTGCTTCTTTTCCTGTAAACTACCTAAATTTCAGAACAATCGGAAAAAATACCGAACAAATCTGTTCGGTATTTCATCTGATTCTGCTCTGATACTCTTTGGCCGAGCAGCCCATATACTTTTTAAACACGTAATTAAAATATTTGTACTCTCCGAATCCGCATTCCCAGCCCACCTCTGACAAGGGTATGCCGCCCTCCTTTAATATTCCCAAGGCTTTCTGGAGACGGTATCGGTTCAGATACTCAATGATGGTGGTTCCCAGAGCCTTCTGAAACCTCTGGCTGATATACCGCTCGGAATAGTGAAGATTCTGTTCCAGATCCGAGAGGGTAATCTTATTCTGATAATTGGCTGTAATATAGGCAAGCACCTGGTCTACCAGAGGATCCTGGATCTTCTTTTCCCTCTCCTGTTCCAGAAGGGACAGCGTGCCTGTATCTCCGGCAGATTCATTTCGCTGCCGCAGATAGTAGATATTCTTCGATTCCAGCACCGCCTGCTCTAAGGCCTCCTTCATCTCCTCCATATTCAGGGGCTTCAGCACATAGCTGGAAACTCCGTTGCGAATGGCCTCCCTGGCATATTCGAATTCCGAATAGCCCGTGAGAATCACAGCAGCATAATCATACCGGAACTTTGTCCGGGACAGCATGGTAAGCCCGTCCATCAGAGGCATATTGATATCTGTAATCACAATGTCCGGCCGAAGCTCCTCGATGAGCTTTACGCCTTCCTCCCCGTTGCCTGCCTCTCCGATGACGCTGCAGCCGAATTCCTCCCAGGGAATGGAATTTTTGATTCCTTTCCGTATAATCTCCTCATCCTCAACCAGCAAAACACGGTACATTTTTTCCACCTCCTATCCACAGGCGGATGGTTACTGCAAATCCCATCCCCTCCTGGCTCTCAAGACTTAAGCCGCTGTCGTTGCCGTATTCCAGAATCACTCTCCGGTTAATGTTCTGAAGGCCGTTGTGTACGGTATTGATTTCTCCGGAATGCAAGATCCCTCGTAAAGTCTCCAGCGTAGATTTGGGCTGCCCCGGCCCGTCGTCCTCCACCTTGAGAACAAGGTATTCCTCCTCAATCCATCCCCGGATTAAGACATGGATGGCCGGTTTCTTCCGAAAGCCGTACTTCAGGCTGTTTTCGATCAAGGGCTGCAGAAGAAGCTTTGGGACAAGAACCCTGCTGCACTCCGGCCTGATATCCACCTCGTACAAAAAACGCTCCCCAAAGCGTGTTTTCTGAATCACCAGGTAATCCTCTATATACTCCATATCCTCCTGCAGGGAGGTGCTCTGCTTCGTATTGTTGATGCTGTAGCGCAGAATCCTGGTAAACCTTCCAATCAGCTCGTCGGCCTTTTTCCCGTCCTGGGCAATGAGGAAGCGGATGTTGTCCAAGGTATTGTATATAAAATGGGGATTGATCTGGGCCTGGAGGTTCTGAATCTCCATGCGGTTATTGATTTCCAGAAGATCCATATTTTTCTGGTTCAGTTCATTGACACTCACAACCATCTTATTGATCTGCCGGGCAATCTCCTCAATCTCATCGCCTGTTTCAATCTCAATCACATGTTCTGTATCCTCTTTTCGGATCAGGCGTATCTCTTCCACCAGGGTCCGCACAGACTGGGAGGTTTTCTCCGCCATTTTCTGAAGGAGGTGGAAAAAGAGGATCATCCAGACCAGTCCCAGGCTTAAGATGATCAAAATACCGATGAGTATGTAGCTTACGTTTTCCGGCTGATAGATAAAGGAGTAAAGATATACATTCTGCTCGGGAAGATACCGCCTTCCGGTAAGGTAGCGGCTGTCGTTCACCTGGCAGTAGCGCTCCATTTTCCTGGGACGGTATTTGTTCACGGTGCTGCCTGAGGTAAAGCTGCTGTTGGAGCAGTAAATCACATCGCCCCCCGCCGTGGTCAGGATAATGTCGTACTGGTATTTCTGAAAAAGCCGGTTCCAGTCTCTTTCCTTTAGATAGGCCGCCACGCTGCCCACATAAACGCCATTCTGGTAAAGGGGTTGAATCAGCACATATTCCGAGGTTTCCCCCGAGAAAAAGTAAACCGTCCGGTACAGCTTCCCGTCCTGGGCCTTGGCGTTGGTGTCCGCAATCTGGTTGAACTCCTTCCTGTGCAGATTCAGCACGTCCTCGGAAAAGCTGGAGAAGAGAATCTGTCCTTCAGGGTCAGCCAGGATCAGATTGATTCCCACCAGGGCGTCCACATTGTATTTCGTAATCCGGTACTGAAGGCCGTTTCCGTTTTCCAGGCCAAGGATACAGTTTAAAAATGTTGCTGCATTTTCCTCGTCCTGGAGAAAAGACGCCACAGAATCACAGACCTGCCGGAAGGTTCCCGTCACGTCGTCCAAATGCTTTTCCTGTTTCATCCTCTGCTCAATCAGCGTGTTTCCGAAAATGGCAACGCAAAAAAACAGACATCCAATCCCTATGACTGTGATAATCTGTTTTGATGCCAGCCTCTCCAGTTCCTTTTGAAAACTGCTCTTTTTTGCCATCCTTCAGCTTATCCTCTTTTGTTTGTCCTTTTCATAATCTAACAGATGCATTTCCCTTTCAGCAGTATTATAGCATCCGCCGTCAGACAGGACAATACCAAACCATCTAAGCCTTAAGAACCTTTTATCCGCCTTTATAAGTCTCCCTGCTCCTGTATCAGCTCCCTTAATTTTCCAAAAGCATCCTTAATTCCGCCGACCTCATTGATGATCCCTTCCTCCACAGCCTGAGGCCCCACCAGGACAGATCCTACATCCTTCGTAAGCTGGCCTGTCTCCAGCATCAGCTTTAACAGCCTCTCCTCGGAAATCCCACTGTGCGAAGTGATAAACCCGGAAATCCGATCCTGGATCTTCTGAAAATAGTCAAAGGTCTGGGCCACCCCGATAATGAGACCTGTCATCCGCACCGGATGAATCATCATAGTCCCCGTAGGTACGATAAAAGAGTAATCCGTAGACACTGCCAGCGGAACCCCGATGGAGTGGCTTCCCCCAAGAACAAGAGAAACCGTAGGCTTGCTTAAGGAAGCAATCATCTCCGCAATGGCAAGGCCCGATTCCACGTCGCCCCCCACCGTATTGATAAGCACCAGAAGCCCCTGCACGGTTTTGCTGTCCTCCAGGGCCGCAAGCTGCGGAATTACATGTTCATATTTTGTCGTCTTGGAGTTGGACGGCAGGCATTCGTGGCCCTCGATCTCCCCGATGATATTCAAGAGATGAATCTTCACCTCCCCATCCTCCAGGGTAAGCTGTCCGTACTCCTCCACCTGCTTATCCTGCCGTTCCTGCTTCTCTCCTGTCTGCTTTTCTTCCTGGTTCTGATTCTTTTCCTTCTGATTCTTTTCCTTTTTATTCTCGCTCATAAATAAAATCAGCCTCGCTTCCCATACATTTTGTGTATTAGTATGAGATATAAGGCTGATTTTTATTCTCCCATACCCTCAGTGGACAAGGGTACAGTTCCTATGGAAAAATCCGGAAGCTACGCCTGCTCAAGAGCCTGCTTCAGATCCGCAATAAGATCCTCCGGATTCTCAATCCCTACGGAAAGCCGGATCATCCCCGGCGTCACGCCTGCCTTTGCAAGCTGCTCATCCGTCATCTGCCTGTGGGTATGGCTGGCCGGATGAAGGACGCAGGTACGGGCGTCCGCCACATGAGTGACAATAGCCGCCAGCTTCAAGCTGTCCATAAAGCGCACCGCTTCCTCCCTTCCGCCTTTTAAGCCAAAGGAAATCACGCCGCAGGTGCCGCCCGGCATATATTTCTGCGCCAGCTCGTAATAGGGATCGTCCTTTAAACCTGCAAAGTTCACAAACTCCACTTTCTCATGGCCGTGGAGATACTCTGCCGCTGCCCGGGCATTGCTGCAGTGCCGCTCCACCCTGAGAGCCAGCGTCTCCAGCCCCACATTCAGAAGAAATGCATTCATAGGAGAAGGAATACTGCCCAGATCACGCATCAGCTGGGCAGTAGCCTTGGTAATATAAGCCAGCTTTCCAAACTGCTGGGTATATACCACCCCATGGTACGTGGGATCCGGCGCAGTCAGCCCCGGAAATTTATCCTTGTAAGCATCCCAGTCAAAATTGCCGCTGTCCACAATACAGCCGCCTACCGCCATGGCGTGGCCGTCCATATATTTTGTAGTGGAATGGGTCACAATGTCCGCTCCCCACTCAAAGGGACGGCAATTGATAGGCGTTGCAAAGGTGTTGTCCACAATCAAAGGACAGCCGTGAGCATGGGCCAGACGGGCAAATTTTTCGATATCCAGAACCACCAGGGCCGGATTCGCAATGGTTTCTCCCACCACCGCCTTTGTATTGGGCCGAAAAGCCTTTTCTATCTCTTCCTCTGATGCGTCCGGGTCTACAAAGGTACATTCGATTCCCATCTTTTTCAAAGTAGCCGCATACAGATTAAAGGTGCCGCCGTATACCTTGGCGGAACACACCAGATGGCTGCCTGCCTCACAGATATTGGTCACTGCATAAAAATTAGCCGCCTGTCCGGAGGAGGTAAGCATAGCTGCCGCACCGCCCTCCAGCTCCGCAATCTTCGCCGCCACACAGTCGTTGGTGGGATTCTGCAGGCGCGTATAAAAATATCCGTTGTCCTCCAGGGCGAAAAGGCGTCCCATCTCCTCTGTGGTATCGTATTTAAAAGTCGTGCTCTGATAGATGGGAAGCACCCGCGGCTCTCCCTTTTTCGGCTTCCAGCCTCCCTGTACGCAGATGGTATCCTGTCTCATGCCATATACCTGCCTTTCAGATCATACACCATAGCCATATAGCGTTCCCGGCAGGCTTCCTCTTTTCCTGCCTCAATAAGCTTCACACAGGGGGACAGATACTTCTGCCAGATTTCTTCATACACCTGCGCCGGAGCCTCCAAGCGCCCGATCCTGCTTACGATGGTAGGCGCAATGTTGTAATATTCCTCTACAAGGGCCTCCCCCTCCGGCGTGGAAAGTAGATACTGATCCCGGTAATTCCGGAGCAGCTCCAGCTCGTAGCAGTTATCCGCCTTTCCCTGGCTCTCACATACAGCCGTAGTGATATAGCACAGCTTCCGGTGGAAGCCGGCCTCAATCTTCTCATAGTTTGCCTTTCCCACCGTGGTCTGGAAAGCCGTGTTCCACTTTTCCACAATACGGTCTGTGAGAGGCTCTGCAGATTGTCCCTTCTGTTCCAGAATGGCCGGAAATGTATAGACTGCCAGGATCATATTGTAATTGATCAGCTGTTCGTTCCGCTTTCCTTTTTTGGGGATACGCTCCAGCTGCACTGACGCCTGCTCCACCAGGCGATCCGCAAGCTTGTCAAGCCATTCCTCATCCGGCGTCTCTGACTTGAGATAAACCTGCTCAATGGCGTCAATCACATTTATGTATCTGCGAAGATATGTCTGAAAGGCCTCCGGGTAGAGGCTCTTCTTGAAAGAGGCCAAGGGATTCTCCGCCTCAAACAGCATGTCCTCTATTCCCTGCATCGCTATGTTATAATACTCACCGTACGCTACAATATCCATTGTCTTCTCCTATTAAAAGTCGCTGCGCGACAGCACGAAAGGGTAAAGCTGCTTCGACACACCGGTAATGAGAGAAACTTTTATTCGAAAGGGCACTCATAAAAGTTCCTCTCGTGCGCCTTTGCAGCTTTACCGTCCAGCAGAAATTATTTTTCAAAAGCACTTAACACTTCTTAGCTGGACGATTCCAGTTCCGTAATATCCTTCAAACTATGCTGCTCTTTTTATTCATCCCAGTTATGGTACACATTCTGGACATCATCGTCCTCATCCAGAAGATCCAGGGTTTTCTGCAGATTCTTAATATCTCCTTCATCTGTCAAGGTTACATAAGTCTGCGGAATCATGGTAACCTCTGCCTGGGCCATCACGATGCCTTCGGACTCCAGAGCCTGCCGCACCTGGCTGAAAGCATCAGAGTCTGTAATAACCTCAAAGCTGTCCGCCTCCTCGGAAAAATCCTCGGCTCCCGCATCCAGGGCCAGCATCATCAAATCATCCGGATCCATCTCGCATTCCTCCCGGTCAATGATAATCTGTCCCTTCTTGTCAAACATATAAGAAACACAGCCCTGCGTTCCCACAGAGCCGTTACCCTTGGTAAAGGCGCTGCGGACATTGGCTGCCGTCCGGTTCTTGTTGTCCGTCAGCGCATCCACAATAATAGCGATTCCGCTGGGGCCGTACCCCTCATAGGATACATACTCGTAATTCACGGCGCTTGCATTCCCGGCCGCCTTCTTGATTCCCCTGTCAATGGTATCATTGGGCATATTGTTGGCCTTTGCCTTGGCAATCACGTCACGAAGACGGCTGTTGTTGGCCGGATCGGCGCCTCCCTCCTTTACGGCCACGGCAATCTCACGGCCGATAATGGTAAATATCTTCCCTCTGGCTGCGTCGTTTTTCTCTTTTTTATGCTTAATATTCGCAAACTTTGAATGTCCCGACATTGCTAACACTCCTCTTCCTTTTGTTCTTTCAGCCTGTACCCTTCCTGCGGGCAGACAGTTTTATCTATTTTAGCATTATTTTTCTGGGATGGCAAGCATTATGTATCCAGCTCCAGGCTTACCCTCAAGGCCTCATTGACCTTCCCCAGAAGGCCCTCATCCAGATGACACACCTTGTCTCGAAGCCGCTGCTTGTCAATGGTACGCAATTGCTCTAACAAAATTACCGAATCCTTTACAATCTGGCACTGTCTGGTGCTAAGCTCCACATGAGTGGGAAGCTTTGCCTTATTCATTTTTGAAGTAATGGCTGCCACAATCACAGTAGGACTGTGGCGGTTTCCCGTATCATTTTGAATCACCAGAACCGGCCGGATTCCTCCCTGTTCCGATCCTACCACAGGCCTTAAATCCGCATAGTAAATGTCTCCCCGCCGGATTATCAATCTTCTCACACTCCGATTTTCTGAAATTCTTTTCACTGGTATAGGAAATCGACTTGATTTCCTGTACTGGTTTCCAGTTATATCGGAAGTATTTCCAAAAAAATCGGAAGTATTCAGTAATCTATGTCATTTCTGCAGGCTTGGAGAGACAGGCTTTTCAAAAATCCTCGGCACGCGTTTGTTGATATCGCAGACAAATTCATAGTTAAACCGCCCGGACAGTTCACATAAGACCTCTAAGGGAAGCTCTGCGCCTCCATCCTTTCCAAACAGAGTAACCTCCATGCCCATCCGGGCCTCCGGAATGTCCGTCACATCCACCATCATCTGATCCATGCAGACACGGCCGCGGATCGGTGCCTTCTTTCCGGCAATCAGCACATAGCCCTTGTCGGAAAGGCTTCTGGGGTATCCGTCCCCATAGCCCGCGGGAATCGTAGCAATCCGGCGGACACTGTCTGCCTCATAGATGCCTCCATAGCTTACCTGCGTCCCCGGTTCAATCTCCTTGATGTGGATGATCCGGCTCTTAAGCTCCATAACAGGCACAAGGCGCATCCCCTCCTTCTTCACCTCGTCCGAGGGGTAAAGCCCGTAGAGAATAATCCCGGCCCGCACCATATCCCACTGCGCCTCCTTTGATTCCATGATTCCGGCGCTGTTGGAACAGTGGCGGATCGGAATAGGAAGCCCGGCCTCTCTGCATGCCTCCTCAAATACCCGGAAACGGGCAATCTGACTGTTTACAGAGGTTTTGTCCGCCTCGTCCGCACGGGCAAAATGGGTGAACAGCCCCTCTAGCCGGATTCCCGGAAGCCCGGCAATCTCCTTTATCATCTCAACACTCTCCTTGGTATCCGCAAACCCGATACGACTCATGCCCGTGTCCACCTTAATATGCACCGGCACCAGAATCTCCTTTCCAAGGAGTGCGCTCTGCTTCATGGCCGCCTTTGACAGCTCCCTTCCCGTCTCAAGGCTGTACACCGCAGGACGTATCTGCGTGCAAAAGCTTCCGTCCTCCAGCGGCTCCTCCTCCAAAAGTCCTGCAATCTCTTCGCAGTCCTCCGGGTACACATATCCCAGAATCAAGAGAGGCTTCCTGATACCGGCGTCCCGAAGCTCCAGAGCCTCCTCCAGCATAGCCGTGGCAAAGCCCCACAGCTCCTCCCTCTTCTCAATGTGCCGGGCAATGGCACAGGCCCCGTGTCCATAGGCATCCGTTTTCACCACCGCCGTCACCTTGGTTTTCTCAGACAAGCCTGCCTTAATAGCGTCCAGATTCGCATCAACAGCATTCAGATCCACAAAAGCCCCAATACGCGTATAGGTACTCATTTCTATTCTTCCTTTCTGACTATAGTATATGTTCCCCGGCACACAGATGTCAGAAACCTTCCCTGTTTCCGAAAAACACATAGCAAAAGGGAACCAAAAGCCGCCTTGCTTTTAAGCTCCCTTACCCTGGTACAGCATCCCGGAAAACACGGGCACTCTGCACAGCAAACACTCCTTTTCTAAGAATGCTCCTTTTCATACCGGTTAATATTGTAGGACAACTGCATCAGGCTCTCCGACAGATGCACATTCTCCACCAGCACATCCTCCGGAACCTGCAGATCCACATGAGCAAAATTCCAGATAGCCTTAATGCCATATCTCACCAGAAGCTCCGCCATCTCCGCCGCCTTAGACTTCGGCAGGGTCAGAGTCGCTATCTGAATATCCTGATCCCGAATAAAATCCTCCAGCTCCTCCAGCATATAAATCTGTATTCCCCGGACACTTAAGCCTTTGAGCACCGGATTCACGTCAAAGATGCCCTTAATCACAAAGCCTCTTTTCTCAAAAGACACATAATTCGCCAACGCCTGGCCCAGATTTCCGCCTCCTATAATGATCATATTGTACTTCTTGTCCAGACCCAGGATCTTTCCAATCTCCTCATACAGGCGGGCGACATTGTACCCATATCCCTGCTGCCCAAAGCCGCCGAAATTATTCAGATCCTGCCGGATCTGGGATGCCGTCACATGCATCCTGTCACTCAGCTCTCCGGAGGAAATACGCTCCACGCCGCTCTCCATAATCTCACCTAGGTATCGGTAGTAACGCGGAAGTCTTTTAATAACCGCTTTCGAAATTTCACGCTCTTCCATTACAACACCGCCCTGCAAAAATATTTTTCTGCTATCATTATATCGGCCGCACACAGGCTTGTCAATGACTTTGTAGGATTTTTCACAAACTAACCGCAGCCCAACATCCGCCCCACACAACCGTTTGACTTTTCCCTCCCATTCGTTATAATAGAGAAAGACCCAAAATTCCCATAAAAAAGAATTCCGGGCACGCTTATACAGAAAGACGAGGTTTTATATCCCATGATACTGGCATGTCAAAGCATCCATCATTCATTCGGCGCCGACACCATATTAAAAGACGCATCCTTTCATATAGAAGAACGAGAAAAAGCCGCCATCGTAGGCATCAACGGAGCGGGCAAATCCACCCTTTTAAAAATCATTGTTCACGAGCTCTCCCCCGATTCCGGCCAAGTCGTATTGGCAAAAGGCCGAACCCTGGGCTACCTGGCCCAGCACCAGGATCTGGAGAGCAGCCGCACCATTTACCAGGAGCTTCTGGAAGTAAAACGAGACGTGATCGAGCTGGAAAGCCGCATCCGCGCCCTGGAACAGGAAATGAAAGAGCTCTCCGGAAACAGCCTGAGCATAGCCCTGGAAACCTACACACGCTTAAACCACGAGTTCGAGCAGAAAAACGGCTACGCCTATCAAAGCGAAGTGACAGGCGTCCTAAAAGGCCTGGGCTTCCCGGAGGAAGAATTCGACAAAGAAGTCAATACCCTCTCCGGCGGCCAGAAAACCCGTGTATCCTTGGGAAAGCTGCTCCTCTCCCGGCCGGATATCATTCTCCTGGACGAGCCCACTAACCATCTGGACATGGCCTCCATCGCATGGCTGGAAACCTTTCTTCTGAACTACGACGGCGCCGTGATCATCGTAGCCCACGACCGCTATTTCCTAAACCGGGTAGTCACAAAAGTAATCGAGATCGACAACGGACAGGTAACCGCTTTCCAGGGCAACTACTCCGACTACGCCGCCAAAAAAGCCCAGCTTCGGGAGGCACAGATGACAGCCTGGCTGAACCAGCAAAAAGAAATCAAGCACCAGGAAGAAGTCATCGCAAAGCTCAAATCCTTCAACCGGGAAAAATCCATCCGCCGGGCCGAAAGCCGGGAAAAGATGCTGGACAAGATGGATGTTCTGGAAAAACCCACAGAGGTACGCTCCGATATGCACATCCACCTGGAGCCCCAGATCGTAAGCGGCAATGACGTACTCACCGTAGAAGGCCTCTCCAAATCCTTCGGCTCCCTGTCCCTCTTCCAGGATCTGAATTTTGAAATCAAACGTGGAGAACGGGTAGCCCTCATCGGAAATAACGGAACAGGCAAAACCACCATATTAAAGATACTAAACGGCCTTCTGGATGCTGATGAAGGCTCTTTCTGCCTGGGAACAAAAGTAAAGATCGGCTACTACGACCAGGAACACCACGTACTCCACATGGAGAAAACCCTATTTGAAGAAATCTCCGACGCCTACCCAAGCCTTGACAACACCAAGATCCGCAGCACCCTGGCCGCCTTCCTCTTCACCGGCGACGACGTATTCAAGCGGATCGGAGACTTAAGCGGCGGCGAACGGGGCCGTGTATCCCTGGCAAAGCTCATGCTCTCCGAAGCAAACTTCCTAATCCTGGACGAGCCCACCAACCATCTGGACATCGTATCCAAAGAGATCTTAGAGGAAGCCCTGAACCGCTACACCGGCACCGTCCTCTACGTATCCCACGACCGGTACTTCATCAACACCACCGCCACCCGGATCCTGGATCTCACCGAGCGCCAGCTGGTAAACTACATCGGCAGCTACGACTACTATCTGGAAAAACGAGAAGAGCTATCCCCAGCCCTCTCCCCAGACACCAGAGAGCCTGTAAAAGAAGCCGCCCCAGCCGGAAAGCTAGACTGGAAACAGCAAAAAGAAAAACAAGCCCAAATCCGCAAACGCGAAAACGACCTAAAACGCACCGAACAAGAAATCTTCGCCCTAGAATCCCGCACCAAGGAAATAGACACCCTCCTCACCCGCGAAGAAATCTACACCAACACCACCGAATGCCTGAAACTCCACCAAGAAAAAGAATCCCTCACCACCCGCCTAGAAACCCTCTACACCCAATGGGAAACCCTAGCCTGACCACCTCCCAACCTACCACCCCCACAACCAGGGTCTGAAGCAAAATAACCCATCAGCCTTTTCCAATATCCAGTGTCCGGCTGTTCGCGAACCGTCCGAACCGTTGTAATAAGGAGGGACCCACGAAGTGGGAGGATTCCTTATTGCTGGGGATATGGAAAAGGATGATGGGTTATTTTGCTTCAGACCCGTCCGCCCCCTACCCATTCTTCACCGAAATAAACTCCCGATAACAAAATCCCATAATATCCTTCCGCGTCACAATCCCAATAAAGATCTGCTTATCATCAATCACCGGAACAAAATTCTGGTTCATAGCCTTCGAAAACAAATCCTCAATATTCGAATCAATAGAAATCGGCTCAAACCTCGCCCTCCGGCGCACCGTCTGAATCGACACATCCTCCGCTGCCCTCAGATCCAGCGAAAACTTATTCTTCAAAGTCCAGAGCATATCCCCCTCTGTAATCGTCCCTATGTACTCCCCGTTCCGGTTAATCACCGGAATCGCTGTAAATCCGCTTCGCTCCAGCTTTTCAAGTCCCTGCCGCAGCGTACTGTCATCATAAAGATAAGCCAGCTCTCCTTTGGGTTTCAAAAAAAACAAAATGTTCATTCCTTCGTTCCTTTCTCATTCAAGCTTTCTTATAATAATGGCGCCAGAACCCGTAAGACAGCACAGAACAGGCTGTCGAAAAAGCCCTGTCTCTTATCCCGGGGCATAATCTCCCGGCTCTGCCCAATGGTCTCCAGGCAGTCCCGCTTCAAATCAGCCACAATCGAATTCCGGTAAAACAGCGTACCGCACTCAAAATGCAGGTACAGGCTGCGGAAATCCATATTAATCGTTCCCACCACCGCCGTCTCGTCGTCACAGACATAAGACTTGGCGTGAAGGAATCCCGGCGAATACTCATAAATACGCACCCCTGCCCGCAACAGAGAAGGATAATAAGACCGCGTAAGCTGGAAAATCACCTTTTTGTCCGGAATTCCCGGGGTCACAATCCGCACGTCCACCCCTCTCTTGGCCGCCAGGCAGAGAGCCGTCTCCATCTCATGATCAATGATCAGATAGGGCGTAAAAATATACACATAATCCTTGGCCTGATTCAGAATATTGAGATACACGTTCTCCGCCGCAATCTCTTCATCCAGAGGCGAATCCCCGTAGGGCTGCACAAAGCCGTCCGGCACAAAAGGCTCTGGGTGATAGCGTTCCGGACGAAACGCCTCATAAGAAGCATCCGTTTTCCGTAATCCGTTCCACATCTGCAGAAACATCACCGTATAGTTCCACACTCCATCGCCCTTTAGCATAAAGCCGGTATCCTTCCAGTGGCCAAAGCGCATCTTCTCATTGATATACTCATCCGCCAGATTGATGCCGCCGCTGAAAGCCGTGTGTCCGTCAATCACCGTAATCTTCCGGTGATCCCGGTTATTCATCACCAGAGACCACAGGGGAATAAAGGGGTTGAAGGCCATACAGCGGATCCCCTTGGCCTCAAGCTGCAGGTCATATCCTGCCGGAAGCAGGGAGACACATCCCAAATCATCGTAGATAAAACGAACGTCCAGGCCGGCCTTTGCCTTTTCCTCCAAAATCTCCAGAATACTGTTCCACATCCGGCCCTCTTCCACAATAAAGTATTCCATGAAAATGAAATGCTCTGCCTTCTTAAGCTCCGAAAGAAGCTCCGGAAACAGCTCATCACCCAGCTTATAATACTTTGCCTGGGTATTGCCGTACACAGGAAAGCCGCAGGTTCTTGACATATAGGAAAACTGCCCTTTGGCCCCGGCATCCAGGCTCCCGATCTCCTCCAGCACCGAAGGATCCTGCTTTACGGACTCCTGTGTGCGCCTCTGCTCTGCTTCCAGCTTAAGACGCATCTTTTTCGATGGCTGCTTATTGCCCACAAGCAGATAAAAGAGGCCGCCCAGCAGCGGAAATACCAGGATAAAAATGATCCAGGCCATTTGATAGGCCGGATTCTCTCCCTTGTTAATAATCCACAGCACTGCCAAAAGGCTCACCAGTGTAAACAAAGCGGAAATTGCCGTAGAGTAGGTGGTCAGTCTGGTCAAAAAGGTCAACAGCCACACAAGCTGAATCAACAGCAAAAGTCCGAAAAACACCAGTCTGCTTGTCAAGAGCTTTAATATCTTCCGTAACATATTTCTTATCTCCTGTCCCCTTCCATCCTACCACATTTTTCATTCATTTCCAAGTTCGCTGCCCTATTTCACAAAATTTTAATAGTTTCACAAAATCCCCCATCCCAATGCCTGCTCCTGCTGCATTCATTGAGTGAGGGATCTATTTTGCGATATGATACCGCCTTGCTCAGACAACCGGCGGCGTCTCCACAGGAGCTTCCTGCGGCGGATCTGCCGGGGGCTCCGGATCAGGAGGCGCTTCCTGCTGAGGCGGCGTCTCCGGCTCGGGAGGCGCCTCTGGCTCGGGAGGTGTCTCCGGCTGGACGGGAGGCGCCTCCGGCTCTTGTGTAACCGGAGGCGGTACCTCCGGCGGCTGTTCCGGCTGAGACGGTTCCTGGGGAGGCACAGTCTCTGCCGGCGGAACGACCGGCGTCTCCGGCTCCTGTGGTGCTGCCGGGGGATCCGCCGCCTCCGGAATCACCGGATCCGCAGGTTCCTGGGGTTCTGAAGAATCATAATTCCCATCGTCTGTCTCATCTTCCTCTCCTTCGGTTTCCGGTACTGCCATATCCTCCGGCACCTGCACAGGTACAGCCTGGCGGCCGGACTGCTGCTTCTTCTTCTCTGCCATAGAACTGTCATATTCCACCGGGGTTCCCTTGGAAATAGGAATGGCGCCCAGATATTCCTCTAAGGTCTGCCCTGTCTCCTTCATCTCCAAAGCCGCCTTCTCGCCCACATAGCGGAAATGCCAAGGCTCATAGATAATTCCTGTAACCTCCGTTTTCCCATTGGGATATCTTAAAATAAAACCATAATCGTAGCAGTTCTCCTTCAGCCACTGGAAGCCCTTGGTCTTTTCCTGCTTTTCATCCAGACGGCGGTACTCTGAGGATACAAAGTCCAGAGCCAGCCCGGCCTGGTGCTCGCTGGTTCCCGGAACAGCCACCACCTCCGCAGCCCGTTCCTTTGCCTCTGCATAGGAGTAATCCATCATCACGCCCTCCTCGATCTTTGCCTCGTGAAGGGCAATCTGCTTGTCCATGGTGCGGTAGGATGAGGTTACATATATGTATACCCCGTCCTTTCTTGCCGCCTTCACCATAGCCATATAATCCTCATAAGCCCGGGCGTCAATCTTATGGCCGCCGCCGATACTTTTCAGTTCCACCTCAAAATCATCCGGAAGGGGATGTGTACGGTTCACCAGAATCAAGTTCCAGTCATCCGGAAGATCTTCCTCCCAGACCTCTTCCGTCTCCTCCTCCGGGCTGGCATCCGTCTCCTTCGCCATCCGAAAGGCCTCTTCTCCCAGAAGCTTCCCCTCGTCTATGACTTCCTCTTCCGTATTGCTGCGATTCAGATTACCTGCATATACCGTTCCTATCACCATTCCCAGAGAGAGAATACAGAGCACTCCTGCCAGGAAATTAATCAGTCTTTTTTTCTGCCTTCTTTTCATTCGCCTGTTATCCCATTTCCTCAATATCTATGAAAAAGTCTTGTTCCTACTACAGTATATAGGAAATATTACCGCCAGGCAAGTAGCTTTTTACAAAAATTTCTTAATAATTTATGACTGCAATTCCTTCTGCTTCCTTATTTGGAGCAAACAGGCAGGAATCCGGCCCCTCTGCGGCGCCCCAACCCCCTCCCGGCTCTTTTACCACTCCCGTTTCCGGATGATCCGGATAGAGACGAGGTAGCTTCCAAAAAGATAGAGAGCCGTCAGGACCGCCGCTGATATTGCAAAAACGATCATCAAATCCTCCGTAATCCATTTTTCCAGCCCCAGTCCCACAACCAGCTTAAACACGCCGAACACACCGGCAAAAACGGCAATATAACAGATCAGCATCTGCATCCGCGCCTTCTCCACCCCCATTTTAAATACCAGAGGAAGCACGGTCGAATAGACCAAAAGAAAGATAGCCGCAGCCGCCGTAATGGAAACAATATTCTCTGTAAAGGAAGCCTTTTCCCCCTGGATAAAAAAGTTTATCAGCACATTTCCCGTCATACCCACCACAAAACCGGCAGCCAGAAGCAGCAAAAGCAGCAGGTACTTCGTCCGCACCAGATCCTCCCGGTTCACCGGCAGCGTCAGCGCATATTTGTCAAAACCAGCGGCCTCGTCATAACCCATACTGGTTAAAATCAGCATGGAAAAGCTCATAACCGTCATCATAGGAAAAAAAGACGGATTTTTAAGGAAAAAGCAATAGACTGTAAAAAATGCCAGAATCAAAATATACTGCTTTCCCACCTTTCTCAAATTGTAAATATCCTTTAACAACAAACCCTTCATTTTGTTCGCTCCCTTCTTTTATGTCTCCCGTCAAAGATTCTTACGCCCGTTACATTTTCTTAATATCATTTTTTACAATATACAGTAAAATGTCCTCAACAGTGGCCTGGTCAACCACATAGTCAGGATACTGCTCCTTTAAAACCTGACGGTTATTTACCAGAACCTCCACCTCAAAGCGGTTTTCCCGTACCCCCACAATCAAGGCCGGCTCAAGCCCTTGATACTGTTCTTTTGTGCACCTGACAATTCCGTAATCATACAAAAGGGCATCCTTATTCTCAAAAAACAAAACCTTCCCCTTATGAATCAGCAGAATATAATCACAGATTTTCTCAATATCGCTGGTGATATGAGAGGAAAGAAACACCGTGTGATCCTCCTCCTGGATAAAATCCATAAAAATATCCAGAATCTCACTGCGCACCACCGGATCCAAGGAGCCACAGGCGTCGTCCAGGATAATCAGCTTCGCCTTATGGGAAAGGGCTGCAGCTATAGACAGCTTCACCTTCATCCCCCTGGAAAATTCCTTCACCGGCTTTTTCCCGGGAAGCCCGAATTTCTCACAATAGCTTCTAAACGTCTCCGGCTCCCAGTTACGGTAAGTATATTTCATCATCCGGTTCACATCCTCCGTCATAAGGCCTTCCGGAAAGTAACACTCGTCAAATATAACACTGATCTGCTCCTTAACCTCCCGGCTCCCAGCCCCATCCTTCTGCCCCAGAAGCTCTACCATTCCGGCATCCTTCTGGATAAGATTCAGAATTGCTTTGATCGTAGTACTTTTTCCGGCACCGTTTTCTCCGATAAATCCCACAATAGAGCCCTTAGGCACCGCAAAGCTCACATTGTCAAGGGTAAAATCCTTATAATACTTCGTCAATCCTTCTACCTTTATAGCATATTCCATAATATCCTCCTATTCCAGTTCCGTAATGTCCCTTGTAACACACCTAAGCCTAAAACAGTTTCCAGCCACAGAAACATGTGTCTGTAAACTGTTTTGTGCGTTCCAAGGAACATTACTGTTTTATGGTCGCTGTGCGACAGCACTAAAGGGTAAAGCTGCTTCGCCACACCGGTAATGAGAGAAACTTTTATTCGAAAAAGCGCTCATAAAAGTTCCTCTCGTGCGCCTTTGCGGCTTTACCGTCCCCTACAGTTCCTCATACAGCATCTTCAAAACCTCCGTCAGCTCCTCCTCTGACATTCCATACTGCCTGGCCGCGTCAACAGCAGCCTGGAGATGATGTTCCACAGCCTTTAACTGCTCCTCCTTAACAAACTCCCGATCCGCCTCCTTAACAAAGCTGCCCTTTCCCACAATCGTAGTAATAAACCCATCACGCTCCAGGTCTTCATAAGCCCGCTTAGTAGTAATCACACTAATACGAAGCTCCTTAGCCAAAAGCCGCATAGAAGGCAGCAAATCACCGGGACTCAAAGTCCCATTCATAATCATAGCCTTAATCTGAGCCGTAATCTGTTCATAAATCGGTTTCCCACTTGAATTACTAATAATAATATTCACATATCCACCTCTTTTGCTCTATACCAAGCACACAAATTCCGCATTTGTATATAGCTGTTATATTGTATATATCATATATATACTCTATTGTCAATATACATTTTATCAACTAACAAAAAAACTGTGCCGCCAATCCATACCAGCAGCACAGCCAAAACCCATTCATATTCTCTTTAATAATACCTACGCACCGACCGAATAGACCGATACAACGCATTCTCCGTCTTAATTCCAGTAGCCGGCGTACTCGCATGCACGATCCGTCCACCTCCCAAATAAATTCCTACATGTCCTCCATAATAAATAATATCCCCCGGCTGTGCCTCCGAATAGCTGACCTCCCGGCCCGCACGCCCCTGGGCATCAGACGTCCTTGGAATGTTAATTCCAAAATTACGAAATACCGACTGGGTAAATCCAGAACAGTCCGCACCGTTCGTGAGGCTCGTCCCTCCGGATACATAAGGTCTCCCCACATACTTTAACGCAAAATTGGCAATCGCACTGCCTGTAGAACTGCCTCCGCCCACAGAAGTGCCCCCACCGGAGCTTCCAGAGTTTCCGGAACTTCCGGAACTTCCGTCAGAGCCCCCGTTTCCATTGGAAACCGCGCCGCCTGTAATTGTCCCGGTAGAACCGCCGGAATTATTGTTATTGGCAGCAGCAGCTGCTGCGGCCGCCTCTGCTTCCCTTCTCCGCCGTTCTGCTTCCAGCTTCTTTAGCTGCGCCGTCTGCTCTTTGATCTTGTTCTTATATTCTTTTGCCTTTGCCTGGGCGCTGGCAAGCTGATTCTCATAGTCGGCTTCCTGGGCCTTCTTCTGGGCCAGAGTACTTTCTACAGCCGCCTTTTCCTCCTCGTACTCTGCCTGGAGCGTCTCCAGCTCCAGCTTCTCCTGCTCCAGCTGATCTCGAAGCTCCGCAACCTGCGCACGGGTCTCCTGATAAGCCGTCAGCATCTCCCGATCCTGCTTGTGAATCTCATTGGCATACTCCTGCCGGTTCAAAAAGTCCGCAAAACTGCTTGCCTCCAAAAACATAGTGAGATAGTCAGCCTCGCCCTCCTCGTAGATATACTGGATCCGAAGCTTCATAGCCTCATACTGCTCTTCCTCACGCTTTTTGGCCGCTTCGTAGTCTGCCTTTGCCTGTTCAAGCTCTTCCTGCTTCAGCTCCAGATCTCCGGCCAGAATCTCCAGATTCATCACCAGCTCCATCAGCTCCGAGCCCAGGGAATCTATCTCTGCAAGCACAGCCTTCTGCTGGCTTTCAATGGTCTTCATCTGATTGTTGATCTCGTCCAGCTGGCGCTGCGTCTCCTTCTGCTGCTTCTTCAGATCCGCCTCTGTAGCGGATGCCTGTATAGAAAAACAAAGACACATCGTCAACACGACTGCTATCACTCTGCTATGTATTTTTCTTTTCTTCATCCTGCCCTCGCTTTACAAATCCTCTTATGGTTTCACAGTTATTTTTTATTATAACTGCTTCCCATAGGGAATTCAACACTTTCCAGAATTTATGTGAACCTTAAAAAAATCTTAAAAAAATTCTATTTTAGATCCTCCAAAAACTGCTCCCATGCATCCTCATGCTCCACATAATACAACGGGCAGGGCTTGCCGCCCGCATCGTAATGGCGCAGCACGTCCTTGGGCCATAAATCATACTCATACAGCAGCCAGTCCGTCAGGTGCAGAAGGGACTGGTAGGTTGCATCCGTAAACTTTCCGTCCTCTGCAAGAATGCAGCATTCAATGGAAATAGAGTCATAATTCCGCCCCTTCACCGCATAGGCAATCTCTTCTAAGGGAATGCATTGTATAATCTCCCCGTCATACCCAATGATAAAATGGGAGCTTGCCGACGTTTCCTGGGTATCCTTCAGATTCTCAAAATAACTCCGGTTCTGCTCTGCCGAGGTTCCGGGATTGGCCGTATAGTGGACAAAAATATTTTTCACCTTTTGAAGCGCTTCCCCTGGTCTGGAATAGGGATTCTCCGTAAGCAGATCCTCCAGAATCTCCGGCGGCTCTACCGGCTCCCTCTTGGCCTTCCGGTAAATCTCATGGATGCCAAAGCCCATTCCTATCCCAAAAAGCAATACGATAAAAAGCGCCAGTATGCGGATAAAAATAATCTTTTTCCTCCGCTGCCTTTTTCTGCGTTCCCACTCTCTTCTGCTCATCCTTCTGCCACGCCCCGGTTTCATTTTCTGCTGACTTTTTTCCTCTCTACATTCTATGCAGGATCTTGTCAACATCTTTCTTCTTTCCAATCACCATCAAATGCTGATCCTTCTCAAAGATATGATCGGCCGAAGGAAGCAGGCTTAACTCCTCTCCTGTCTTGATTCCAAGAATGTTTACCTGATACCTTGCCCTAAAATTAAGCTCCCTGATGCTGTGCCCCGGCCACTCCTTCAAAAGCGGAATCTCATAAATACCGCAATCATCCGTCAGCTCCAGATAATCAAAGACATGATCCGAGCTGAACTTCTTCGCCGCACGCTCCGCTGTATCCCGTTCCGGATAAATCACCTCGTCCGCCCCGTTGCGCAGCAGAAACTTCGCCTGGATATCCCGCTCCGCCTTGCTGACTACATAGGCCGCCCCCATCTCCTTCAGCAGGCTGGTGATCTCAAGGCTGTTCTGAAAATTTCCGCTGATGCACACAAAGCATACGTCAAAATTGCGGATGCCCAGACTTTTCAGCACCTCCACATTGGTGCAATCTCCAATCTGGGCGCTGGTGACAATGGGCAGCAAGTCTGCCAGACGCTCCTCTTCCTCATCCACAATCATAATTTCATTATCCAATTCTGCCATGTTCATGCAGAGCAGATGGCCGAACTTTCCCATACCAATCATCAATATTGATTTCATACAAAAATCCTCTTCCTTAAAATTCCGTCAACTCTCACCCTACCGAAATCCGTTCCGTAGGCTTCTGAGCCGGCGAGGTCTGCCTGTTTTCCGTAAAAATCAAGGCAAAAGTCAAGCTTCCCATCCTGCCGCAGTACATCAAAAACATGAGAATCAGCTTGCTGACCGCCGACAGGCCGCCTGTGATCCCCACCGAGATTCCTACGGTTCCAAGAGCGGAAACCACTTCAAAAAGCACATCCGCCAGAGGAAGCTGCTCGAGAGCCGTCAAAGCCAGGGTTCCAAACAAATCCAGCATCAGGCTTAAGGTCAGAATAGCAGCCGCCCGCTTCACCACTTCCTCCTCCAGCCTTCGTCCGAACATCTCCGCCCCTTTTGTCCGCCTTAAGGTGGAGCGCAGATAAATCAAGAGCACTGCCAGGGTGGTTGTCTTTATTCCTCCGGCCGTAGATCCGGGATTGCCGCCCACAAACATCAGCATTGCCATCCAAAGCTTGCTGCTGTCTCCAAGTGCCTCTGTCTTTGCCGTATTAAAGCCTGCCGTCCGGGTAGTAGCTGACTGAAACAGGCTTAAAAGGATCTGCTTTCCCACCGGCTCCCCGGCCAGAATGCCGCCCCGCTCCAGAAGATAAAACAGCAGGGCCCCTCCAAATAAGAGGATTGCCGACATGGACAATACCAGCTTGGTATGAAGGCGGTAACGGCGGAAATGCCATTTATTTTTCAGCAGATCATCCCACACCAGAAAGCCGGTTCCGCCTATCATAATCAGAGCGATCAAGGTCAGATTCACCAGCGGATCCCCTGCATAGTAAGTCATGGAGCTTCCGGCCTCCCGGACGCCCATCAGGTCAAAGCCGCCGTTGCAGAAAGCGGATATGGAATGAAAGATCCCATAGTAGAGGCCCTTTCCCACTCCGAAGTCCCCGATAAAGCGAATGGAAAGAAGCAGCGCTCCCAGGCCCTCGAAAAGCAGCGTCCCCAGAAGCATCTGCCGCACCAGCTTCACAATGCCTCCGATCTGCAGGGTATTGACGCTTTCCTGGAGAATCCCCCGTTCCTTCAGGCCGATTCTCCGCCGCAAAAGCAGGGAAAAGGTAACGCTGAAGGCCATAAGCCCCAGACCCCCCAGCTGTATCATCACCAGGATCACAAGCTGTCCGAAAAGGGTCCAGTGCCGGAAGGTATCATGCACAATCAGCCCTGTTACACAGGTAGCGCTTACCGCCGTAAACGCTGCGTCCAGAAGCGTTGTGCTCTCCCCCTCTCTTGTTGCAAACGGCAGCAGCAGCAAAAGGGTGCCCGCCACAATGATTCCAAGAAAGCTTAGTGCTATAATCTGTACTTTGGAAAACCGGGACGGCCGCATAAGCCGTTCCATTTTCCGTTCTGTCTGTTCCAAATCTCCTCACCAACCATATCCATGCAAAATTTTACTGTTCCCACAGGCGCCTCCTGCTGCCATCCACATCTCCGCAATGCAAAAGCTTTGCGTAACCCGGCATTCACGTCAATGAAATGAAAATTCCTGTTTTACAGTCCCGTCCAAATCCTTCCAGGTAAACAGCCCCTCCTCCAGAATCATATATCCATGCCAGCTTCCCTCTTTGGGAATGGACACAGAGCCGGGATTCAAGTATACATAATGATCCGTCTCCCTGCACACCGGCACATGGGTATGGCCGTGAAGGAGGATATCCCCCTTTTTCAGCATGGGAAGATTTTTTTCGTTAAAGTTATGCCCGTGAGTGGCAAAAATCATCCTGTCATTCACATAGAGAATGCAGTATTCCGCCAGAATGGGAAATTCAAGAACCATCTGATCCACCTCTGTATCGCAGTTGCCCCTGACGCAAAGCAGCTCTTCCTTCCTGGCATTCAGCATGGCAAGAACCTCCTTGGGCGCATAGCCCTCTGGCAAGTCGTTCCGGGGGCCGTGATAGAGAATATCCCCCAGCAGAAGCAGCTTCTGTGCCTGCTCCCGATCATAAGCAGCAAGCATCTGCTCACAAAAGCCCGCTGCCCCATGAATATCTGATGCAATCATTATTTTCATTGATTCTTTTCCTCCAGCATCTCCAGGTATTCCTTGTAATCACTGGAAAATACACTCTGGCTTCCGGCTTTTTTCATGCTCAGCTTCACCTGGCCCTTGGATGCAGTGGGGCTCTTCAAGGTGCCGGCTCCTCCCACGCAGCCGCCCGGGCAGGCCATACCCTCCAGAAGATAACCGTCGTACTGTCCCTTTTTCGCCAGATCCAGCATTTCCCGGCAGGCACGCAGTCCCTCGGCGCTCTGTACTTTTACCTCACGATCCGGATCCATTTCGTGAATGCAGTTTACTACAGCGGAGGCCACGCCGCCGGTTACTGCGAATCCTCTTCCATCGCCGCTTGCATCCGCCAGCTTCTCAGACTGGGTAATGGTCTCAAAGTCCACGCCCTTTGCCTCGAACATACCCATGACCTCTTCAAAGGTCAGAACAAAATCCACATCACTGCGTATGGTTCTGCGGCTTGCCTCCAGCTTCTTGGACGCACAGGGCCCTACAAAGACAACCTTGCATCCGGGATGCTCTCTTTTCAGCAGGCGTCCGGTAAGCACCATGGGAGTCAGCGCCATGGAAATGCAGTGTGCATACTCAGGATACAGCTTCTTTGCCATCACAGACCAGGCCGGACAGCAGGAGGTTCCCATAAAGGGCTGCTTCTTCGGCACTTCTTCTATAAAATCCCTTGCCTCCTCAATGGTACAGAGATCCGCTCCCACGGCCACCTCCATCACATCGGCAAAGCCAAGCTGGCGGAAGGCTTCCTTCACCTTCTCTGCCGGAAGCTCCTTCCCCCACTGGCCCACAAAGGCCGGCGCAAGAGCCACATAGACGGGCTCGTCGCTTTTAATGGCATGAATCACCTGGAAGATCTGGCTCTTGTCGGCAATCGCTCCGAAGGGACAGTTTACCAGGCACATACCGCAGGATACGCATTTATCATAATCAATGTCCGCCCGGCCGAATTCATCGGTGCCGATGGCGTCTACGCCGCAGGCCTTGGCACAGGGGCGCTGCATCTGGATGATGGCGCTGTAAGGACAATTTTTCATACATTTTCCGCATTTGATGCATTTTTCCTGATCTACCACGGAGCGGCCGTCCACAATGGAAATAGCGTCCTTGGGGCAGACCTCCTTACAGGGATGGGCCAGGCAGCCCTGGCAGGCATCCGTCACCCTTACCTCATTATCCGGACAGGCGTGGCAGGCAAACTTGATGATGTTTACCAAAGGCGGATCGTAGTACTTCTCGGCAATGGCGCTCTCCTCGATCCCCTGGGATACCGGGGCGTGCTCTGTCATTTTCCGAAGGGGAAGACCGATAGCCAGACGCAGACGTTCTTCTACAATGGCCCGCTCCAGGAATACGCTCTCCCGGTAGGTTGCCACCTCGCCGGGGATAATCTTGTAGGGCAGATCGATGATCCGGGAATAGTCGCCGCCCTCGTAAGCCATACGGGCAACTTCAGTGAAAATCTTCTGACGGATTTCTACTACATTGGTATAGACACCTCTCATGCTTTTATCCTCACTTTTTTGATTTTTTAAAAACCTACAGGTGCTGTATGTACCAGCCAATTATAAAAATTTTACCATATCTGAGAGAGGCTGTGAACAATTTTCATAAAAAATTAAGCTTTGTATCACACTTTCTCAGACCATTGAAAGAACCCCCTTCTAATACTGGGTACGGAACTTCTTTTCTTTCTCTTTGATCGGAAGCTCCATACTCTCGGTTTTGCTGATTCGGATATACATGTCCTCATTCAGAAGCTCCAACAGCTTTTCTATCGCTCCCGTCTCCCCCTGAACCTCCATCTCCACCCGGCCGTCGGGCAGATTGCTGACCCATCCGGTCAGTCCCAGACGCTTTGCCGCCCAGGAAGCCCGGAAGCGGAAGCCCACACCCTGAACCCGTCCGGAAAAATAAATATGCCTGCGTACCATGTCTTCTGTCTCCTTTCCCTGCTTTTGTTACTGCTCATCCCGTGCCCGGCAGCCTGCTTTTCACTCACTTTGCCTTGCCGTCGGCTTCAAACCAGAATTCCACGCCGTTGTCATAATTCCTTACACCATAATCCTTATTCATGGATTCCATCACAGCCTTCACAATGGAAAGACCGATGCCGCTGCCTCCGTATTCCCTGGTCCGGGCCTTATCCACCTTATAAAACTTGAGCCAGATTTTATCCAGATCGCTCTCCGGGATAGGACTTCCCGTGTTGAACACGGATACCCGTACCGAATCTGCATTTCTCTCTACCTTTACCTCGATGATCCTGTCGCCCTCACAGTGATTAATGGCATTGCTGATATAATTGGTCACCACCTGCTCTGCCTTGAACTCGTCCGCCCACACATAGAGGGGCCCCTCTGCCTTGAAGCTTAAGCGGATCTCCTTCTGCTCCAGCAGAATTCCCACAGAATTAATGACATTCTGCACCAGATCCACAATGTCAAACCGCTCCATAGAAGTCATGTCATTGCCAAATTCCAGCTGGTTGAGGGCAAGGAGGTTCTTCACCATAGCATTCATTTTCCCCGCCTCATCCATAATCACCTCACAATAAAAATCCCGGCTTTCCGGATCATCGTTGATGCATTCCTTCAGCCCCTCTGCATAGCCCTGGATAAGCGCAATGGGCGTTTTCAGCTCATGGGACACATTGGAGAGAAAATCCTTGCGCATCTCGTCAATCTGAATCTTATGCTCAATGTCTTTCTGCAGCTCATTATTAGCCGTCTTTAACTCGGAAATCGTCTTCTCCAGAGTTTCCGAAAGCCGGTTCATATGCTGGCCCAAAAGACCGATCTCATTGTTCTGGCGAGAGGTAAACTTGGCATTGAAATCCAGATCCGCCATCCGCCTTGACAGCTCTGCCAGCTCCATCATAGGCCGGGACAGCCGCCGGGACAGCCACCAGATAAGAAGGGAGCTTGCCACAATCCCTGCCCCTCCGATGTAGGCAAAGAAGCGGCTGGAAAGCTCTGCGCTCTCCCGGATGCTCTCCACCGCCGTCCGCATAATAAAAGGCTCCCCGGAATCCAGGGTTCCAATCAGCTCCAGATAATCTGCCTGGGTCAGTATATCCCGGCTCTCACGGATGACATAGCCGTCCCCCTGCACCAGAACGTGGGCCGCCTCCGGCACCTCCATCTCAAAAATATAGGCATAAAGCTTTCTCTGGAGAGTCTTGTAATCCCGGTTGCTGTAGAGTCTGGGATTGCCGCTGGTGTCCATGACAAAGAGGGAAATATTGTCCGTGACGCAGATTTGATCCAGCTCTGTGATAAAATCGCTCTCCTCCAGACGCCCCTGGGCCACTCCGCTGTTCAGCACACTGTATGCTTTTAAAATCACCCTCTGTTTATTCCTGATATAATAATCCTCCAGAAAAAACTGGTTCACAAGCCAGCAGCAGATCAGCGTTATCGTCATAACGCCGATAAAACAAGCTGCCATCTGGCGCTTAATGGAATGCTTCATTCTTCTACCTCAGCCCTATTGTTTTCTTTAAGCACCATATCACAGATCGGGACGGATTTCAACCGTCCCTCTGCTGCCTGGAGATTTTTCTGTCTGTTCACAAAAGAGACATATTTCTTTGTTATAGTATAGAAAGATACGGAAATAAGCGGAGGGTTCATTTATGGATAAATTGAAAATTCTGGTTGTGGATGACGAAAGCAGGATGCGCAAGCTGGTGAAGGATTTTCTGGTAAAGCAGAATTATGAGGTACTGGAGGCCGCAAACGGCGCAGAAGCCCTGGATCTGTTTTTTGAAACGGAAGGAATCGCCGTGGTGATTCTGGATGTGATGATGCCCAAAATGGACGGCTGGCAGACCTGCCGGGAGATACGGGAATATTCCAAAGTCCCCATCATCATGCTCACAGCCAAATCCGACGAACGGGACGAGCTTCAAGGCTTTGAGCTGGGCGTGGACGAGTACATCTCCAAGCCCTTCAGCCCCAAGATTCTTGTCGCCCGGGTAGAAGCCATCCTTCGCAGAACCAGCACCCGAAGTGTGGATGACATTCTGGCTGCCGGCGGCATTGAGCTCAACAAATCCGCCCATCTGGTCACCCTGGATGGCAATTCCCTGGATCTGAGCTTTAAGGAGTTCGAGCTTCTCGCCTACTTTATGGAGCATGAAGGCATCGCCCTCTCCCGTGAGAAAATACTCAACAACGTCTGGAACTACGACTATTTCGGAGATGCCCGAACCATCGACACCCATGTAAAAAAGCTGCGGAGCAAGCTGGGGGAAAAAGGGGAGCTGATTAAGACCATCTGGGGGATGGGGTACAAATTTACCACGGAGGAAGCTTCTTAAGAGACATAAAGAAGGAGCCGCCGGGAAATGGCTGATGCTGTATTTCCCGGCGGCTCCTTTTTGTCTATCTTAAGCAGCCCTGATTCTCAAGCCACTCCTGGTTCTTCCGGATCACTTCTCTCATAGCCTTCTCCCCGGGCGCTCCCAGGGTCAGACGCTTATTGACACAGGTATCCATGCTGACAGCCTCATAAACATCCTCCGCAAACACAGGGCTGATGCTCTTAAGCTCCTCAAGATCCAGCTCCTCAATGGCCTTCCCCTGCTCAATGCAGTAGAGCACCAGGCGTCCAATCACTCCATGGGCATCCCGGAACGGCACTCCATGATTCACCAGATAATCCGCTGCGTCCGTAGCATTGGTAAATCCATTTCTCGCACTTGCAGCCATCTGGGTCTTATTGAACTTCAGCGTATCCAGCATCCCCGTAAAGAGCGCCAGACACCCCTTCACCGTATCAATAGCATCAAAGGTCAGCTCCTTATCCTCCTGCATATCCTTATTGTAGGCAAGAGGCAGCCCCTTCATAGTCGTAAGCAGGGAAACCAGCGCGCCGTACACACGGCCCGTCTTTCCCCGTACAAGCTCTGCAATATCCGGATTCTTCTTTTGGGGCATAATACTGCTTCCCGTACTATACGCATCATCAATCTCCACAAACCGGTACTCATTGGTATTCCAGATAATAATCTCCTCCGAAAACCGGCTCAGGTGCATCATAATCGTAGACAACGCCGAAAGCAGCTCAATCAGATAATCCCGATCCGCCACCGAATCCATACTATTCAGGGTCGCCCCCGCAAAGCCAAGAAGCTCTGCCGTATACTCCCTGTCCAGAGGATACGTCGTCCCTGCCAGGGCCCCTGATCCAAGGGGACAGTAATTCATCCGCTCATAGATATCCGAAAGCCTCCCCCGATCCCTCTTAAACATCTCAAAATAAGCCCCCAGGTGATGGGCCAGCGTAATCGGCTGAGCCTTCTGCAGATGGGTAAAGCCCGGCATAACTGTCTGCACATGCTCCTCCATCAGCCGCTGCAGCACCTCAAGAAGCCCCCTCACCAGAGCATCTATCTCACAGATCTCATCCCTGGTGTAAAGCTTCATATCCAGAGCCACCTGGTCATTCCGGCTGCGCCCTGTATGAAGCTTCTTCCCCGGATCCCCGATCCGTTCAATCAGCGTCGCCTCCACAAAGCTGTGGATATCCTCATACTCATCGCTGATATCCAGCTTCCCGCTCTCCACATCCTCAAGGATTCCCTCAATCCCCTTTAGGATCATATCCCTTTCATCCTCCGAAAGAATCCCCTGCTTTGCCAGCATCCGCACATGAGCCATGCTCCCTTTCATATCCTGCTTATAAAACTTCTTATCAAACGAAATAGACGCATTAAAGTTATAGACCAACTGATCGGTCTCCTTTGTAAAACGTCCTCCCCAAAGCTGTGCCATAATCATTCCCTCATCTTTCCCCGGCCCGTTCCTGTGATTTCAAAAAAGCATCTGCCGGACGCTGCCATGTAATTTTCATCCATCTGTAATAACATTTCTCTAAATATAGCACAGTTTTCCCCCAGGTTCAAGATTTCCCCAAAAACTCTAATTGCTTCTCTCCCGAATCGAATACACGCATCCGCAATAATCCTGCCGATAAAGCCCATACTCCCTGGACAGCTCAATCGACCTTTTATACCCGTTCCGCTTCTTAAAATCACTATTCAAATAAGCCACCCCATACTCCCTGGCCAATTTCTCCCCAATCTCATTAAGCTTTTCGGCATCTTTAAGCGGACTGATCGACAGCGTTGTCGTAAAATAATCAAACGCCCCGGCCCGGGCCATCTGCGCCGCCTCCAGAAGCCGCAGGTGATAACAGCGGAAGCACCTCTCTCCCCCTTCCGGCTCAAGCTCAAACCCTTTCGCCATCTCGTAAAACCGCTCCTGCTCATAAGGCCCTTCCAGAAAAGAAATCCTATGCTTTGCCGGCAGCCGCAAGATAAGCGCTTCCTGCTCCTTCACCCGTTTTTCATACTCCTCAGCCGGAAATATATTCGGATTGTAATAAAAAACCGTAACAGAAAAATACTCCGAAAGATATTCCAGCACATAGCTGCTGCATGGAGCGCAGCAGCTATGCAGTAAAAGCCTGGGCGTCTGCCCCGCTTCTACAAGCTTCTCAATGGTTCCCTCTAGTTCCCTCTGATAATTTCTCTTGTTCATTTCCTGCACACATCCTGTTTTTCATTCTATCTATCCCACGCAGCTACAGACTGCTGCCCGTCACGCCCAGATACTCCTCCAGGCAGATGCCCCGTTCCATGATCTCCTTCGCCGCCTTCTCGCCTACATAACGGTAATGCCAGGGTTCAAAGATAATGCCTGTCTCCTCCGTCTTATCCGTTGGATACCGCAGAATAAACCCGTATTTCCAGCAATTTTCCTCAAGCCACCGGGCTTCCTCCGTCCGGGCCTGTTTTTCATCGAGAATCTGGTAATCCCTTGCCACAATATCCACAGCCAGCCCCAGATTATGCTCGCTGGTGCCCGGCAAGGCCACCTCCGTGCCCGCCTTTTCCCTGGCCGCCTCGCCGGTAAGCCCTGTTTCCGCCGTCACCCTGCGTACCTTATCCTCAAACAAATCCGTCTGCTTCTCTATGGTACGATACGCCGAACAAACCCAGAAGTCAAGTCCTTCCCTCCGGCCTGCCGCAAGCATTTCCTGGAGATACCCCACGGCTCTGGCGTCAAAATAGTAATTGTTCTCTATCTCCGCAACCGCCGGCTTGTAGCCGTTCTCCATAGGGTTCCATTTATTTACCAGAACCAGCTTCCAGGCCTCTTCATCGCCGGCCTCTTCTCCTGCAGACGCATAGTCTCCTGCAGTTTCCTCCGCTTCGGAAGGTTCCTGATTATTCCTGCCGTATTCTGTCTGTCCTATATCTTCTGCCTCGGCTTGGGCAGGTCTCTCCTCCGGATTCTTTGCAAATACAATCCTTCCGCACAATACCCCCAGCAGGAAGGTAAACATACAGAAGCCTAAAATCTTCCTCTGCATGGCTTGCTTACGCTTTCTCTTTCTCGTTCTCGTTCCTCTGTTTTCATATTCTGCTTCTCTGTATCTACGCATATTTCATCACCTCGTATTTTTATCATAGAGGCGGCTTGCATCAAAAAAGCATCAATTTTTAAACTTTTTGTTCCGAGATTACTCCTATATATTAACATCCATCTGAAATAAGCTTTCCGTAATTCCAAGCGTATACTGTATGGTATCCCCGTTATCTTCAAAAACCACACGGAGCACCTGTCTATCCACAGATATTCCCCAGGCAAGGGCTACCTTCAGCCCTGCCTCCTCATAGCTGTAGCCTTTGCTTATGAGCATATCAATTTCTTTTTCAAAAAGCTCTTCCTCCGCTCCCTGCCCGATTCCATACCAGCCGGTGCTGCTGGCCTTCATCTCGCAGCCCAGATATTCTGCCCAGCGCCGGGCAAGCTCTTTTTGTTCCTCCATCTCCATAGACATATCCCTGCTTATTCCCATCGCTGCCCCCGCATAATCCGCAACCGGCCCCGCCGCATATTGGGCAAAGCTTACAATCTTTCCCGTCTCGTCATCCAGAAAAAATGAAACGTCATATTCCAGCGTTTCCACATATCCCTGCCAGAACATAATCGACCTTTCACTGTCCTCCATATCCACATAAAAGGTGACCGTGGCTTCTCTGATCTTCATTGATTCCATGTCAAAATCTATGAGAATGTCCTGGTCTGCCAGAATCCCGATTTCCTTTCTTATCTGATCCTCTATGGTATCCTTGTTGTAATTTTTTCCGTTTACCAGAGTCAGTGCGTTGACCGTCTCCTGGTTCCGTAGCTTAAGCTTCTCCGACAGCGTCATAGAAATCTGCTCCTTCAGCACAACCTCCTGCACTTCCTCAATTTCACTTTTTCCGGTCCGCTGTTCGTCCTGCCATTTCAGAACACGAATGGGCAGAAAGAAACTGGCTGCGGTCAGAAAAAGCAGAAGAACTCCGGTAATCACATAATTTTTCACAACGTGCCTCCTATTCCAGTCTTATTCCAGTTCCGCCTCCAGGAAGATGCGCACCATGGTTCCCTTGCCCTGTATGCTCTTAAAGGTCATAATCCCCCCGTGGCGCTTCACAATCTCCTGGCAGATGGATAAGCCAAGCCCCGCTCCTCCCTGCTGCCGGGCCCGGGACTTGTCTACCATATAAAACGCCTCCGTAATCCGGGAAAGCTCCTCCTTTGGAATCCCCTTTCCCGTATCCCTGACGTAGATGGCAAAGCCCTCTTCCTCCCTGCGGCCCAGCAGGTAAAGGGTTCCTTCCCCTTCGATGGCCTTCCGTCCGTTGTCCAGGAGGTTTAAAAGCACTGTTTTCATTAAGTCCGGCTCCAGCATCAGCGTCGCGTCCTCCACAATCACCTTCAGCCCGATGCCCAGCTTTTTCAAGGAAGGCGTTAGCATCCCCTTGATGTCCTCCGCAAGCCAGCGGATTTTCACCGGCTTAAGCTCCAATTCCTGGTTTTTTACCACCATCAGATCCAGAAGCTTAAAGGAGAGGGATTCCAGACGCTTTCCCTCCTTAAAAATATAATTGGCCGCCTGGAACTGCTCTTCCTGGGTGACCTGTGTGGTCCGAAGCATATCTGCATATCCAATCATGGAGGTCAGCGGCGTCTTAAGCTCATGGGCAAAGCTTCCGATAAAATCCTCCTGCCTCCTGGCTGCATCCTCCAGCTCCTGAAACTGCTGTTCCAGGTTATCCGCCATATGATTAAAGTCCGCAGCCAGATCCCCGATCTCATCCTTACTCTCCATCCTGGCCCTGACGCTTAAGTTTCCTCCGGCAATCCTCCGGGTGGCCCTGGACAGCCGCCTTAAGGGACGAAGAAGCCAGGAGGCCATTGCGTAGCAGAGAATGCTCTGAACTGCCAGAAACCCGGCAAGCCACTGTCCGTAAATCCGGTACTGGGACTCCCGCTCCTCAAAAAGCTCGGTCACATCCCGGATGCTCTCCAGGTACAAAAACGCATCCTCCCCCAGGCAGACCATGCTTGCCGTCTGGAGCTCATAGCCGCTTTGAGTCTTCCGCAGCATATGTCCCCGGCTGGTTCTTGTGATGGCTTTTAAAAGCCCTGTATCCGGGCCCGTCCCCGTATTGTCATAGAGCACCTGGCCTTCCCTGTCGGAAATCCTTATCTTAAGGCTGCTTCCCGCCATTCCGTCCACCATAGCGTCCGCCGTGCGCCGCACATTTTCCTTGCTTGGCTCCATATCCTGTATGGCAGCGCTCCAATAAGCCGCAAAGGAATACTGAAGCATCCGGTTCTCCTCCCCGGCGTTGGCAGCCTCTCTCTGGTAGGTAGACTGAAATAAGGCGGATATCAGCACGTATCCGCCAATGGTGAAGATCAAAAGACTTAGCATAATGGTTGAAAAACATATTTTCCAGGAAAATTTCATCTATCCCTCCAGGCGGTATCCCACCTTGTAGACTGTGACAATCTTATCCTCCCAGCCTATCTTTTTGCGCATCCGCTGTACATGAAGATCCACCGTGCGGCTGTCTCCCATATATTCCCCTCCCCAGATACGTTCGTAAATGGTCTCCCGGTAGAGGGCTACGTTTTTATTGCGGACAAACAGCAAAAGAAGCTCGTATTCCTTCTTTGTGAGATTGATGGGAGCACCGTCCCGTTTTACAATCCGGGAAGAGGTGTCTATAACCAAATCGTGTACGGTGAGAATGTTTTCTGTCTTGTGATAACGCCGGAGCACGGTTTCCACCCTGGCCAGAAGCTCGATGATCTCAAAGGGCTTGGTGAGATAGTCGTCGGCTCCCAGCTTCAGGCCCTTCACCCGGTCTGTGACGGATGCCTTGGCCGTGAGGAAAATCACGGGAATCTCCAGGGGCGTTATATAGTTCATCAATTCATAGCCGTCCACCTTGGGAAGCATCACGTCCAGAAGAATCAGATCGTACCTGGCTTTATCCAGAGCGTCCGCAGCAGCCATGCCGTCATAGACACAGCGGCAGGAATAGCCTGCTTTTCTTAAGTTTACGGCTATGAGATTGGAAATGGGTCTTTCATCCTCTACTACTAAAATCTGTATCATTTTGTTTCCTCTTCTCGTCAAATACTAACAGCTTGTATCACAAAATTTACATCATTAGTGTATCATAGTTGCATCAAAAAAGCACCATTTCCTGCTGCCCTCATAAAATAGCTATATATTACGGAACTATTAATAGGAGGCATGCTTATGAACCCTTTACTGGAGCTTTCCCATGTCAGCTACTCCTACCATGAAGTGAACGGGGAAACCCTGGCCCTGTCCGACATCTCCTTTCAGCTGGAGAGCGGCAGCTTCCTGGCCATTGTCGGCCCTTCCGGCTGCGGAAAATCCACACTTCTGTCACTGATCAGCGGCCTTCTTGAGCCTGAAGAGGGCACGATTTCCTTCCTGGGGAAATCCCTTAGGGAGGCCGGATCCAACATCGGATATATGCTGCAAAAGGATCATTTGTTTGAATGGCGCACCGTCTACAGCAATGTGACACTGGGCCTGGAGATACAGAAAAAACTGACCCCCAGGCACCTGGCTTCTGTGGATGCCATGCTGGAAACCTATGGTCTTTCTTCCTTTCGGGACGCCAGGCCCTCCCAGCTCTCCGGAGGCATGCGCCAGAGAGCGGCCCTGATACGCACCCTGGCCCTGGAGCCGGATCTTCTGCTTCTGGATGAGCCCTTTTCTGCGCTTGATTACCAGACGAGGCTTTCCGTCTGTGACGACATTGCCGCCATTATTAAAAAAGAAGAAAAAACTGCCATTCTTGTTACCCATGACTTGTCAGAGGCTATCAGCATGGCGGATCAGGTACTGGTGCTTTCCAAACGGCCCGGACGGGTGCAGAGGCTGGTTCCCGTAGCCTTTGCCATGGAGGAACGCACGCCTATGCGATCCAGGAATGCGCCGGAATTTAAAGACTATTTTAATCTTATCTGGAAGGAGTTGAATATAAGTGGCTGAACCGTCTCTTGCTCAGCAAAGCTTTCTGGAACAGCGGAAGCGGAAGCTTCGGGCCATTACCCTTGCCCGTATCTTTATTTTCCTTTTGTTCCTGCTTATCTGGGAGGCAAGCGCAAGGCTTCATCTGATTGACGCCTTTATTTTCAGCAGCCCCAGCCGCGTGTGTGAAATATTTGTTTCTATGATGGCCGACCGGTCTGTTTTTATGCATATCGGAACGACTCTGGCGGAAACGCTCTTAAGCTTTTTCCTGGTGTTTCTGTTCAGTCTGCTGACTGCCGTTCTGCTGTGGCTCTTCCACAGCCTTTCCCGGATTCTGGAGCCTTATCTGGTGGTGCTCAACAGCCTGCCTAAGTCTGCCCTGGCCCCTCTTCTCATTGTATGGCTTGGGGCCAATATGAAAACGATTGTCGCAGCCGGCATGTCTGTGGCTGTATTCGGGAGTATTTTAACGATTTACACGGGATTTTCCGAGGTGGATCCGGAAAAGGTTAAACTAATCTACACTCTGGGCGGAAATAAGAGGGATGTGCTCCGCAAGGTTGTACTTCCCAGCTCCGTTCCCATCTTTATCAATACCATGAAGGTTAATATCGGCCTCTGCCTGGTTGGGGTGGTGATCGGGGAATTTATCGGCAGCCGGCAGGGGCTGGGGTATCTGATTATTTATGGGAGCCAGGTGTTCCAGCTTGACATGGTGCTGATGTCCATTGTGATTCTCTGTGTGATGGCTATGATTCTTTATCAGGGAATTAACCTTGTGGAAAAGCATTGTCTGAAGCGGTTTTGACAATTAGGTCTCTAAGAATCCGGGAACGGGTTCTAAAAGCACCCAAAAAACAGGAGATGCAGACGGCACCTCCTGGAATACATATTTTTCTTCCAATTTCTTCAATTAATATCCCTTTCGCCTCCACTTTTCTGCCAGCTGCTCTGTGAAAACCAGAAGATACGTGCAATTATACGTTGCATGTGTTAAACTAAGGTGAAATGAAAGAGGAAGCATACTATGGCAAAAATTCTAATTGTCGAAGATGAAAAAAATATGCAGGAAATTATCGCCGAATATATGCAGCGCGGCGGCCATACTTGTTTTACCGCTGACGACGGCATGGATGCGCTGCTGGCGCTGAAAAGCAATCCTGTGGATTTGATGATACTGGATATTATGATGCCCCATGTTGATGGATTTTCCGTCTGCAGGATGGCAAGAGAAATGAGCAGTATCCCTATTATCATGTTAACAGCGAAAAGCAATGAGGACGATAAACTAAAGGGCTATGAATTGGGCGCAGATGATTATATGACAAAACCATTCAGCCCCAAGGTGCTGCTGGCAAAGGCCAATGCCTTATTGCGCCGCTCTCCTGCTCTTTTGGCCGATACGATAAACGCCGGTAAAATTTCAATCAATGCCGCTTCACATAAAGTTTTTCTGGAGGGAAAGGAGATCACGCTGACCCACAAGGAGTATGAGCTTCTTTACTTTTTCATGTCGAATCCAGGCCAGATTTTCAGCCGAGAGCAATTGCTCAACCGCATATGGGGATATGATTTTGAGGGAACCACCAGAACCGTAGATACGCATATCAAAACCCTCCGCCAGAAATTGGGAAGCGAGGGCAGGCACATTGTTACGCTTATCCGGTCCGGCTACAAATTTGAGGTGACAGCATGAAAATAAGTGGACAAATGAACGTTTTTACCATTCGGAAAAAAATAGTGCTGGCTTCCAAACTGATGGGGATTATTCTGGTGTTATCTTATGTGTTTTCTACCAGGCTGCCCTTAAGCGCAGATGTCTCCCTTATCATCTGGCTGATATTTGTTGCCGCCTTAATCTGCGCGGTTGATTTATGGATGGCCCGGTTTATCTCAAAGCCCGTGTCGGAACTGAATGAAGCCGCTGGGCGGATGGCGAATTTAGATTTCTCGCATCTATGTAAGGTATCGGGACGCGATGAGTTTGGGGAACTCTCCCACAGTCTGAATATTATGGCCCAGAATCTGCAGGATGCATTCGGGGCGCTGGAACACGCCAACCGGAAACTGGAGCAGGATGTGGAACAGAAAAAGCGTCTGCTCTCTGAGCGCAGAGAGCTGGCAGACAGCCTTTCCCACGAAATGAAAACGCCCCTGGGCGTGATCCAGGCTTATACGGAAGGACTGCAGGATGAAACAGAGGAAGCGAAAAGGCAGCATTACTATGAAGTCATTATAAAAGAAACGGAACGCATGAGCTGCCTGATTACCACTCTGCTCGACTTATCTGCACTGGAAAGCGGAGCTGCCGGGCTTCACCCGGAACGCTTTGAATTCGTTGAATTTCTGGAAACGGTTGCCGGACGGCTGCTGGTTGATGCCCCAGATGCTGATTTTAACCTGCAATATGAATTGCCAGAGCTGCCTGCCTATGTCAATGCCGATAAGGGCAGAATGGAGCAGGTACTGAACAATCTCATCGTCAATGCAAAACGAAACGTCCGCCCTGGCGGTATTTTGAAGCTTTCGCTCACAGAACGGGAAGGGATGCTGGACTTTTTTATCTACAATCAGGGACAACCTATCCCACAGGAAAATCTTCCAAAAATCTGGACAAAATTTTACCGCGATAAAAACGCAAAATACAGCGGCTCCGGGTTAGGGCTGGCGATTGTGGCACAAATCCTTTCCATGCATCATCTAAAGTATGGCGCTTCCAACCGGCAGGACGGCGTGACCTTCTATTTTTCTATTCCTTCTATAAAATAAACCGTGCCAAAGGCTTCTGTTTCTATAAAGAAATGGAGGCTTTTTCTTATCGTATAAAAGATTTCACACCGAATTCACACCAATTTCACATAAACTTCAACGCACTTTTTTATTCTTACCCCATCAAGAGGAAAGAAACGTCCTCAAAATAAGGAGGCAGGGATTATGTTCTTAGGTTTGGAATGGTACTGGTGGCTTGTGACTGCGGCGCTTATCCTCTCTATCCCTTTCAAGGTAAAGTTTATAAAATGGTGGAGCACTCGGGAACAGGGCAGGAAAAAGGAGCGATATGGAAAATGGGGGGATGATGAATGATTGAAGTAAAGGATCTGACATTTTCCTATGGAAAAGACAAACAGGCATTGCACGGCCTGAACTTCTCTGTGGGGGATGGGGAAATCTTTGGATTCCTGGGGCCGAACGGCTCCGGGAAGTCTACCACCCAAAAGATACTGACCGGCATTCTGAAGGAACACGGCGGCATGGTGTCCCTCTTCGGGAAAGAGTTAAGGGAAGTGCCTGACCAGGAATTCTTCCAGAAAATCGGCGTCCTGTTTGAGTTTCCCTATCTGTACGCCAATCTAAGCGCCCTTGACAACCTGCGCTATTTTTCCTCTTTCTATCCCAAAGAACAGCTGCGCAATGCCCTGGAGGTGCTTGATGAACTGGAATTTAAGAAGGATTTCTTAAGGAAACCGGTGTCCTCCTACTCCAAGGGGATGCGCCAGCGTGTCAGTATGGCGAGGGCCTTGATCAGCAGCCCGAAACTCCTGTTTTTAGACGAGCCGACCAGCGGCCTTGATCCAGCCGGGGCTGTCCTCTTCCGCAGGATTATAGAGAAGGAACGCCAAAAGGGGACAACGGTATTTGTAACAACCCATAATATGCTGGATGCCGATCTGCTCTGTGACAGAGTGGCTTTTATCTCTGATGGAAACATTGTTGCGCTTGATACGCCGGAAAATCTAAAAGAACAGAACAGCAGCCGCAGCATTGCTGTTCATTATCTGTATCAGGGCAGGAGGGAAGAACAGACGCTGGATGCACAGTCGCTGAAGTCAGGTTTTCCTTTTCCATTTGATGAACTGATCAGTATTCACTCCCAGGAGCCGACGCTGGAGGACATTTTTATCCAGTATGCAGGAAGGAGGCTGTCTTGAAGTACCTTTTTTCTTTATTCAAAAAGGACTGCCGCATGATGGCGTCAGGAAAATTTTTCCTGATAGCACTTGGATCCCTTTTGCTCTATACAGGGTTCATTCACTTTGGCTATCTGAATCTTATGGGAGATCATGCCAATATCTACAACGTCTATCTCTATGATCCAGAAAGGACTTATACACAGGCATCGCCCCTTATCCACCTAGTAACTTCTGAGGAAGAGCTGGATGAGGCGCTTGCCAGAGATACAAGCGGCGGTGTCGGAATCCGCATAAAGGATGGCAGGCCCCATATTGTACTTTATGCGGGAACCCCAAAAGCCGACCGGCATAGAGCAGACTATGCCCTCTCGCTTCTGCATTCCGGCAGCGGATACAAGCCGGAAACCGTGGGGGAGCATACTCCGGAAATGAAACAGCGCAGGGAGATCACCTGTGAGCTGCTGTTTATTGAGATTGTTGCCGTCGGCTTTTTGGGGATTGCGTCTGTGCTGTTTAAAGAAAAACAGATGGGAGTGATACGCATTCATGCTATTATGCCTCTGAAAAAGAGCCTGTTTATATGTTCCAAGGTCTTCCTTTTTCTGCTTACGGATTTCGTTTTTGCAGCTTTGATGACTCTGTTCAATGTCGGGCCAAAAGAAGCAGGCAGTATGCTGCCTGCTGTCCTTGTACAGACAGGAATCTTATCTCTGATTATGTCTCTCACTGGCTTCAGCTGTGCAATGCTGTTAAAAGATTTTAAACAATTTTCACTGGCTTATCTGGTGATTGCGCTTTTTATTGCAACACCGGTTTTCCTGTCGGCCAACACTGCAATTAAAATGGACTGGATCTGCCGGCATCCCTTTTATCATCTGTATATGGGGCTGAAACATGCTTTTTTTGGCACGCCTGTTACAAACCCGGTTTATTATATCTGTGCAGTGTGTGTTATTCTTTTACTCTTTGGCATTGCCGCTGCGGCGTTTCGCAAAGAGATGGGGGAGGAGGGTTAATTATGAAAGGATTGATCTATCAGCTGAAGAGCGTTAGGAAAGATAAATTTTGCATCATGTCGTTTTTCCTGCCTGTTATGGCCGCTATGGCACTGAATATGGCCGGTTCCATTGACCTGTCCTCTTTAGGCGAATACTACTTTTGTGTGGTTGACGGCGGAGTCACTGATGAAGCAAGGGAATGGCTTATGGGGTACGGCGATGTTACCGTCTGTCAGACAAGGGAGGAATGGCTTTCGGCGATCCGGGAGCCGTCTACCAATCTGATTGGCATCGAAATGGACGGAAACAGCATCAAGACAGCTTTATCTGGTGATGAATTACCTTTGTGGCAGCAGACGGCAGCCACACTTCCGGCTCTCTATGAACAGAGGGAACTGTCGGCCGGAGTCCGTATACAGACCTTGGAACAGCCTGACGTACTGACCGGATTTCAATATATTTTTATGGCAATGACGCTGATTACTGCCATGTTCATGGGCTGTACTTTTAATGCAATGAACATTATTTCCGAAAAAGAAGATGGGATTGCACTGATCAATGAAATACTGCCTATGACCTCCAGGCAATATATAATTCAGAAAATTTTTATCGGTTTTGTGTTTGGCTGTCTGTCCGCAATGGTTACGGCGGCAGTCTGTTTCCGGCTTTCTCCCGGCCGGATGGCGGTAATGCTGGCATTAACTGTATTGTCAGCCTTTGCGTCGTCTTTGGCCGGCCTCTTTATCGGCCGTGTTTCGGACGGGATGATGGCAGGCGTGGTTTATATCAAAATTCTTATGATTGTATTTATGGCGGTTCCCCTTCTTAAATATCTGGCGCTGGCAGAAAATAAGATCCTCTCCGGTATCTGCTATCTCATCCCATCCTGCGCAGCTTTTGAGGGAATTATGGAGCTGGCCAACGGCAGCATGACAGCCGCCGGTAAAGATCTGGTGATTCTTGCGATTCATTGTATTGGTTGGATTTTGCTCTATCCAGCTGCCCTCCGTCAGTTTGGGGCTGCCGCAAAATAAGGCGGCAGCCCCAGCACCGTCAGCCAATCAAAACTCTTTTCCCACAAAAGGCGAACCCATATTTTCTTATCTTTTCTTTGGGAACTCCCTTTGCTATAAGCGCAGCTTCGTACTTTCGTTCCTCGATCTGCTGCAGGGCCGCCTTCACCGTATCCGCAAGCTCCTTTTCATCCTCCATATCCTGTACCTTGAATTCCAGTATAATCCCGTCATCGTCCTTTTTGGGCTCCAGCATCACATCATACCGCCCAAAGCCGCTCTCACGGTTGGAGACTACCGCATAGCGGTCAGACAAGTCTACTAACAGCCCCAGCACAAAGCCGTGGTAGAAGCGCTCCGGCTCCGCAGCCTCTGAAGGCTTGTTTCCTGTATCAAAAGCACTGAACGTAGCAAGGGCCACTTTATTCATATAATAATTCATAGCCTTCAAGTCATTTAACAGCAGCGCCTTGATAAAATCATTATAATTCTCATCCTGCTCAGAAAACCATCCCCGAATCATGTTCTCAAACATCATCCGCACTTCCCGGTTTGTCAGGGTCAGGGTGTAGTACCAGCGGCCTTCCGTTTCTATATATTCTACCTGCAGAGCTTTCAGATAACCGCTGGCAAGGAGGAGACTCCAGACGGAGTTTCTTTTTACAGCCAATTCCCCATACACAATCTGCTCATCCATCTCAACCCGGAAAGCCTCGCCGTGCATCAGCCCCTCAAGCCTTTGCTTAACCTCCTTGTTTCCCTCCCGAATCAGTTTTCCTACCAGGCTGTTGGAGCTGGAATTGGCCCAGTAAGTCCTTACCTTTCCCGTATCCAGATAATTTATAATCGACCAGGGATTGTAGATATCCGACTGGCTGCCAAACACAAAGCCATCATACCATCTTTTTACTTCTTGTTTCTTGTCAGACATTCCAAATTCATCTAATGCCGCAAAAACTTCTTCCTCCGTAAAACCAAAGCAGTCCGCATACTCGTCTGAAGTTGTTGTTATCACTTTCAAATTGTTCAAATCAGAAAAAATAGATTCCCTGCTCACTCTTGTAATCCCTGTCATAATAGCCCTGTTTAGATAGGGATTCGTTTTAAAAGTCGAATTGAACATACTTCTGGTAAAGGAAACCAGCTCCTCCCAATATCCATTCACATAGGCTTCCTGCATGGGAGTATCATACTCGTCCAAGAGAATAATCACCTTTTTATGATAATATTTATACAAAAACCTTGATAATTGGTGAAGAGCCATCGTAGCCGTAACCTCCGGCATACCTTTAGATACACTGCGGAAATCTTCTTTTTCCTCGGATAACAAAGCATCGCCCTCCAGCACAAAGCTATACTCATAATACAGATTCGTAAGAATCTGATTGATTCTCTGCACGGTTGACTCATAGCTGCTTTCCTTTACATTGGCGAATGAAAGGCTAATCACCGGATAGGTTCCCTGCTGTTCTCTGTACTTTTCATCCTCCCAGATGGAAAGTCCTTCAAACAGCTCTCCCCTGCCCTCATAATTTACGGAAAAGAACTGCTCCGTCATACTCATAGTCAGTGTCTTTCCAAAGCGCCTGGGACGGGTAATCAAGGTGACATCATCCAGATTTTCCCACCACTCTTTTATAAATTTTGTTTTATCTACATAAAAGCATTGTCTCTCTCGTACGTTCTCAAAGCTTTGCAGACCAATACCCACCGTTCTCGCCATGCTTCGCACCTCCTTACCTTTGGTCTGATCCAATCAAGACATTTTTCCCACAAAAGGCAAAGCCATACTTGCGCACTTTTTCTCTTGGAACTCCCTTTTCCATCAAAATGGTTTCATATTTCTTCTTTTCTATCTGTTCCAAAGCCGCCTTTACCGTATCGGATAGCTCTTTCTCATCCTCTGGATCCTGCACTTTGAATTCTAAAATAATTCCATCATCTTCATGTTTTGGTTCCAACATCACATCATATCGTCCAAAGCCGCTCTCACGATTCGAGGTCACTGTATAACGGTCAGCCAATTCCACCAGAAGCCCCAAAACAAACCCATGATAAAAACGCTCCGGCTCTGCTGCTTCCGAGGGTTTATTCCCAACATCAAAGCTGCTAAAAGTAGCGAGAGCCACCTTATTCATATAATAATTCATGGTTTTCAAATCATCTGCCAGCATAGCTTTAATAAACTCGTTATATTCCCTTCTGCTCCTGCCAAACCAGTCCCGTACCATGACGCAGAACATCCGCCTTACTTCACGATTGGTAAGCGCCAGCTCGTAGTCCGGCGCATCCACTGATTCCCAATCTTCTTCATAATCGAGTACTTTCAGATAACCGCTGGCCAGCAAGAGACTCCAGATCCCTTCTTCATTTCCTTCCAGCTCTCCATACACAATCTGCTCATCTATTGGTTTTATAATCGGCTTACCCGAAATCAAATCCTCAAATTCCTGCTTAATATCTGCACTTCCCTCACGAATCAGTTTTCCTACCAGGCTGTTGGAGCTGGAATTGGCCCAATACGTTCCCGCCTTTCTTTTATCCAAATAGTTTAAAACAGACCAGGGATTATAGATATCCGTATGATCCCCAAAGGTAAATCCATCATACCAGCTTTTAACCTCTTGCTTTCTGTCCGGCATTCCGCACTCATCCAGTGCAGCGAATACTTCTTCTTCCGTAAACCCAAAGCAATCCGCATACTTTTCCGAAGTAGTTGTCACCACCTCGAGATTATTTAAATCAGAAAAGATAGATTCCCTGCTCACTCTTGTAATCCCTGTCATAATAGCCCTGTTCAGATAGGGATTCGTTTTAAAGGTCGAATTGAACATACTTCTGGTAAAGGAAACCAGCTCCTCCCAATATCCATTCACATAGGCTTCCTGCATGGGAGTATCATACTCGTCCAAGAGAATAATCACCTTTTTATGATAATATTTATACAAAAACCTTGATAATTGGTGAAGAGCCATCGTAGCCGTAACCTCCGGCATACCTTTAGATACACTGCGGAAATCTTCTTTTTCCTCGGATAACAAAGCATCGCCCTCCAGCACAAAGCTATACTCATAATACAGATTCGTAAGAATCTGATTGATTCTCTGCACGGTTGACTCATAGCTGCTTTCCTTTACATTGGCGAATGAAAGGCTAATCACCGGACAGGTTCCCTGCAGTTCTCTGTACTTTTCATCCTCCCATATGGAAAGTCCTTCAAACAGCTCTCCCCGGCCCTCATAGTTTATGGAAAAGAACTGCTCCGTCATACTCATAGTCAGCGTCTTTCCAAAGCGCCTGGGGCGGGTAATTAGGGTGACATCATCCAGATTTTCCCACCACTCTTTTATAAATTTTGTTTTATCTACATAAAAGCATTGTCTCTCTCGTATCTTCTCAAAGTTTTGCAGCCCGATTCCTACAGTTCTCGTCATATGGCACACCTCCTCGCCTTCCATGTTTTTATCTTACCATAGTTTTAGTACACTATCCAGCATCTTTTCGCAGCTGCACTGCCTCTTCCGGCTGCTTGCATCCTCCTTCTGCCAATGCTATACTGATTTTGTTATTGTATCATACCCTCAGCAAAAATAATGATTGCTTAACTTATTACAGAACAGAAAGGCTCCTTGATTATGAAAATCACCGCCTCCCATACAAATCCGGACAACAGCCGAAACGCAGACGCAATTATCTTTCAATATCGCTCTGCGGCAAACAAAATGATAGAAACTGTCATTTTCCTTCTGGTTACGGTATTTCCATTGATCCTTCACGATTCCTACTACGATATTCTGGAAACAAAATATTGCTTCTACACACTGTGTATTCTGATCTTAAGCGGCGCCATGCTCCTTCTGGCCTTTTATATGGCAGGTATTCATCGGAAAAGCTTACCGGGCGTACCTGCCAAAGCTTTGCTGTCCCGGCTGCACCCAGGCAGCTGGGAAAAAAATTTTTGCGCGGCAGATGCTATGGTTCTGGGCTTCTGGCTGACAGCAGTTATTTCCACATTACAGTCACGCTTCCCTTATGAAGCCTTCTGGGGCAATGAAGGCCGTTACAGCGGCCTGTTCCTGCTGACTCTGTATGTTGTTTCCTATTTTTTAATCAGCCGTTTCTGGTTCTTAAACGGACGGCTTTTTGATGTGTTTCTGGCCAGTGGGATGATCCTGTGCCTATTTGGTATCACAGATTATTTTCAGATGGACATTCTCCATTTCCGCAAAGATTCCCCGGCTTCCATGGCAAGCTTTACTTCCACATTAGGCAATATCAATACCTATACGGCTTATGTGGGGATGCTTCTCGGCTTGTCTGCCGCTCTGTTCGCATTGGAAAAAAACCTAAAAAAATCTATCTGGTATTACGCCTGTTTTATTGTTTCTCTGACAGCCATTATCCTTGGGCGCAGTGACAATGCCTATCTAAGTCTTGCCGCAGTTTTTATCTTTCTTCCTTTTGTATTATTTTCTGACAAAAAAGGCAGATGGAAATATCTGTTTCTGGTGACAACCTTTTTTACGGCTCTTAAGATGATCCGTATTGCCGACGTCCGATTTGCCGACCGGACCTTTGGACTTTTTGGACTATTCCAAGTCATTTCCAATCTGAAGGCCCTTTCTGTTCTGGCGCCCGTCTTATGGGTACTCACTGTAACACTGGGGTTTTATTGCTGGAAACATCCGAAAAAAGAAACTCTAAAGAAACATAGAACGATAACTTATACATATATATGGGCTGCGCTGATACTGACGGCATTTTTGCTTATCTGCCTGCTTCTCTTTGACGCCAACAAAAGCGGACAGGAAGAAAAGTATGCCGCTCTTGGTTCTTACCTTATCTTCAATGACAGATGGGGAAGCGGCAGGGGCTATATATGGAAAAAATCTTTATGGATCTACAACCATCTGACGCCCATGGGCAAGCTGTTCGGCTGCGGTCCGGATACCTTTGGATGTCTGGTCAGTCAGACCATCCTGCTGCAGATGCAGAACGACACAGGAATGTTCTTTGACAATGCCCACAACTCCTTCCTGCAATATCTGGTAACCATCGGATTACTGGGGCTGGCCTTCTATCTGCTCTTTTTAGGCGCATCCTTTGTCCGGCTTTTCCGGAACCGGACAAGAAGTCCCTATATAGCCGGCGCATTGCTGGCTGTAATCTGCTATGTATCGCAGTCCCTGGTAAATCTGGATCTGCCTATTGTGACGCCTGTTATGTGGCTGCTTATCAGTATGGGGATGGCCGGCTCTACTCCGACCGGACATCCACATCCTGTATCATCACCGGTTTGCCCGTCTCCCGGTAAAGCCATACCAGAGAGCTCCAATCGCCATAATAAGCGTCGCTGATTCCGATAGCCGGATACATATCCGCTGTATCGTCATAAATCCCGATCTTGTCCTTCTGGAACCAATTCTTCAGTTCCATATACTGTGCATACAGTACAGGCCGCATGGAAAGAAGCGTACTCTCCATCAGCGGATGAGGCCTCCAGAGAAGCACCGCATCCTCCCTGTTCTGAAAAAGGGCAAACACATCCTTCATTTTCTCCAAATATTCATCACCGGCTTTTAAAAGCCCGTTCAGGCTGGTGTTATAGAGAATCACCTTTTTACCCTCGATCCGCTCCAGCCATTCTTCTGGAACCTTGACATTTTCCCGGTTCACCGAGCGCGCTTTATCAATCTTCGGAGAGCCGAGGGCCAGAACCTTTTCCTTAAAGTTCACGCCCGGATACCGTTTACTGCAATGGCGGATATAATCCTCCCGTTCCTTTTCCGTCTGAGCAATGATATAATCTGCATACAAAACGGCTGAAGGGGTTGCGTAATCTTCGTCAATTCCCTCCCCATTCTGTATAAAATAAGGCACATAAACCAGCTTTTCCGTAAAATTTTTCAGATTCTTGGAATAAAAGTAAGGATGTACGGAGGTTACAAAATTCCCGTCATCGTAAGGATTGTGGATAAATATGACATCCGGCATCCGAAGTCCGAAATCATATTCGTCATAATAGGTAACTGTCACATCTTCCGGAAACAGCTCTCCCTCGTAATGCTCCTCCCGGAAGCTTCCGTCCGGATTTCTGTCATAATAGGGAATGGGAATCACATAGGCATCACACTCCTCATCGGCATCGGCCGCTTTCCAGATACTTTCCAGGGAATCCCACATAGATGCCTTATAAGGCAGAAACACAGCTTCCAGGCGATCCGGCACTTCTTCTGCAACCAGCCGCCGGATCCGAAGCAGCTGTCTTGTAAGATCTTTTAGAAGCTCCTTCGTCTGCACCGGATTGTCCAGCACCAAGGTCATCTGATACAGATTCTCGCAGTATACCTCCAGCTCCGCCACCGTCTTCGTCCCCTCCCCGTACAGCTTCTCCACATTTTCCCCGATGGAAATAGCGCTGTCCTGGCAGTCTGACAAAAGCTGGATAATTCCTTCCTTCTTTTTCTGCGCCTTGGGCAGATTGATTTTCAATGCTTTGTTTGCGCGAATCAATGTATCTGTCATTGACAGAAGTTGTTTGTGTACGGTATGGCTCATCCCATTCTCTCCCTTACTTTATCCAGTCTTCCCGCTCTGCACTGTAGAGCGCTTTAAATATCTCAATATCCTCCATGGTTGTCAGCTTGATATTTTTTGCAGATCCTTTTGAAAAATAAAGCCTCTCTCCCAGCTCTGCCATCAGCACATTGATGTAAACGGTCGTAATGCCGCGCTTTTCGGCCTCTTCCTGGGCCCAGACAGCCTTTCCGTAATGAAAAGCCTGAGGTGTCATTACACGCATAATATCCTGACGGTCAATAATCTCATCGCCGCTGATTCCGTCTCTGGAGCGCACGATCGTCTCTGCCTGAAAGCGGACGGCTGAAAGACCGTTCCCATAGCGCTGACAGGCAGCGATACAGTCGGATATAATCTCACTGCTGACAAAAGGCCTTACTGCATCATGAACAAGCACAATATCCTTTTCTCTGCAGACGCCTTTAAGCTCAAAGAGCGCCTTTCTGGTAGAGGCCTGGCCATCCTCACCGCCGCTTATCACCCATTTTAGCTTTGTAATCCCATACTCTCTTGCATAAGCCTTCAGAATCTCTTCCCATCCCTCCAGACAGGATACAATGATTCCGTCGATCCCCGGATGCTTCTGAAACGCCTCCAGGGTATAGACAATAATCGGCTTATCATAGACATTGATAAACTGCTTGGGAACATCCTGTTCTGTCCGCTTTCCGCTGCCTCCGGCCAGTATCACCGCAATATTCATAAACCGTCCTCTCTCTGCACCTTCGCATCCTGCCGTTTCATATGATACAGCGCCCGGAACATCTCTACATCCTCTACGGTATTAATCTTAATATTAAAATCAGAACCCTTGGAAAAGCATACATTCTCCCCCAGCCGGGCAAGAACGCTGTTATTGTCCACACAGTGCTTCACGCCTTTCTGCTCTGCTCTCTCATGGATCTCCTGGAGGTAGTCAAGCCGGTAGGTCTGAGGTGTCTGAATTCTCCGTATATGATACCTTGATATACTTTCTCTTGCATTCTGTCCATCTGTAGTCAGCATCACTGTGTCCATGGAGCGCACTGCTGCAACCCCCATTCCTCTTTTCCGGCAAACGCGGATACTGTCTGAAATCAGATCATCTGTCACAAGCGGACGGATAGCATCGTGAATCACCACCACATCATCCGCCTTACAGTGCTCTGCCAGCCATACAATCCCCCTCCAGATGGATTCCTGGCCATCCGGCCCTCCTTCTACTATGGTTTCCAGCTTGGTAATATTAAACTGCTTTCCGTAAGCCCTTACCATTTCCTGCCATCCGGACAGACAGGAAACCAGAATCATATCAATCTCCGGGTGATTCTGAAAAACCTGGAGGGTATATACAATCACGGGACGGTTTTCCACAATTACAAACTGCTTTGGTACGTCCATGCGGAAATTGGGATCTACGCCCCCTGCCAAAATCAATGCTATATTCATATATTTATCCTCTCCCTATAATAAGCTAAGCCGTTCTATAGCCGGCGGATACTGTTCCTTGGCCGCTTTTTGATAGTATGCTCTGGCCTTCTTTGTATCGCCGGTCACCTCATACCAGGTGCCCAGGTTGTAGGCTGCCCGGAAGGAGCCAGTGCCTCCCACTCCCTGGTTAGCCGGAATCTCCCCAATCTCCAGACATTTTAAATAAGACGCCTCTATCCGCGGCAGATAGGAAATGTACTTTCCAGTATCCGCCAGAATCGCCTGCATAAAAAGAATTCCGCAGACAAAATGAAAATCCGCATAGCTGCCCAGACGCCCCTCCTCTTCTGCCGCTACCTGCAGGGCCCGATCCCAGGCTTTTGCTCCAATCAGCGCATAGAGATAATTGATCACTCCGTTTGCACGATATCCAACGCCGTTCCCCGGTACATGCTCATAAAAACTTCTGTAATACTCGCAGGCCTCCTCATAACGCTTCAGACCCCGAAGGGTCTCCGCAGTCTGATAGAGAACATAAGAATCCTTTGGGGAAGCCTTCACTTCCTCCAAAAGAATCGCAAGATTCCGCTCTGCCTTTCCCGGCCGCAGATATCCGTCATGTTCAAACAGCAGAGGAACCGGATAAACAGGCAGCCCCGAATCCACCTGCTCATGAATCCGCCCCGTGTAGCCCACACCTCTCGGAAGAAGCCGGGAAGTGTAGGAATATGCGTAAGCCATCTCCTGTCTGCCTCCGGGAAGCTCCTCCATGTAGTAGTCCTTCCGCTCTATGGCTCCCACCCGATCTGGATGCTTTAAAAATTCTTCCAGCTCTCTCCGGCTTCCCTTTGCCAAATATTCATCTGCATCCAACACCAGATTCCAATCACAGGCGGACTGAGACAAGGCAAAATTACGGGCTGCCGCAAAATCCTGATTCCAAACGTATTCCGTCACCGCTGCCCCATAAGCAGCGGCAATTTCTCTGGTTCGATCTGTGGAGCCCGTATCTGTGATATATAGTTTATCGGCCAGACCTGCCGCCTGCTTAAGGCAGCGGGAAAGGCTTTTCTCTTCGTTTTTTACAATCATAACAATGGCCAGAGTACTCATGTGCCAATCCTCCAGTTCTGTTTCATGGTCTGCTCTCTCTATTTTAGAGCAAGCCGGAGGGAATTGCAATGGTTGTTTTTAGTCTGCCAGCCGCGCCAGCAGGATCTGCTGCATTTTCAAAAGTTCCATGTCCTTTGGAAGCAAAGGAAGAAGCTGCAAAAGCACAGACATGGCTTCCCTATCATTCCCGGTCTTAATCATCCCCCTTAAAGCTTCCCTCATCTGTTCAGCCAGCTGCCAAAATTCCGGGCCGGCATCCGGTTCAGGCCAGGCTATTTCGTTGCTTAGCAGACGAATCACTTCCCGAATCACTCCCGTCATTCGTGGATCCATCTGAATGGCTTCTCGCAAAAAACGTATGGTCTCGGCAGGCTGTCCCTGTTTCCAGCAGCTTAAGGCCTCCTGGAGTCCATAGGCCAGACGGCATTCTGCTGGTAGAAGGCAGCGCTTGTCTGATTGAAGTACGGAAGGCTGATACAGCGCTTCATAGTAGGAAGTGATGGTAAAAGCATATCTTTCCAGCGCTTCCAGCAGATCCTTTTTCATCAGAAAACCGTGAGAAAGCTTTTTTTCCACCAGAAGCTTCTCAAGCCAAAGGCCCTGCAGCTGATGCTCTTTAAAAAGAACCTCCCTGGCTTCCCACAGATATTGGTTTTCTTCATAGGCCGCTGCATTTACGATTTGGGAAATATGATTTCTCCAAGTATCCAGATCTATTCGATTCAGCAATACCGAGAAATCCTTCTTTTCCATCAAAACCTTTTCGATGAGCTGTCTTTGAAGGTACGGCTGATCGATTTCCTTCAGACAGCGGTGAAACAGGAACAGATCTGCCTCCTCCTTATCTTGCTTTTTTTGTTCCTCATAAAGGAGTTTCTGATATAAGAGGTAAGCCGAATCCCGGGGCAGCTTTGCCAGAATCTCCTGTAAGCGGGGCGCATAATGCTCCTTCCACCGATCCAGAAGGGGATAATATGTCTGAATCCTGCATTCCTCCTCCCAGGGCAGAAGCCCCAAGAAATACTCGGTTTCCTTATAGTTCTGTACTTCAAGGGAAGCCCGGATGCAGTTCAGACGCGCCGGATACAGCCAGTCCGGATTCAACACCTTGTCCTTGTTTATGGTTCCCATCTGCTGTTTGATCCAAAGCTCCGGGTGACGATCCATATAAGACAGGAGCTCTTCGAATTTAATGCCCCACTGGAGCTGCTTTTCAAAATCCTTTCGCTGCTCGTTGATTCCGATCAGCAGCTGAAAGAGCAGCAGGCGCGTCAGCTCGTTCGGCTTTCCTTCCAGTATTCCAAAGGCCTCCCTCTCTGCTTCCTCAAACTGCTTCTTTTGGTAGAGGATCTCAATCAGATTGACCTGAAGCCAGCTTCTGAGGGCGGCTTCCTTCTTTTTGCAGATTTCAATGCCCTTCCGGCAGATCTCCTCTGCCTCGTCCCATCTTTCCTCGATACAGTATTCCTGGGTCAGCTGGAGGTAATTCTTAGTATAGTCCGGCCGCTCCTGAATATCCTTCTGTAAAAGCGGGATATTCCGGGAAGTCTTGTCTGTGCTGTTCCTTACGATACTGCCGATATAACCATAATGGTGCACATAGGCGCCAAAAACCTTACAGGGAGAATAACAGGGCTGCAGCTCTTCATGGATGGGATTTTCAAAGCACTGCTGGGGCGTTCTTTTGACCATCCGGTAGACAAGGGCATCCGAGTGCTTGGAGCCCTCCCAGTCCAGATAATTGCGCTGAATGTAGGCGGCGGAATTGTACTGCTGGCATTCGCCGCTTTGGAAGAATTCACAGATCTCTGTCACATCATCAAACCATTCGTCGTCATCCAGGTAAAGGAACCATTCTCCCTTTGCATGTTTCAGGCCGGCATTCCGGGCCGCGGAGAAGTCGTTGCACCAGGTAAAGGGGATGATTTGATCCGTATAACGCTCCGCAACCTGCCGGACGCGCTCATCTGTTCCAGTGAATACAACAATAAGCTCTGCCGGAACCTGCCTTAGAAGAGGCGTCAGGGAATCCAGGCAGCGCTCCAGAGTGGCAATTCGGTTGGAGGCCAGAAGGGATATGGTAAGGGGCAGCTTCATAGGTGTTTACTCCTTTTTCTGAATTTTTATATGTGAAATCAAAATGCGGTAAAACAAAAAAGCGCTGGTCCAAAGGACCGGCGCTTTTTTGTTGTTTATTCAGCTTACTGCAGTAACTGCAGAACTCCCTGAGGAACCTGATTAGCCTGAGCAAGCATAGCCTGAGAAGCCTGAACCAGAATATTATTCTTGGTGTAAGCCATCATCTCTTTTGCCATGTCTACGTCACGGATACGGCTCTCAGCAGAAGTGATGTTCTCGGTCTGAACACCCAGGTTGTTGATGGTGTGCTCCAGACGGTTCTGAAGAGCACCGAAGGTGGAACGCATGGAAGAAATCTGGTCGATAGCGTTGTTTACGATATCGATAGCATCCTTTGCCTTAGCGGCTGTTGTGATACTGATCTTTCCAACAGATTCTGCTGCAGATGTCTTGCCTATAGACATAGGTGTCTTTCCACCAATCGTTGAAGTATCCATTAAAGTCAAAGAAATTGTCAACTGGTTATGTGCCTTAGAAGTCTCACCTACATGAAGTGTGATTCCCTTTCCGCCAGTAGCCAAGGTGCCGCTGAACAGAGTCATACCGTTGAAGTTTGCACTCTTGCTGATTCTGTCGATCTCTTCGTTCAGCTGAGCAATCTCCTTCTGCATCTCCTTACGGTTGGTGCTGGAGTAAGTTCCGTTTGCGGACTGTGTAGCCAGAGCAACCATACGATTAAGCATGGAGTGAACCTCAGTCAAAGCACCCTCAGCAGTCTGTACCAGAGCAACGCCATCCTCTGCGTTCTTGGTAGCAGTCTCAAGACCGGTAATCTGAGCTCTCATCTTCTCGGAAATAGCCAGGCCTGCAGCGTCGTCGCCAGCGCGGTTAATCTTGTAACCAGAGGATAATTTCTCCAGGTTCTTTCCTACGAAAGAGTTGTTGTTGCTTAAGTTTCTGTGTGCATTTAATGCAGTAATATTGTGCTGAATTCTCATAGTTTTTCCTCCTTGATCATTGCAGGGAACATCCTTTTCCCCTTAAAAGTTATGGTAGTTATGATTCGGATGCCTCATAAGTGCCTCTGCGGACTGCCGGCTGTTGTCCGGTAAAGTACACTTAAGTGGACACCCTTAAAACTACTTTTCATATACATTATCGAGCAATAATAAAATAACTTAAGGGTTTTTCAAAATTTTTTTTATTTTTTTCTTATTCCCCTTTTAGCCATTATGTCTGCCGCTCTTTTATACTCTCCAATACACTTGTACATGGTGCTTCTGCCCATATTGCATAAGCGGGCAAACTCATTTATGGTAATGGATCCCTGTTCCCAGCTTCGATAGAGATCTGAAAAATTTTCGGGTACGGGAATAGCCGGTTTTCCAAACTTTACGCCTCGTTTCCTTGCTGCCTCAATTCCTTCCGCCTGCCGGGTGCGGATATTGTTCCGCTCATTCTCGGCCACAAAGGACAGAAGCTGCAGAACGATATCGCTGATAAAATTTCCTAATAGATCTCTGCTTTTTGTCGTATCCAAAAGAGGCATGTCTTGAATAATGATATCCGCTCCCAGCTCTTTGGTAAGCATCCGCCACTGTTCTTTGATTTCTTCATAATTACGTCCCAGCCGATCAATACTTTTTGTCACTACCACATCGCCGGCCGTCAGCTTTTTTATCATTCTTTGGTACGCTGGTCTGTGAAAATCTTTTCCACTCTGCCGGTCGATGAATATATTGGCCGGAGGGATTCCTGCTTTTTCCAACGAAATTAACTGACGTTCTACATTCTGTTCTCGGGTAGATACACGTACATAACCGTATACATTTTTCATCACAAAGCTCTCCTTCTTTATCTTCCGTATTTCTCTTTCGCTGCTGAGAAATATATTACCAAAGAAGAAACTTTATTGTGACACGAAATATATTTCAACTAAAGGGATTCTTCTTACTTGTTATGCCTGCCTGGCATTCTTATATTCAACCTATCAAAACCCTTTTTCCGCAAAAAGCAAACCCGTACTTGCGTATCTTTTCCCTGGGAATTCCTTTTTCCACAAGGGTTGCCTCATAGTTCTTTTTCTCGATCTGCTCCAATGCAGCTCTTACTGTATCGGACAAGTCCTTCTCATCCTCCGGATCCTGTACTTTGAACTCCAGAATGACTGCGTCGTCGTCTCCCTTTGGCTCCATCATCACATCATACCGGCCAAAGCCGCTTTCACGG